>JAZTWO010000029.1:0-2076 GCA_045635885.1 Eubacteriales bacterium | reverse complement strand
GGCAAGGCATACACCTTTTGTTGTAATAAGGTCATCCTGCATTTCAATAATTGTTGGTTTTTTACCTTTCAGATAAAGGTCGTATGCTATTTCACATCCGGTAAGACCACCACCGATTACTATAGCATTTTCGCCAACATCTTTCTTTCCAAGAAGATAATCTATCGCTTCAATAGCCTTATCTGCACCTTTTACGGGGATGTTTTTCGCTTTAGCTCCTGTTGCAATAATTATTTCGTCAGCACCAAGAGATTTAACGTCTGTTATTTCAGTATTCATCTTAACTGTAATGGGATGCTTTTTAAGTTCTCTTATGTACCACGCAATAAGTGCTCTGTCCTTTTCCTTGAAAGAAGGAGCAGATGCGGCAACAAATACACCGCCAAGCTCATCTGTCTTTTCGTAGAGAGTAACATTGTGTCCTCTTTTTGAGAGAAGAATGGCAGCTTCCATACCGCCTATGCCACCGCCGATTACTGCAACATTTTTGGACTTCTTTGCCTTTTTGATGTTGTACTTCTTTGACTGCATTGTTTCGGGATTTAATGCACAACGTGAAAGCCCCATTGTGTCAGTCAGATCTTGTGTGTTTGCGTGTCCTTTTGAAGATGAGAAATTGAAGCAAGCACTGTGACAACATATGCAAGGCTTGATATCCTCGATTCTGTCCTCAATCAGCTTTGTTATCCACTGGGGGTCGACAAGGAACTGACGGGCAACACCGACAGCATCAATTTTTCCGTCAGCAACTGCCTTTGCACCGACCTCTGCATCCATTCTGCCTGCACACACAACAGGAATATTAACAAACTTCTTTATATGTGATACATCATCAAGATTGCAGTTTTCAGGCATGTACATCGGTGGATGTGCCCAATACCATGAATCGTATGTGCCGTTATCGGCGTTGAGCATATCATATCCTGCATCCTGCAAATATTTTGCAGCTTTTTCGGATTCTCTCATATTTCTGCCAACTTCCACATAATCTTCGCCGGGCATAGCCCCCTCACAGAAACCTTTCATTTTAGATTCAACGGAATAACGAAGTGATACGGGGTAATCCTTACCACATTCTTTTTTTATTGCTTTTACAACCTCTGCCGCAAACCGATAACGATTTTCAAAACTTCCGCCATATTCATCGGTACGCTTATTGAAGAATTCTATTGCAAATTGGTCAAGAAGATAACCCTCGTGCACTGCATGAACTTCAACACCGTCGACACCTGCATCACGGCAAAGCTTTGCTGTTTTTGCAAAAGCTTCTATAATTTCATGAATTTGCTCAATAGTCATTTCAGGGCAGATAATATCATGTGCCCATCTTGAAGGCTGAGGACTCGGACTTGCAAGTTCGTGATTTGTATCTATTATAGGCTTTACAAGAGCACGGGTTATTTTATTTCTATGAAGTGGGGCAACAAGTTCTGTAATCGCCCAGCTTCTTCCCATACCTGCGGTAAGCTGAACAAAAAGCTTAGCTCCTGTTTTATGAATTTCATCCATAAATTCTTTCAGCTGTTCAAACATTTTAGGATTTTGCCAAAGCCACTTTCCGAAAAAAGTATCACGAAGAGGAGCAATGCCGGGGATGATAAGACCAACATTGTTGTTTGCTCGCTCTAAAAAAAGCTTTGCTGCTTCTTTGTCAAATCCACATCCGGTAAGTTCAAACCATCCAAAAAGTGATGTTCCGCCCATAGGACACATTACGATTCTGTTTTTAATTTCCACATTACCGATTTTCCACGGTGTAAACAGAGATTCATATTTTTCGTTCATTCTGTTCATAAAAGATTATCCTTTCAACATCTTATATTTATATTATTTCAAAGTATCTTCCTTGCCACGATATACCACAAACTTACAGAATAGAAACTCTAACACAAAATTTGCCAACATCGTCACAATTAAGATAATAAAATCATTTATTCCATAACCTTCAGCCATATTGCCAAGATATGTAGATAGCGGCGTGAATAAAAGATAAAAGCCAAACACTTTCGCCATTGCAATCGGTACATTTGCCGCAGACTTAAAGGTGTATCTGCGATTTAATGTAAAATTCCAAAG
>JAZTWO010000028.1:0-41156 GCA_045635885.1 Eubacteriales bacterium | reverse complement strand
TTTCATTTGTCTTAAAAAGCACGCAACCGCCAACACATTTGCCGCAAAAGCATATATAAGCACCGGAAGAGCGTGTTCCGTCGCGCCGATCAAATCTCCACTCACCATATCTCTTTCAAGCTCCACCGCATGCACAAAGGGAAGAGCGTATGCCACTTTTTTAAAAGTGCCTCCAACAAGCTCAAGGTCAAACCAAATTCCCGAAAACCAAGCGGAAACATTGGTTAATAGCGCTCCACAAATACCCCCAACCTGTTTATCGTTGAATACACTACCGCATAAAAGTCCAATTCCGATATACAAAAGTGCAATTGGTATCAAAAATAAGATAGATATAAATATGTTTATGCTAATGTTAAGTCCCAAAATGATTGCGAAAATATAGGTAGCAATCCCCTCTGCTATTGCAATTGGAATTAATGGGAGTGCATAACCGAGAATGAAGTCTGTGGGCTTCATTGGAGTAGTATAGAGTCGGTGCATAAAGCTGCTTTGTCTATCCTTAGCTATCAAAGTGGCAGAAAACAATGTCATGAATGCAAGACCGAAAACTGCAATTCCGGGGGCGAGATGCTCAATTTTAAACATATCCACCGGAATATTAGCTTGAATTGCACTTAAAAGAAGCAAAAGAACAATGGGAAATCCAAACAGGAAGCAAAGATTTAATGGGTCGCGGATAATTTCTTTAAAATTTCGTTTTGCAAACGTTAACATTCTCATTTTTATGCCTCCTTTACCACTTTAATAAATGCTTTTTCAATGCTATCTTCGTTAGTTTGTGCTTTAATAGCATTCGGAGTATCACAAATCAGAAGCTTGCCGTTTTTCATAATGCCAATTCTATCGGAAAGCTCCTCTGCCTCCTCCATATAGTGAGTTGTAAGAATAATTGTGACCTTGCCTTTTAAGGATTTGATTACCTCCCAAAGCTCACTTCTTGCAATAACGTCAAGCCCCAAGGTTGGCTCGTCGAGAAAAAGGATTTTCGGCTCGCTT
This sequence comes from Eubacteriales bacterium, assembly GCA_045635885.1. Taxonomy (GTDB): domain Bacteria; phylum Bacillota; class Clostridia; order Oscillospirales; family CAG-272; genus RGIG4608. The sequence continues at coordinate 40,157 of JAZTWO010000028.1, read as the reverse complement.
ATAAGTGCCATGGCGATACTTAAGCGACGTGCAAATCCACCTGAAAGTTTGCCTGCGCGTTTATTCATTACGCTTTCTAATGAAAGCATTTTAGAAAGTTCTTCAATCTTGCTTTCTCTTTTTTCTTTAGAAAAGTTGTGTATTCCGCATATGAGCTCAAGATTTTCACGCACAGTAAGTGCAGGCGCTACTGCAGTTTCTTGAGGAGAAACCGCAATGAGCGTTTTTACCGCTTCTATATCGCTTCGTATACTGTTGCCAAGCAAGTATGCGTAACCGTCAGTTGGCTCTGTTATGCAAGAAAGCATTTTGATTGTTGTTGTTTTACCTGCGCCATTTACTCCAAGCAACGAGAACAACTCGCCACTTTCTATCGACAAAGTTAAATTGTCAACTGCAGTAACGTCTTTATATCTTTTTGTAAGTCCTTCTATTTTAATTGCATACATTATTATTTACCTCCGAGATGTGCTTTGCGCGTATGGCTTGATACACGTCAGTTAAGATATTGCTGATAGCATCCCATTCAAGTGGCATAAATGAAGTGGCAAGCATTGTTCCAATGCCGTGCACACAGCTCCACAATTCAAAGTGAATTATACTTGCTGTTTCATAGGACGCGTTATTCGCTTCCATTATCATTTGAACGGATTCTTCAAAATCGGGTGACATTGTGGCTTCCTCGCCCGTTCTGTCACGCATAAAAAGGAGCTTGAAAAGTTCTTTTTCTTCCTTGGCAAATCTTATATATGCCATTCCGAATGCCTTATATTTGGGATATTTTTCACTTTCGACTTCACTTTTAATAAAATTAAGATATATTTCATAGGCAGAAAGTATTGTGGCTTGTTCAAGCTCTTCCATACTTTCAAAATTTGAAAATATTGGTTGGGTTGAGCAATTCAAAGAGGCGGCAATAGCCCTTGCATTGATTGCGTTTTGTCCGTTTTCACGAACAAGCTCAACTGTTGTTTTTATAATTTCTTCTTTAGTTACTTTAATTTTTGGGGGCATAGTATTCTCCTTGTATAACATTTGTTATATATCAAGTGTTATTTTATCACATATATTTAGATTTGTCAATAGTTTTATAAAAAAAGAAGCACCGAAGTGCTTCTTTTAGTTATTTTAAAGATTGTATATTTTAGAATACTTCTCTTCAAGGTAATTAGTGAAATGAGTAGGATCAAATTCTTCACCAAGAGCATTTTTAAGAAGCTCGTCGGGATTTTTAAGACAACCGTATTTCCAAATGTATTCTCTATTCCAAGCATTAATTGCCTCGAAATTACCATCGGCAAGACATTTATCAACGTCGACCTCTTCTTTCATCTTATGAAGAAGGTGCGCACCGTATGCAGAGCCCAAGGCATAGGATGGGAAATATCCAACACTGCCGCCTGACCAGTGACTATCTTGAAGGACACCCTCTCTATCATTGGGAACGTCAACTCCAAGATATTCTTTATAGAGCTTTTTCCATTCATTTGCAAGGTCCTTTACTTCAAGTGTGCCACTCATTACTCTCTTTTCAAGCTCGTAACGAACCATAACGTGCAACGCATAGGTCACCTCGTCCGACTCTGTCCTTATCAATGAAGGAGTTACAAGGTTGATTGCACGATAGAGATCATTTGCACTATATCCCTTCATTTGTTCGGGAAAACACTCACAAACCTTGGGATAAACATAGTTTACAAATGCTTCACTTCTGCCAAGCAAATTTTCATAAAAACGGCTTTGGCTTTCGTGGATACCCATTGAAACTCCACCGTCAAGATATGTATATGCAAAATCATCAGAAGAATTCATTTCATAAAGTGCGTGTCCACCCTCATGAATAACGCTGAACATTGAAGATGCAAAGTTTGTTTTATCATAATTTGTTGTAATTCTTACGTCGTGGTGAGAACCAATGCTTGTTGTAAATGGATGCTCTGTTGTACCAAGACCACAAATTCCAAGGTCGATGCCCATAATTTCCATAAGCTGAAGTGAAAACTTCTCTTGCGCAAGGTTATCAAATTCACCGTGAATGCAAGAATCATCAACCTGCTCTGCTTCACCGATCTTCTTAATAAGAGGAACAATTTTCGCCTTTAAGGTTGCAAAGAATTCGTCGCACTTTTCCATTGAAAGTCCCTTTTCATACTGATCGAGCCAATAATCATAGGGGTGCATTTCAGGTGCGCAATAGCTTGCGAATTTCTTATTATATTCGAAAATTTGCTCAAGATATGGGCGGAAAAGTTCAAAATCGTCCGTTTCTTTAGCGGTGTGCCAAACGTCGCCCGCATTTACAAGCAATTCCTCGTATGCAATATACTCTTCAATGGGAATCTTTTTCATTTCCTTCATGCTCTTGCAAGCAAGGTACACAATTCTCTGCTCTTTTTCTTCAAGCTCATCTTTATGGGCATCAAGAAATTCAAGCATTTCAACAGTTTCTTCGTTAGTGGTGAGATTATACATTTCCTCACTTAAAATTCCAAGTGTATGCGCACGGTTTGCTGCGGTTTTCTTAGGGGCAACGGTTGAACCGTCATAATAAATTATTGACATTGCGTGATTATATGCGCTAAGTTTATTCTGCCAAGCGTATAATTTTGCAATTGCTTCTTGTAAAGTCATAGCTCCTCCTTAAGCACTGTAAGTGCCATCAAAAACATATTTTTTGTCGAAATAAATAAACGCAACTTCAACGTATTCAACGCATGCGCTTTCGGTTGCGCCCTTGTAAAGATTCTTTCTGACAACGGTTACATAATCTGTGGGATTATAGTCATATTTGCTTGAAATAGTGCCACCACCGGTTATATTCCCAAACATTTCTCCCCAACCGCCTTCATAGTTGAGATATTCTTGGAAATCGTTATAGTGGTTATAGGTATAGAAAACGTATTTTTCATCAATGTCAATGATTTTATTTCCGTTTTTATCAAATCTTGTATAAACTATTCGTGCAGCTCCACGGGTGATTGTTTTTCCATTGTTATACAATACCGCATCATATGAGGGGTCGCAGTCAGTTCCTGTTGTTCCAATATCAATTTCGTAATATCTAAGGTCGCCACCACATCCCGAAATGTCGGGAAGCACGGGTTCATAGGGATATTTGCTTGTATCGCCTGAAAAAGCGGTGTGGTTGAGTCTTAAATATTCACCCCAGGGACTACTTGTTGGCTTTGTTTTCTTGCTTGAAGTGTAGTTTGCAGGTACGTCACCAAATGCAAGAACGTATGCTGCTACTTCTTCAAGAGTGATATATGCGCCACCCTTAAATATCTTATTTACGATATTGCCTTCGCTATCAATTACATAATATGTATTTCCGTCACTTGAATAGAGTGCAGAAGTATTACGAATATATTTACCGTTTTCCATTGGCTGATTTTCTGCAATGGTTGGAGCTTGATCCTGCTCTTCAATTGAGCCGGACATAAAATAATGCATAGAACGATAAACTGAATCCCAATATGATGTTGCAGGAGTATAGTTTGCATAAAACTCTGCCTCGGTCATATTAACATAGGGGTCACTTGTTGGACCGTTATCTTCGTCGGGGTCAAAATCAATATTGGGTTTTGTAGTTGTTACACCACTTGTTGTGGTTGTGGTTGTTGTAGGTTTTAATGTTGTGGTTGCGCTTGTTGATTCAATGGAAGTTGTTGTAATAATTTCTTGATGAGGAAATATATTACAAGAAACAAGCATTGAAATTACAAGGATTAAAACCAATATTTGCTTAAATAAATTCATTTTGCCTCCAAAATTTTCATTTTTTATTATTATAGCATATTTTTTGCACTTTGAAAAGAGATTTTAGTTGAAAATTTGTGAATTTTGTGTTATTATATTCATAGAAAATGAAAGGAGATATTTATGAAATTTATTTCTTGGAATGTTAATGGCTTTAGAGCTTGTTTAAATAAAGGTTTTGGCGATTTTTTTAACAATGAGAATGCGGACTTCTTCTCTATTCAAGAATCAAAAATGCAACCCGGTCAGGCAGAATTTGAGGCGAAAGGTTATTATCAATATTGGTACAGCGCAGAGAAAAAAGGATATAGCGGCACTGCAATTTTTGCTAAGCATGAGCCGATTTCGGTAAAATACGGCCTTGGAATTGATGAACACGATCACGAGGGACGCGCGATTACGCTTGAATATGAGAATTTCTATCTTTTGAACGTTTACACGCCAAATTCTCAAAGAGAGTTGACTCGACTTGACTATCGAATGACTTGGGAGGATGCTCTCAGAAATTATATGATGGAGCTTGACAAGGTTAAGCCCGTAATTTATTGTGGAGATCTCAATGTTGCGCACGAGGAAATTGACCTTAAGAATCCTAAAACCAATCACTTCTCTGCCGGATTTACCGACGAGGAGAGAGGCAAGTTTAGTGAACTTTTGGCAAATGGTTTTTCTGACACTTTCCGTTCTCTTTATCCCGACAAGATTGAATACTCTTGGTGGAGCTATATGTTCCAAGCAAGGCAAAAGAACGTTGGTTGGAGAATTGACTATTTTGTGGTTTCAAATCGCATTATGGATAAGGTAAAAGAGGCAAAAATTCACACTGAAATTATGGGTAGTGACCACTGCCCTGTTTCGATTGAGATTGATATTTAAAAAGATAACCCGACAGGTTAACTGTCGGGTTGTTTTTTATTCTTTTGTTGCCTTTTTCCAGCAGGCGTGGCACATTGCAACGTAGGAGTCGTTGCCGCCGATGAGGATTTGTCCGCCCTCGGTAACAACCTTTCCGTTGCCGTCAATTCTTGCGTTAACTACTGCCTTTTTACCACAAGTGCAAATAGTTTTGATTTCGGAAATAGAATCCGCAATCTCGAAAAGACGGTGGCTACCTTCAAAGGTATGTGTTAAGAAGTCGGTTCTAAGTCCGAAGCAAAGAACGGGAATTTCAAGCTCGTCCACGATTTTACGAAGCTGGTCAATCTGCGCACTTGTGAAGAACTGACATTCGTCCGCAATGATTGCGTGTGTACTAACGTGGCTCTTAAACTCCTCAAAAATATCCATATCGGGAGTGATTATCTGCGCTCTTTGCTCAAGTCCAATTCTTGAACGGATAACATCTGCACCATCCCTATCGTCAATTGAGGGTTTGATAAGCCAAACTCTCATTCCTCTTTCTTCATAATTGAATTTGGTGATGAGGGCATTAGCGGTTTTTGATGAGCCCATTGCTCCATATTTAAAATATAATTTTGCCATTTTTATTTCCTTTCTGCATAGGTTGCATTGATGATAATTCTTTCAACAATTTCGACCACCTTATTAAGTGACTGAACAGAAAGATATTCAAAACGTGAGTGGAAATTCTCTCCACCTGTGCAAATGTTTGGACAGGGCAAGCCCATAAATGACAAACGTGCGCCATCTGTACCACCACGAATGGGAACAATGATGGGTTTAACACCTACCTGCTCCATTGCTTCAACTGCTCTATCTATTGTATACATATGGTTATCAATGATTTCCTTCATGTTGAAGTAAGAATCTTTAACGTATGTTGCGCAAGAGCCAATGCCATATTTTTCATTGATTTTATCCCCGCACTCAATAAGAAGGTCCTTCTTCTCTTGGAATTTCTGCTTATCGTGGTCACGAATGATATAAACAAGAGTTGCACTTTCACACTCGCCACTCATTTCGATAAGATGGAAGAAACCCTCATATCCATCAGTAGTGGCAGGAATTTGGTCTGCAGGCAAAAGTGAATTGAATTCCATAGCCATAAGGGATGCATTTTTCATTTTATCCTTTGCAGAGCCGGGGTGAATGGAAACACCGTTGAATTTAACTACTGCGGAGGCAGCATTGAAGTTTTCGTATTCAATTTCTCCCAAAGAGCCACCGTCAACGGTATAGGCATAGTCACAACCGAACTTTTCAACGTCGAAGTGATCTGCACCTCGTCCAATTTCTTCGTCGGGAGTAAAGCAAATTCTGATTTTTCCGTGAGGAACACCGCTTGCGATAATATTTTCAACCGCAGAAACGATTGCACACACGCCTGCTTTATCGTCAGCTCCAAGAAGCGTTGTACCGTCGGTTACGATAAGGTCATCACCAACGTATTTTTCAAGAGAGGGATACTCCTCTTTTGTGAGGTAAATTCCCTTTTCTTCATTAAGGCAGATATCATTTCCGTCGTATTTAACGATTTTTGCGTTGATTGGGTAGTCTGCGCATGCGTCACTTGTATCAACGTGTGCCACAAGACCGAGTGTTATTGTTGAATTTTCAACGTTTGCGGGCAAGGTTGCATAAAGATAGCCCTTTTCGTCAAGCTCAACCTCCTCAAGACCGATTGCAACAAGCTCCTCTGCAATGGCACGACTTAAAACAAGCTGTTTTGCGCTGCTTGGAACTGTGTCGCTTGTTTCATCACTCATTGTTGGGTATGAAACGTATTTTAAAAATCTATTTGTAATTTTCATAATTCCTCCAAATAATATATTTTATATAATTATATCATACATTTGTTTTTTCGGCAAGAGCAAAATTGAAAAAATAAAATTATTTACTTTACAAATTTTAATGATTATGATATAATTAGCTTATATTTTATGATTAGTCAGGAGTTTAAAAATGAGTTATATTTTAACTTATAAAAAGAAAGAATTTTATCCCCTTGAACCAAGAATTGAGGACATTGACATTGAAGATATAGCACACGCGCTTTCTCTTCTTTGCCGTGCTAACGGTCACTTTAAACACTTTTATTCAGTTGCTCTTCATTCAATTAACTGTGCTTATGAAGCGCAGGCGAGAGGATATTCCCAAAACGTGATTTTGGCTTGCTTGCTCCACGACGGAAGCGAGGCATACCTTGCGGACATTACTCGACCTGTGAAAAAGCATCTGCACAAATATCTTGAAATTGAAGACGTGCTTCAAAATAAGATTTTTGAAAAGTGGGTGCCCTCGCTTTCAGAGGAAGAAAGAAAGCAGGTTTTTGAAATTGATGATGCTATTCTTTATTATGAGTTCACTACCCTTTTTGGTGAGAAGATTTTTGATTACGTTCCAACTTTAAAATCAAAACCAAGATTTGACTATATTGAATTTTCTGTTATCGAAAAAGAATTTATTGAGTTATTTAATAGTTTGATTTGATAGAAAGTCCCCATAAATTTGGGGGCTTTTTTATTTTGAAAATATTTATATTAACCTCCACGTTTCGCCATTTTTTTCACCATTTATGGTTTATAATACGAAATGTTAAATGATATTGGCATATTTTACCAATTTTGTGCCAAAATGGGTGCAAAAATCAAATAATTTTTGCGTGCCAAACTGTGATATAATAAAAACACAAATTGTAGGGGGTTATTATGGACTTTACTTTTATGGAAAAAATTGAATTGTATGGAATCAAATATAAACTATTGCGTTCCAATTTTTGCAGGGGTTATTATTTGATTATTATTCAAAGCAAGGATGATTTTTGTTGCGCAAGCTTTGCCTCAACAAAAGAGGGTGCACTTGATTTGTTTTATGAAATTGCTTCAAGTGCCACTGATCCCTGCACATTGAGGGACATAATCAAAGATTATGAAAAACAAGCTGCACTTTAGAAAAACGCTCCCAAGTGGGAGCGTTTTTCATTCTAATTCAAGTGATTTTTTAAGAAATTCTATTACTCTAGCACGATATTGCCCTATCATTATATCCTCACGCACGGGGTCATATTTATTATTGCCACCGTCAACAAAATAGTCATTTGTATTGCGATTGATAGAAATTGAGTTGAGTGGCCAACCTGCTTGGCGTTTAGTCGACGGTGTATCAACCATATAGAATGCGCTGGCACGGTTAACTTCACCCGTTTCCATAAAGGTATGCACTTTGCCTTGATTATAAACGGCAATTCCGTCGATATAGTATGCAAGTACCTTCCCGCCGAGTGAGTGAACGAGGTTAGAATAGTATTCTATGCTCTCTTCGTCGCTCATTCTATCTCTTCCCTGCGGAGTTCTGATATTAAGCCCCGGTTGGCGAGGGTCATCAAGGGACAAGCAATCAAAATAAAGCCCGGAATCGTTGCAGATTACTCTATCAAAATACCTGCCATAAAAACGTGCCTTTATCTCGGCATTTTCAATTGGTGTATTGCCCGATTCTTCGGGTTCATTCTCAATTCCAAGGTCACGAAGTGTATAAAATTCGACGTTGCAACCATTCAAAAAGCCCTGAAAACGAGGTATTTTAGATGGGTTTGTTGTGCCGATTAATATTTTAATTTTATTGCTCATTTGATTTTCTTTCCCTCGGCAAAAGCCTTGCCTGCGGCGTCCCCAATTCTCCAATAGGTATGCGTTGAACTGTCATATGTAATGGGGTCGAGTTTATGAACGTCGATTTGTCCCTTTTCGTTGAGAATTTCTTCTTTCGCACAGATGTTTACAATCTGACCGATACAAATATCGTCTTCGTTAAATTTTAACAGTTCACATTCAACGGTCATTGGAAGCTCTGCGATAATGGGTGCGTTGACAAAATTGCTTTTTACATGGTGGAAGCCCGCACGCTCGAATTTATCGGGCACGTCATTTGCAGAAGCTATTCCAACGTAGTCACATTCTGCTACCATCTCTGCAGTTGCAAAGCTCAACGTAAATGCGCCTGTTTTCTTTATGTTTTCTGTAGTTTTATGCTCATGAGCTAAGCACACCATAACTTGATTTGTGTCATATATTCCACCCCACGCGGCATTCATAGCATTGGGATTTCCGTTTTCGTCATATGTGCCGACAATAAGCACAGGCATTGGATAAAGCCAAGATTTAGGTCCAAAATTCTTTCTCATTTTTTAGTCCTCCAAAATTTATTGAGTTAATTATAACACCTAAAAAATAAAATTGCAATAACAATTGAAAATTTATTCAATTTGTGCTATAATTTTAATAAAGAAGGTGATTTTATGACAAAAAATGAACTTATGTTTTACATTAAAGATTTTTACAACATTGAATATGATTGTCCGTTTGAGGACGAAATGGATGCGTGGGTATTTAGGCATCCCGATAACAAAAAGTGGTTTGCACTTATTATGACGATTAAAAAGCGAAAGCTTGGCATTGACAGTGACGATTATATTGATGTTGTCAATCTTAAATGTGCGCCCGAAATTATGGACGATTTATATTTTGAGAGTGGTATATTCCCTGCATATCACATGAACAAAAAGCATTGGTTGACACTCGCACTTGACGGCTCTTGCAAGGACGAAACTGTTAAATGGGTGACAAGAATAAGTTATGATTTGACTAAAAAGAAAATAATAAAAAGGAGTTGACTTTTTTGTTAACTCCTTCATTTTTTAATTATTAACAAATTGGTAATAATTTTCAACACTTGTTGATAATGGTTGAAACTTTTAGAAAAATGTAGTATTATGTGTCATAGCAACTATTTAAGAAAGGATTTTGCCATGATTTACATATTCTATAACCCACAATCAGGTGACAAAAAAGGAAAGTCGGAAGCGGAAAAGCTCACTCAAAGGTTCAGTGAAGAATGTATTGTTGCCGATATTACCAAATATGACAATTCCTCTGACTTTTTCACTTCCCTTAAGGAAACTGACCGTATTATTATTTGCGGTGGCGATGGAACGTTAAATCATTTTATAAACAAGCACTTTTGTGAAAACATTGAGGCGGACATATCATATTTCCCATTTGGAAGCGGCAACGATTTTGCCCGTGACATAAATGCATATAAAGATACGTCTTTAAATTCCATTAAAAAATATCTGATTGACTTGCCACAGGTGACAGTTGAGGGGAAAACTTATCGTTTTTTAAACAACGTTGGCTTTGGAATTGACGGTTATTGCTGCGAAATGGGTGATATTCAAAAAAGCAAAAATGACAAGCCCATTAACTACACAAGCATTGCAATTCGTGGTGTTCTTTTCAATTTTAAACCCCGAAATGCTACCGTTATTGTTGACGGCGTTAAAAAGGAATATACAAAGGTTTGGCTTGCTCCCACTCTTAAAGGAAGATATTTTGGCGGAGGTATGATGGCTACTCCAAACCAAAACCGACTTGACACGGATAGACGGTTGAGCATTTTGATTTTTCACGATTCAGGCAAAATTAACCTGCTTAGGATATTCCCCAAAATTTTCAAAGGCACTCACACAACTCACAAAAAATATGTTGACATAATTAAAGGACATGAAATTTCTGTAACCTTTGATTCGCCAACAACTCTTCAAATTGATGGAGAAACTATTTTGAACGTTTTAACCTATACTGCCAAAGCATAAAAATTGCCCGAGAAGAAAGCTTCTCGGGCTTTGTTTATACTTCAATCAATTCATATTCTCTTGAGCCAAAATTGAGTGCTGCGGCTGCTTCAATAGTATGAACGCCATTGCGACTTTCAATTCTCTCAATAAGATGGGGCTTGCCCATATCAGAGCTTGCATACACAAGGTCAATGCACGCTTGGTCGATTGCTATTGGATCTATGGAAGCAAGAATTCCTATATCTGCAATACAAGGATCTTCTGCAACAGAACAACAGTCACAGTCAACACTCATATTTTTCATTACGTTAATATAAAGAATTTCACCGTTGAAATAGTCAACAACACTTTTTGCGGCATCTGCCATAGATTCAAGGAAGGAATCGTGATCTGCAGTCCAGATTTTCTTAGTGTCGCCTGCACCGTGAATATATGCCTTGCCATAAGATGAGGCAAGTCCGATTGACAATTGCTTAATTGCACCGCCATATCCACCCATTGGATGTCCCTTAAAGTGAGAAAGAACAAGCATTGAATCGTATTTTTCTGTTCCCTTGCCGATATAATTTTTCTTTATCATTTTACCTTCGGGTATATCAAGCACGATATCATCCCCCTCGGCATCAAGAATTTCAACCGGGAATTTTTTGCTCCAGCCGTGATATTCAATAAGCTTTTTATGCTTTTCGGTTGTGTTTCTTTCGCCCTTATAAGCGGTGTTACATTCAACAACCGTACCACCAACATGAGTGATAATTTCTTCCCAAAACTCCGGTTTTAAGAAGTTTTGGTTTCCCTTTTCACCCGAATGGACTTTTATTGCAACTCTGCCATCAAGTGTTTTATCAAGCATTTTATAGAGTTCAAGCACCTTTGTGGGTGTTATTTGACGTGAAAAATAAACTTTGGATTTCATATTTTCTCCTTTACTTCATCATCCCGTATCCACCTGCATATTTGCTGACTTCACTAACTGCCACGAAAACCTTATTATCGCAGATTCGACGTATTTCTTTTAATACTTTGGGCGCTTCTTTACGAGCGAGAACGATAAATATCATATTCATTTTATCCTTTGAGCCATAGCCATCAAGAACGGTATATCCCAAATTCTTCTCTTTAAGATATTCAGTTATACGCAATGTATTTTCATCATTGGCGATAAGTTCAAGGTTACTTGTTCCAATTGCCAATTTACTTTCAATGGTTGATCCCAAAAAGAGCCCTGTTGCATAGCCACAACAGTAAAACAAAAGCAATATGTAATTTGAACCAAGCGTACTAATAATGGTAGAAATAACAAGACCCCAAATCATACACTCGGTAAAACCGAGCATTGCCGCTTTTGCTCTTTGCCCCTTAACCATCATACAAGTTTTAAGGGATTGAATTGTAATTTCAACAATTTTGGCGCAACAAACTATTAAACAAACAGCTATGGGTGGAATTGAATTTAAAAAATCTGCCATATATTATACCTCGCTATTTTCCTCAGGTTCAACGGGAATTATCAAAGCTGCAATAATATAAAAAAGCAAACCGCCACCGCCAAAAATTGACAACGCTACCATAGCAAGACGAACAAAGGTTGGGTCGATATCGCAATAATCTGCAAATCCTGCGCAAACACCCGCAATCTTTTTATCTTTTCTTGATCTGTAAAGTCTTTTGTTCATAAAATTCACCTCGTTTCTATTATTTTATATAATCATTATAACACAATTTTTTTCAATATTCAACACTTATTTTCATTATATGTAAAATTACCAAATAGGTTATTAGATTTTGACCTTTTTAAACACTTTATAGTAAATATTTACAAAAAATATATTTTTTTCAAAAAGGTCTTTTCTTTAGTAAATTTTTGTGATATAATTAATGTGTAAAAATATGCATAAACGGAGGTTCACAATGCAAAGATTTCTTAAATTATTAACTTTGTTCCTTGTTCTTCTTATGCTTGTTCAGTCAACTGTGGTTAGCGTATTCGCTATTCCCTTTATTGACGTTGACACAGGTATATACCAGGCGGCAGGACAACCATCCAAGTATTCAAGCCAATACAACTCAGGACAGCGTGACGTTGTTGCTACAACTCTTAACGGCACAAGTGCTAGTTCGTATTACACCGGAAGCAATGTTTATGACGTGCTTTCTGAAAAGAGCTCAACTGAAATTAAAAATGCTCTTGCTTCTCTTATGAAAAGCACACATTCATATCAATCTTCTTACAATGATTGCCACTATAAAGCAGACAGAACTGACTGTGAAAACGAGGACAAAAAAGTTTCTCTTATTTATACAGGATATTCTGCTACTATGAGCCAGTGGAACGGTTGGAACCGTGAACACGTTTGGCCCCAATCACTTGGTGGTGGTAATACCTCCGGCGGTGGCGCAGACTTGCACCACATTCGTCCCTCTGACGCAGTAGTTAACAGCACTCGTGGTAACAAGAAATATGGTGAAGTTACTAATGGTTCTGCTACCTACGGTAAAAATCCCGCAACAGGTTACCTTGGCGGTTACTCCGGCACTTATTTTGAACCCCTTGACAACGTTAAAGGCGACGTTGCAAGAATCGTTCTTTACGTTTGGGTTAGATGGGGCTCCGCTTGGGGTGCTGATTCCGTTACAGAAGTATTCCAAAGCGTTGACGTTCTTCTTGAATGGATGATTATTGACCCCGTTGACACTTGGGAGCTTGGCAGAAACGAAGTAGTTCAGGATATTCAGGGCAACAGAAACGTATTTATCGACTACCCCGAATATGCTTGGCTCATTTTTGGAAAAGAAATTCCTGAAGAATTGGTTTCTCCCTCCGGCGAAGCTCAGGCAAACGCTCACCATTGGGACAATGGCTCTATTACAACTCAACCCACTTGCACAACTACAGGTGTTAGAACATACACTTGCACAGATGCAGGTTGCCATGAAACAAAGACAGAAGTTATTGTTGCCCTTGGTCACTCATACAACACAGGCGTTATCACAACAAATCCTTCTTGCACAACCACAGGTATTAAAACATATACTTGCACACGTTGTAACGCAACCAAAACTGAAAGTGTTAAAGCAAACGGTCACTCATACGGTGATTGGATAATTGACAAAGAGGCAACGGAAACTCAAACAGGCGAAAAGCACAGAGTTTGCTCTGCTTGTTCATATATTGAGATCGTTGTTATTCCTCTTGTTGGTCACGAACACGTTTATGATTCAGTTATAACTGATCCCACTTGCTCAGAAAAGGGTTACACAACTCACACTTGTAATTGTGGTGAATCTTATATTGATTCCTATACAAATACAACTCCACACAATTTCTCAAATAATTTCTGCTTAGATTGTGGAGCTCCTAACCCCGAGCTTTCTGCAGAAGATTTCTCTAATATTGTATCAAAGCTCCTTGTTGGCTCATATATTGGCGAATATAAATTCACAAAGATTTGTGAAGCAATAAGTATTTATAACGCACTTAGTGACGAAGAAAAAGCCACTGTTAAGGGTAAATACAACGCTCTTAAGGACATTGTTGCTCAGTATAACGAAGAAGCTAACTCTGTTAACGTAAGTGTTAAGGTATTTAATATCGTGTATGTTGACGTTGCAGACGTGGCTCTTCTTTATGCAGCATACACTTTGCTCAACAAAAAATATTATTAATTAGGAGGTCAATATGAAAAGAATTTTAGTAGCTTTATTTTTGATATTATCATTTGTTATTTGCCTCCCCTCTTGCAACGACTCAAAGGTTGAAGAAAATCCCGAATTTGCAAGATTTAATGAGATGTTCAATGCAAAGTTTGAGAATTATACAATTACTGTTTCTGCAACGGCAATTAATTCTCATCTTACTGCAACTGAAACATATGTTGTCAACACAGTAAACGGTGAGCGCACAGTCGCTTACAGAATTGAATCTCTTAATTTGTTCGAAATTAATGGCGATTCCATCACTGTTCCCGAAAATTTCATCACTGTTACTGAAGGTGTTTACGTTGGCGAGGATGCTATGAATAGCAAGTATGACGTTCCTGAGTTTAAGTTTTCAAACACTTGCTTGACTCCCGACATTATTAAGAGTGATGTGCTTTGCGCTTATATCACTTCCCTTAGCACATTTATGGGATTGGACGTTCCTGCAACTGATGCGGCAGTGATTGTATCAGTTGAAAACAACGCTGCAACTTCCATTCAAATTTCATACATAGATAGTGCTAATAACTATATCGATATTACATATTCATTTAAATAAAAGATAAAAGGTCAGGAGTTTTCTCCTGACCTTTTATATTAATTGCATATATTTAATTCCATTGGATTTTAGCCACTTTCGTTTGCTTTTGTAATCGGGAATGACCTTTTCAACCTCACTCCAAAAGGCAGATGAATGATTCATTTCTTTTAGGTGCGAAAGTTCGTGAACGATAACATAATCAAGAATTTCTTGTGGCATTAATGCAACTATTGCATTAAAATTGAGATTGTTTTTGGTTGAACAACTGCCAAATCTTGTTTTTTGAAGGCGAATGGAAATAGTGCGATAATCAAGTCCCATTATTTGTGCGTAATATTGGGTGCGTTTTTCAATTACCTTTTTAGCATTTTTCTTTAATTCTTTCTTCTCTTCCTCGCTTAATTTTCGGGGGGCGGAAGAAAGATTTTCTTTCATTTGCGTCAGGTGTTTATCAATCCATTCGCTTTTGGAAATCAGGAAAGCTTCTATATCCGATTTCTTCATTTTTTGAGGTGCACGAACGATGATTTTCGCTTCTCTGCTTATTTCAACGGATATGCTTTTTCTATTGCTTCTCTTTAATTCGTATGAATATTTCATTTGGCATCAACACCGCCAAAAAGACAAACTCCGTCAATGTAAATGGTATGCTCTGCGCCGTGGTTCTTCTTCAAAACATCGGTTCCCCCGAAGAATGTAGGAATATTGGATACAACGTTAACGTTATCGGGAATTAAAAGGTCTACACCGCCAAATACACATACAACCTTAATAACGCAATCCTTTTCGATAATTGCACCCCTTAAGTCGCAATCTATTCCGCCAAACACAGTTATAAGCTCTGCGCCTTCAAACACTGCTCCGTCAAAATTCATTTCGGTACCGCAAAATACTGCTACACCTTTTTGAGAATCCTTAATATTAAAGTTTATGTTATTTATTTTCTTTTTTCTTTTTTCTGATTTGATGGATGAGAAAATAAGTTTAAATCCTATGATTGCAATTGTTAAAGGAAGTAAAATCTTCCAAATTATGTCCCAATTGATAACCTCTTGCGCTGAAAGGAGCAACAAGACACCCAATGCAAGTCCAAACAAAGAGCTTTCAACATCTTGCCATCGAATTAATGCCGCAAGCGATGGTACGATGATAAAGAGAGTCCACCAACCGTCAAAAAATATATTGAAGTTTATTACGTTAAATGAGTTGAGTGCCAATACTACCGCCGCTATTATGAGGATTACTCCCCAAATTATCCTTCTTGTGTTTTTCATAGACAAGTCTCCTTTCTCTTTATAACATAATGATATCACAATTTTTTAAAAAATACAATATATTTTGATTGCTTTTTTGCAACTTTCTGTTGCAATTCATTTATTTCGCTTGAAAATTTACTGTTTTTATGATATAATTACAAAAAACATTGAAAGGAGAATTTTATGAAAAAGAAGTTGACCATTGGTATTTTGGCGCACGTCGATGCCGGCAAGACCACACTTTCTGAAGCATTGCTTTATATTTCGGGCAAAATCAGAACTATGGGTCGGGTTGATCACAAGAACACTTTTCTTGACACGAATGCCGTTGAACGTGAGCGTGGCATAACTATATTTTCAAAACAGGCTCGTTTTAGCAGCGAAAACTGTGATTTTATTCTCCTTGACACCCCCGGTCACGTCGATTTTTCGGCGGAAACCGAGCGAGTGCTTTCCCTTTTGGACTATGCAATTTTGGTTGTAAGTGCTTCGGACGGTGTGCAAAATCACACTCGCACGCTTTGGAATTTGCTTGAGTTTTACAACGTTCCCACTTTCATTTTTGTTAACAAAAGCGATATTGCAATAAAGACCAAGGAAGAACAGGAGGCAGAAATTTGCTCTGTTCTTTCTAAAAGCTGTGTTGCTTTTTTTGACACCCAATCAAAGCACGAGCTTGATGAAAAATTGGCTCTTATTAACGAAGCGTTTTTGGAGGATTTTCTTGTTGATGTTCCGATTGACGACGGTGAAATTTCCACTCTCATTTCGGAGAGGGCTTTATTCCCCATTATCTTCGGCTCTGCCCTTAGAATGTCGGGCGTTGATTTTTTGATTGAAACCATTGATAAATATGCCCTTGCGCCCGAATATGACGATGACACATTTGGCGCAAAGGTTTATAAAATTGCACGTTCGGGCAATACTCGACTTTCGTATATGAAGATTACAAGCGGTACTCTCTCTGCACGTGATGAAATTTCATATTTGAGCGTTGACGGTAAAAGAATTAATGAAAAAATTAGTCAAATTCGTCTTTATTCGGGAGATAAATTTGAGCAGGTTGACTCCGCCAATGCCGGTGAGATTGTTGCGGTAATCGGGCTTTCATCAACCTATGCGGGTCAAGGGCTTGGAATGGAGTTTGATGCTTGCAAGCCCGTGCTTGAGCCGGTATTATCTTATAGAATAATTTTGCCCGAGGGATGCGACCAGAATTTGTATTATCCCAAATTAAAAGAGCTTGAGGAAGAAGAGCCGTCGCTCCACCTTTATTGGAACGATGAGCTTTCGCAAATTGAAGCAAGACTGATGGGTGAAATTCAAATTGATCTTTTGAAAAGATTGATTTTTGAGAGGTTTAATATTGAGTGCGATTTTGGTGCAGGAAATATTCTTTACAAGGAAAAAATTAAGTCAAAAGCCATTGGAATAGGTCATTTTGAGCCGCTTCGTCACTATGCCGAGGTACAGCTCTTACTTGAGCCACAACCCAAGGGCACGGGGCTTATTTTTGATACCAAATTGCCCGAAAATATGCTTGCGACCAACTGGCAACGCCTTATTTTATCACATTTGTATGAGAAAAATCATCGTGGAGTGCTTACGAGCGCTTTACTTACGGATACGAAAATTACGCTTGTGGCAGGCAAATCCCATCTTAAACACACTGAGGGGGGAGATTTTAGAGAGGCGACCTTGCGTGCAGTTCGTCACGGTCTTATGGTGGCTTCTTGCGTATTACTTGAGCCATATTACAAGTTCAGACTTGAAATTCCCTCTCCACTTGTGGGCAGAGCAATGAACGATTTACAGATGCGCTTTGCAGAATTTGAGATTGAAAGTTCAAATGAGGATTTTACCTATATTGTTGGACGAGGTCCTGTTGCGACGCTTCACGACTACGTTAGTGAGGTTATTTCATACACCCGTGGTATCGGGCGACTGACTTGCGTGAGCGACGGTTATGACGAGTGCCACAATCAAGATGAAATTGTTGCGCAAAAGGGCTATGACCCCGAAAGCGATATGGACAATTCCCCACACTCCGTATTCTGCGCTCACGGTGCAGGATTTGTTGTAAATTGGCGTGAGGTGGAACAATACAAGCATCTTGATGCAGGTATTTCCCTTTCTCATAATGAGGTTACTATTATTCCAAGAGTGGCTTCGCTTGCAAAGAATTACTCGCTTTCTGACGAGGAAGTTGAAGCGATTATGATGCGCACCTTTGGTCCGATAAGACGAAAAAAATATAGCGAACCAAAGGTGATTTCTGCCACAAAGATTAAGCAGAACAAAAAGCTTCAAATAAAGCAAGAAAGTATGATTATAATTGACGGTTATAACCTTATTTATGCTTGGGATACTTTGAAGGAAATCGCTGATTATTCGCTTGAAAAGGCACGAGAAACATTGATGGATATTTTATCGAATTACGTTGCTTTTACAAAAGAAAGATTGGTGCTTGTTTTTGATGCCTATCTTGTAAAAGAAGGTGTTGGCTCGGAATTTGAAAATAATGGTTACAAGGTTGTTTTCACAAAAGAAAATCAAACAGCCGACGCATACATTGAAAGAATGATGCATGAGCTTGGCCCAAACTACAAGATTAGAGTTGTTACGGGCGACCGCCTTGTTCAATTTGCAGCGGTGCATTCAGGTATTTCGCGTATGACAATTAAAGAATTTGTCGACGAGCTTATAACAATTGGTAATGAGATTACCGACTTTGTGAAGAAATTGGCGGAAAAGAATTCGAGGGAATAAAGTTAGAAAGCAATTAGCTTCCAAATGGACAATGAGATATGAGTAAAGTAACAAATGATAAAGTTTATTTTCCTCTTTCTGATAATTGGAGAAAAAAAGAAATACGAATTAAAGACTGTAGTGAACGTATAAACAATTTAATAGATAGGCTTCGGTAGACTCTTGCCTCCCTCTGACGAGGGATGTGGCGCAGAACTCACGAGCTTGCTCGTTAGTTCAGGCGACGGAGGGAGAGAACCTTATTTTAAGTAACTTTTCGTTAAGAACTCTCCCCCACCCACTTACGTGGGAGCCCCCTCGACAGAGAGGGCCAAGAGTTTGTCTTACACTATTATATCAAAATATATATTTTAAATGCGTACATCTATTAAAAATAAACGGTCTGCGAAAGTTCGCAGACCGTTATTTTAGTATTTTAAGCTTTTTAAATGTGCTTTGTGTTCATTTGTAACACGATAGCTTTCAAGGGCTTTTTGTATTGCTTTATTATGCGTCCACCTATCTTGAATTAGGTGATTTTCAATATATGGCAATGTGGCTTCGTATTGCTTTGCTAATGCGGTGGCAAAATACCATGCAACCATCATTTTAAGATAATAATCTTCTCCCTCGACCTTTGAAACAAGTTCAAGATATTCGGGCTTGAAATCTGCATTAAGATAATGCACCATCAACATTTCAATGGCAAATCTTTGAGTATAAATATGTTCACTCAAAAGCCAATTATTAATATTATTCAATGCTTTTTCTTTATTCTTTGCAAAGCATTTTGGGCGAAGCGAATCGCAGACCGACCAGTTATCAATATAAGGCAAAAGCTTTTCTAATTCAATTACAAAAGCTTCAAAATCCTTGATTTCGGAAATGATATAACAATGAAGATGATATTCCTCAAAATAAGTATGGGGCAATGTATTTATAAAGTTGATATATTCCCCACTTTTATAAAGCTCTTTTGCAAGCTTTTTTACTTGGGGCAATCTTACGCCAATCATACTTTTCGGCGAAACGTTGGGTATTAACTTTGAAGTAAAATCACGGTATTTTATATCCTGCATTTCAAAGAGCTTCAATGTGATATCCATAACCCTCTCCTTATATGTCTTTTGTCAATTTTTTTAACGTTGCGCTCACGGGGAAAATTAACAATCCAAGGGCAAAATTTCCTGCCATGTGAATTATGTCAAACGTGAATCCTGCGGCAATCCAAGCAAGAGTTTGTTCAAACGTGAAACGGAACATCAATGCTTGTATTGGTGCATAAAGTGCCCCAAAGAACAATCCGTGCAGGGCGCATATCAGTGGGTAAACTACACTTGCCACGACTTTTGGCATTTTCTTTGGCAGGAGCATTGTTACTCCCCACAAAATTGTCCAAATATAGAGATATGGAATCCACCACGAATTAAAGCCCGCATAAAGACCGTTTAGCAACACATAAACGTAAATTGGTATCAATGCCTTTTTTCTGAAAACTATCGTATACGTCATAGTTAACATTCCGAGCAGGTGAATGTTTGGAAGTGCTTCCATTACGATTTTGGAAATAAACATCAAAGCGCCAAGTATGGCAAAAAGACATATTTCCTTTATGGAAAGTTTCTTTTTGTTCTGCTTAATCATAATTATTTTGTGCGAACGAATGAGTATGTATTTCCTTCTGTAATAACTGTTGTATCAACACCCGACATTGCATATTCGCCATTTTCATAAAATGACCAGTATGTTTGGTCAACGTCCCAGTCGGCAAGCATTCCGTTTACCGTTTTAACGTAAAGACCGTATTGACCGTCTTCTCCTGCTATAAGTCCCAAAGACAAGAGCGCAGCGCCAACCGTTTCTTCATCTGTATGAATTGTGAATGTGATTGCATAACCCTCGGCATCCACGATAAAATTGAATGTTTTAGAACCAACACCAAGCTCTGTATCCTTTTTATAGGTTGCGTTTTGCCAAAAATCAGGAACCTGTCCCTCTTCTTTAGGCACAAAGGTTGTAGTTGTTGTTTGCGCAAACAAGTCGCAAGAACAGAGTGAGATCATCATTATGATGAGTAGAACGAGTGATAATTTTGTGATTACTTTGTTTTTCATTTTGTTTTTCTTCCTTTCTTTTTCAAAAGGATAAAATAAAAGCGCCTCCCCTTGAAGACGCACCAAAACAAAGGCACCCTGCCGTGCCCCTTTTTTCACTGCCCCTTCGTTTGCCCAAGAGTCTTTTATGTGTCACAGAACGATAAGCATTCCGACTTATAGTTAAACTAAATACGGTAATGGCTGTTGCTGCGGATTCCCACCGCTATTTCCTTATCCCCGAATAACCCCGTCAAGCAGAGCATCCGACTAAAATGAACTGTGTTTATTCTTTTGTCGATATATTATAACACAATTCTATTAATTTTTCAAGAGAAAAAAGAAAAATCCCTGCAAATTGCAGGGATTTTAGGGTTATTTAGGAAGCTTTACGCATTTTTCACCTTTGATTAGTCTAATTACGCCCCTAATTGGCTTATTATTTGCTATATCCAGGAGTGCGCACGCCATATTATGAGTCAGCATTCCCTCACTTGCATAGGACATTGAACGCAAGCTCATACAGGTCATTATCTGCCAACCAAAATATGCGTTTTTAACTTTTGTTTCTTTATCGGGGGTATCCTTGCTTTTAAGCTCGTGATTATAAATAATTTTGAATACCTTCATAACCAATTTATAGAAGAGCTTTCCGCAGAAGGTTTTATATTCCCTGATTGGAGTGTTAAGATCGTATGGTCTTTTCACAACGGGGAGTGGTATTTCTCTGCCGATAAATTTGTCAAACTGTTTATCGGTCATCATAAGGAATTTCTCTTTATTAATACCATAAAGCTTTGCATATTCGGGATTTTCAACAATCTCTTCGCCCTCTGTAATTTCAAGTGAGCTTGAAAGCAATTCGCTATTTACGTCAGAGCAAAGCTTGAAGGTATAATTTCCGTTTTCAAGCGACCATTTACCGTTAATGAAATATCTGAGATTTTCAAGAGGAATTTCAACGCAGGCAACCTTTTCTTCGCCAACCTCAAGGTGAATCTTTTCAAATCCACGAAGCTCAAGATTGGGTTTTATAACGCCTGTTTTAGGTCCTTCAACAAATATTTCGAGCACGGTTGAACCAGCCATTTTACCAACGTTTTCAACATTTACATATACCTTAACCTTTTCGCCGTCCTTTTCAACACGCATATCTCTATAATCAAACTTTGTATATGAAAGTCCGTAACCGAATGGGTATTTTACAGGAACGTTGAAGCTTGAATAGTATCTATAACCAACAAAAATGCTCTCTTTGTATCTATCGTTGGTTGTGGAAGTAAATTCACTGTGGAAAGGCACGTCGGAATAATTAAGAGGCCATGTTTCACAAAGTCTGCCTGATGGGTTTGCTTTTCCAAAAATAAGCTCGTATGCCGCTTCGCCACCCTCTTCACCGGGAAGATACATATTAAGGACGGACATTACGTCATCCTCAAAGTCCATTTGAACGGGACATCCGCCAAACATTACAAAGATGATTTTCTTATTAATCTTTGACAATCTCTTTAAAAGATTGAGCTGATTTTGAGGAAGTGAGAGGGTTGTTCTGTCAAAGCCCTCGCTTTCGGCATATTCAGAAAGGCCACCAAAGAAAATAATAGTATCTGCACGCTCTGCACGCAAAGCAGCTTTTGTAACAAGCTCGCCATCATCTTCATAAGAGAAGACGTTATATCCCTTTTCGTATGTATATCTGATATTATGATTATCAAACGCTTCTTTAGGAGTGGTGAGTTTATAAGGACGAAGGAGTGATGAGCCCGCACCCTGATAACGCATTTTTTCAAACATTTCACCAACGATAAGATAACTATCTTTGTCTGACAAGGGCAAAAGGTTTTTATCGTTTTTAAGCAAAACAGCACTATCAACGCTCAAAGCTTTTGCCAAACGCGCGTGTTCGTCAAATTTTGCAGGGAGTGTTCCCTCAACCTTGGTAGTATTATTTATCATATTTAGAACTCTAAGAACTGCTCTATCAAGCTCTTCCATGCTAAGAGTTCCGTCATTCACCGCATCAAGAAGAACCTGTCTATTATGAGCTATATCACCCGGCATTTCAAGATCGAGACCATTCTTAAGTCCTTTAACTCTATCGTTTACAGCACCCCAGTCGCTCATAACAAGACCTTCAAAGCCCCATTCGTCACGAAGAATGTTATTTAAAAGCTCACCGTTTTCACTTGCATATTCACCATTGACTTTATTATATGCGCACATTACTGTTTGGGGCTTACCCTCTTTAATAATCGGCTCGAATGCCTTGAGATAGATTTC
Source organism: Eubacteriales bacterium (assembly GCA_045635885.1). Classification (GTDB taxonomy): domain Bacteria; phylum Bacillota; class Clostridia; order Oscillospirales; family CAG-272; genus RGIG4608. Next base: position 17,246 of record JAZTWO010000028.1, on the reverse strand, counting down.
TCTGAACGCACGCTCGTCAACAATGGAGTCACCAAAATAACGATTTTTCTCGTTATTATTGCACGCAAAGTGCTTTACACTTGTGCCAACGCCCATATCCTCAATACCCTTGGTCAATTTTGCACCAAGTGTACCTGCGATAAGGGGATCTTCACTAAAATATTCAAAATTTCTGCCACAAAGAGGATTGCGCTTAATATTTACAGCAGGACCAAGTATGAGATTTACATTATAGTGACGACATTCCTCTCCCATTGCAACGCCCATTTTATACAAAAGCTCTTTATTCCAAGAGCTACCCGTTGTACAAGCGGCAGGAAAACATGTTGAAAGCTCGGTTTCTCCAAGCCCCACAACTTTATCTCCGTCTTTCTTTTTTCTTAAGCCGTGTGGCCCATCAGTTAAAAAGATGGACGGAACTCCAACTCTTGACACCTTGTTTGTGTGCCATGACTTGTGACCGGACAAAAGGCATACCTTTTCTTCGGTGGTTAGATTTTTCATAATCTCATTTACATCAATCATAAACTTAATCCCCTTTTATAGTTATTACATATACATTATACATAATTAGCAAAGACATGTCAATTTAATAAATTTTATTTTTTTCACAAAAATATCATGTTTAAATTGTAGGATTTCAACAATTTATGGCGATTTTTCTGTTTGTCTTTGCTTTTTTGATATTATACACTAAATTTCAACTTAAATTTACGATTAAAAGACAAGATTTATGCGCAAATGACTTGTAATATTGGCGGCAATGTTAATTTGAAATCGTGTTAAAAGAGATGAACGATAAAGTTTTTTGTGCAAGTTGCACAAATTATGCGTTTCATTTTTTACACCAATAAGCACTTTTTAGAATTGATATCAAAAAAATCAAGGTTGCGTTAATTTTCTATCAAAAAAATCAAGGACAGTATTGCGTGTTTGTAATACAATTATTCTACATAGTGGTATTATAGGTTAACTTTATCTTTTTTCTATTTTGCCACAAAAATCGCAAACACAGGATCCAAAAAATGAAACAATTATCATTTAAACAATACCGTAGCATAGATGTATTTTTTCTATGCGTACTAACGGCAGTTTTTGAAGCTCTTGCAACATATGCAACCGTTGATTGGTTCAATTTGCAGGCAATGGCAGTTTCCATTACCCCTGCCATGATTTGCATTTCATTAATGCGTTGGGGTGGATATGCTATTTTCCCTGCTTTAGCCGGCTCGTTTGCTTATTGCTATGCTCAAGGGGCTTCTATAAAACACTTTGTCATCTATTGTGGTGGGTGCTGTTTGTGTCTTCTCTCGCTTCCTTTGTTAAAGCTTTTAAAAAAGGAAGCCGTTAGAGTTGAATTTGCTAAACGAACAGTCTTTGCCATTTTTACTTATTTATTTGTTACCGTTGGAAGATGGATTTTCTCTTTGTTCTTTGAATTTAGTTTTAAATCCATTCTTGCTTTTATTTTCACAGATATTCTTTCGCTATTATTTGCAATTGTTGTTCTTTTCATTGCAAAAAACGTCGACGGGCTTTTTGAAGACCAAAAATCTTATTTGTTCCGTTTAGAGAGAGAACGTCTTGAAGAGCAAAAGGCAAAAAGCAACAACCCATTTTGATTGAAAATTTACATTATTAATATATACTGATTGGAGATCTTTATGAAACTTAACGCAGTTGATTACCTCGTGTTAGACGAGAAAACCGGAAAATATCGAATGGACCCAGAGCAAGTTGTTCGTGATGACGTTGAAAAACATCATTGGAGACACGTTGCTCGAACAGTGCTTAGGGACTGGCGTTTGTATATAATGCTTATCCCCATGCTCCTTGTATTCTTCTTCTGGAGATACATGCCAATGTATGAGCTTCTTTCCTGCTTTAAGGTTTATGATGCAAACCTTCCCGTTGCAGAGCAGTTCTATTCCGGCTTTAATTATTTTAAAGACCTTTTTGCAGGTGAAACAACTCTCTCACAAGAATTTTGGAGAGCTTTTCGTAACACATTCGTAATTTCTTTCTACGGTTTGTGTTTCGGTTTCCCAATGCCAATTATTATTGCTCTTTTCTTTAATGAAATTAAATCTAATATTGCACGAAGTGTATATCAGGTGGTTACATATTTGCCCAAATTCATTTCAACCGTTGTTATGACAACTCTCGTTTCCCTGTTGGTGCGTCAGTCATCAAGTGCAGGTGCGGGAATTGAAATGGGTATTATTTCACAGTTGCTTTGCAATCTTGGCATCATCACCGAAGAGGTTGGTAATGCCGGTTTGTTGAACAACCCCGATTTCTTCCGTCCAATCTATCAGATTACCGGTATTTGGGAAACGGCAGGTTATGACAGTATCGTATTCTTTGCCGCAATTATTGCAATCTCACCCACAAGCTATGAAGCCGCACAGATTGACGGTGCTAACAAATGGGCGCAGATGAGATACGTTGTTCTTCCAAGTATCCTCTCTACAATCGTTATTATGCTTATCACAAGAATTGGTTCTCTTCTTAACGTTGGTTATGAAAAGGTACTTCTTCTTTACAACTTAGACACTTACGTTACTGCGGACGTTGTTTCAACCTTTGCTCAACGTTACGGCCTTGAAAACTCCTTCAATATCGGTATTGCCAGTGCCGCAGAAATGTTAAACAACGTTGTTGGTATGCTTCTTGTAATCGGTGCTAACACAATCGCAAGAAAAGCATCTGACGTTTCACTCTATTAATGAAAGGTTGGTTTTGAAAAATGAAAAGAAAACTTGAAATATCAGAACTGATCTTTAAAGTTATCAGTTACGTTTTACTAACAATCTTTGCTCTTTGCTGTCTTTATCCCTTCATTTATGCTATTTCTTCTGCTATAAGTGACAGAAGCATTGTTGAGCAAGGCGGAATTATCCTTTTCCCCAAGGGTGTTCAGTTTGAAGCGTTTAAGGTTATGTTCCAAAACAATCTTTTCTGGAACGCCTATGCTAACACATTGTTCCTTACATTCTACGGAACTCTTTGGTCAATGGGTGTTGCTATTCTTGGCGCTTACGCCCTTTCTAAGAAGAGATTGCTTTTCAGAAAGCAGTTCAACTTCTTCCTTGTATTTACTATGTGGTTCTCTGCAGGTATTTTGCCTCAGTATAGAAACTATATCAAAACCGGTGATATCTTTAGAAATTTAGGTATTGCAGACGAAAAATGGCTTGTTGTTATTGCAATGGGTATGGCTGCTATGAATATCATTCTACTTCGTAACGCATTTGAAGGCGTACCCTCTGAAATTGAAGAAGCCGCAATAGTTGACGGTGCGACAGAGTTCCAGGTGCTTACTAACGTATATTTGCCAATGAGCAAATCTACTATTGCTACAGTTGCTCTCTTCTTTGCAATTTCTCGTTGGAACGGTTACTTCTGGGCTAAGCAGATGATTTCTAAATATCAGGAACAACCCTTGCAGGTATTCATTCGTTTGAAGCTTGAGGAATTCCAAGACCCCGAAACAATTTGGGCTGAATCATATGCTGCCGACTCAGCTATTTATGCGCTTGTTATTTGTGCTATCATTCCCATCCTTATTATTTATCCCTTTATTCAAAAGTACTTTGCTAAAGGCGTAAACATGGGCGGTGTTAAGGAATAATCGCTCGTTTGAGCAACTAATTTATTGGTTATATTGTGTTCTTACGCACATTATAATAATATAAAAATTTATTATGGAGGAAAACACCATGAAAAAAGTAAGAATTTTATCACTCGTTCTTGCCCTTGTAATGCTCACTGCATGCTTTGCAGGTTGCAAGAAAGACCCACCCGCAACTACCACTAACGGTGGTAACGGCGGCACAGTTACCGATGACCCCAATGCAGCTTTGTATGAAGAAGCAGTTGCTCTCGCTCAGTCTTGGGGCACAATCGAGTATCTCTATTACAAGCAGAATGCTTATAATAGACTTATGAACTATTATAAGAACCCCACCAACCAGACAATCGCTGGCTACACTCTCAGCTATGCTAACGGCACAACTTTGAGAATGGCTACCGGTTACAACAGTGTTAAGACAGGTTTGTTCTTTGACGCTGAAACAGCAGGCGCAGGTATCACTCTTGCAGACGGCAAGACATACTATTCAGGCGACCTTAAGCCCACTTGGGTAGAAATTCAGAACGTTCTTGGTATTAAGTTTACAAACAGCTACCAGGGTAACTCCGCTAATAACGAATTCAAGTATTGGCAGGAAAAGCTTGAACAGGTTGATATGGTTTCCGGTACAGCAACTCAGCTTTCTGAAGCTGGTGTAGCAGGCAAGCTTGTTAACCTTGCTCAGTATCTTGATGCAATGCCTAACTTCAAGGCTTATCTTGAAGCTAACCCCATCGTTTACCTCTCTATCGTAGGTGACGTTTCTACAGGCGCTATTTACTATTCTCCTTACTTCGACGGTGTTGACGATATTGAACGTATGCCCCTTATGAGAACTGACTGGGTTGAAAAGCTCCTTAACGGTGAAGGTGAATTCACTGCTGCTGCTTCTAACAACCTTGCAGCTGCTGCTTACACACCTTACATGCCCACATCCGGTAAGCTCACCGTTGATGCGGCTAACAAGGAAGGTACAGCCATTATTAAGCTCACAAAGGACTATGACAAGGCAGGCAATATCGTTCAGGTTATGAACGACGCTCTTGCTGCAGGCACAGTTACCGGTGTTCAGGCAGTTAACATGCTTCGTAAGTACATCGACGAAGCTTACAACGGTTACTACGGCACAAACAGAGCTGACCTCTTCATCGGTCAGGATGCTGCTTGGGACGCAGACGAGCTTGTTGCTCTTCTTCGTTGCGTAGTTGCTAACCCCCAGACTCTTAACGGTACAAACAAGGTTAACGGTCTCTTCTCTCGTGAAGACAACAACAACCAAAGACGTGTTGACGTATTCCGTTTCGCAGGTACTCTCTTTGGTGTAAGAGGTCTTGAATCCCGTCAGGATTACCTCTACATCGGTACAGACGGTATGCTTCACGATGCTCGTGAAGAAGTTGATACATACGCAGCTCTTTCCAGAATGAACGCAATGGTTCAGGAAGGTCTTGTATCCTCTACATTCGTTAATACAGAAAAGAACAGCACAGCTAATATGCTTGAATTTGACGACGGTTTCATGCACTATGACTACAACCAGACTCAGACTGTTTACAACGAAACAAAGCTTCAGGAAGGCGAAAAATACATGGCAGTTATGATCCCCATCGCTCGTTGGTACGACGGTTCCGATCCTAACGGTGTTTACATGAGATTTACAGAATCTTGGAGATCTGTTAAGACAGACGGTTGGGCAATCTCTCTTGCAGGTGTTGCAGGCGACAAGAACAAGCTCGATGCAGCTCTTAAGCTTATCGACTACGCTTACAGCCCCGAAGGTCAGATCCTTATGTCCTATGGTCCCGATGCATTCATTAAGACAAATGCAGACGGTTCTTACGTAACATTCAACTTCAACGGTAAGCAGATGCCCGTTATCTCCGACGCTACTTTCGCAGAGCTTTGGAGCAAGGCAGACGGTAACTATACAAACTATGCTCGTTACTATCTTGGTTCTACTCTTTCATTCGTAAAGAGCCAGGCATTCGAATATCAGTGCACACATGCAGTTGGTAAGGAAGGCGCAGGCAAGATTTCTAACGCTATCGGTCTTGGTCTTATCAAGCATCCATTGCTTGCTATTGACGAAGCAAATCCTTGGTATAGCATCGTTCCCACATCTCTTCCCACAACAGCAGTTGAAAACGAAGAAATTGGTAAGCTCACTAACTTGTCATCCAGTGGTAAGTACTCATCCTCTAAGGATAAATACAACCTCTTTGTTGACATTATCGCTAAGGGCTTTGTAGTTCTTGATGAACAATAATATCTAACAAAATATGGCGGGGGGGATTTCCCCCCTGCCACTTAAATAATTTTTCGCATCCCCCTTGTTAATTCGATCAATTTTTTGATACAAAATATATGCCGTCGTTTTGTGACGGCGGAATGGAACTTACTATGTATAAATTACAAATGAAATTGCAGAAGGTTATTACACTTTTCTGTCTTGCGGCTGCCGCACTCACATTTATTTATTCTCTCGGAGTTTCTACCGACGCATATTTCCTTCGTTCTGTAGAAAGTCTTGAAGTTGAAATTCCCGGCTTGGAAATGTATTATGAGATGCAACCATTTAATAGAGAATTTACTAAATATAGCATCGTTCTTATCATCCTTGCCGTTGCTTGTATGGTTTTTGGTAACCACACTCGCAGAAGATATTACGTAGCAAATTATCTTACAACAATATTTAGTTCAGTTGCAAGCATTACCGTTGCAATTTGGGCTTTTATCAATGTATTTAAATATAAAGCGATGTTCCTTGCAGTTGATTACTCTAATCTTGCAAGAGTTCCCGAAAAAGTGTTGATTTCTAAGGGCTTTGACCCAGATAACCTTTATGGACCTTATTCAACCTTCTGGTTTGATATTTCTATACTGTTCCTCTCTTTGCTTATTATTGCTTCATTGTTGAACATTGGAAATATGATTTTTAAAACAATGCTTATGAAGGATGAAAAACGTATTTTGAAGGAAGGAGAAGTTGATGCATGAACAAAATAACTGATATTAATTGCGACAGAATGAGATATACAAAAAATAAAATCTCTTCTACCTTTGCTTATGGTGCAATTATTGCAAATGCTTTATACTTTTTGAGCATCTATCATTCTGACATTGGAACATTCTACTATAAGATGCAAATTGGTGTTTCTGTAGTTTACAACCTTCTCTTTATGCTCTTTGTTTTTCTTGCTTCTGAGGGAGTTAAAAACTATGATCTTAAATTCTCTATTGTTTTGATTGTTATCGGAGCACTTCAGTTAGTAAGAATATTGGGTATTCCCCTTGATGCTTTTACTTCCACTGCCGTTGTTAAACGTGTTGAAGTTCCCGTTATGGATGGCGGTCAGTTTGCACTTTGCTGTGCTTTGCTTGTTATTTCTGCCGGCTTTGCAATTGCAGGTGGTATTATTGGTATCATGAAAACAAAAAAACTTAGAAATTACGAAAAAACATTAATTTCTCAATAATTTCAAGAAAGGTCTTGAGTATTCTATGGCTTCTTTAACATTAAAAAATATTAACAAGATATATGACAATAACGTACAAGCTGTTTTTGATTTTAATATCGATATTAAAGACGGCGAGTTTATCGTTCTTGTAGGTCCTTCCGGTTGCGGTAAGTCAACCACCTTGCGTATGATTGCAGGTCTTGAGGATATTTCTTCAGGTCAGCTCATCATTGACGGCAAGGACGTTACACAGGTTCCCGCCAAGGACAGAGATATTGCAATGGTTTTCCAAAACTATGCTCTTTATGCGCATATGACTGTTTATGAAAACATGGCATTCTCTCTTACACTTAGAAAAGAAAATCCCAACGTTATTCACGAAAAGGTGCTTGCGGCTGCAGAAATTCTTGGCTTAACTGACCAGCTTAACAAAAAGCCCAAGCAGCTCTCTGGTGGTCAGCGTCAGCGTGTTGCCATGGGTCGTGCCATTGTTCGTACACCCAAGGTGTTCCTTTTCGACGAGCCCCTTTCTAACCTTGACGCAAAGCTTAGAGGCGCAACAAGACGTGAAATTTTGCTTTTGCATAAACGCCTTGGCACAACAATGCTTTACGTTACTCACGACCAGACCGAAGCTCTTACTCTTGCAGACAGAATCGTTTGTATGTCAATGGGTTACGTTCAACAAATCGGTACTCCATTGGAGCTTTATGACACTCCTGCAAATATCTTTGTAGCAAGCTTTATCGGTCTTCCCCCCATGAATTTCTTTGACGGTAGAATTGAAAACGGCATGTTCGTTTGCCCCAACTTCTCTGCTCCGCTCAATGATGAACAAAAACAAAGACTTGCTTCTTATGAAGGCAAAGAAATTATTCTTGGTGCACGTCCTGAAAATATCGTTCAGGATGACAACGGTTACATTAATATAGACGTTGTTCTTAATGAAAACCTTGGTCAAACTACTCTTGTTCACGGTACAACTAACGGTCAAAAGCTCACAGCTAAATTCCGTGAATGGTGCAATTACAAGCCAGGAGATAAGGTTTTGGCTTCTATAAACAATATGCATTTCTTTGATAAAGAAACTACAAATGCCATTAGATAAGGAATAACTGTTATGAATATGAAAGAAAAATTTCGTAAACTTTTAGTATCAATCAAACGTAATCCGCAGGCAATTCCCCTTTTGGCTTTAGCAATTTCGTTTGTATACTATTCTTTTAATCTTACTTACATTTCTCAAACCACATCATTGATTAACGAAAAGCATATGGGACTTGCTTCATTCGTTACAATGCTTTTGTCAATTCTTAGCTTTGTTTGCATTCTTAATGCTTTCCCCAAGCGTAAAAAACCCAACATTTTTATGGTTTGGTTGTTTACTGAAATGTCTTTGGCGGTTATCTTTGCCGATTTCTATTACTATTACACAGTTGCAAGTTCAACAATTGAAATTACAGAGCAAAGAGCTTTCGTTCCCGTTGCTGAAAAAATAGCTAACAATCATATCATTTTTGTAATTGTTACTATGATTATCACAATTTTGGAACCCTTGATCGCTAAGCTTTTGAGAAAGATCAACACCTCTATCAACGTTGAAGACAACGGTTCTATCGAATCTATTGACATTACTGACGAGGAATAATTTAAAAGATGTCTAATAATAAAAACAAAAAGTATCCCAATGACTCAAGCGCAGTTGATCGCCTTTTGAATGCTGACAAAAAGGACTATAGTCAGTCAACACTCAAGGATCCTGCAAAACAATATAGAAGCGGAGTGCTTGATAATATTCCGTCCCCCGTTAAAGCTCTTTTAATTAAAGCTTGGTTTTACGGTGCAATCTGCTTCTTCATTTTCTGGGGCTTGAATATTGTCAATTCCTTGGATATTTTGGTTATTATGTCAATTGTACTTGGCTTGGCAACTGACATTTTGATTAACAATATTCTTAAGTTTATTGAAATTGTCCCCAAGGAAAATCACAAATGGATGATGTTCCCACAGAAAAAATATTGGACTCTCCCTGCCAATATCCTTTACGCAATGCTTGTGTTCTATTGTGTTAGAGAATTATACATTCTTATTAACATTATAGGTCAGTCATTCAACGTTTATATCGGGGTTGAACCAATTCTTTTCGCTATATTCTATCTTGGATTTGATCTCTTATTTATCGGCATGAAAAACCTTATGAAAAAGATTATTTCTGATGCCGAAGACAAGGTAAATAAACAATAATATGATTAAAACTTTATTTATTTCATCCTCTTCTGCCTGCTTTGAGTGGGAAAATGATCTCCCATATTACACAGAAAAGGAATATACCGTCTATCTTGACGGCAAGGAAGCTTTACACTCAAACACAAATGTTTTCTCCCTTTTTAACCTTAATTCCGATACGGAATACGTGCTTAGCACTTCAATTTCTGATTTTTCGTTGGTTTTTAAGACTGTTAAAGACAGTTGTGTAATCAACGTTAAGGATTTTGGAGCTATTGGTGACGGTGTTACTGAGGATAGCATTGCAATTCAAACTGCAATTAACTGCTTGCCAAGGGGCGCAAAGCTCTTTTTCCCTGCAGGCACTTATCTCTCTTCTCCGCTTTGCCTTAAGAGTCATATCACTCTTGAGCTTGCAGAGGGTGCTACCATTCTTGGTCACACCGATACAAGCCGCTACCCTGTTATTCCTGCCCACACTCTTGATATGATTAGTGGCGAGGAAGTGGAATTTGGTACTTGGGAAGGAAATTCCGTTGATATGCATCAGGCATTGATCTTTGCCGAATATGCCGAGGATATTACTATCATAGGCCCCGGTACTGTTGACGGAAATGCTCAAAATTCGATTTGGTGGCAAAATCCAAAAGCACCAATTGCTCGCCCCCGTCTTCTCTTCTTCAACCGTTGCGACGGAATTAGAGTTCACGGAATCGTGGCGCAAAATTCTGCTTCTTGGCAGCTTCACCCCTACTATTCACAAAATATTGATTTTCTTGATATTTCCATATTCGCTCCCAAAAACAGTCCCAATACCGACGCAATTGACCCCGAATCTTGTGACGTTGTTAACATTATCGGTTGTAAATTCTCTGTTGGTGACGACTGCATTGCGATTAAATCCTCAAAGATTGATATGGCAAGAAAATATAAAACACCTGCCAACCGTCACACCATCAGAAACTGCTTGATGCAATTCGGTCACGGTGCGGTTACTCTTGGAAGTGAAATGAGTGGCGGTGTTACTAATCTTACTGTTAACCGTTGCGTATTTAGACAAACTGACAGAGGTCTTAGAATTAAAACTCGCCGTGGACGTGGTAAATATGCAGTTATTGACGGTGTATTGTTCGAAAATATTAAAATGGAAGGCGTTATTACTCCCATCGCTATTAATATGTGGTACAACTGCTGCGACCCGGACAGATTCTCTGAATACGTTTGGTCTCGTGAAAAGCTCCCCGTTGACGATCGCACTCCTTATTTGGGTGATTTTACATTCAAAAATATGGTTTGCACAGATTGTGAGGCGGCGGCTTGCTATTGCGACGGGCTTCCCGAACGTCCAATTAAATCCATAACGTTTGAAAATATTCAGTTCTCTTTTGCAGATGACGCAAAGCCATTTGTTCCGATTATGCAGAATTTTGCAGAGCCGGTTTGCAAAATGGGTATGTATATTGACAACGTTGAAACCTTGAAAGTGAAAAATATCACTATCGAGGGTAACGAGGGCGATAGTCTTATTGCCAAAAACGTTGGTGAAATTATAAAATAATCTTGAAAGGATGCTTTTATGTACAAGAAAATTGATGCCTATATCGAAAAATTGCTCAATAGCTCAACTCCCGAAGCACCGATTTGGAATATTGAAAGCATCCGACAAGGTAAAAAACCACATTGGAACTATATTGACGGATGTATGATTACTTCTCTGCTTGAAATTGGAAGAATTTCGGGCAACCCAAAATATTTTGATTTTGCAGAGAATTTTATTGATTATTACGTTTTTGATGACGGTTCTATTCGTGGTTACGATATAGAAAAATACAATCTTGATGACCTGAACGAAGGCAGAGTGCTTTTTGAACTCTATGAAAGAACGGGCAAGGAAAAATATCGACTTGCCATTGAGCATCAAGCACTTCAGCTTAAGGGTCAACCAAGAACCTGCACCAATAACTTTTGGCACAAATTGATTTACCCCAATCAAATTTGGCTTGACGGTCTTTATATGGCGCAGGTATTTAGCACAAAATATCAAAAATATAAGGGTGAAAAGGATTACTCTGACATCCTTATGCAGATTAAAAACGTGAGAAAATATATGTTTGATGAGGAAATCGGACTTTATTATCACGGTCTTGACTGTTCAAAATCAATCTTTTGGGCGGACAAGGAAACAGGTCTTTCTAAAAACTTTTGGCTTCGTGCTATTGGTTGGTACACTGTTGCAATGATTGATATTATTGAGATTTGCGACGACGAGACGACAAAGGCGGAAATTGCAGAAATTTTTGCAGAGCTTATGCATTCCGTTATTCGTTATCGTGACAAGGAAAGCAAAATGTATTATCAGGTTGTTAACCTTGGCGAGCGTGAGGGCAATTATCTTGAAACAAGCGGTTCTTCAATGCTTGCTTATGCAATGCTTAAGGGTGCTCGTTTGGGAGTTCTTCCAAGTGAATTTTCTACCTTTGGCAAAGAAACTTTTGACGGAATTTGCTCTAAATATTTGCAAATTAAGAATGATGGCGACCTCAATCTTTCGGGCATTTGTCTTGTGGCAGGTCTTGGTCCCGAAAATAATACAAGACGTGACGGCAGCTTTGAATATTACATTTCAGAGCCGATTGTTGAAAATGATGCCAAGGGCGTTGCTCCCTTCATTCTCTGCTACACAGAAATTTTAAGAATTTAGGTTATATTATGAAGTTGATGATTCGCGCGCATGACTTAGGTGTTAAGGGCGCAGAAAATATAAATGCTCGCTTGTGCGAATTGGAGCTTGACGGAGTTCAGTTCGTTGCTTACAAGTCCATTGAGGGTGTTGCCTGCGCACAGGGGCAGCTTTCAGTTGAACAAGCGGCTGATGTTTCTAAAAAAATCAAGATGAATGGCAAAGAAATTGCCCTTATTGGCGCATATTTCAATCCCGTTCATCCAAACGTGGCGAAAATTGACAATGGAATTGCCGTTTTTCGTGACTATATTTCATTGGCGAAAACCATTGGATGCAATTATGTTGGAAGTGAAACAGGTTCTTACAACGGTGACCCTTGGATTTATCATCCAATGAATCACTCGGATGAAGCGCTTGACAGAGTGGTTGACACCTTCTCTTCTCTTGCCGACTATGCCGCAGAAAATGATGTGAATATTGCTATTGAGGGCGCATTTGGACATGTTTGTCACACTCCCGAGCGTCTTAAATTGGCATTTGAGCGAATGAACAAGAATAATATCAAGTTTATTTTTGATTTATACAATTATCTTGATATTTCTAACGTTGATACTGCGTATGACATTTTGGAACGTGGTATTTCACTTTTTGGTGACAGAATTCTTCTTTTCCACATTAAAGATTTCACCATTGAGGACAACAAATTAAAACAATGTGGTGTTGGCAAGGGAGTTCTTGATTACGATAGAATTCTTAATGCAATTTACAACCACAATCCCAATGCAATATTGGTATTAGAAGGTACTGTTGGCGACGATTTACCGTTTGCAGTTTCCTATTTGAAAGATAAAATAAACAAAATTGAAAACAACTAATCGGTTGTTAAGTAAAGGAGTTTTATGGCTTACTTATCTCTTAAGGACATTAACAAAATTTATCCCAACGGCTTTCACGCCGTTCACAACTTCAATCTTGAAATTGAGCAAGGCGAATTTATTATTTTCGTTGGCCCTTCCGGTTGCGGAAAGTCCACTACCTTGCGTATGATTGCAGGTCTTGAAGATATTAGTAAGGGAGAATTTTATATAGACGGCAAGCTTGCCAACGAATTGCGTCCCCGTGAACGTGGTGTTGCAATGGTTTTCCAGAGCTATGCGCTCTATCCCCACCTTTCAGTTTATGATAACCTCGCTTTCGGTCTCTCCCTTCAGGGTGTTGACGAGGACGTTATTGAACAGAGAGTTTATGCAACTGCAAAAATCCTTGGTCTTACCGACTATCTTGACAGAAAGCCCCGTGCCCTTTCAGGTGGTCAGCGCCAAAGAGTTGCCGTTGGTCGTGCCATTATTCGTAAGGTAGGTATCTTCCTTATGGACGAGCCGCTTTCTAACCTTGACGCAAAGCAACGTGTAACTATGCGTTCTGAAATTACTGATATTCACAGAAAGGTTGGAGCAACCACTATCTACGTTACTCACGACCAGATTGAAGCTATGACAATGGCTGACAGAATCGTTGTTATGAAGGACGGTTACATTCAACAGGTTGGTAATCCCTATGAATTGTATTTCCATCCCGTTAACCAGTTCGTTGCAGGATTTATTGGCGAGCCGCCAATGAACTTTGTTCGTTCAACTGTTATGGATGGTTGCATTGAATTTGCAGGCCGCAGACACGATTTGAAGATGGTTATAGGTGAAGAAATTAACAAATATGAGGGTAAAGAAATAGTTTTGGGCTTCCGCCCCGAAGCAATTTCTCTTGCAGAGGTTGAAAACGCCTTCAAGCTTTGTGCTAACGTTGAACTTACTGAGCTTCTTGGCGACAACACCAACGTTTACGTTGATATGAATGGCGAAAAGGCAGTTCTTAAGGTTGACCCACATGACACTCCTGAAATGGATACTTCTATTGATTTCCATCTTCCCCACAAGAGTGTTTACCTCTTTGATGCAGTAACTGAAGAAGTTATTAACAAATATGAATAATAATAAAGCAGGTAGCCGAGTGGCTACCTGCTTTCAGACTGTCGAAAAAGCTTCTCTACCGCAAGTGTGAGAATTCAAAAGATAAAAAATAATAAATTAATAAAGTAAAATATACAAAAAAAGCACAAGGCAAACATCGAGAATGCCTTGTGCTTACTTGCTTTTTCCGTTCTTACACTCTGCCGTACCTTTGTACGTCGACGATTGTAAGAACGAAAAATATAGCTACCTTTTTCAAAGTCTGCCATCGTGTCGAAAGTTTTCGACACGATGAGAGCAGGTAGCCGAGTGGCTACCTGCTCTTCTTTTATTTTATTAGAAATTGAAATATCTGAGTGCGTTATGATAGCAGATGCCTGAAACAATTTCAGTAAGTGTTTCCATATCTGCAGGATATTCGCCCTCTTCAACCCATTTACCGATAAGGTTACAAAGTATTCTTCTAAAATACTCGTGTCTTGGGTAGGACACGAAGGAACGGCTATCGGTAAGCATACCTACGAAACGAGCGAGCATACCGAGGTTTGCAAGTGCTTGCATTTGTGCTTCCATACCGTCTCTTTGGTCGTTAAACCACCAACCTGAACCGAACTGAATCTTGCCTGCAACGGGAGCTTTTTGGAAGTTGCCGAGCATTGTGCCAAGAACATAGTTATCTTTGGGGTTAAGAGTATAAAGAATTGTTTTGGGAAGAACATCTCTATATTCAAGAGAATCCATAAATTTAGAGAGGTTTTCTGCGATGCAGAGGTCATTGATTGAGTCAAAACCAACGTCTGCGCCAAGCTTTTCGTACATTCTTCTATTATTATTACGAAGCGCGCCAATGTGGAGCTGCATTGCCCAACCGAGTCTTGTATATTCCTCGGCACAAACGGTGAGCATTGCAGTTTTGAATGCGTCAATCTCTTCGTTTGTAAGCTCGCCGCCTGCCATTCTCTTTTCAAATGCCGCTTCTGCATCACCCACACCGAACGGAACGTACTCAAGTGCGTGGTCGGAAAGTCGGCAACCGTGATCGTGGAAGAACTGAATTCTTGCTCTCATCCAAGCAACAAGCTCATCATAAGTCTTAACGCCTGTTTGTGCAATATAGGGCAAGAATGTTTCTTTTCCAATTTCAACCGCCTTATCGGGACGGAATGTGGGCAAAATCTTTGTTTCAAAATTTTGGAGCTGCTCGTGATATTCAAGTGTATCAATGGGGTCATCAGTTGTGCAGATAATTGCCACGTTTGAGCGCTTAATAAGATTCTGCGCACTGTATTCGTCCTTTGCAAGACATTCGTTAACTCTGTTCCAAATTCTTTCACAGCTCTCTTCATTAAGAGTTTCGTCGATATCGAAATATCTCTTAAGCTCAAGATGTGTCCAATGGTAAAGGGGGTTTCCGATAAGATATGGAAGTGTTCTTGCAAATGCCTTGAACTTTTCATATTCATCAGCACCACCTGTAATATATTCTTCATCAACACCATTTGTTCTCATCTGACGCCACTTATAGTGGTCACCACCTAAGAAAAGGTCAAAGGCATTTCTGAATTTATAGTCCTCTGCTATCATCTTAGGTGAAAGATGGCAATGGTAGTCGATGATGGGAAGATCCTTTACTGCATCATAAAGCTTTCTTGCAGTTTCGGTTTTAAGCATAAAATTATCATTAATGAAGTTCATAATGTTACACCGTCCTTAAATATTGAAATTTCACGATAGGAGTGCTGCTCGTTTTTAGTTTGCTCTCCCTCTGCAACTCTTATTATATATTCGAACAATTCGTCTGTTAAAAGATTTCCTTCAAGCGTGGGAGAAGCATCAAAGTCAATCCAATTTGTCTTTCTTTCTGCAAGTGAGTGGTTGGTTGCAATTTTAACTGTGGGAACGGGGCCGCCAACGGGTGTGCCACGTCCTGTTGTGAAAAGTATGATATGCACGCCTGCGGCAGAAAGGTTTGTGATTGCTACTATGTCATTTCCAGGTCCATTAAGTAGTGAAAGACCGTTTTTGGAAATAACATCACCATAGTCAAGCACGTCAACTACCTTTGAAAGACCGCCCTTTTGAATGCAGCCGAGAGATTTTTCTTCAAGTGTACTAATTCCGCCCTTCTTGTTTCCTGGAGAGGGATTTTCGTAGATAACCTGATTATATCTTGTATAATAATCCTTGAAATCATTAATGAGTTTTACGCACTTATTGAAAATTTCCTCGTTCTCGGCTCTTGCCATCAAAAGATGCTCTGCGCCAAACATTTCGGGAACTTCAGTAAGCACACAGCTACCTCCGCTTGCAATAACCTTATCAGAAAGGCGACCAACAAGAGGGTTGGCAGTAATTCCGCTATATCCGTCACTACCACCACACTTAAGACCAATCTTAAGCTTGGAAACGGGCACGGGCTGACGCTTGAAAGTATCTGCATATGCCTGAAGCTCTTTTACAAGTTTAATTCCCTCTTCAACGTCATCATCGTAGTCCTGGGCGTTGAGGAATTTAACTCTCTTTTCATTAGTTTCGCCAAGAACCTTTTTGAAAACCTCGATATTATTATTTTCACAACCAAGTCCAAGCACAAGAACACCGCCTGCGTTGGGATGGTTTACAAGTCCGCGAAGGATGAGCTGTGTTGTGGTTTGGTCATCTCCAAGCTGAGAACATCCAAATGGATGGGGGAAATGAAGTGCGCCCGTCTCTTTGGCAATCTGCTCTGCCACCTTATTTACGCAACCAACGGTTACGATAATCCAAACGTCATTTCTGATACCAACGTCGCCATTCTCTCTTACATAACCCATAAAGGTGCGAGATTTATCCGCTTCATCAATATCATAAAAGGTTGGATCGTATGTATATTCAAGATTACCCGAAAGGTTTGTCTTTATATTGTGTGTGTGAACGTGCTCACCCTTTTTAATGTCAACTGTTGCATGACCTATGGGATTGCCGTATTTTATAATGTTTTCACCTGCCTTGATGTCACGAAGTGCATATTTATGTCCATCATCAAGGTTGATGTCAACGTTATCAAGCTTATTAATTAACATTTTTCAATCTCCTCTGCAAGGAATGAGATATCCTCGCCCCAAAGTTCTGCGTTTGCAAGAATCTCTACTGTAGAATGGTTCTTCATGAAGTCAACTACATCTGCATCATCGTTGGTCATATCTGTCTTGTAGAACTCGATTAACTTCTTGAATGCAAAAAGAAGTGTGGTTGGCATCTTATCATATCTCTTGATGTACTCAAGGATTGATGGAAGC
>JAZTWO010000027.1:0-5873 GCA_045635885.1 Eubacteriales bacterium | reverse complement strand
GTAACCTTCCCGTTGTTATATGCTATCCCGAACCTTATCAAACACTCTGTACAGAAAAAGGTGCTATGAGCTGGATGAGTCCTAATATGGAAATGAGCACAAACGCAGGTGGCGGAATTGGCAAAGTGTTTGGCAGACTTTTTTCAGGTGAAACTATTTTTATGAATGAATATACTCCTACCGGTAAAAGCGGTATGATTGCATTCGCTTCAAGCTTCCCCGGTTCAATTATCCCCTATCAAGTTACACCAGGTAACGGCATTATCGTTCAAAAGCGTGGATTTTTGGCTATGGAAAAAGGTCTTGAGCTTTCAATTTATTTCCAAAAGAAACTCACCAGAGGTCTTTTTGGTGGCGAGGGCTTCATTATGCAAAGAATTTCAGGAGAAGGTATTGTTTTCCTTGAAATTGACGGACACTGCAAAGAATATGACCTTGCTCACGGTGAAAGCATCGTCATTGATACAGGTTATCTTGCTGCAATGAGCGAATCTTGTACCATGGATATTCAAACCGTTAAAGGTGTTAAAAACGCATTGTTCGGTGGCGAAGGTATTTTCCTTACTCGTGTAACAGGCCCTGGTAAAGTTTACATTCAGTCAATGCCCATTTCAAATATGGCGGCGGCAATCGATCCCTATATTACTCATCCAAGTAACGATAGCGGCAATAACGGTGTAAATATCAAATTTAACTAAAATCAAATTAAATGCCCTGCTTTGCAGGGCATTTTTCATATCATTGACACAAAGTAATAAATTACGCCATAAATAGCTCCTGATAGTATTCCATAAAGCAACACAGGTCCCGCAACGGTAAAGATTTTAGGTCCAATGCCCAAAATAAATCCCTCGCTTTTAGAATCAATAGCAGGTGAAACAACTGCATTTGCAAAGCCCGTTATGGGTACAAGTGTCCCTGCCCCTGCAACCTTTGCAATTTCGTCGAAAATTCCAAACGCAGTTAAAACCACAGCAACAAATACAAGCGTCACCGAAGATAGTAACCCTGCATCATCCTTTGGCATCTCTAAAACCAAATGATAAACATCATTTAACCCCTGCCCTATGGCACAAATAAGCCCACCAATGCAAAAAGCATTAAAGCAATTTTTGCCCGTTGGTGACTGCGGAGCATGCGCTTTAGCATATTTTTTATACATTTTTTTATCCATATTCATAAAAAATCACATCCTTTGAAATATATTTTATCAAAATAACAAAAAATTATTACAAAACTCTTTACTTTTTAATAAAAAAATAGTATAATGTCTATGTATATAATTACTAAAGGAGGATTATTATGTCCAAATGGGGAGAATTTAGCCATGGCTTTAAAAGAATGGCTGGCAAAGCCGTTGTAAAAACCGGTGATATAACAGACACTGCGTCCCTTCACGTTAAGCTTGCAAGAAAAGAGGCTCATCTTGCCGATTTGTATGAACAGTTTGGTAGGGTTTCATATCAAAAGGTAAAAACCAACTCAAATGTTGACCACAAAATAAAAATTCTCACAGAAAAAATCGATGTTGTTCGTGCAGAAATTTATTCAATTAAACGTTCTATTCACGAAAAAAAGGTGGCAAGAGAATTTAACTTAATGAATGCTTATGAAACAGAAGCCGCAGTTCATCAAAAAGAAATGATGGCAAAAAAGAAAGAACAATAATTTATTTAAAATAAAAATTCCACCTTTTTAGGTGGAATTTTTTATTCAAAGCAATATGCCACAAATTCTTTAGCAAGGAACTGAGTTTCTTCAGGATCAAAACAGAAGTGATAAGATTTTGGAAGAATTTTTATTTCTATATTCGTTTTCTCCAATTCTTTTATACTTGAAAAAGGAACCATTTCGTCCTTAACGCATTGATACGTTACACAGGGTGTTTTAAGCTGATCAAGTTTGTTTCTAACTTCATCCATCTTTTTATAAAACTCTCTTATTCTTGGAATCCAAGTTACATACTTCAAAAGATTTTTACTAATGGCAACACCGTGGCTTTCCATAGCGCCAAGAGCAACAGTATCCTTGGGAGTAATGTTTCCAAAATAGAGCTTATAAATTGTTTTTAACATTATTGGCTTCATTTTAATTCTAACAGGAAGTCCAATGCAAAAAAGCTTTTTAATTTCAGGCCTTTTAATTGCCTGTTCTATAGCAAAAAAAGCACCCATTGAATGCGATAAAATATAGATTTCTTCATGAGTTTCAAGAAGCTCTGTTATTGCGTCTTCAACATTTTGTTCCCATTTTTCCATTGACGTGCCCCCAAAATCAAGTGGAGTTCCGCCGTGTCCATCAAGAATCATATTATATACGGATATATTCTGTGGAATTTGTGGGACAATATCTCGATACTGATTTGGAGAACCCATAAATCCGTGAATACACAAAACAGCTACTTTAGAACTCTCTACTATTCTTTTGTATGCAACGTGCTTTTCTTTTATAAATTTATTTTTTCTTTCTTTCATAATATCCCATATTCCTTTATATTCCCATATATTTTAACACGAAATTATGAATATTTTAAATCAAAAATGTTAACAAAATAATAAGAGGACTTTCGTCCCCTTATTCTACTGCAAAAATCTTGATAAAAATGTTTTTGCTCTTTCAGTTTTAGGAGAAGCGAAGAATTCTTTTGGATTTCCCTGCTCGCAAATTACACCGTCATCAATAAAGATAACTCTATCAGAAACGTCACGAGCAAATGCCATTTCGTGAGTTACAACTATCATTGTAAGTCCTTCTGAAGCAAGCTCACGCATAACGTCAAGAACCTCGCCAACCATTTCGGGATCGAGCGCCGACGTTGGTTCGTCAAAAAGTATTACTTCGGGGTTCATCGAAAGAGCACGTGCAATAGCAACTCTCTGCTTCATACCGCCAGAAAGTTGTGCAGGGCGAGCATTTATGTATTCAGCCATTCCAACCTTTGCAAGATATTTCATTGCAATTTCTTTGGCTTCTTCTTTGGATCTTCCAAGAACAACCTTTTGGGGACGAACACAGTTTTCAAGAACTGTCATATTATTAAAGAGATTAAATTGCTGAAAAACCATAACTATCTTTGAGCGATAGTCATTAATATCCATATCTCCGTCAATTACACTTTGATCATAGAACAAAATGTCTCCGCTTGTAACGTCTTCAAGCAAATTAATGCAACGGAGCATTGTACTCTTACCACTTCCCGATGAACCGATAACTGAAACCACTTCATTCTTTTTGATTTCAAGGTCAATTCCCTTTAAAATTTCACGTCCGGAGAAGCTTTTTTTGAGATTTTTAATAGTAATTACATTTTCCATTATCTAAACTCCTCCTTTTCTTTTGTAATGTGAATTTCCGCCTCGGGATTTGACTGTGAGCCGCAGATTGTATAAGAATCGCTGCCTGCAAGCTTCTTTTCTACAAATCGAAGAATTCTTGTTACTGTGAATGTAAGAATGAAGTAAATAACTGCTGTAATTATATATGCAGGAACAGGTTTAGCATAAGTTCCGCCCGCCTGCTTTGCAACGAACATAAGCTCTGTAATAGCAATAATATTCAATACTGAGCTATCCTTGATATTTACCACGAATTCGTTGCCTATAGAAGGCATTATGTTTTTAATTGCCTGAGGAAGTACAACGTGGCACATTGTTTGAACGTGGTCCATACCTATGGCACGAGCACCCTCAAACTGACCCTTGTCAATTGAAATGATACCTCCCCTAACAATCTCTGCCATATAAGCACCCGTATTAAACGAGATGATAATAATTGCAGAAATCATAGGGTCTAATTGCATTGGAACAAACAAACTATAGTGAATAATCAATGCTTGCACCATCATTGGTGTTCCCCTAATTATCTCGATATATGCATTAAGAACAAAATTTACTGCCTTAAGGAATATTTTAACAATAATATTTGTATTTTTAGTTGTTGGTATAGTTCTAATAATTGCGATTACAAGACCAATTAAAAATCCGATAATCGTACCTGTGAGAGCCATTATAAGAGTGTTTTTAGTACCATTTAAAAACAACTCATAGTTCTCTTCCCACAATTTAACAATCCATTCAAATAAATTCATTGTTTACCTTCAAATATATTATTCTTCTATTGGCTGACGAGCGATAGCTGCATTCATAATTGCCTCTTTTTGAGAGTTAAGCGCTTCAAGAATCTTATTTATTTCACTTGCAAGGTTAGAATTCTTACGAATACCGATAGAAATTGATGATTCGGCAGGGTCACAAACAAATCCATTACCTTCTGCAAATTCAATATACATAAAGTTAGAATTGGCAGCAACCGCAGATTCTGCACCGGGCTTTTCACAAACGTAACCATCAATTGTACCACCGTTAAGCGCCATAATAAGTGCGCCAAAATCTTCAAGAGCAGTTCCCTTGTTTACACCGTTAATCTGATCAATTACATCATAGTGGAATGTTGAAAGCTGACCTGTAATCTTTGCACCCGCAAAATCCTGAATTGATGTTGCGCCTGTATATGCACTGTCTTTGCGAACCACCATAACAAGCTTAGAATCAAAATATGTATCTGTAAAGTCGATAGAAAGCTTTCTTTCTTCTGTAGGTGACATACCTGCAATAATAAGATCGATTTCACCTGATTCAAGAGCTGCAATAAGACCGCCCCATTCAATTGCTCTAATTTCGAGTTCAACACCAAGAGCTTCTGCAATTGCCTTGGCAATAACTACGTCATAACCGTCTGCATAAGCGCCGGGATTATTGGAAATGGGCACTGTGTGTTCGCTTTGAGTTGTTGTTGTCCAGTTATAAGGAGCATAAGCACATTCCATACCAACAACGATTTTGCCCTTTTCTTGAATTCTTTCAAGGTCACTTGTAGCATCTGCTTTTTCAAAATTGAGAGTGCTTATCAACAAAACTGTTGACAAAACGCAAACAAGCACTACTACAATAGCAATAATTAAATTTCTTTTCTTTCTTCTGTTCATAAATTTGAACTCCTTTAAATATATTTTTCTGGTAAAATAAATAGGTCGGAGCAAAGTGCTCCGACCGCAAAAAACCATAATGATCTTAACAATTCGAAAGCAGCACTCCACAAAAAATGTGACAGTCAAGCAGATATTTTCCACTTACCCAGCAATTTTGCCCTCAAAAACAAAACCACTTCGGCGATATTGCCTACTCTTGCGCCATAGGTGTTTGAGCACCCACGCAAAAGATAATCGTTACCGCGCCTCTAACTATTCTTTAGTCCGAATATTTAATTTACTGATATATTCTATCACATTGTCTAAATATTGTCAATAGGATTGGAGAAAAAAATTCCCTGTTTTTCTCTTTTTTACTTGACATTTACATATATTTATGGTATATTTATTAAGTTGAATAACGAGGTGTAGCGCAGGTGGTAGCGCGCCAGTTTCGGGTACTGGAGGCCGCGAGTTCGAGTCCCGCCACTTCGACCATGAATAAAGGAGAGTCATACAATGACTCTCCTTTGTTCATGCTTGTGGTGTCCAAGACTCGACAAGTTCTGCGAAAGCAGCCCCCGACACAATTCTCTTTTCTTTGATTTTCTATATTACAAAAATAGAGCAGGTGCAAAAGCACCTGCTCATTTTATTTAAGCAATATTATTTGCTAAAATTATTTCTTGAAGATTGCAAGAAGCTTGCTGATAAGTTCAGAGAACCATGCAAGAATCTTCTGGAAGAAGTTGAGTTCTTCTTTTTCTTCGTTTTCAACGGGAGGCTGAGGAGCTACGTAATCAGGATCTACTTCGCCACATTCGCACTTACCTTCTACGAAGTTGTGTTCGTGAGGTGCTACGTATTCAGGATCTACTGCGCCACATGCACAGTTGCCTTCTACGAA
>JAZTWO010000026.1:0-17780 GCA_045635885.1 Eubacteriales bacterium | reverse complement strand
CTACGATCCGACTTGGTAAGGGTGAGTGGGGGGCAGTGGCAGGGAGCAATGGACGTGTTCGTGTTCGTGCGTACGTGTGCGTGTGCGTGCGTGCGTGCGTGTTCGTGCGTGCGTGTGCGTGCGTGTGCGTGTGCGTGCGTGCGTGCGTGCGTACGCACTCATATGTGCGTATATAATAAAAAAGAAGAAAAGCCACAAAGCTCTTCTTCTTTTGGTGTTATTTTGTGAGCAAGTGCAAGCACTCCTCGAATTTTACGCCGTATGGGTGGTTTTCTCTATCGGGTAAGGTTTGCGCAATACATGCGATTGTAAAGTCAACTGCCTGCTGAGTTGCAGAGTAAACGTCATCACCCTTTGTGAGTGCCCCACAAAGCACACTTGAAAAAATATCGCCTGTTCCGTGGAAGGCGCAGTTGAAATTTTCACCATACAAATAGTTGTATTGTCCAACTTTTTCGTCGTACGCAACAGCTCCGTGACGTCCGTCACCATACTTTACTCCTGTTATTACAACCTTCTTAACACCGAGCGCCAAGAAGCCATCGACAAGGGAGCGAATGTATGATTCATCATACTCGCCCTCGTTTTTAAACTCCTTACCAAGAAGCATACTCGCTTCTGTAATATTGGGGCAAACCACGTCGGCTATTTTGCAAAGCTCAAGCATTTTGCTTGGGAAGTCCGCAGGAAAACCCGGATAAAGCTTTCCGTAGTCCGCCATAGCGGGATCTACAAACACCAAAGTGTTTTCGTTTTTGGTTAATTCAATAAATCTAATTGTGTCATTTATCTGTCCTTCGTTGGCAAGATAGCCCGTATAAAGAGTGTCAAGCACTATCCCCTCTTTCTTCCAATGCTCTGCGATGGGCAAAAGCTGGTCAGAGATGTCGCAAACGGTGTATCCGCTAAATCCCGCGGTGTGTGTGGACAAAACCGTCGTTGGCACGATGGCACATTCCACCCCCATTGCCGAAATCACCGGCAAGCTCACCGTTATCGAGCATTTGCCAAAGCATGATATGTCTTGTATCGTTGCAATTCTTTTCATTTATTTATACCTCGTTAATATAATTTCAGATTTTGATTTATAGGAGAAGTTACAAAGATAAAAATTTTCGCTTTTTTGAAAAAAGCTCGCAAAAAACTTTTAATCGTGTTATGGTAAACAAATTTTGCGCAATGCGCGTGACTCACTTCTTCGCGCTCGTCACACTCGTTTTTGTTGCACAGGTGCAACAAAAACCGCACCTTGCTACTCTGCACATAGAGTTTTTGATAGCAAAATGTCTATAGCTTGTATTAGCCCCTCTCACCCGCTAAAGCGGGAGCTCTCCCCAGGGCGAGCCTTTAAGCAAGAGAACACTTGCAAACTAAAGCCTCTCACTCAGGGAGAGGTGGATTTGCCGTAGGCGAAGACGGAGAGGGAATTTTGTTCAAGTAACTTCTCCCCGCTAAATCGCAATTTATTTTTCAATTTATGTAATACCACGTAATTTTATAATAAAATTGAATTTTTGTCAATAAAAACGGAAAAAATATATTGAAATTTTCAATTTGTTAATATATAATGAAAGTATCAAATATTTTACTTGGAGGTAAAAATTATGGAACTCAAAGGATCAAAAACAGAAAAAAATCTCAAAGCCGCTTTTTCAGGCGAGAGCGAGGCAAGAAACAAGTACACTTATTTCGCATCTGTAGCGAAGAAAGAGGGCTTCGAACAGCTTTCTGAAATCTTCCAGAAGACTGCGGACAACGAAAAGGAACACGCAAAAATGTGGTTCAAGCTTCTTGGTGGCATTGGCAATACAGAAGCCAACCTCAAGAGTGCCGCTGAAGGCGAAAACTACGAATGGACAGATATGTACAGAACATTTGCAGAAGAGGCAGAGGAAGAGGGCTTCCACGATATCGCTGCAAAATTCCGTATGGTAGCGGAAATCGAAAGATCTCACGAGGAAAGATACCTTGCGCTCCTCAACAACGTTCAGATGCAGACCGTATTTGAAAAGGGCGAGCAGATTATGTGGGAATGCCGCAACTGCGGACACCTTGTGGTTGGCAAAAAAGCTCCCGAGGTTTGCCCCGTTTGTAACCACCCCAGAGCTTATTTCGAAGTTAGAAAAGCGAATTATTAATCAATTAGCAAAATAACGTATTTGTTCTCTGCCTTTTAACAAAACACAAATTGAAAGGTTAAGACAGTACAATGGAAAGAATTATCAGAACAGTAAAAGCGGACGAATTTGAAAAATCCGCACTATTTGTAAAAAAAGTATTCACAGAAAGCGAAAACGAGGAAGAAGGCGCACTTGTCGGAAACCTCGTTCGTGAAATAAGAAGCAAAAAGTATTATTTGCCCGAGCTTGATCTCGTTATGGTCGACGAAAACGATGAGATTATCGGATACGTAATGTTCTCTCGCTTCCACCTTGACGGAAAATATGAGGACGAGTTGCTCCTTCTCTCGCCCGTTGCGGTAAAAACGGAGCTCCAGCGTCAGCATATTTCAAAGGAGCTTATTGAATTTGGACTAAAAAAAGCCAAGGAGCTTGGATATTCCGCATGCATAGTTGAGGGAAATCCCAAAAATTATAATCCTCGCGGATTTAAAACATCGCAGGATTTCGGCATTTTTGCGCACGAAAGTGTTGGACTCCCCGCGCCCGAGTGCCTTATGGTTCAAGAACTCAAAGAAGGCGCACTTGAACACATCAAGGGCGGCATTGAATACACCTTTTACAACGCATTGAGATAATAAAACAAAAGAAACCACCTTCAAACTGAAGGTGGTTTTTGTGTTTATTCACAATATAGTTCGTCAAATTGCCATTTTAGTGGGTTTTCGTAATTGTATTTTGATATTTCCTCAAAATCACGTTTGTCGCGAATGATGTGGTCGTAATAATACCTTTGCCAAATGTTTTCACCAAATTCCTTATTGCAAAACCGCTTGAATGTTGACACAAACGCAGGCACTACGGTTTGCGGATCGAAAAACGGGTCGTCGAGGACGTCGACCCCTACGATTTTTGATAATATTTTGCGACGTTTATCTGTACATATCGTTATAAAATACGCACCACATTCAGAATAATCGTAACTCTTTAATCTTATATCTTTTCTTTTCGGCAATTTTTCGTTCACAATATTATTCATTTTCCTCATCTTCCCTCAGTTTTTTGCCTATTTTGACAAGGTGGGAGGAGGCGAAAAGCATAGTGAGTATGCCAAGAAGGAGAACGGTAGCCCAGTGGTAATTATTTGTGAAAAACATCACGCCCGACACAACGTATAGAATTGCGGACGCAATATAAATCAATATCGCAGGTAAATATTCCTTTCTAAAAAGTTTTTCCATTAGAAAAGCCCCACGATTTCACCGTTTTCGTCAACGTCAATCTTCTCTGCGGCAGGGATTTTAGGCAAACCGGGCATTGTCATAATGTCGCCCGTGAGAGCCACAACAAATCCTGCGCCTGCGCTGACTTTGACTGATTTTATTGTTACCACAAAGCCCTCGGGTGCGCCCAAAAGCTCTTTATTATCAGAAAAGCTATACTGTGTTTTTGCCATACAAACGGGGCATTTATCAAAGCCGAGCGACTCGAGGCGTTCAATCTGCGCCTTTGCTTCGTCGGTGACAACAATTCCGTTTCCACGGTAGATATTTTTTACAATTTTTTCGATTTTATCTTCAATCGAGCCATCAAGTGAGTAGGAGAAAGCAAAACCGGAGTTATCCTCTTCACAAAGTCGAACAACCTCGTGGGCGAGTTCAACGCCACCCTCTCCACCTTTAGCCCAAACGTCAGAAAGAATGACGTTCACACCAAGAGATTTACATTTTTCGATGATAAATTCGACCTCTTTTTCGGTGTCGGTTGGGAATTTATTAAGCGCAACCGCACAAGGAAGGTGATACACGTCCTTTATGTTTGAAAGGTGGCGCAAAAGATTGGGAATTCCTTTTTCAAGCGCATCGAGATTTTCGTTTGCAAGCTCGTCTTTTGCAAGTCCACCGTGCATTTTGAGGGCACGAATGGTGGCAACAAGCACTACTGCGTTGGGTTTGAGTCCTGTCATTCTGCACTTGATGTCAAGGAATTTTTCGGCACCTAAATCTGCACCAAAGCCCGCTTCGGTGATGGTATATTTTGCGGTTTTGAGAGCCATTTTTGTGGCAATCACGGAGTTACATCCGTGAGCAATATTCGCAAAAGGTCCACCGTGAACGAATGCAGGTGTTCCCTCAAGCGTTTGAACGAGATTTGGCGATAATGCGTCACGCAAGAGCGCAGTCATAGCACCTGCCGCCTTGAGATCCCCTGCGGTAACGGGCTCACCGTCCACGTTATAGGCAACAATCATTCGTGAAAGACGTGCCTTTAAATCCTCAATGGAAGATGCGAGGCAGAAAATTGCCATAACTTCACTTGCAACGGTAATGTCATATCCGTCCATTCGGGGTACTCCGTCCACCTTTCGTCCGAGTCCGTCTTGAACTTGGCGAAGCTGACGGTCATTCATATCAACGCAACGGCGGAGGGTGATTTTTTCAGGGTCGATGCGAAGCTCGTTGCCTTGATAAATGTGGTTATCAAGCATTGCACAAAGCAAGTTGTTCGCCGCACCAATTGCGTGGAAATCGCCCGTGAAGTGAAGATTTATATCTTCCATAGGCACAACCTGGGCATATCCGCCGC
This sequence comes from Eubacteriales bacterium, assembly GCA_045635885.1. Lineage (GTDB taxonomy): Bacteria > Bacillota > Clostridia > Oscillospirales > CAG-272 > RGIG4608. Next base: position 13,074 of record JAZTWO010000026.1, on the reverse strand, counting down.
CTGCCGCACCACCTTTTATTCCAAAAACAGGGCCGAGCGAGGGTTCACGAAGCGCTGTTACAACACTCTTGCCAATTTTAGCAAGTCCGTCAGCAAGACCGATGGTTGTTGTGGTTTTGCCCTCGCCTGCGGGGGTGGGGGTAATTGCGGTCACAAGCACGAGTTTTCCGTTTTCGGTGTCCTTTTTGGAGTCGAGATAGGAAAGTGAAATTTTTGCCTTGTGCTTGCCATAGGGCTCCACAAATTCCTCGTCAATGCCCACTACCTCGGCGATATCGTATATGTTTTTCATTTTGCATTGTTTTGCAATTTCAATATCGGTTAAATATGCCATGTTAAATCCCCCTTTTGAGAGTTTATATATTGTTTTTATTATATCAAATATACTTTGGCTTGTCAATAACGCTTTTAGTTACAAAGTAAAGATTTCCGCTTTTGAAAAAGCTTGGCAAAACTTTTTTATCGCTTTGGTTGGGCGGTTGTCTGCGTAAATTTTCGACAAAACACGAGTGTTTTATCGGTTTGACCAACAAAATCGCCTTGTGTGAGTGAACTCCCACCGACGATTTCCTTGTTCAAACTACTAAAACCCCTCTTTCAGAGTGATTTTCTAAAATTTACTCTGCTTGAGGTAGACTGTAAATTTTAATTTGTTGAGGAGTTAGTTTGGGTGGGGAACGGGCTCACGGAGTGAGCCCCTACGGTGAGTGACATTATACCCGAAAACACCGTAGGGGAGGATACCATCCTCCTGATTAAGCGTCAACCAACCAATACCGCCTCCGCACGTCATCCTCGAGGGAGCAAAGCGACCGAAGGATCTTGTGCGGATAGTGAACTATAGACTATTTGTTCTAAAGGAAAAGTTAGTTTGTGTTGAGTGCGGGACGTCGAGGACGCCGTCCCCTACGGAGAGCAATATTATGCACACAATATGGTGATTTTATCTAACTATAAAACCTTATGGCTACGCACAAGCAGAGTAAATTTTAGAAAAACAATCCTTGGGGATTGGTTTTCGTAGTTCGGCACATAAAATCCACGGCGAAAATTTATTTTCGTAAGCGGATTTTGTGGAGTGAACTGACAATTTGCAAGCAAATTGTCGAAAATTTACGTCGAGTCAGCACAAACCCACGCGATAAAAAAGTTTTGCCAAGCTTTTTCAAAAGCGGAAATCGGTATTTTCTAACTTTTTTCAAAAGCAAAAAAGGAGAGCAAGCTCTCCTTTAAATTTATTCAACTACATATCCCCAAACGGTTGGAATTTCGGAATTATCGGTTTCAAGTCCCATTCTATTCCAATAGGAGTCCCAATCTTTAGGTTTTTCATTCGCTTCGCAATAAATTGTCAGCGAGGTGCATCCGGCAAAAGCATATCCGCTAACCTCGGTCACTCCTGCGTGAATTACAACCTTTTCAAGTGAGGTGCAAAGTAAAAACGGTGAATAAAGCTCGGTCACGGACCTTGGAATATTCACTTCTTTAAGCGCCAAGCAATATGAAAATGCATTATTCATACTTTTAACTGATTCAGAAATCACCACTTTTTCAAGTGCCAAGCAGTATACAAAACCAGCATCAATGCCATTTACAAAGTTAGGAATTACAACGCTTTTTGCGGTTGTATTAATAAAAAATGCCCCATAATGCAACGTGTATGCTTTGCCGCCTTCATATTCGGGAAGAACAACATTCTCCTCTGTTCCGTTATATTTCACAAGGAAAATTTCGTTGCCATCGTCATAGAAAAGATTTCCGTCAACCATTTTAAATGCGCTTTCACTTTCGCTTGTAATAATATTTTTTGCATAATATCCAAGCTCTCCGTTATTATCATACGAACCGGCAACTATATTAAGAGAAGATTTATTATAAACCTCAAGAATTGACGCACATCCGCTAAATGCATAATCGTCAATAAGTTGAACATTTTCGCCAATTGTTACCTTTATAATGAGCATACAATTATAAAACGCTTCCTTGCCAATGCTGACAACGGAATTTGGAATTTCCACCTCTCTAAGAAGTGAACATTCTTTAAACGCCCCTGTGCCAATGGTTTTCACCGAATTGCCGAGTGTGATATTTTCCAAGAACGTGCAACCCAAAAAGGTATATTCTTCAATTTTCTTTACGCTATCGGGAATAACTATGCTTATAAGAGCTTTGCATCCACTAAACGCTTCTCTGCCAATACTTTCAACAGAATTGCCCAAGCTTACGCTGTTAAGCTTTTCAAGTTGATAAAAAGCTCTTGTGCCAATGTATTTAACCGTGTCAGGTACAACCACGCTCGTTATGGAATAACATTCAAAAAATGCATAATCTTCAATGCCAACAACGGGTTTTCCCTCATGCTCGGCAGGAATTACAACATCAGTGCCTGTGAATGTGCCAATGCCCGTTACATAGCAACCGTCATCATAGCAAGAATATTCAAGCTCGCCCACAGGCTCTTCGCTTTCATTTGTGGTAGTTGTTACCTCATTTTTATCACACGCAGAAAATGTGAGAATTGATAAAATAATAATGAATATTGATAAAATCCCAACAATTTTTGTTTTTTTCATATTTTTCCCTCCGAATATGATATATGGGTTATTATAGCACAAAACAATATGTTATTCAAGTATTATAAACAAAATTCAATATTTTACGGTGGATTTTTTGTGAATATTATTGATTTTTTGAGTGGTTCGTGATATAATGTTAAAACTAAAATACTAACTAAGATTGGAAAAATATAGATGAAGAAAAAAATAACAAAAATCGGAGAGATTTCTTGGATTGTTGGCACAATTTTGTGTGCCATTGGCAACTGCCTTGTTGACAAAAGTCAATTCGGTCTTTCGTCAATCATTGCGCCTGCCTTTATTTTACAAGAAAAGCTCAGTTTTTTAACCGTCGGCTTTTGCGAATACATTATTCAAGGACTTTTGCTCACCCTTTGTTGCCTTATAATTAAAAAGTTTAAGTGGAAATTTATTGCCACTATTTGCAATATCATTTTCTACGGTGCCTGCTTTGATAAGGTTAGCCAATTACTTGTCGGCTTGCAGCCGGATACAATCCCCTCTCGCATTTTGGTTGCCATAATTGGCATGATAATCACCGGCTTTGCTGTTGCCTTGATGCTTAGAACTTACATTCCACCCTCAATTTATGAGGTTTTTGTTAAAGAGATTTCTTTGGCAAAAAACTTTAGCATGAATAAAATGAAGCTCATTTTTGATGCCTCTATGCTCGCATTGTCATTTATAATGATGTTCACCCTTTTGGGAACGTTCCGCTTTGACTTGATTGGCATCATCACCGTGGTAGCGGCGTTTTTGAACTCCGTTTTAATCGGATTTTTCGGCATGATTTTGGATAAATACTGCACCTTCTCACCCGCAATCCCCAAGCTTTTTGACATTTTGAATCCCAATAAGGAATATAAATAAAAATAGAAACGACGAGAGGAAAGCCCCCCTCGTCGTTTGTCTATTTACTTTTTATAGGCCCAAATAACAGGCAAATTAGAGTAGTTCCAATTATCATCCCAGCCCTGCGGCTTGGAATCCGCCTCGCAATAAATTGTGATCTGATTGCAACCGTAAAAGGAAAATCCACCAATTTTTTCAACGGATTTGGAAATATATATGCTCTTGAGCGAAGAGCAATTAGCAAATGCTTCTTCATCAATAAAAGTTACAGTACTTGGAAGATTTATGCTCTCAAGAGAGGAACAATTGTAAAATGCTTGGTATCCAATCTCTTTTACCGAATTGCCCAAAGTGATATTTTTAAGCAATTTGCAACCTGCAAAAGCACCCATTCCAATAATCTCAACCGAATCGCCCATAACAATACTTTCAAGCAACTGATTGTTTACAAATGCATTGTTAATTTTTGTTATTGAATTGCCTATCACCACATTTTTAAGTGAGCAATTTTCAAACGCTCTATCTCCAAGGTATACAACGGAATCGGGAATAACTACACTCTCTAAAGAAGTGCAATTCATAAATGCACCGTAGCCAATATATGTTACAGAGTCAGGTATATCTATGTTCCCTAAAGCAGAGCAACCATAAAATGACATATCACCAATATATTCAACGGAATAGGGGATATATACATATTTAAGTGATTTACAACAATAAAACTGACCGTCAATACGCTTAAGAGTATTTGGAAGAATGACACTCTCAAGCCCATACGCTTCATAAAAAGCACAGGTGCCGATTTGCTCAAGCGGAGCTAAAATTTCAATGTTTTTAATTTGTGAATGTGTAAAAGCATAAGGAGCAATTGTTTTTGCTGAGGCAGGTATAACAATGCTATCTGCACAACAACCTTGAAATGCATACATTCCAATATATTCCAATGAGCTTGGGATATTTATTTTGGCGGGGGTGCTATTATCCATTATGTGAAAAGCCCAAGATTCAATTCTTTTAACTGTGTCAGGGATAGTAACACTTTCTACATTTAAATAACTGGCAAAAGCATAATAGCTAATGGTTTCAACACCGTCAATTATTGTAAATTCCGAGCCAGTTGGGAACGCACGAACAAGGGTTTTACCATCCTTGGTATAAAGTCCACCGTCAACCATTTTGTAATATGGATTGTTCTCATCCACCTCAAAAGTTGTGGCATAATAAGTCGATGGACAAATGCATTCAATATAGTCAGGAATTACTACATGTCCAACATCAACCGGCCAGTTAAGTCGATAAATTATTCTTGTATCCTTGTGAATATTCACAGTGTTGTTTGCATAATCGGATCCATAAAGCATCAAATAGGGATTTTCTTCACTGCCAATATATTGCGAACCGTCTATTTCGTTAAATACAAAGCTTGAAGCATTTCTTGCGTCAAGACACAAGAAATCAAGATTAACCTTGGTAATTCCGTTTGGAACAACAATGGTATTATCCCCCCGATTTATCGAATAATAAATCAATTCCTTGCCGTCTGCCGAGCAAAGATGACCGTTTATTAATTTGAAATTTTTATTGTTGGAATCAAGTGTAACTTTTAAATAGGGATTGCAATAAAGACCAAAGTCACCAATTTGAGAAACCGATTTGCCAATAGATATAGATTCAAGTTGAGTGCAATTATAAAAGGCAAATTCCCCAATTTTTTCAACGGAATCGGGTATTACCACAGTTTTTATATTATGATTTGACCAAAAGGCAAAATCTCCAATTGCAACCACGGGCTTGCCTTTGTATGTCGATGGAATAACAAGATTTTCGCCATCGAAAGTGCCGTATCCAATTACCGAATAGCTTTTTCCGTCTTCGTTAAGTTGAAATTCCAAGCCCTGCGAATAAGATTCGTTTGAATTATTTTCATTATTCCCTTTACAACCGCCCAAAAAACATGTTATAATAAGGAAAATCGAGATTAATAATATTGATTTTTTCATAATAATATTCCCTTTTATCATTATATTACATTAAGTGTATCACTAAGCGCAGATTTTGTCAATACGCCTGCAATTTTTTAAGCAAATAATAGAATTTTTCGTCCCGAAATAGTGCATAATATTTTCGTGAGCGATATCATGCCGAAAAAAAACCGTAGGGGCGCACGAAGTGTCGTCCCCCACGGAAGTTAGTTTGGGTTTGGAAGCGGGCTCACGGAGTGAGCCCCTACGGTGAGCGACATCATACATACAATATGGTGATTTTATCTAACTATAAAACTCCACGGCTACGCACAAGCAAAGTAAATTTTAGAAAAACAATCCTTGGGGATTGGTTTTCGTAGTTCGGCACATAAAATCCACGTCGAAAATTCATTTTCGTAAGTGGATTTTGTGGGGTGAACCGATAATTTGCTCGCAAATTGTCGAAAATTTACGTCAAACCACCACCCAACCAAAGCGATAAAAAAGTTTTGCCAAGCTTTTTCAAAAGCGGAAATCGGTACTTTCTAACTTAAAAAACAATACTTTCTAACTAAAAAAGCGAAAATCTTTACTGAATACATATCAAAACAAAGGAGATTACAAAATGACAAACAGCAAACCACAAATATACAGATGTTGCGCAAGGGAAATTCTTGATTCAAGGGGCAATCCGACAGTTGAGGCAACTGTGATTTTGAATGACGGAACTGTTGGAGTAGCATCCGCCCCCTCGGGCGCTTCAACAGGATTCTATGAGGCGCTTGAGCTTCGTGATGCGGACAAGCATCGCTATCACGGAAAGGGTGTTTTAGAGGCGGTTTCTAACGTTTGCAAAAAGATTTCCCCCGCCCTTTACGGTCAGTTTTCCACCGAACAGGCGGAAGTCGACCGCATAATTATCGACCTCGACGGAACAGATAACAAGTCAAAGCTCGGCGCAAATGCTACCCTTGCGGTGTCTCTTGCCTGCGCACGAGCAAGTGCGAACTACTATCACGTTCCAATATATCGCTATCTTGGTGGCATCACCTCTTACAAGCTCCCAATACCTATGTTCAATATTTTAAACGGAGGCGCACACTCCTCAAATAATATAGAAATTCAGGAATTTATGATTCTGCCAGTGGGCGCAGAAAGCTTTTCAAAAGCACTTCAAATGGGTAGCGAAATTTATCACCACCTGGGCAATATTTTAAAGGAAAAAGGACTTTCTGCCAACGTTGGCGACGAGGGAGGTTATGCCCCCAATCTCCACGACGACGAGGAAGCGCTCGACCTGATTGTTGAGGCGATTGAGCGAAGCTCCTACACCACAAATGACGTTAAAATCGCTCTTGACGTGGCTTCAAGCGAGTGGCACGAAAAGGATGAGGGAATTTATCGCACACTCAAAAGTAAAGTGGAGTTTACAAGCGATGACCTTATAGCCTATTATGAGCGATTGATTGAAAAATATCCAATTATCTCCATCGAGGACGGTCTGGGCGAAGAGGATTTTGAGGGCTGGCAGACTATGACAACTAAACTTGGCAACAAAATTATGCTCGTGGGCGACGACCTTTTCGTTACAAATCCTGCCCGATTTTCTGACGGAATAGAAATGGGAATAGGAAATACCATTCTTGTAAAGCCCAATCAGATTGGAACTTTAAGCGAAACTTTGCAAACCATTCGCTTGGCAAAGGAAAATGGATATAAATTCATCCTGTCGCACCGTTCGGGCGAAACCGAGGATACAACACTGTGCGATATTGCCGTGGCAACAGGTGCGCCCTTTATTAAGGCGGGTGCCCCCTGCCGAGGAGAGCGAATTGCAAAGTATAATCGCCTGCTTCGCATAGAAGCTTCCCTTTCTGAGAACGCAGAATACGGCGAAAACATCTTTTTTGAGGCAAAAAAATAGCATTTTTTGATATTTTGGGCATTTTTTTGATACTATTTAAATAAAATTTAATTTTTTTTCTAAAATCTCTTGCATTTTTTGTTCTTCTATGCTATAATATCTACTGTTCGTAAACTATTTATGTATTTTAGTGTTTTTATAACACTTTATCAGGAGGTGTCATTATGGCAAAATGCAGTGTTTGTGGAAAAGGCGTTGTTTTCGGTCAGAACGTTTCTCACTCTAACCGCAAGACAAACAGAACTTGGAAGCCCAACATCAGAAAGGTAAAGGCAATCGTTAACGGCACTCCCGTTACTGTTGCAGTTTGCTCTCGTTGCCTTCGTTCAGGCAAAGTTAATCGTGCTTAATTAGCGTAAAAAGCTTGGCAGACCGTATTAATCGAGTCTGCCCTTTTTATTTTTGTATTTCAAATTTTGATTTGTGGGGGAGATAGTGTTCACCTTCTGCGATTGTTTTACGTCGCTTTTTCGCTTTCGATTTTGCGAAGCAAATGACTGACGTGAGTCAGGCAAGAAAGAGTGGGGCTACTTTCTCAAAAGAAAAAGCGTTATAGCCACTTTGATACCAAAGGTCTTTAGCCGCTTTTCTTTGACATCAGAAGCGCAAAGAAAAGCTAACAAAAGAAACGCTGAGTCGCCTGCGCGGCGGGCGCCACTTCTCGTGGAGAGCCACCTTTGAAAAGGTGGACGAAACAGCAGCACAAAGCGAGTGCGAACACACAATAAAACCCCAATTTCTTGATCAAGGAGCGAAAAATGACTGCATATATATCTGAAAAAGCAGACAAGAGAATAATTGAATCGCTTCAGCGAGAGGGCTTTGACGTTATCCCACTTGCTCCCTTTTCTGCGCTCCAAAATCCCGTCGACACGCACGCAGATATGCTTCTTTTATCGGTTGGCGATGTCATTTTTGCACCCAAGGGATACAAACTTGCTTCCCCCCAGCAAAAAATCATTGAAATTGACGAGCAATTTGGCAGTCAATATCCAAACGATGTTTTATTAAACATTGCTATAGTTGGCAAAAACGTGTTTTGCAATACGAAATTCGCCTCAAAAACAGTCCAAAAATATCTTGCCGAAAACGGATTTTCAATCCACCACGTTGCACAGGGATATGCCCACTGCTCAACCTGTATCGTGAGTGAAAATGCGCTAATTACGGCAGATTTCGGCATTTTCAAGGCGGCTCAAGACGTGGGAATTGACGCTCTTTTGATTTCGAGCGGTCACATTTCCCTGCCCCCCTATGACTACGGATTTATCGGCGGTGCGTCCGGCTCGTGCAGAGAGAAAATATATTTCTGCGGTGCACTAAATAGCCATCCCGACGGTGAAATAATCCGTCAGTTTTGTGAAAACCACGGAAAGATAGTTGTTGAGCTCATCGATTCGCCCCTTTTCGACATTGGCGGAATTCTTTTCATATAATAAAACACCCCCACGCAATTTGCGTGGGGGGTTAATATTATCTTCCTGTTGAACCCATGCCACCAGCACCGTCATAAGGTGTGTATTCGGGAATGACTATGTCAGTTGTTCCGACGTCCGTAACTATCAATGTTGCATTAAGTCCTAAATATTCGAGTTTGCCATAAACAAGCACTCCGTTTTCAAATTGAAGCTCTGCATTGCATTTTTCACCGCTGAATATATATGCCTTTTTGGACTTGTCATAAACAAACTCGTCATAAGAATCGTAATTCAATAAATTTGCAATCGTTATTTCAAGAGTCAACTTTCTATAAGAAGGGTCATCCCATTCGATTGAATACCACTTTCCGTCTTGTTGCGCAATAATATAACCAACATCATTAACGATTTCAAAATATATGCTTTCAGAAATTCCATCTGTATTAATATACTCTTTATAGTATTTGGTTTCGGTTTTGCTAATTTTTTCACTTTGACCGCCAAGCAAAAGCTCTACGGTGTAATTTTTGGAGTCCAAGGTTTTAATCCACTCATCTTTTGTGATTGTGTTTCTTGCGATAATGCCCCAATCTTCAAGCTGTTCTTGCAAAAAGCTTTGCGCCTGACCATAGGGATTGTCGCATGACGTAAAGGCAAATGCAGAAATCATCATAATGAAAATGAGTGTAAGTGATAAGATTTTTTTCATATTCTTTCCTTCTTTCTTTTATTTGGGACTAAATTCAAAAAATGAACTATATTCCTTATTTTGATTTTATCATATATATTTTGGAAAGTCAATAAATAATATGTCATTTTAATTTTGTGGTGTAGTTCCCCTTGTTTTTACATCAACTAACTCCTAAATTTGCACTCGGGATGGGAAACCCCTCCCCTACGGAAGTTAGTTTGTGTTTGGAAGCGGGCTCACGGAGTGAGCCCCTACAGTGAGCGACATTATACACACAATATGGTGATTTTATCTTACCAAATAGATTTACAGCTACGGAAGTTAGTTTGGGTTGGGAACGGGACGTCGAGGACGCCGTCCCCTACGATAGCGACATTATACCCGAAAACATCGTGGCACCGTGAGTGACATTATACACACAATATGGTGATTTTATCTTACAAATAGCTCCACGGCTACACTATAACAAAGTAAATTTTAGAAAATCACTCTGAAAGAGGGATTTTCGTAGTTTGGGCGAGAAAATCGTCGGTGGGAGTTCACTCACACAAGGCGATTTTATTGGTCAAACCGATAAAACACTCGTGTTTTATCGAAAATTTACGTCGAGTCAGCACAAGCAAAAGCGATAAAAAAGTTTTGCCAAGCTTTTTCAAAAGCGGAAATTAGTACTTTGTAATTTAAAACCCTTACTTTCTAACCAAAAGCGGAAATTGGTACTTTCTAAATTTAACAACAGCACTTTCAAAGCAAAAAGGACGAAGAAAAATCTTCGTCCTTAATTGTTATTTTTTTCATGGCAGCTGCCCGAACAGTTTTTGCCATAGGGGCAGCCGATACATTTGCTTCCGCTTTTCTTTTGACGGCGAATGTAGAATATGACACCTGCCGCAATCGAAAGCAAAATTATAATTAAAATCACGTCAATAAATTGCATAATTTACACCTTTTTTCTATTTTTTAACGAGAGTGCCACAACAGAAAAAACACATGCCAAAACTATTGCAAAACCAACTATTGCGCCCACCAAATTAAGACTTTCGGGGGAGATGATAAGCGTTCCGATTGTATAAACGAGATATGAAATTGTATATCCCATACCAAGTTGAAGGGCAATTCCGCCAAAGAGCCATTTTAGGCTCTTCATCTCGGCATTCATTGCACCAATTGCCGCAAAGCAGGGGGGAGAGAAGAGATTGAACATCAAATATGCAAGAGCGGCAATTTTTGAAATTCCCATAACAACTGCAACTTCGCTTCCTGCACCCTCAATCATTTCAAGTTCTTCAGTATTAATCAAATTGCTTATTCCAAAGCACACCGCAAGTGTGCCAACAACGTTCTCTTTTGCAATAAATCCGGTAACAACCGCTGCCGCAAGCTGCCACGAAACAACTCCCACAATGGGGAACAAAACGTAGGCAAATGGGGATGCGATTGATGAGAGAATGGATTCGTTTGCATTCTCGGCAACGCTAAAGCTCCAAGTGAAAGTCTGCATAATTTGAACCGCCATATTGCAAAGCAAAATGATGGTTGCCGCCTTTACAATATAGGACCAACCACGAGCAAGCATTGATTTGAATGCGCCCATAAACGATGGAGCTTTGTATTCGGGAAGCTCCATAATAAAGAATGATTTTCTGCCCTTGTGACCTGTGATTTTATTGATAAGAAGCGCACCGATAAAGATAGTTACAATTCCCAAAAGATACATCAATGTGCTAACCCAACCTGCGTCGTCAAAAAACGCACCTGCAAAAAGGGCGATAACGGGGATTTTTGCACCGCAAGGCATAAACGGAGCAAGCATTGCGGCAGCTCGTCTTTCTCGCTCATTTTTGATTGTTCGGGATGCCATAACACCGGGAACTGCGCATCCAACGGAAATTACAAAGGGAATAACCGACTTGCCTGAAAGTCCAACACGTTTGAAAATTGGGTCGAGAACCACTGCAACACGGCTCATATATCCGCAATCCTCAAGGAGTGCGATAAGAAAGTACATCACCATAACAAGAGGCAAAAAGCCCACCACAGCAACAACACCGCCAATTACACCGTCAACCAAAATGGCGGAAAGGAGAGGGTTCGCCTCTGCCAAAAGTTCGCCAATCCACGCTTGGAAGGTTTCAAGCAATCCCACAAGCCAATCGGCAATGGGTGTTCCCACCCAAACCTGTGAAATTTGGAAAACCAAGTACATCACAAGCGCAAAAATCGGAATGCCGAGCCACTTGTTTGTTAAAACATCGTCAATTTTGTCGCTCAAATTAACTTCTCTTGTCAAAATTTTTCGTTTTTCAACCTCAGAAACCACCTTGTTTACAAATTCAAAGCGCTTTCTGTCAGCCATTGCAACATCGGTTTTGCTTGTCAAATCAACATTACCTTGATGATAGGGGGCGATTTGCTCCTTGCCTGCAAGTGAAACCGCAGTTGAAATAAGCGTTTTAAGACCTTCTCCACTCGTTGAAACCGTGTTAACAACGGGGCAACCAAGCTTTTTCGAAAGAAGCTCAGTATCAATTGTGGTCTGCTTTTTCTTGTTGACGTCGCTTTTGTTGAGCGCAACTACCACGGGAATTCCAAGCTCAAGAAGCTGAGTGGTGAAAAAAAGACTTCTTGAAAGGTTGGAAGCATCAACAATATTGATGATGACATCGGGATTTTCGTTCATTATATATGTACTTGTTACACTCTCTTCGTTGGTGAACGGAGACATGGAGTAAGCACCCGGAAGGTCAACTGCAAGCAGCTGCTCGCCACCTGTGAAGGCGGATTTTATCGGATGCTCCTTTTTGTCAACCGTAACGCCTGCCCAGTTGCCAACTTTTTCGTTTCGACCGGTCAGAGCATTGTACATTGTGGTCTTTCCTGAATTAGGATTGCCTGTTAAAGCAATTTTCATATCTTTCTCCTGTATGTAAAAAGTGTTTTTGATTGTGTTTTATTGAAAAAAAGTTACAAAGTAAAGTTTTCCGCTTTTGAAAAAAGTTAGAAAGTACCAATTTCCGCTTTTGAAAAAGCTTGGCAAAACTTTTTTATCGTGCGGGTTGGGTGGTTGTCGACGTAAATTTTCGACAATTTGCGAGCAAATTATCGGTTTGACCAATAAAATAGCCTTGTGTGAGTGAACTCCCACCGACGATTTTCTCGCTCAAACTACGAAAACCCCTCTTTCAGAGTGATTTTCTAAAATTTACTCTGCTTGTGCGTAGCCATAAAGTTGTTTGGTAAGATAAAATCAGCATATTGTATGTATGATGTCACTCACCGTAGGGACTCACTCCATGAGTCCGCTTCCAAACACAAACTAACTTTGTGCCTTCCCATTGAGGGGAAGGGGGACCGCCGAGGCGGTGGATGAGGGGCTCGCCATTTAGTTTATGCAATCGATTTTCCTACAAACTCCGTAGGGGACGACGTCCCGACGTCCCGCACTCAACACAAACTAACTTTTCGTTTGGAACAAATAGTCTATAGTTCACTATCCGCACAAGATCCTTCGGTCGCTTTGCTCCCTCGAGGATGACGTGCGGAGACGGTATTGCTTGGTTGACGTTTAAACGGGAGGATGGTATCCTCCCCTACGATGTTTTCGGGTGCGATGTCGCTTACCGTAGGGACTCACTCCGTGAGTCCGCTT
>JAZTWO010000025.1:0-49261 GCA_045635885.1 Eubacteriales bacterium | reverse complement strand
AGATTAATTTAACTCACACGATTAAAAGTTTTGCGTGCGGGGTTCCCCGAAGCGACATTTATGAGCTTTGGGGGTTCGCGCGATGCTTTTTCAAAAGCGACCTTTTTTATCTTTGTAACTACTCGATAAATCCCAATTTATAGATTTCTATTCCTCCAACTGCCTGCCAAGAAATCCTGCGGCGGTGCTTACAAGCCGTGTTTCAACCTCGCTTGAAAGATTGTTTTTGCCATATCCGTCAAGAGTTTTGAGCGACACCACACACCCGATAATGTCGCCACTACTAACAATCGGCATCGCACAGCTCACATAATGCGCCAAGCTTTCGTTAAGCGGCATCATTTTTTCGCCAGAATCCTTGTGAACGTAGATGCTCCTGCCCTCCATCACCCTTTCAAGCTCGCTTGATAGCGATTTTTCAAGATATTCACGCTTGGGGACGCCTGCACAAGCGATTACGGCATCCTTATCGCAAATAAGGACGTCCATAAGGCACACCTTGTTGAGCGTTTCGGCATATTGCGATGCGAAATTTGTAAGCTCGCCAATTGGTGAATACTTTTTGAAAATGACCTCGCCCTCTCTGTCCGTGTAGATTTCAAGCGGGTCGCCTTCCCTTATCCTCATCGTGCGGCGGATTTCCTTGGGGATAACCACACGCCCCAAATCGTCAATTCTACGAACAATTCCTGTTGCTTTCATATATTTAAATCTCCTTATTTTACAAATTTGTACATTTAGTATCTGCAAAATAAGGAGATTTATACTTAATAATTGACTTTTGAGAACAAGTATGGTAGAATTAATTAAAGAGGTGATTCAATGAAAGAGTATTATAAAAAAATAGATAAATCATTTTTTGATGGTAGAGTAACTATTCCGAATCAATACATAAATTGCTTTGTTAATTATGATGAATTTGATCAATATAAAAGTCGTAATATATCAATAAAATTCAAAGGAAAAAAGTATAGCGGCAAATATTGTTTTGTACATCAATCCACAGGAAGAAAAGTTCTACAAATTTCATACGATAATAATTTAATAGTAAAACTTAAGCAAGAATTCATACAAACATATTTCGCCATTGAAAGTCAAAAATTGCTTAAAGAAAAGGATAGAAAATTCCAAACCAAACTATTAGGTGGAAGCCAAGAAGTAGCAATCTTCAAATCAATAGACGATGATAATCTTGCATTAGAAACATTTATTAAAATTGAAACTAATTATGATAATATATTTAAGGCATTGGTCGAGCAAAATGTTTTTGGATGGCTAAGCAATGAGAGCAATTCTCAAATGATAACCAAATACTCTGGTTGGAAGTCGATTGACGAACTATCTAAATACGTAGATACTCCTTATGTTGTATACTATCTAATTGACGAAACAAGCAATGAACTTTACATAGGAAGTGCACATCGATTAGGCGACAGAGTAAAACCAGGTAGACATGAGATTCCAAATTGGAATAAATTTATGTTTGAAATAATCCATCCTGAATTTCATTCCATGTTAAAAGAAATTGAATATCACTCAATAATGACATTCTCAAAATTTCTAAAGAATAATGGCAATAGAAGTTCTTTAGACATTTCAAAATATAAATTAGTGAATAAGGATTATAAATATTATAGAGACTAATTACACGGAGATTTGAACTTTGAACGAAAAAGTAAAAAAACACAACATGACGAGTACAGAATTGCTTATTTTTTCTATGCAAACCTGTCAATGGTGGAATATGGTTTTTATTCAATCAGATAGATTTTTCAATGTGCTAAATTCAAACCATGGTGGCACTCCTTGGGAAAACGAAGAGAATAACAGTTTATTTGTTGCCGATAGACTTTTTTTAATAATAACCATATATTATGCAGTTGAGAATTTACAAAAGTTAAATATAGAGTTGCAAAGAACTAATGATAACTCTCTCAAAAATATTCTTGAAGATATTGAAAATATCGTTTCTTGGGAAAAGTTAAAAAACTTAAGGGATATGAATGTGCACAATTTGGATTACTTAATAAAAAACGGACAGAAAATGGAGAAGTTTTACGACACGATAGAAATTGGAAATACTAAAACTATTACAACAGCCGCTTGGACAGCCATTGATCTGGATGAAAACATTATTATATTAGGAAACGTTCGACTTAAAGAATTGCTTCATACTATGAAATTACACTTACCTTTTGTCAGAGAAAAGACTAAACAAATATATAATAAAACATTATATGGCTAAAAGCGAGGTGAAGTTCACCTCGCTTTTATTCTTTCTGCCACACTATGTATTGCCATGCAAAACCTGTCGAAAAGTGTCAATGTTGTATGCGAGGGGTCGCCTTCCCTTATCCTCATCGTGCGGCGGATTTCCTTGGGGATAACCACACGCCCCAAATCGTCAATTCTACGAACAATTCCTGTTGCTTTCATATATTCATAAATCTCCTTTTAATAATCACCATTTCGCAAATTTTCGTTGCTATTTTAGTTTTTGTCTTATTTTGAGATTTATTCATATTTTTTGTGAAATTAACAAAAAGAGCGCCTATCGTAAAGATAGACGCTCTTTGTCGTTCATATTCGGGTATTATACCCTGTTATCATTATTCGTTTCTATATATGGGGCAAAAGAAAGGGCGCGAAAATCGCGCCCTTTGAGTTTGTTATTAATTTATTCGGGTTTGTAGCCCCAAACTACCGGACGGTTGGAATAGTTCCAATAATAATTCCATCCACTTGGCTTTGATGTTGCTTCGCAGTAGATTGTAAGGGATGTGCAATCTTCGAACGCCAAACTATCAATACTCGTCACAGAGTCGGGGATCGTTATACTTGTGAGCGAGGTGCAACCACTGAATGTAGAATCAGGAATATACGTCACATTTTCACCTATGGTTATACTTGTTAGAGAGACACAGTTCTCAAAAGCGCAATATCCAAGTTTAGTGGTTACAGTTACCTTAGTAAGTGTTGCTGGAATGTAATAAGTATCTTCTATCTGATTTGTCGCAATTCCACCATCATAATAACGTTCTCCAAAGAATTTTCATCAGGAATATGATTGTTCATTTCATCCATCATAATATCCTCCAAAATAAAAAGTACACAGGCGATCCTGTGTACTTAATTACTCAGTTTCACCATATGTCTATCAAACGTCGATAGGTCGGGCGAAACGCGGGAGATATTGGCGTTCTCTTTAACAGATATTATACCGTATTTCGACTATTATGTCAATTAATAGTATTAATATATATATAATTTCGGCAAACCGACCAATTGGAAAAGCAAATTTTAAACATAATACACAACAAAAATGCGAGAAATCCTCGCCACAGTTACAACCCTCGGACTTTCGGATATGAACAATGTGAGCATAGCAAGTATATCTTGGCGTCGTCTTGGAGATTCTTTACAGTGAAACAGAAAACTCCCCCTTGCGATTGGCAAGGGGGAGAAATTACTATTTCGGTGAAAAATCACCACATCATTATTTTATATTATTTTGCGTAGCCGTTACATTCGATTTCTTCGTACGTTGTGCCGGATGATGATGCTGAAGCGGAGATATAGAATCTAACCTTTTCTGCCTTAATTCCACCAAGGTCGAACTCAAGATAGTCATTATAAGTGCCTTCGTTAACCACAAGATAAGAAGCCAATGTTGCATTATCTGCGCAAACAACAACGTCCTTCCATTCTCCGTCGGCATAAACCTGAACAAGCAAGTTTGCACCAAGACTGCCTGCGCCTGTGCCTGCGGCAGGATCGTATGTATAGAACTTCAAGGAGTGAAGCTCATAAGTGCCACCAAGGTCGATGGTTGCGTCCATCATACCTGTTGCCTTCATTACTGTTGAGAATCTACCCGGAGCATTATCTGCGTTCTTAATGCCATCAGTAAGTCCTGCATAGCCGCTACCCTTCCACCAAGATGCGCTCAAAACAGAAGCAAGAGCATCGGATGTGGGTGCGAATGTTTTACCTGCGAAAATATTTTCAACAAATACGGGTTCTTCGGGTTCGGGTTCAACCTTATCAGAAAGCTTTGCGCTACATTCCATTTCATAGAATGTTGACCATCCCAAGCTTGTTTGACCGGGAATTGTAAACTTAACCTGTCTTGCAGCAATGCCACCAAGATCAAATACAAGCCATTCCTTGTCTACGCTATCGGGATTATCTACCCAATATGCCTGCAATTCCTCAACAGTTTTGCAATCAACAACCGTTGTCCATTCTCCAGCAAAGAGAACCTGAATTGTAAGACCTGAACCAAATCTATTTATACCGTCATTCCAGTAAAGGTAAACCTTGAATTCATCAAGCTCATAAACTGCGCCAAGGTCGATTGTTCCTTCAATCTTACCGCCGTTTTGCTTACTTGAATATCTGCCTTTAGCTTCTTCAAAGATTATACCGTCGGTTATTGTCTGATATCCATAGTTTGCGCTATACATATTTGCAGCTGCATCTGCAGAAGCTACAAACTGTTTGCCTGCAAATACGTTGGGGATATATCCACAAGCTGTGCATATTCCATCAACCATATTATGCCCTGCGGGAATTTCTTCCTGCGCTACAAGAATTTCGCCACAAACTGAACACTTCTTACCCTCGGTAAGACCTGCTTCAGTACATGTTGCCGCTTTACCTGCAACTGTTTCTTCAGTATGCTCTGCCATGGGAATTTCTTCCTGCGCTAAAAGAATTTCGCCACAAACTGAACACTTCTTACCATCAGTAAGACCTGCTTCGGTGCAAGTTGCACCCTTGCCTGCCATAATCTCTTCAGAGTGAGCAAGCTTATCAATTTCCTTGGCTTCTCTGCTAATTTCCTCGCCACACTGTGCGCACTTTACAACAAGTTCATAAGAGCCCTTGGCTGTGCATGTAGCTTCAATTCTATTTTCTTCAACCGCCTGTGCAGGAACGTGGTCTGTGCAAAGGTCTGCCAAGCAAACGTCACATTCAAAGTTCTTGTCTTCGTCCTTATGACCGTTTGCAGGAATGATTTCTTGCTCTGCAAGTGTTGTACCACAAACTGCGCACTTCTTACCATCGCTAAGACCTGCTTCGGTGCAAGTTGCTTCTTTGCCTGCTACTGTTTCTTCAGTATGCTCTGCCACGGGAATTTCTTCCTGCGCTACAAGAATTTCGCCACAAACTGAACACTTCTTACCCTCGGTAAGACCTGTTTCGGTGCAAGTGGGAGCTTTGCCCTCTACCACTTCTTCAGTATGATCTGCCACGGGAATTTCTTCCTGCGCTTCAAGAATTTCATAACATACAGAGCATTTCTTACCGTCAGTAAGACCTGCTTCAGTACAAGTAGGAGCTTCGCCCTTAATAATTTCTTCTGTGTGTCCAAGAGCCGCAACCTCCTGTTGCGCTACAAGAATTTCGCCACAAGTTGCACATTTCTTACCGTCAGTAAGTCCTGCTTCGGTGCAGGTTGCATCCTTGCCGAGTATAATTTCTTCTGCGTGTCCCAAAGCTTCGCCTTCAGTTGCTCCGCAAATGGTACAAGTTTTTGGGGAGTTACATGACGCCTGTGCAAAAGTGTGTTCGCAATCGGCTTTAGGTGTAATGTTACAACCTGCAAACGCCAAAAGAACAAGCGCAACTGCCATCATAGCGATAAACATTTTCATAATGGTTTTCATAAAATTTCTCCTTTTTTGTATTTTATAATCAGCAAGTTGGGGGGGCTTTCCCCCAACCTGTTATTATTAATTTATTTTACCTTGATGCCAAGGCATTCAATTTCTTGATAGGTTGTTCCGTCTGCTGAGGCAGAGCCGGATATATAGAATCTAACCTTTTCTGCAACTATACCGCCAAGGTCGAACTCAAGATAGTCATTGTTAAGCCCTGAATTGATAACCAAATGTGAGCAAAGCTCTGCGTTATCAGAGCAAGTGATAACCGTTTTCCATTCGCCATTTGCATATACCTGAATTAAAAGGTCCTTACCAACGCTTCCCTTCTTTTTCGCCTCGGTAATGCTATCTTTAGTGTCGTAAAGATAGAATCTAAGTGTGTTAAGCTCATGCTTACCACCAAGGTCAAGCGTTGCGTCCATCATACCGCTTGTTGCCATCACAGTTGAGAATCTGCCTGCGGCTTCGCCTGCCTTATTGCCGTCGGTAAGAGCTTCATATCCGCCGCCCTTCCACCAAGAAGCAACCAAAATGTTGGATGTTGCCTCGTTAGTGGGAACAAACTGCTTACCTGCAAAAACGTTTTCGGCTTGTGGCGGCTCTTCGCCTCCCGTTGGGTCGATTTTTGTTGAGGGAGTGCCAAAGCATTCCATTTCATAAAACGTTGTCCAACCACTATCGGTTTGACTTGGGATTGTAAACTTAAGTTGACTTGCGTAAACGTCCCCCAAATCAAATATCAACCAGTCACCAACACCGCCTGCGTTCTTAACCAAGTATTTTTCAATCTCGCTTGCATTTTCGCAGTTAATAACCGTTGTCCAATTTCCGTCGAAAAGCACTTGAACCTTAAATCCCGTTCCGAATTTGCTAATTCCATCTTTGTAAAGGTAAACCTTCAATTCATTAAGGTTATAAACCTTGCCAAAATTGATAGTCGCCTCTACCAAACCACCTCTCAATGCGCTTGAATATCTTCCGTCACTCTCTTGATAGATAATTCCGTCGGTAATTGTTTGATAACCATAGGCATTTGAATACATATTGCCAGAGGCATTTATTGACGGAGAAAATACCTTTCCGTTAAATGCGTTTTCATATTCAATAGCTTCATCTGTCTTTGAGCCCGACAAAATAACGTTGCCAAATTCAACGTCAGCACCCGTGCTAATTCTAATCTTATTCGCCTTTTGAGAGTTAAAATCAATCTTAAGCCAACCATCAACAAGTAAAGCATTAACCGCTTCACTCGACGCAAGGTCAACAACTGTGAACCATTCGCCAAGATAAAGTCTTTCAACCTTTAAGCTTCCACCCTCAAAGGCAGAATCAAGATAAATTAACAATTCGTCAAGCGAATAGATATTTTCAAGGTCAACCGTTCCGTTTTCATTAAATGACTTATCGTTGATTATGTTGCTTGCATTATTGTTAAGTGTAAGCTCAATAAGTTCACTTTCTTCGCCCGAGAACTTTGACGTTACTGATACAGCATAGGATTTTGACGAATCGTAAGTAAATTCAATCCCTTTTCCCGCTGCCTCTGCAACAAGAACGTATTTTGTTCCGCCTGCACTCTTAGAATACAAACGTGTTGTTTTTACCGCATCATTTGCGTTTACATTTACAATCAACTTACCATTTTCAACTATCCAAGATGCTGAATAAAGCTCAAGGTCAAGCTCAATGGGGTTTGAATAGCAAAGCGAACGCTTGCTTTCAACTCCGTTTTTCACTGCGGTAACAACAAAAGTCTTTCTAACGTTTTGTTTTCCCTCTTCAACAAGCAAATCAAATGTATTTCTTGTTGTACTTCCAAGGAATGTATAAGAAGCATCGCTTTCGTATGCAACGTAAACGTTGTATTTGTCAGCACCTGCTACTGTATTCCAAGTGAGCTTGAATTCTGCATAAGATGTTCTTTCGAAACTGAAGTTTGTGGGACTTGCAGGCACTTCAATCTTTTCAAAGCCCGTGATGTAATAGGTTTCGCCTGCAGAAGCGTTGAACGTTAAAATCTTATCTTTAGAAAGTGAGCATTCAACCTTTTCGCCCTTTGAATTATAAACTGTTACGTTTGCAAAACTTAGATATTTAACTGCAATTTCGCCATCGAGTTTGGGAGAAATGTTAATCTTGTCTGCAACACCGTTCTTCCAAGAAACACTAACCTCTGTGTTTCCTCTTGCAACCAAGCCCGTGTATGCGCCGCTTTCCCAATTTGTAGGAATTGCAGGAAGAATTTCAATAAATTCCTCATCACTTTGAAGAAGCATTTCGGCAATTGCGGCAGTTGTTCCGCTACTTGCTTCAATTTGGAATATCTTTCCGCAAACCATTAATAGATTTTGAAGAGTTGAGTTGCGAAGATTGCCTGCAAGCATTTCTTGAGCCAAATCGCCCTCTCCTGCTCTTGCATAAAGTGCCTGCTTGTGCGCCCAAGCCCAAGCAACAATGCTCGCTTCATTTGTGGCGGTTGTTCCGTATGGATAATCAGTCAAGCCCTCATTTCTGCCTGCAAGTGATACAAGCGCCGCATCAAGCCAAGCATTCGTGCTTGAATTGATAATATTGCCCGGGAACAAGCCCACAAGCTGTGAAATATGTCTGTGATTGGGATTACCAAGAGAACCGTAGTAATCTTCTTCTCTAAATTCCTTAATCTGACCTGACAAACCAACGATAATTGGATCGTATTTGTCAAGCTGCTCCATTATTGTATTGAGAATGGAATATTCCTCACTTGTAAGAAGTGCGCTGTTACTAAGGTCAATTCCAAGCTCCTTTGCACATTCAAGTGCGCCATAGTTGTTTAAATAAGCCAACGTCTGCGCATAGGTTGTTCCCGTGGTGTAATACCAAGAACCGTTAACGTACATTTCGGGAGAGTCGCAATACTCAACCAAATAAAGTCCGTCATATTCCTTAACGCATTTAGTAACAAATCGAGCCGCCTCTACCAAAACGTCATAAACAAGCTTAAGCACCTCTTCATCACGAGTAAATTGATAATACTCATAAAAAAGCTGTGTCAAAAGACCAAGGTTTCCGCAAGAACGGTCTTGATTTACAAAGAATGGATTTCCTGCTATACCCATTGTCCAACCGTTTCCACCGTCATTTCCCGAAACGGATGGATTATATTTGTTAATAACGTTGTTTGCATTTTGCTGCGCAACACTCATATATGCCGCATTGTAATCAACGTATGGAATGAACGTTTCTGCAAGATTGGTGCTAAATACGTGCCAATAGTTCATCTGAATATTGATGTTACTCCAATATCCACTTGTCCAAGCAGGAATGTTATAGCAGTTCCAAACACCTTGCAGGTTTGCAGGAAGCGAGCCCTCTCTTGAAGAAGCGATAATCAAATATCTTCCGTATTGGAACAAAAGTGTTTCAAGATAAGAGTTATGTTCACCCGAATTGTATTTTTCAAGAAGCTTATCAGTTGTAAGATTCAAATCCTCTGCATTGCAATTCAAATCAAGGTCAACTCTGCCAAACAATTCGTCATAATCGGCAATATGTCTTGATTTCAAATAATCATACGCCTCCTCAACGCTCATAGAGTCGATTTCGTCAGTAACCAAATAAAGTTGATCCTGCACCTTTGCACGAGCGTCGTCAAGATCGGTCTTTGCAGTTTGCTTGTTGTGGCTATATTGACCGTTTTCAAAGTTTTCTGCACACAATTCATAGTCTGTGCCAAAGGTAGCAACAATTATTGCACTTGTTGCGTCTTCAACTCGAATAACACCGTCAATGTCAGTTTTAAGTGTTCCGTCCTTGTCGGTATATGTATTTTCAACTGTGTCGGCAACCATTGTGCCACCCGTTGTATAAACTCTGTAATAGCCCACAAAGTCAACGTCATAATATCCAAGTGTGCCGCTAAGCTCAATGCAACCGATTCCGTATTCAATGCTTGAGGTTACAGTGCCTGTTTTTGAAAGTCCGTCACCCTTGGTTTCCATATAACTTTGCTCAAACGGAATTGTTGGGCGAAGTGTGAATGAAAGTGGACCGTCAATTGCGTCAAGTTTTATAACAAGCACGTTGTCGGGATATGAAACAAAATATTCCCTTGTATAAGTTGCGCCGTCATATGTATATCTTGTGCTTGAAATTGCATTTCTCAAATCAAGCTCACGACTATAGTTTCTAACGTCAGAGAATTTATGTCCGAAATCAAGATAGGTTTCAGAAAAGTTGTTAAGACCTGCCACCTCGGGATAAGAGGTGCTACCGTTTACGGTTTTCACCGTCTGCCAAGGATTTGCAAGAGTCTTTTCTGTGATTTGAATGCGCTCTGTTTCTGTTCTGCCAAAAACGTTTGCGCCAACAAATCCGTTGCCCAAGGGTAATGACCAGTTTTGCCAACCGATGTCCTGCCCCGCCATCATAGATGCCTTTTCAGAGCCCTCGTTAATAAACGGAGCTTCTTCGTCATACCACAATTTCAACGGTATTTCGTTTGTATTAACTTTTAAGTCATTCATATTAACACCCCCACCGTTATTTTGCGGTTTTCTTAATTGGCAACCAACCATTGATAATAGCAAAATAATGCACAAAGCACTTATTGCTACCCTTTTAAGCTTCACCATAAAAATCTCCTTTCAAAATTTAATAGATATATTTATAGATTATATCTTGATTATATAACTGATTTGTGTTATAATCAATGTAAAATATACACATTTATTTGTAAAATCGTTCACTTTTTAGAACTTATCACAAGTTTTTGTTCAATTTGTTCAATTTTTTAGGTCATTTTTACAACAAATTCACAAAGGGAGTCGCCTTATGGAAATGAATAAATTAAAAAATCACGAGCATTATTATCACACACACGCAGACTTTTTTAACCACTCATCAGACCTTGTTCACGCATTTTTGATGAATGACTATGACATTGGCATGCACGAGCAGGAGTTTTATGAAATCAATATCATAAGCCGTGGCAGTGGTGTTCATTACATAAACAACAATAAAATAAATGCCAACGAGGGCGACGTTTTTATTATTCCGCCCAAAATCAGTCACGGATATGTTGGTGGAGAGGGATTCGACGTTTTCCACGTTATTTTAAGCGACGCTTTTATGAATAAATACATAGCGGATTTGCAAAACCTTTCAGCTTTTTATAAGCTTTTTGGCGCAGAACCCCTTATGCGAGGCAAAACCACCTCCCCCTTGCACCTCACCCTTTCAAAAGAAGAATTAACCCCAACCTTAAACGTTCTTTTTGAAATTGCCCGATATATAAATTATAGCGACCCCACCGAGTCGCTTATAAGAAGTAATTTGGCAATGGCATCAATAGGACTTTTGTGCAACACCTATGCGCTTAGCAATCCAAATTCCGATATGACTCAAAGTGAAGAACACGCCCTAATGGAATCGATTTCTTACATTCACGAAAGATACTATGAAAAAATCACAATTGACACATTAATGCAAATAGCCCACATGTCACGCACGTCCTACATTAAAAAATTTAAAGAAATTTGCAAAATGTCCCCTGCCGCATATATAACGAAAATTCGTTTGGATGCAGCACTCGTTATGATTCAAAACACCTCCCTCTCCGTTTCGGAAATTGCTTATCGAACGGGATTTTATGATGCCTCACACCTTAGCAAAGCATTTGAAAGTGTTTACCACACCCCGCCCATGTCTTATAGAGAAAAAAACCAAATAAAAAATGACAGGTAAAAAATACCTGTCATTTATTTTGTTTATTTTATTTACCGTTTGCTACTGCTTTTGCACATCTAATGTATTCAAAATAGATAATTGCATCAAGCAAAAAGTTCAACAACATGCCAACGTTATCGCCTGCTCCACTTTTGGTAACAATAGCAACAATGGGCTCGATAAGCGACACAATTGTCAACACGAAAAGCACAGTTGCCCAAATAATATGGCCTCTGGATGAATTGGGTTTTTTAGCAACACGCAATCCCTTAATTCCAATGTAAATTTCAGCCACCAAAAACAATACAGTAAATGATAAAAGAACTATTTTAGTAATTAACAAAATATTTTCGGGCGCTCCCTCGGTTTAGCATAAACAAAAAGAGCTTAACCGAAAAGGTTAAGCTCTTTTTTATCATATTTTAAGTTAATTAGTCACCAAATGAAATACCTGTGTTACGAGCAGTTTTAACTACGAAACCGTTGGGATCAACGTTGTGGCTACCACCCTTACTTGTTTCACCTGTAGCACCACTTCCAAGTACCTTTTCAAGAGAAACAGTTTGAGGAACTGCATTGTAAATTGTAACCATTTCACCGCTTCTGCCCTCAAAAAGAGCATCAACTGCAAGTGAGCCAAGCTTTGTGCAAAGACTTCTGTCATACTGGCAAGTTTCACCGCCACGCTGTGTATGACCGATATTTGTTGCACGAACTTCTTTACCGCCAAGCAATGCTTCAAGCTGAGTAGCAAGCTGGTCGCCAACGCCACCAAGACGAATTGTGTCTGCACTGTCAGCAACGATCTTCTTAATAACAACGTCGCCATCCTTGGGCTTAGCACCTTCAGAAACAACGATTACTGTATCGTAAAGACCCTTTGCATCACGGTTCTTAATTACTTCAACAATCTTGTTAATATCGTAAGGAATTTCGGGCAAAAGAATAATATCTGCGCCGCCGGAAAGACCGCCTTCAAGTGCGAGCCAACCGCAGTTTCTACCCATAACTTCAAGAATCTGAACTCTATCGTGTGAGAAAGCAGTTGTTCTAACTCTGTCAACTGCATTGCAAATTACGCCAAGAGCAGTTGTAAATCCGAATGTGATATCTGCATAAGAAACGTCGTTGTCGATTGTCTTGGGAACACCAATTACCTTAACACCCTTTCTTGCAAAGTCACGAGCACTTGTAAGAGTACCGTCACCACCGATAACTACAAGAGCATCGATGTTAAGGTTTTTAAGGTTCTGAACAGCAACGTCGCTAACGTCCTTGTGCTGAATATTACCGTTTTCGTCACGGTAAGCATAGTTGAAAAGGTTATCCTTATTTGAGTTTTTAAGGATTGTTCCACCCTGATTCAAGATGTTTGCTGTATTTTCGGCTGTGAGCTCCATATAATTGTTTGCATACAAACCTGCATAACCCTTTTTAAAGCCGATAACTTCACAACCGTATTTGTTAATTGCAGTAAGAGTTACAGCTCTTACAACTGCATTAAGACCAGAGCAGTCGCCGCCACCGGTCAAAACACCAATTCTTTTTATTTCAGACATGTTCTTCTCCATTCTACTATCTTATATAGTCAATTTAATTAATTTTATATCTTCAGCGTTTTTTCCGCATCTTTTTGTATTATATCATAAAATTTTATTTTTTTCAATATATTTTTTGAATTTATCTATAAAAAATATAATATTTTTCAAAAAACCACCCAATTTTAATGGGTGGCTAATTTATTAAAGAATCGATACAAATCTATCAAAAGCACGTTGACCGTTTTCGTTGCGCTTGAACACGCCGGCATCACACAAAACAAGGCGGAATACTTCACCAATCTCATTCTCTAAAATGCTTCTTGCATTCTCTTTAGAGAATTCGGGGTGTCTTGTAAGCACGTCCTTTGCCCATGCGGCATGGGATGCGGTTTGGGGATTATTTTCAAGATTTTCTCCCTCAAGCATTCCCTTTTCCAAAGCGACAATCTCATTTGCAAGTCTTGCGGGCAAAACTGCAAGTCCCATAACCTCAATCAAGCCGATATTCTCCTTTTTGATATGGTGGAGCTCGGGATTGGGATGATAAAGTCCAAGGGGTCTTTCATCAGTTGTGAGATTGTTTCTAAGTACAAGGTCGCAAACGTAGTTTTCACCGTTTTTGCGTGCGATTGGAGTGATTGTGTTGTGAGGAACACCGTCAGTTTCTGCAAAAATACAAGCATCTGCATCAGTATAAGCTCTCCAATTTTCAAGAATGTGATTGCAACAAGCTGCAAGCTCCTCTCTATTTTTTGAAGAAACACGAATAACTGACATGGGCCACTTAACAATTCCCGCCAAAACGTTACTAAAGGCATCAATTTTAAATTCCCTTTCAATTTCTGCCTTCTCCATAGCAAAGGTGTATCTTCCACCTTGAAAATGCTCGTGACTCAAAATTGAGCCACCAACAATGGGCAAATCGGCATTTGAGCCAACAAAATAATGTGGGAATTGGTCAACAATATCAAACAATTTATGAAAAACCGAGTGGTCAATCTTCATTGGAATATGCCTTGAATTGAACACGATACAATGCTCGTTATAATAGCCATATGGCGAATATTGAAGCTCCCATTTTTCGTTGTTCACCACAATTGGAATAGGTCTTAAATTCTGTCGGGCAGGATGATTTGCGTGTCCTGCAAAGCCGGCATTTTCAGAGCAAAGCTGACATTTGGGATAACTGCTTGCCTTTTGCAATTTTGCAGCCGCAATATCCCTTGGGTCTTTTTCGGGCTTGGAGCGATTAATAGTAATATCCAAAGTACCATAATCAGTATCATAAGTCCAAACAAGGTCCTTTGCAATTCGCTCGGCACGAACGTAATTGGTCTTTTTACTATATTCATAGTACCAATCGGTTGCATCCTTGGGATTATTGGCGTATCTAAGCTTAAATTCGGCAATAACTTCCCTTGGCATTGCGGTAAGAAGCCCCATAATTTTTGTGTCGAACAAATCACGGGAGTTAGTTGTGTCGGCAATTATTCCGTTTTCGCAAGCATAGTCGATAATCGGGTCAAGAATTGCCTCAATGCTATCAAGTTCATCTGCCATAACATTTTCATCCCAATCGGCAAGATCGAGCGCATCCAAAATGGAATTGCGAGCAACGATAACGTCATCTTCAGTTATTAAATTGTTCTTAATTGCATAATTAAGCAAGGTTTGAATTGAATTGCAAATCATAATATACCCTTCGTTAGTCATTATTTAAAAATTCGTTCAAAAAATATGCACGACTAAATGCGGAATTGCCAAACTCGTCAACCACAGTTACTCGAATATAGGGTCTCTCGTTCACTCCGTTTTTAACCATATCAAAATGCCAACCCATATCAAAAGAAACCTCGGTCAAAAGTTCCCCATCCGCCCTTTTGGCAAATAGATGTCGGCAAGCGGTTGAAACTCCAACAAAAGCCACTGGGGACGTTACAACCTTAACAACACCGTTTTCAACCGATATTTCAACAAATTCAGGCCCCGTTGAAGCATAGAAATCGCCGTTTTTCAAGGCAGCAAATATCTTGTCATATTTCAATTGGTCTGCACTAATCATCACATAACCGCCAAAGCAATCCTGCAATTTGTGTGCATCATCAGTAGCTAAAGGAAAAACTTGCTCGCCCACCCTTAACAAATCATCCATGGGCTTGGGTGAATCAAAATATCCGTTTCGGGCGCATCCCGTATTGTAAAGCTCAATTCCCCATAAGCCACGAAGCTCGGAATAATCCGAATAGTCCTGTAATGACCACACGGGGTGGTTATAGGACACCAAGCATCCATCTTCATTCGCCTTTTGGATAATTTCGTTCATGCATTCAACACTGTAAGCACGGTCGCAAGATCTGTTTTCTTGCTCATTCGTGATATAATCAAATGAATGGTTAAGCCACATATGTTTTTTGTCAAACCCTTCAAAGCAATTTTGCTTTTCATTGGGCGAATAGATATTCAAATGATAGGTTTTTGCAAAACAAAAATCGCAATCAAACCTATTATTTGTGCTTATTTCAGTTGCGGTGAGAGCAACAAAATTCTCATCTGTTAATTCAACGTGTGGCACCATAATTTCATGGTCGGTAAAGGCAACAACTGAATATCCCTTTTCTAAATACAATCTCTTTATCTCTTCGGGCGTCATATCACCGTCTGAAACGGTTGTATGAACGTGCAAATTCGCCTTATAAAATCTATTGCCATTGGGTAAAAGATATTTTTTCATCAGTTGCCTCCCCACAAATTTTATTTGCCCAAAATCACAATTTCATTAATTGAACCACCGTTTGACAAATTAAATTTAATTGTAACCTTTTGAGCTTGGAATGAATTTAATATCTCCAAGGCAAATGCGCTTGTGGGATATATAAATTCCTTTTCATCGTCAACGTAAAAATCCTCACAAAACTGTGGATAATAGATGATATTTCCGTTACCGAAATCAATATATTCAATTTCAACTATATAATTTTCATAATAAGCGCTGTTATAAACCAAAATTCCCTTTATTTCATAAAGCTTGTCAAAGGTAATTTCAATTGTTGATTCGCCCACACCCAAAAGCACCTCATCAGAGGCGGATTCAAGGTTATACCAATTAATCATATAATTGTCGTTCACCTTTTGAACGTTTTGCACGTTTGTGCCAAGCACAGTTGCATCCTGTGCAATATTTTTGTATCCGCTAATGCTACTTGGTAAATTGACAAGCGAATAGGTTGATCCGTTTACAAATGGCACTCCGTTTTCATCAAAATGGACATAGTCAAAGGCAAAATATCTTTCGGTATAATCCTTTGAATTCCAGTTTCTATTTTTATGTGCGTGATAGCCAATCATAAGCTCTCCACCTGCATAGAAGAAACAGTGGTGAGCGGTGCCGGATGTAAATCCACTCCATTGGTTAAAAACAGGAGCTTCTTCATCATTCGTGCCCGGAAATCCCATAAGCAAATTTGTCCACATTTTTCCCTCTTCATAGGGCTTTTCAAAATTGCCCATGGGGGAGTCAGAAACCGCATAGCAAACGTTGTAATACTTATTCCAAGCACCGTTTGCAGAGTAGGTCAAATAGTATTTTCCACCACTCTTTATCATAAACGGAGCTTCATTAATTTGAACTTTATTGTCACGATACAACTCCCAAGTAAGCAACTGCTCATCAGTATCGGGATTAATCGTGCCGGGGGTTGCCAACTCTTTATAGGTTGACCAATCCGCCATATAGGGAGTGATAAGCTCCACACCAACAATGTGTTGAGTATTAAAATCGGGTAAATTCTTTGATTTTTGTGTAACGGTAAAATACATATACATTTTGCCGTCGTCATCCACAAAAACGGTTGCGTCAAGTCCCCTATTTACATAATCTGCGTTATGGAATAAGGGGTTGTTCAATCCGTCAACCTCGTCATTAACCAAGGGCTTATAGGGTCCTAAAGGATTGTCTGCAACAACCACACTGATTCTGCGCTTTAAATTTTTATCCTTTGCGCTGTAATACATATAGTAAACACCGTCAAAGCAATAAATTTCGGGCGCAAAAACCAACGCCTCTTCTCTATCCTCCCAACCGTCATACAAAACGGGATTATATATCTCCTCGTACAGCTCATAGTTGACAAAATCAGTTGTAACATAGCAATCAACCACGTCAGGATTTCTATCGCTTGTGCCAACTATGTAAAAAGTATCGTTTTCAACGTAAACATAGGGATCAGGGAGTGGTACGTCCTCTAAATCGTTAATATACCAAAGAGAATCATTGTAATCAAATTTTTCCCCGTCATATTGCGAGGTCAAATCGATATAATCCTCGTTTTCTACCAAGTGGTCCTTTGGCTTTGAACCCTCTGTTTTGCAAGAAGCCAAAACCATAAGCACCGCCAATAAAAGCAATAAAATTCTTTTCATATTACCACTTTATTAAAGTATCTCTCATTTTTTCAGCATCAACCTTTGGGTTATGCTCGTCGTCAAGCAAACCGTTAACCTCTTGCTGAACGTCTGTCAACTGTGTATAGCAGAAGCCTTGGAAATCCGCTTCATAAATGCCGTCGATAAGCTCCTTCAATCTTGCAAAGAACTCGTCGTCATTTTTAGCGGCGGAATTATATCCCCAGTTGCCGTCGCCCTGGTCCTTTTCAAACATAATACCACCAAATTCGCTAAGCAAAACGGGGTGTCCCTTATAGTCATTTCCGTTTGCAAGCACACGTCTGAAGGTCTGGAAGGCATCGTTATAAGTTCCCTCGTTATACTTGCCCTTAAGCTCCTTGCCAAGACTTGAATAATCGTGAATTGCCAGGTAATCGCTTTCAGAAAGGTTTTCCCAA
This sequence comes from Eubacteriales bacterium, assembly GCA_045635885.1. GTDB lineage: Bacteria > Bacillota > Clostridia > Oscillospirales > CAG-272 > RGIG4608. The sequence continues at coordinate 31,504 of JAZTWO010000025.1, read as the reverse complement.
CCGTCGTTAGTAGAAACAAGGCGAGAGGGGTCTGTTGCCTTTGTTAAATGATACAAGGACTTTGCAAAGCTTTGTTGTGCAGGATTAACCTGTACCTTTCTCACGCCCCAAGATTCGTTGATGGGAACGTAAGTGATAACAGAAGAAAACTTCTTTGCAACGTTAACAATTTCCTGCCACTCTTTTGTAATATAAGCTATCTCGTCAGAGTTGAAATTGTATGATGAGGGCATTTCGCACCAAGTAAGAAGTCCCAATTCGTCTGCATAGTAGTAATAGTATGGATCTTCAAATTTCTGATGTTTTCTTGCACCGTTAAAGCCCATTTCCTTTGTCAAAGTAATGTCACGTTTAATGTCCTCAATACTTGGGGGAGTAAGGCCGGAATTTTTCCAATATCCCTGATCCAAAATCAAGCGCTGGTAAAGGGGCTTGTTGTTAAGCAAAACTTTTCCGTCTTGAACGCTGATTTTTCTCATGCCAAATCTTGTATGCACTGTGTCAAGAAGAACGTTTTCACAGTATGCACAAATATCAACGTAGAAAAGGTTGGGATGCTCAGGAGCCCAATATGTAATCTCGTCAACGAAATTGATTTCCATCATATTAACGCTATAGCGAGTGTACTTTCCGTCGGTTGATAAGATTTGGCGTTTAATAAGCTTGTTATCATAATAAACCTTAATTTCAACCATATCCGCAAGTGAATTTCTCATCTTAATTTCACCGCTAAAGGAATTTGTATCAATATCGGGAGTAATTGAAAAATCTTCGATAGAATCCTTGCCAACAAAGTCAATCCAAACGCTCTGCCAAATTCCGCTATTGGGAACATACCAACAGCTAAATGGATCATTCAACCAAGACTGTTTTCCCCTTGGAATAGTGGGATCAAGTGGATCATAGCACTTAACAACTATAGTGTTTTCGCCCACCTTTACAAACTTTGAAATATCAACGGTAAAAGGCGCAAATCCACCCTGATGAGTGGTTGCATAATGACCGTTAATCCAAACTGTAGTGATATAATCACTTGCGTTAAAGCCCAAAATAACGTTCTTGCCCACTTTATCGAAAATAAAGCTCTTTCTATACCACAAGGTATCGTGGAATGCCTTGTCACCAATTCCACTTTCAGCATATTGATATGTAAATGGAACGTTAATCTCCTTTGCAAGCTTAATATTTCCGTTATGAATTCCCCTTAAATCGCCATCGTGGTTGTCATCGAATTCGAATTCCCAAATTCCGTTTAAGGATAACCACTCATCTCTTCTAAAATGAGGTCTTGGATATTCATTTCTTAATCTAAGCATACTTAAAAAACTCCTTTTTGTATGATTTTTTTCATAAGAAAACATATTTAATAACTGTAAATATATTTTATTATAACAAAAATCCATATTTTGTCAAGAAGAAACAAGAAAAACTCTTGCTTCTTCTTGAATATTAATCTATCTTTCTATGCCTGCGTTTTTCAACACTTCTTTAGCATTGTAATAGTCACTGCTAACACCTGTAACGTATGGGTGCAAATTCTTAATTGCATTAATGTCGTTTACTGTCCAAACCTCAAGGGGAATGCCTGCGGCACTAACAACGTCAACAACATCCTGCGTTGCCAAGGTATACCAAATGTCAAAAACAACCTGGTTTTGTCCCGTCATCAAATTCGCCTGTGCAAAAGGAATATTGTTTGCCGCAATTTTGGATGCGTTAGTATCAGTAATAACCCAAACAAGTCTTGCAGTAGGACAATACATTGCAATTTTTGACAACGCATCACCCGAAAAGCCGAGCCAAGAAACACCGTCAAGCATACCTGCATCTGCAACAATTTTAATTAATGCTTGCGCTTCTGCGTCGGTCATAGTTCCCTTGATTTCAATGTATGGGTGGAGACCAAGCTCATTACAAAGAGCAATAAACTCAACAAATGTTGGTATTTTTTCGCCCCTGTAGGCACTAAAATCGTTTACTGTATCCGAATCATCATATGAAAAATCATATTGCGAAACTTCAGCATAGGTCATCTGACTCAAATATCCGCTTCCGTTTGAAGTACGGTCAATTGTGTCATCGTGAAGCAACACCGCAACTCCGTCCTTGGTAAACTGAACGTCGCACTCAACGTACTTAAAGCCGTGATTATATGATTCACGATAAGCCGCAAGTGTGTTTTCGGGCGCTTTGTACCAACCTCTATGACCAACGCTTACCATTGTGTCCTTGGTAGCCGCATTGTTAACGGAACCATTGTTCAAAACGTTGCCTGAAGCATCCTCTGCCTTAACACCCTCAATTTTGAACATACTGTGGATATTTGCAAGTTCATCATCTGTAAGCTTAAGATTAGGCTTACCATTGGCATCAAGTTTTCCAACGGTAATAACAAAATATCCTGTTGCATAGGTGGTTACATAGGTCTTTTCGTTGGGATTTGCCCAAGATGTGTTCCAACCCGTGTCCTTCCACGCACCGTTTGATGCATTATCCTTGTCGGTAGTTTCCATAACACCCCAACAGTAAACATTGGTGTCGCCAAGGAATGTGATTTTTGTTCCCCTTGCCATTCTAACCTTAACAAGAATTTTCATTCGAGTGTTGTTGTTTACCCAAGGCGAGCCAAACATAGCTGGCTGCTCTAAAAATTCTTCTTCAGTAAGATATTCAAGTGTAGGTTCGTCAGATGGATTTTCTTCCTCGGTTTTAAGTGCAATTCCCGTGTCAACACCGTTAATATGCAAATATCCGCCAATTGAAGAAATTTTTGCAGGAGTGCCGTTAAAAAGCTTTGTGTTTCTGCCATTTATGTACCAAACACCGTTTTTGCTTTCCAATGAAGGTGCTTCTTCACCATCGCCCCTGATACATCCAACCAAAACCCATTCGCCATTTGCAAACTGATACAAATTATATGTGTCCTGATCCAAGCAAAGTTGACCCTCAAGCACTCCTTCAGTTTCTGTGGGCTCGCCAACTTCAATAAACCATCCGCCAAGCTTTTCTGCGTAAGTTGTGGTTTGAGTTGTGCTTGAATTTGTGTTGGCACAAGCAACCGCAGAAAGAAGCATACACATTATCAAAACTAATGTTACTATCTTTTTCATATAAAATTCCTTTCAATAAAAGGCAAATTAAACTTATTGACCACTCCGTGTTCTTATATTGTGCGCCCCACCCACATTATTGAGGTGGGGCGCTTTTTATTATTTATTCAACGTGACCAATTATGTCGCCATATTTTGCACCGATAACTGTTCCGTTATTTGTGTTTGTTGAATTGATTTCGTTAAGATATGTTGAAACGTGAAGACGTCCAACAATACCACCAACGTAAACGCTTGAACCAACAATTTCACCATTGTTTGTATTGTTAGTAGCTTTACCATAGAATTTACCAACGATACCGCCAAGGTCACCGCTTGCGCTAATTTCACCGTTGTTTACACAACCTGTAATTTCGCCAAGTGTATCACCTGCGATACCACCAATTCCCCAAGTACCCTTTACTTTACCATTGTTTACACAACCGGTAATTGTAACAGTACCTGTTCCTGTTGCTGCCTCATAATAGATACCCAAGATACCACCAATACCTGTTGAAGAAGCAGTAATGTTACCGTTGTTTACACAGTTTGTAGCAGATGCAATAGCATCGGGAGCAATGTAACCGATTACACCACCAAGTGCCCAAGTACCGTTTACGTTACCATAGTTTACGCAACCTTCAATGGGCTTATTTGACTGACCTGTAATACCAGCTGCCTTGCCTCTTGCCTGAATATTACCATAGTTATAGCAATTTTCAATCTTACCTGTGTTCTTTGTTGAACCTGCAATACCACCAACGCAGTCGTTTGCAGTACTTGTTACGTTACCGTAGTTTACACAGTTCTTAATGTCGTGTCCACCAGAACCTGCGATACCACCGATAATATAGCTTGTACCTGTTACATTACCATAGTTTACACAATTAATTACAGTTGATGCCTGGTTTTCTGCATTACCAACAACACCACCGAGTGTGCTTACACCACTTACAGTAGCGTAGTTAGTAAGGTTTTCAAGCACACCACCGTTAGCAACGTAGCCAACAATACCACCGATTGTATCATTGCCGTTAACCTTACCGTAAACGGAAAGATTCTTAAGATAACCTTGTTCGATAGTACCGAACAAGGATTTTGTATTATTCAATCCTCTAATTGTGCAATGATTACCTTCAAAGAAGCCATAGAAGCCCTTTCTGTCTGCCCAACCGGGATAATCACCCATGTTGAGATTATAACCATTCAAATCGATACTTTGAGTCATCTTGAAGTATTTACCTGCAAAGTTAGCAGATCTTGCGGGGGCAGCATTAACAACACTTGCAATATAAGCAAGGTCTGCGCCACTTGTTACAAGGAAGGGATCATCAACTGTACCGCTTCCCTGCAAGCCTGTGCTTACAGTCTTACCGTCCCAAACAGCAACTGTTGAATAGTAAACTGTCTTGTTAAGGTTGTCGTGAATTGTGCTAAGAGTGAGAGCATCATATTCTGCAACGTATCCGGAGATTGTGGGAGCAATAACTTCACACATACCCTTGTCATTTGACTTAACAAATGCAGTGATTGTGGGTTGCGCATGGTTAACAACGTATGTAATTTCTGCATACAAACCAATCTTTACAGTTGTAACAACGCTTTCACCTGACAAAAGCTTAATAACAACGTGATAGTTAATTTCTTCAACAGTCACCTTATCAACAGAGCCATCAAACTCTGCAAACAATTTAACACCTTCGATTGTGCTTTCGTTAACTGAAGAGTAAATGCCTTCATAATAGTTCCAACCAAGGTCGAGCTTAATGTCGCCATATTTACCCAAAATGAAATCGTTCAAGTTGATTACGTTAGCAGTTGCGCCAAGCTCTTCTGCATTTGCACCATAGAACTTATCGCCCTTAAAGAATCTATCACCGCTATTCACTTCTTTGTAATAAATGCCCTTGTTGTAATACTTTGCAAGCAAATCTTGAAGAGCAAGTGCAACGGGGTCGTCAGTAGCAGAAGCAATTCTTTGATAACCACATTCACAAGAGTAAACCATATATCCATCTGCATTCAAAACGCCACCGTCAAATGAGTGAGGTTCTGCATCATAAGTATATCCGCAATAACATGCCTTGTGGTGTGATTCTTCGTTATAAGTATCTTTGAAATCGTGAGCAGGAGCATTAACAGAATTTGTCAAATCAAGTGTGAACTGATTGTGTTCCTGATAATACTTGCCTGTATCGGTAGAAAGCCACTCTACTGCCATCTGAGTACCGTCCTCAGAGAAGTAAAGCATACATACCATACCAACGCCACCCTTTTGTGGATCCATCCACTGTGCGTCGATAACCATCTGGTTAACAACGTTACCGTGGTCGCCCTCGGTTTGAAGAAGTACTACGTCTTCAAAAGGAGTATGTCCAGACATAATAAGGAAGATATTGGGATGCTTTGAAAGCAACTTATCCCAAACCTGCTGACCGTTGTTATAACCTCTGTTGTTGTTACCAACGTTTGTGTCAACGTCGTTCTGAGCACCCATACCACCACTTGATGGTACGTTGTCATAGTCGATGGGATCTTCGTTAAATGCCTGATAACCGTGTGTTGTAATAATTACTCTGTGATTGGGATGAGCAAGAATAATTTCACTTGCCCAGGCAATCATTTCATCACTTACACCAAAGTCCAATGTGATGAACAAGTAATCAGTTGTACCAATGGTCATCAACATATAGGAGTTTCTAATATCGCCGTCAGCAATAAAGCCGTCGAACTGACTCATATATGTTTCATTTGCAAAATACTTAAGGAAATACTTTGACTCGTCGTGGTTACCACGAACCAATGAGTAAGAAATCTTACCGTCGAGCTTAGAAATGTATTGCTGTGCACGAATCCATTCCTGCTCTTTGTTTGCAGTATTCCAGTCCTCAGTGATATCACCAAGACCGAATACGTGAGCAATCTTCTTTGATTCCTGATTTGCAAGAATCCAATCGTAAATGCCTTCCATCTTTGCAGGAGCATATTTGGACAACCACTGTGTGTCGCCTACTACTGCGAATGAATAAGCATATTCAAAGTCTGATTCATAGGAATCAAGCCATTCCTTTGCAATGTCGAATCCGTTGGGGGACAAATCCTTAATGCCCTCTTCAACGCAATTTTCATTAAGTTCATAGTGAACAAGAATATTATCTGCGTTGCTATCAATTCCGTTCTTTGCAGATTCAGCAATTTCCTCTGCAGTTCTAACGTCGGAATAAGCCGCAACGTTTCTCATATAACCCTTAAAATAGTTACCGTTGTCGCTTCTACCGTCGCCACCAACGATAAATCTGAACATTGTGATGTCCTCTGCAAGGTCAGCAGGACAAGCAATGCTTTGTGCAAGCTCACCGTTAAGATATACTGACATAACGCCCTTTGCAAAGTCAAATGTAAATGCAATGCGTACCCAGTCGCCTGTTCTAACGTCTACTTCGTTAAACTTAATATCTCTAACGTTTCCGCCAAGATCGTGATAATAGAATCTTGGAACACCGTTTTCAAAAATTTCAAACAACCAGTCCTGTCTTACACCAATATAGTTGCCAAAAATTGCGCCAACTCTACCTGTAAAGTTAGGATCAACGTAAATTTCTGCTTCAAGTGACAAAGGTGTTTTGGGAAGATAATCGTCCATTTTGAAGAATGTCGATTTCAAGAATGTCAAGCCGTTAAGTACAACCTCACCGCCGCCATTACCACCGTTTCCGCCACCGTTGGGGTCGTCTGGTGTGTAAGTAATCTTTTGAGCCAATCTTCTACCACATTCCATACATGTGAAGGTCTTAATACCGTCACTGTCGGGAGTGGGAATAATAGTGATTACACCATCATTCCAAATATGCTCTGCAAGTTCAGATTTTTCACCACACTCACAAGCATACCAGTGATACGTTGCATCATTTGAATACGTATCTTCAAAGCTGTGTACATGCTCTTCTTCAATGGGCTTATCTACGTTACAAGCGCAAAGAAGTGCAATTACAGCAACCAATAATAATACTAAAATTTTATTTTTCATTTTAAATCTCCCTTATTTGGTGATTTCAAAAAGTCCCTTGTTAGTAACCTTGTGGGTTGCCTCCCAAGTGTTATTTAACAAATCGCACCAACCTGTTTCAAACCAACCACGAGCAGTAAAATCAATGGACTCTACACCCTTCTCTACTCCAATTGCTTCATAAGGAATGAAAATTTCAAAAGTAGATGTGTAAGTACCACCGTTTTGAACTGTATTGCAATAAGCATACATGTTGCCAAGTGTGTTAATGTTATTTACCAAGAACATATACTGTGCACTACCACTGTTAAAGTGGAATTCAATGCCCATATATGTCCACCAACGGTTTGTACCGTCAGTTGAGAGGTTGGGAGCGAGTGTGTGATTAACGGTCAAACCAAAAACCACACCGCCATCAGTAAGTGTTCCTATAATCTCAACGTCTGCGCCATTTGCATTACCCTTAATAACGTTATTCATAACGTCGCCTGTGTAAATGCTTTCGTCAAATTTTCCGTCAAGAACAAGACCATTACCCATATCAACGGGGTTAGCTTTGATTATACCGTCGGCTGTGATATAAGCCATATTGTAATTATCGTTCCAAAGTGCGCCAAGCCATGAGAAGTTTGTTCCGTTAAAGCCAACCTTTAACTGATAAACGTCCTCAACGTTTTCAACGCAAAGCTCAACTGTTGTAACGTATTTGCCGGAAACCTTTTCGGTTTTAGACATTCCATAAGAAATATTGCTTGAATAAGTTGCAACACCCTCATAGAAAACAACGGTATAAGATGCACCATTGTTCAATTTGAATTCAATGTTATCATTGAGCCACCAGTTTGAGCTAAGCGGACTCCATTCGCCATGTGTAAGTTCAAATGACATATAAAGACTGCCATTTTTAATCATACCGGCAAATTCAACTGAAACGTTAGCATTGCTTGCACTAATAACTTCGCCAACGTACTCGTTTTCAGAAATTACACCGTCAAGAACAATGCCGTCAAGATTTAAGTATCCTGCGCTAACACTTACCTGCTTGGATTTACCCGCACATTCAACGGTAATTGTTGCGCTACCCATCTCTTTAACTGTCAAAACACCGTTTGCATCAACTGAAATAACATCGGGATTATCGGATGTATATCTTACAAAATAATCAACACCCACAGAATTTTGAACGTTCAATTGATACTTTGTTGCGGATTCTGAGAAATTCAAGCTTATAGAATCTTCAACAATAAGCTCAAGATTTGTATCGTTTTCACGATTTTCAAAAGCAACTCCATTCAAAAAGTTAATGCCTGCATTAACAATTTTTTGAATTGCCTCGGTATCCCCCTCGGATTTGTACAATTCTTCACTTGCAAGCTTAGCAATGCTCTTTGAAAGATGAGCTGAAGAATACATATACTGCCCCTCAGGATTCTTAATATATGCAATTGCAGTATAAGGTGTATTCAAATATTCATACCAAATATTTGTTAATTTTGCGCTAATGTAAATGTCAGAAAAATCATCGTCAATTTTTTCAACAATAACGTCAGCTTCATAATTATTATATTCAATATACAAAGCATCCAATTTTTCAATATAGTTGCCTGTGATATTGTTTTCAATCAATTTGCTTGTGGGAACAACCACAATACCATATTGATAATTGTTTGCACTGTCGAAGTTGGTAAGATTAGCTCTAAACTCCAATCCAATTTCGTCAGGCAATAATTTTACTTCATTGTCAATGCTAATTCTTTCAACAAAATCAGATCCGTTTTCAACCTCAAAAGATTCCAAAAGTGAAACGAATGCTTCACCAAGATACTTTTGACCTGCCGCATCAAAATGCCAGTCGTCGTGCTGGTTAAGAGGCATACAGTCAACGCAACCAACGTTGTCTAAAGTATTAGCTACTGTTGTCATAGCGGTTCTAACCATTCCCTGATATGTGGGAGGTGCGCTATTTTTAGAGTTCCATTTGGGAAGGCCACAAATAAATGGCACGTCACCACAATCATAGCCGGTTACTTCGCTAAGCATATTTCTTGTGTCATAAATAAGAGTTTCAAGCAACTCTCTGTATTCAGATGCCATTTCAAGTGTAAACATTTCTGCCTCACCCTGCATCCACCAAACACCCTTGATAACGGGTGTGTATCCGTCTTCAATCAACAATTTGATGGCTTTGATAACCGTGTCTTCAAAACGGTTATACATATTACCAATCAAAGGATTTTTGGACATATCAACATTATTGTTTTTAATATATGTGGGAGAAGTCCACGTTCCATATTTCAAAGAAACTTCGTATGTAGTATCAGGATAGAGGTGTGTAGCACCCTGTGCGCATTTGATAATAGCGCTCATCTCACCGTAATCGGCAACTGCGTTAGCAATACCAATTTCCGCACCTGAGCGAGTAGGTTCAACACCCATACCAAGCTTAACTGGTTCAAAGCCACCGTCAAAGCTCTTTCCACTCCAACGCTCAAAAGAACCGTAATATAAAACGTTATCAAATCCGTTAACAAATCTATCATCGGATTTTGCAATTTTATTGCCCGTATCCATACCGTAACCAACGGCATTGGACTGACCTGCAATCAAATATACGTTAATAATCTTTTCAGTTCCTGACATATGCTCTTTCTCACTTGGTTTAGGATCATCTCCGTCAATTAATTTACACGAAGGTAAAGAAAATACTAAAAGCAACAACAATATCAAAGAAATATTTCTCATTTTCATTATTGTTCACCTCATTGTAATATTTTATATGGGGCAAGAAAGGGCAAAAGCCCTTTCTTGCCTATAGTTAGTTAATTATTCAGCTACGTATTCCTGAACTGTACCCTTTTCAGCGCAGTCAGTCATTGTAGAAGTTGTAGTACCGTAAATCTGACCAACACCCTTGGAGATTGTACCAATAACTGTACCATAGTTTACACAGTTATTAACGGGCTTTTTAGCTGTACCAACGATACCACCAATCTGACCGTATGCTGTTGTAGCACCTGTTACTGTACCATAGTTTACGCAACCGGAAATTGTACCCTTATCCTTTGTAGAACCGGAAATACCACCAACAGAAACGTTACCGCCTGTTACTACACCCCAGTTTACACAATTTGTCATATCCTTACCGCCTGAACCAACGATACCACCTACGATATAGGAGTCACAGATAACTGTACCGTAGTTTACACAGTTAAGAAGAGCGCCTGCACTATTTTCCTGGTTAGCAACGATACCACCAACTGTACCCTGACGACCATTGCTTACCTTAGATGTTACGTTAACGTAGCTTGTTACGTTTTCAATAACTGCATTTGTTACTGTATAACCAACCAAGCCTGCAACACCGGAATTACCCTTAACGCTACCGTAAATACTCAAATTCTTAATAGCACCCGAGTTTACACATCCAAACAATGCTGTAGATGATTTGCCTGCAGAACCATCAAGGTTGATACCTCTGATTGAGCAGTTGTTACCGTTAAATGTTCCAAAGAAGCCCTGATAGTTGTTCCAACCTGCGTGCATACCAACGATAAGGTAGTGACCGTTAAGGTCGATGGACTTTGTCATCTTGAAGTACTGACCCTTGAATGTTGTTACCTTGTAGTTAGCACCTGAAGCTGCTGTATTAGCATTAACCTGAGATGCAAAGTATGCAAAGTCAGCTGCGCTCTGAATAAGGAAAGGATCTGCTTCTGTACCTGCACCTGCAAGAGATGTGCTTACACTTGTTCCGTCCCAAACAGAAACTTCTGAATAGTAAATTGTTACTGAGCTATTGTTAGTTACAAGCACCTTAACGTAATCGTGAGAAGCTACATAACCTTCGATTGCTTTTGCATTAATTGTTGCGATTTCGCCATTAGCGAATTCCAATGTATCAGCAGCAGCTGCTACTGAACCATCAAGGAACAAGTAATTTACTGTTACTGTAACTTTTGCAGCTTCTACTCTTGTTGTACCGCAGTTGCCGCAAGTGTAAGTAATCTGACCATTTGCAGTTGTTCCCTCGTCCCAAGCGTGACCTGTTGCAGAAACAACAACATTAGAAATTACCTTACCTGCTGCGTCATAATTCTTATCACATACTGAGCAATGATCGTATGCAACGTTACCGTTTTCTTCGCAAGTAGCATTCTTTGCATCTGTGTGTGTCATTTCGTGTTCAACAATTACAACTGTACCGTTATTTACACAGTCAACTATTGTTGCCTCAGCAGCAGTTATACCGTCAATACCTGTGCTTGTGCAAAGTGTACCTGCAACATTACCGTAGTTTACAGAACCTGTAAGTGTAGCAGCAATAGAACCGTTTCTAACACCTGCAATACCGCCTGCATTTACGCTAGCACTTACATCACCGAAGTTAGCGCAGTATACTACATTACATGCCCAGTAAAGATTACCAACGATACCACCGGCATCCTTGTCAGCGCTTACTGTACCCCAGTTAGTGCAGTTTTCAAGAGTTCTACCAAGCAAGCCTGCGATACCGCCGACATTGTTACCACCACTTACTGTACCGTAGTTAACCAAATTATATGCGGGTGTATCGTTGCTCTGTTCCATATTACCAACAATACCACCAACGTTACCGTTACCGTTGATATCAGCATAGTTTGTGATATTTGTCAAAGGAGCCAAACGGTTATAACCAACAAATACGCCAACGGAAGAGGATCCCTTAGGAACTTCTACCTTACCGTAAAGGCTAAGGTTCTTTGCCCAACCGCCTTCTATGCAACCGAACAATGACAATGTATTGTTGATGCCTCTGATAGAACGATTGTTACCGTCCAAGTAACCTGCGAATATCTGTCTATCGCCCCATGCGCTACCTGTACCGATGTGAAGAGCATTACCGTTAAGGTCGATGGACTTTGTCATTACGAAATACTGACCGCTAAATGCTGCAGTCTTAACTTCAAGTGCATTTACAACCTGTGCAATGTATGCAAAATCTGCCGCACTCTGAATGAGGTAAGGATCTTCAAGAGTACCTGAACCTGCAAGAGATGCGCTTACAGAAACGCCGTCCCAAACAGAAACCTCAGAATAGTAAATTGTGAATGTATATGTTGCTGCTGCATCGTGGAAGCCGAACTTCACATAATCGTGAGAAGCTACTCTACCTGCGATTGCGGGAGCATTAATTGTTGCGATAGAATTTTCCAAAATAATGGTTTCTTCAAATGTATTTGTCTGTGCGGCAAATTCATTGTTAGCAAATTCTACGTTATAAGTATATGTTACCTTTGTTGAAGTAACGTTAAGAACTACTGAGCTTACTGTAGCAGTTTCGCTTGCTGCATGAGTTGCATCATTTGCACATACCTTGTTAGCTGTGCATGTAGATTTGTCATCAGACCATGTGTAAGAAGTTGTGTACTTGTGACCAAGTGCATCAATTTCATTCTGTGCAACTGTTGTAGTGCCACAAACTGAACACTTCTTACCTTCTGTAAGACCTGCTTCTGTGCAAGTAGCTTCCTTGCCGGAAACTGGAATTTCAACGTGACCGTATGCATTAACTACTTGCTGAGCCACTGTTACTGTGCCACAAACTGAGCACTTCTTACCTGCTGTAAGACCTGTATTTGTGCAATCAGGTTCAACTGCAGGAATTGTTTCTTCAGTGTGAGCAATTACAGGAACTGCAATTGTTTCTCTGCTAAGCTCTTCGCCACATCTTGAACATTTAACAACGCTATCATAAGAGCCTTCAACTGTGCAAGTGGGAGCTACTTCATTTTCTTTAACTGCGGTTGCAGGAATGTGATCTGTGCAAAGGTCAATCTTACATACGTCACATTCATAGTCATTGTTATCATCCTTGTGTCCAAGTGCAGGAACCATTGTTTGTGTAGCAAGAACCTTGTTACAAACTGAGCAATGCTTACCTTCTGTAAGACCTGTTTCTGTACAAGTGGGAGCTACTGCCTTATCAACTACTTCTGTGTGACCAAGTGCAGGAACTCTTGTTTGAGCAACAACAATTTCACCACAAACTGAACATTTCTTACCTTCTGTAAGACCTGCGTTTTCACAATCAGGAGCTTTTGCAGCAATGGATTCTTCAGTATGTCCCTTAGCTGCAACTGTCTGCTGAGCAACAAGAACTTCGTTACATACAGAACAATGCTTACCTTCTGTAAGACCTGTTTCTGTACAAGTGGGAGCTACTGCCTTGTCAACTACTTCTGTGTGACCAAGAGCAGGAATTGTTTCCTGGTTCTTTGTAATATCGCCACAAACTGCACATTTTTCGCCATTTGTAAGACCTGCTTCTGTACAAGTGGGAGCTTTACCTTCAACCACTGTCTTTTCACCGGAGTGAGCACATGTGCGAACTGCACCACAAACGTTACAATCTGCATCCCAAGCACCTGAATCATATGTATGTGCCTTTACGGGAACTTCAGTCTGAGCAACAAATACTGTGTTACAAGTTGAGCAGTGCTTACCTTCTGTAAGACCTGTTGATGAGCAAGTTGCTTCAACTGCTGCATCAATAACTTCTGTGTGTCCCTTTGCAGGGATAACTTCTTGAGCAGCAAATACTTCGCCACATTCAGAACAGTATGAACCTTCAGTCATACCGCTGTCTGTACAAGTAGCATCAACTGCTTCTCTTACAACGATAGTATGAGCGAGCTTTTCGCCATAGCTTTCGCCGCATTTTTCACATACAGCCGCATCTGCGCATGTGGCTGTTCCACCTGTGTGTTCACAAGCGGGAGCTGCAGTAGTAGTGGGGGTATCATTACCACAAGCGGTAAATACTGCAAGTGTAAGAACCACAATCATTACCACTACTAGTGTTTTAATGATGTTTTTCATAGTTTTTTCTCCTTTTAAACTAAGAATTTATGATTAAATTTATTAATCAACTACATAAGTGTGTGTTTTCCGTCACCACGGTCTGTATTTAACTACGATGTCATCAAAATTAATGCTACGGTTAATATTTGAATTTTCGTTCAAATATTTAACCAAATCTTCCATTTGCTCATAGGTAATATTAATATCACCGTCACAAATAGTAACTCTAAGTGCCTTTGAGTCAATCCAAAACAGTCTTCTTTCAAAATCCTCAACGTCAATCGGCAAGTTATTGTCCTTAACGTATTGCTTAAACAAATCGTTTTCAAACAAAATTCCTGCTGGTGTATCCAATGTGTATTTTGTGGGAACTTCTTTTTGTGCCAACTTTTCGGGTTCGAGTTTTTCTTCAAATTCAATGCCGTTAAGGTGAATTTGTGCCTTGTCAATTACCAAATTGGTATGAAGTGCAACATAAATTTCATATTCCCCGCCCTCAAGCTCAAATGAATCCGTTGCATCACGATATGATTTAATATCGTCAATGTCAACTTCAACACAAGTGCTTAAAGTTGCGTTTGCCCTAACAAACACCTTTTTGAATGCCTTTAATTCTTTAATTGGTCTGTAAATACTTGAATTCTTTTTACCAAGGTAAATTTGAATTACGTCCTCGCCGTCAAATTCACTCTCGTTGGTAATGTCCAAAGAAACAATAATCTTTCCATCTGTAACCTTATATTCAAAATTCGAATAATTGAATTTTGAATAACTCAAGCCGTATCCGAACGGAAGGATAAAACCTTGATTATGCAAATCATAATATCTGTATCCCACAAAAATATCGTCGTGATAATATGTGTGATAAATATCTCGTCTTGCATACTCTTTGTTTATCGGATTTTGGTCAAGTGAAGAAATCCAAGTTTCAGGCAAACGTCCGCTTGGGTTGTGAAGTCCAAATAAATTGTTATAAATCGCCTCACTCTGTCCCTCTCCTGCAAGATAGGTGATGAACATTGAATTTGATTTTTCAAAAACTTCACTAACGTTCACAACACTTCCGCTTACAAGCACGGTTGCAAATGTGCCAAACACATCCTTAACCATATTCAAAACTTCAATTTGTTGTGGACGAAGGTCAATTGTACTTCTGTCAATGCCCTCGGATTCATCGTGCTGATATTGTCCAAGGAATAAAAGCACCTTATCGTATTTGCCTTGATATTTAAGCAATTCATCTGCAGTAACCGTTGCCTTTTCTTCGTCATAGCATTCAACAAAGTCATAATTGATGTTATTTGAATTCAAAACGTCGATAAAGGTCGTGTCACGGTAGGCATTAACCCAACCGCTTCCCTTGCCAACAAATCTTGCGTGATTTGCAAAATATCCTAAAACCAATATTTTTTCTTTTTTTGACACGGGCAAATAATTGCCTTCGTTTTTCGCCAATACAATTGTTTTGTCTGCCACGTCAACTGCCTGTTTGTGTAGCTGGTCCAAGTTCAATTCTTCAAGTGGCTTTGTGTCCTTAAATTTTGAAATTGTTTGATAAATTTCGTTATCCAATTTAATAAGATCGTCATCATCAAACGTTTTTCCATATCCCCTGTCCATAAAATCGTAACTCATTTTGGCTAAGGGCATTTCAATGTTAAGACCCGTTTTGTAAGTAACTCCCTTGTCACTTACCGCACACCAGTCTGACATAATAAGACCACGGAAATTAAATTCTTTTCTTAATTTCTTTTGCAATAAATATTCGGATTCGTTAACGTAAACTCCATTTATTCTGTTATATGAAGTCATTATTGACGAGGGGTTGGAATATTTCAAGGTGTACTTAAACGCTCTTAAATAGATTTCATTCAGCGCACGAAGCGAAACCTCGCTGCTATTTATCGTTCTACCATGCTCTTGAGAGTTGCAGGCATAGTGCTTAACGCAAGCACCAACGCCCTTCTCTTCAAGACCGTTAACGTAATTAGCCGCCAAAACACCCGTAAGATAGGGGTCTTCAGAGAAATACTCAAAGTTTCTGCCGCACATGACGTATCTTTTAATATTAATTCCGGGTGCTAACAAAATATTTGTTTTGTGGTGTAAGCATTCCTTTGCAATAAGCTCGCCCGTTTCGTAACAAGCATCCTTGTCAAAAGAAGCCGCCAAAGCACTCGGTGTTGGCATACAAACAGTTTGAATTACCTCATTCTGCTCTGTAAAGCCGTTTTTAAGGGGCTTTCTGAGCCCGCTTGGGCCGTCATTCAAAATGATGACGTTTTCAGGGTCACGATAACTCGCAATTTCCCAAGCGGAAAGCCCTGTAAGATATTTGTATCTGTTATATCTTTCGTTTTTATTCATAATTACTTAATTAAATCATTAATTGAGAAGTATGATTCGATATTTTCTTCTGCCTTAACTTCAATATCATTTGCAACCAAATAATTATCAACAGCAGTTTTGTTGTTGTTAACACTTGATATGTTATTGTAATTGAAGCAAAGCTTAATATTTTCGGGATTATTTATGCCCAAATCCTTATAACTGATATAAAGCTCGATGGTCATTCCCTCTGACTTACCGCCATTGGTAAGACCGTTAGTGGTAACGTGGAACTGATAATCAGAGATTTTCTTGTTATAAACACGGTTTCCGTATTCAAGGGTAATATCATTATCATCCAAGCTAATACCGTTACCATAAACTCTTAAAAGGTTGGCGGCACTCAAGCAAATGGTTGTGCGCTTTGAAACGTCCCCTTCGGTGAGATAAACAATAAAGTCATCATTCTCACCCTTCTGACCCATATCGCCCTTCTTCCAATTTTCGCCATCTGTCCAGATTTCGCTATCATTGATGTCGGCGGCAATATAAAGTCCGTTTTCGCCCATTATCACATAAACCTTACCCAAACCATTTGGCAAAAGAGTTTCTTTTGCGTTTGCATATTCGCTAAGATTTCCGTCAATGTGGGCAACCTTGTCACTAACGTTGATTTTGAGAGTGAATTCTTTAAGTCCCTCGGCAGTATTCACCTTGAACTTAACATCCTGTTCCCCAAGCTTGTTGCAATCGTAAGAGGCGTACTCTTCAACCTTAACATAACCAGTATAGTAGTTAGTAAAGCTTGCCTTAACGTACTGAGGCAACTCAACGCTGACACCGTAAGGAACGTTAATCACATCTTCTTCAATGCTTTTAACAACTCTTGTATCGTTGTAAGAAATAAATTCGGCAGCAATTCTGTTACCCAAAATCATATTGCTCTGCGCACCAAAGTGCCAGGGTTCAAATGTATTTGTGTAAAGGTCACTTGTTTTGATCAAAGAAACATTTTCCATGTTCTTTGCAACGTTTGCCTGAATTGTTCTTAACTCGTTTGAATATTTTGCACTGTTTGTCAATGCTTCTGTAACAACAACGGGCATATCGCTGTCATTAAAATACGCTCTAAAGTCGTTGATAAAATATGTCAACGCTTTTTCGTAAATTGCCATATTGTCATCAAACTTGGCATCCTGCTCACCGTGAACAAAAGCCATACCGTCAATTACAACGTCATAACCAAGTTCATTAAGCTCTGTAACCGCCTTTTCAACAAGTTGATATAAATTGTTTGTAAGGGGTCCTGTTTCCTTGCCATCATTTGTTGTAGCAACCTGATCATAATTCAATTTTGCCGCAACCTCGGGATCATTTGTTGCAGAAGTTGAATACCAGTGGTCAGTAAATGTTGAACCACTTGCAGTGTATTTAACAATTACCGTTTTGTATTCCGCATCAAATTTGGGATAAGCAGAAGCCAATGTTTGTCCCATGCCAAGCTCAGGACCAAATTCTGATGGGAAGTCGCCATATCCTGCCCCCAAAATATCAATGTAAGCAGAATCGTCAATTCCGGGAATATCAACCAAGTCATCCATTGGCAATCCGTCTGCCAAAATGTCAACGTCGATATTGTCCTCTTTATCTTCTTCGCTCAAGTCATTAACCAATGCCTTGCCACGAGCGCCCGACTGACCTGCCAATACAACTAAATGTACCTTTTCCCTTTCGGGCTCTTGGGGCTTATCAGTGGGAGTTTCTTTGCAGCTTGCAAGTGGCAACAACATAAAGCAAATCAATAAAATTGCTATTATTTTTTTCATATTGCCCCCCTTACTTACCTAAAACTACAATTTCATTAAGTGACACGGGAACGTCGGATCTAACGCAGATAACAACGTGATCAGCTGTAAACGTATTCAAAAATTCAACTGTAATCGCACTGTTGGGGAATACAAATTTCGTTGAATCATTAACGTATTGATCGTGTGAGAACTGAGGATATTGAACTACGTTTCCGTTTCCAAAATCAATATAAACAATTTCTGACAAAATCTTTTCATAGTATGCACTGTTATAAATTGCAATGCCACCAATTTCATAGATACTGTCAAATTTCAATTCAATAAATGAATATCCTGTGCCAAGAGCAACCTCTTTTTCTGCCTCACCCTTAAGAATATAGCAGTCAACAATATAATTGTCGTTTATTGCGCCCGCATTAGTAACGTTTTGAGATTTCACCTGTGCAAAAGGTGCAATATTTGAATATCCGCTAATATTTTCAGGAAGCGGCTGAACAGAATATGTAGGTCCGTTGCAGAAAGGAACTCCATTTTCATCAAAGTAAAGATAATCAAAAGCAAATGCTCTCTTTTCATATCTTCCGTTACCGTCACGATCCTGATGTGCGTGATAGCCAATCATAACCTGATCACCAACGTTAAAGAAACAGTGGTGGGCAGTACCTGAAGCAAATCCCACCCACTGAGAATAAACTGTGGAGTTGGGAATGTTTGTTCCGGGATAGCCAAACAACAAGTTTGTCCATGTTCCGTTGGGTTGGTAGGGCTTTTCAAAGTTGCCAAGAGGTGAATCAGACACCGCATAGCAAACGTTATAGAATTTATCCCAACAACCGTTTACAGAGTAAGTTAAATAATACTTACCATTTGATTTAATAATGTAGGGTGCTTCAACAATGGGTGTGCCATCTCTAAGCATTTCCCATGTCAATGGCTTTAAGATTGAGTTTGTGGAGTTCAAAGCACCGGGAACAACCAAGGTTGTGTAAGTGCTCCAGTCCGCTTCATAGGGACTGTTTAATTTAACACCAACGATATGCTGATTTTCGTTGCTTGCTACACTGTAATACATATACATTTCGCCGTTATCGTCAACGAAAACTGTAATATCCAAAACACCAAATCTTTCGTTTTTGTCAAGGAACAATGGATTGTTCAAACCGTCAACCTTGGCATTCTGCAAGGGTCTGTATGGGCCCAAAGGCGCATCTGCAACTACAACACTGTTTCTGCGAATTCCCTCTTTGTCGATTGCGCTGTAATACATATAGTACACACCGTCAAAGCAATACAATTCGGGAGCATATATAGCTGCCTTGTCAGATTCCCAACCGTTAAATGTTGCAGGGTCATAAATTCCATTGTGTCTTTTGTAAGTAACAAAATCCTGTGTGGAATAACAGTCGATAACGTTGTTATCTCTATCACTTGTTCCTACAATATAATATGTACCGTTTTCAACGTAAACGTGTGGGTCTGCCAAAGGAACATCCTTAAGATTGTTTACATACCACATGTCGCTGTTATAGTCAAGCCCTGTTCCATCATAGGTAGTAGCGTGGTCAACATAGTCCTCGCCCTCAACCAAATTAGAATCTACGTTTTCAGGATATTTAAAATCATCATTCTTTTTGCACCCTGCAAAAGCTGACAAAATTATGGTAATTACCATAAGAATAGATATTATTTTCTTCATCTATTCGCCTCCAAATTCATAATAAATAATTAAATTCTATCTCCGCAACTTTCATCAAAAATCAAAATCTTATCTTTGTTCAAAGCCAATTCAACGTCGGTATGAGGTTTAATCAAAACGTTTGTTGAAATCTTTGCAATAAGATTTGCATCTGCAAAGTTAGAATGAATCAAAAGCTCGCTGCCAAGCAACTCAACGATATTTGCACTAACAACGAATTTTTCTGTTTTATTGCCTTCAAATTCAGAATTCAAAACAATATCTTCAGGTCTAATGCCAACTCTGATTGGATGCTTGCCTGTTAACGCAGTTTCAAATTTTTGTAAGAGATTGATAGCAACCTCATAAAGATTGTTAACAAATTCAATGTCTGTAGAATTCAAGTTAACCTTAACCTTTGTTTTCTTTTTGTTCTTTTTGGGCTTTTGATAATACAACGTATCATCAACCACTATTTCTTCTTTACTAAATACCTGAGCATTGTGCAAAGTACCAATGTCGGCAGATGATATTTTTTCAAATGTCAACAAGGGCGCTCTAAACTTAAGCAACCACTTTTTGTCAACCTTTGTAAATTGACCCTTGTTGTTCTCTGCTCTGAATTTGGAAAGCAAATCTTTAATTTCGTTTCCACATTCAATGTCTGCAACAATTTCAATTACCTGATTAATTGTGGTCTCCAAAGTAGCAACGTCAACTTGACCCTCCTGATTATAAATCACCTTGTCCAAAACCTTAAGCGCGTGCATCTTCTTAAAGTCATCAGTTGCAAGCATTCGTTGCAAATCTTTAATCTTTGCATTATAAAAGGCATTGTGGCGTTCAATATCCGCTTCAGTCAACTCAACCTCATAACCATTTGAGAAAATGAGTTTGCCATTGTCATATTCCGCATCAAAAATATTCATTGCGGGTGAACCGATAAAGGTTGCAACAAAAATGTTTTTGGGATTTGAATAAATTTCTTGTGGAGTATCAATTTGCTGAACCCAGCCCTTGCTCATAACAACGATTTTGGTAGCCATTGTCATAGCTTCGGTCTGGTCGTGAGTAACGTAAATAGTAGTAGCACCAATCTGCTCATGAATTCTAACGATTTCACTACGCATCTGCACTCTAAGCTTCGCATCCAAGTTAGAAAGCGGCTCGTCCATTAAGAAAAGCTTGGCATTTCTAACAATCGCTCTGCCAAGAGCCACACGCTGCATCTGACCACCGGACAATTCTTTAGGTCTTCTGTCAAGATAAGGACCCAAGTCAAGAATTGAAGCCGCCTCAAATACTCGTGCTCTAATTTCTTCCTTGCTCATTTTTACATAATGATATTGAACTTCACCATTCTTCAAAAGGTGATATTCCCCATCAATTTCGTAACCACGAGAAGTAATTTTCTTTCTTTCTTTTTCTATTTTTTCTTGTGCAGTGGCTTTTATGTGATCATACAACGAAACACCCTTAACGTCCTTTTGCAAATCTACAATATAATTAATATCGTATTTGCAAAGGATGTTTGCCGTCTCGTCGCAAATCTGCATCTTTGTTGCAATATATTCAACCACTGTTCCAAAATTCAAAGATTTGTCGTTCGCATTTTTCTTTGCGTCAACAAATTCTCTTATTCTATTGTCAATAACGTCAATTGCCTGTTCCCACGCTTTGATAACTGTCGCTTCCATGGGACGTCTGTATTTGCGTGCCTTAAGTGGAAATGCAATGTTATCATAAACTGTCATTTGTGGATACAAAGCATAGTTTTGGAAAACCATTGAAATATCACGGTCTTTGCTGCCTGTATAGTTTGACAAAACCTTGTCGATATACAAATATCCGCTTGTAATATCTTCAAGACCTGCAATCATACGCAAGGTGGTGGACTTGCCACAACCTGAAGGACCAACCAAAACAATAAAATCATTTTCGGATATATCAATATTAAAATCATAAACAGCTTGAACACCGTTGGGATAAATTTTGTTAATATCCTTTAAAGAAACAAAGGCATCAACCTGATTGTTTGATATTTTATATCCACTTTTCTTTAATATTTTGCCTGCTTGTTTAACGGGAACAGCTGTGCTACCGTCAATGGGCTTATTATCTATATCAATCATTTCATCCACTCCTTATCCTTTAATACCGCTGCTTGACATACCCTCAATAATCTTATCCTGAGCAATTATGTAAACAATCAATACGGGCAATAAGCAAATTACACCGCCCGCCAAAGCTGTACCAATCAAATTGCTTGTTTTAGAGTTGTTGATAATATATGCCATACCAACCTGCAATGTCCACAAATCGTTATCCTTAGCTCCATACAACATCTGTGGCCAAATCAAATCGTTCCAACCACCCATAAAGCCGAATAATCCTTGAACAAACAAAACAGTTTTGCCAAGTGGCAACACGATTTTATAAAATATCTTAAAGTTGCTGTAACCGTCCATCTTGGCAGATTCAATCAGGTCTTTTGGAATTGATTCGAAAAACGTTTTGATAAGATACATACCATAAACGCCACCAAGACCCGGAATAATCAAAGCCAAAAGAGATCTGTTAAGTCCCATTGAATAAACCATGGACTGATTACCAACGGCAGTAGCCGCACCCGGAATAACCATTGAAGCAATAATAATTGCAAACAATGTATTGCGGTATTTGAAATTTATGAAAGTAAAAGCATAAGCCGCTAAAGATGCCACGAACAAATAAAGCACAGTTCCGCCAATGGCACTAAAGCAGCTATTCAAAAACCAAGTGCCAATTTTATAATCCTGAACTGAGTTAACCTGTCCAATTCCCTCCGGGAGTTTACCCAAAAGGAGCATTTCAAAGTTTTCTAACGTATATCCGCTGTGTGGATAAAAAAGCTTTTTGGGATAAAGCATTGTGTCGGCATATCCTCTAAGCGAGCCAAAAAACATAATGATAAATGGTGACACCCAAATTATGCAAAACAGCAACAAAATTACAAATGATATTGTCTTGCCGATATTAACTTTTCTTTTTTCATTAAATTCTTGCTTTTTACGAAAGCCAATATATTGTTCTAATGTTATTTGATTTCGTGCCATTTATTATATGCCTCCGAGATTTTTGTGCCCGTTTTCTTTTCTCGTGTTAAATACATTTGAATACCGGATATAATACCTGCAAACAAAGCGAATACCAAGCTTGCAGCAGCTCCCAATCCATACAATTTGGATTTGAAAGTTAAGTTATTTGCAACGATATCTTGAATGAAATACATCAACGTTGAGGTTTTACCACCCGCAGGCATACTTGCAATTGCGGCGATTGATGGACCACCACTTGACAAAACGTAGTTCTGACCGTAAAGTCCCAAATAACCAAGAATTGTTGTGAACAAGCACAAAACAAGCTGTGGTTTAATTCCGGGAATAGTAACGTTCAAAATTTTGCGCCATGATGAACAACCGTCAATATCAGCTGCCTCATAAAGATGCTTGGGAACGTTTTGAAGTCCCGCACTCAAAATAATAAAGTTGCCTCCCCAACCTCCCCATAAGCACATAAAGAAGATTGGTATCCATGCATATGCTACTTCAATCTCTTGTCCGAATAAGTTGAACGAAAACCATGTATCTATAAACCACATAATGTCTATTCCAAAGAATTCCGCCAAAACACCGTTTTGCGATTTTGACATGAAAAGCAATGTGAAAATAGTACCTGCGGCTGTAAGAGGAACAATTGAGGGCATGTAAATCAATGCCCTAAACAACTTGTATCCAGGTGGTTTTTTATTAACCAAAATTGCCAATGACAAGGGCAATAAAATTGCAATTGGAACCATTATCAAAGAAAACGATACAGTGTGTATAAACGAGAGCCAAAAGCTATTAAACACACCGGGCATATATGATTTATCAAAAATCATTTTAAACCACATAAATGAGTTAAAGCTCTCTACCCCGGGTTTGCCATACTGAAAGTTTGTCAGTGAAATATAGATTCCATAAAATAGCGGCAAAACAAAGAAAACAATGAATGCCGCTATATATGGCAACAAAAATATAGCGGTTAAACCATATTTTTTAAATAATCCTATTCGTCGAGACCTTTGTTTAGCATAATCTTCTAAAACAATAGTCTTTTCCATAAATTAATTCCTATTTAAATCCTAAGTTAAGCAAATTAATTGCTTCTTGAGTGGACATTGCAATTGCCTGCAATGTTTGTTTTGCTTTATCAACGGTGCAACCGTCTGATGAAAGGAGCTGTGCCTGAACGTCACCCACTGCAGTTGTTAAACCTGCAATCAAAGTTGTTGCATATTTTGAGCTTTCAAGTGCAATAATTTCTTCAGGGTCGCCCATTGCCTGCAATGTCATGCTATTCGCTTCTGCAGTCTTATAGGATTCTGATTCATAAACATTCTGCCAAGCAGGAACGTGACCTGCCTTGCACCAGTTTGTCAAGTTATAGTCACCTGCGTCGTTCTGACCCTGTGTAAGCCATTCAGCAAAGATCAAAGCGGCAGCAACCTTTTGCATATTTGTAATCTTCTTTGTCAATGTAATAACGTGACCGTTACCATACCACTTAGAAGCAGTTTCTGCAGGAGCGCTTTCGTCTGCCATATAATAAGGACGAGCTACTGCATAAGGATTTTGATAAATGGGATCGTTAGCATCTTCTTCTGTAACACCCAAGTTGCCAGCTCTTGAAAGCTGCTTGTTGTTCCACCAAATATCATATGTGTTAGCAACCATCCAAGGTCCTTCAGAGAACATTACAATCTGACCTGTGGGGAATGCAGCTTCTTTGTTACCTGCGTCACCGTACAAGCCTGCGTTGTAACGTTCAACAAGGTCGGTAACGTAGTTTGTAAGACCTTCGTTCAAATGGAAGGAAACGTTGCCGTTTGCATCAGCGAGTGTACCGCCGTTTACATACAAAGCAGTCAAGTTATCACTTTCTTGTGAATGGAAGAAAGCAGGATAGAAGTTGTCAACAGTAACAACTGAACCGGGTTCCAAATTGGGATTGCCTGTCTTCAACTGATACCAAGAGTGATCCTGGTCCAAGTTGATGTTTCTAACCCACAATTCACCGGAGTCTGCCAAAGCTCTAAGACCTTCAAGCAATGTCTGATATTCTTCGTTAGACTGAGGAACAAAACGAGTGTTGCCATCAAAGCCCAAACCGTTCTTCTTAATGATATCCTGTCTAATCTGTGTCAAATATCCGTGAGCATCAACGGGAATACCGTAGTGCTTGCCTTCATAAATAGTTGTTTTTTCGATATTGTCATAAGCGTTTGCAAAGTCAAGATTTACGCCTGTTTTTGCAATCAACTCATCAACGGGATAGAAATAACCCTTAAGAGCATATTCAATGTTCTTTTCATTGTGCATAAAGCAAATGTCGGGGAAATTGCCATAGTCATTTGCATATGTATTGTCCAAAGCGTTGTAGTAGTCATAGTGACCAACGGATACAACCTTAATTTCAATCATGCCTGCATATTCCTTGTTGAACTCTTTAACAAGATTCAACAAAATTTCCTGGTCAGGCTGACCGATAACGCTCCACATTGTGAGCTGAACGTTTTCAAGAAGTGTAACGTCAAACTTTCCGTCTTCGCCAAGTGGAAGGTCGTCAAGAATATCTCCAACGTTAGCACTTGCATCTGTGTTGCCCTTGTCTTTGCTTCCGCAAGAAACCAAGCCAAGTGTTAATGTAGCCATCATCAATGACAATACAATTAACAAACTGATAATTCTACAAAATTTTTTCATGTTAATCTTCCTTTCTTAAAATGATCTTCCGTGATTTTTCTCGTTGCGCTCACCCTCGTCAACGTAATGAACATCAACAACAACGTCACCAAAAATCAAATTAATTAAATTTTGTCTTTTATATGTAAACAGCCCAACGGCATTTACAACTGCACCAACAGCCATAATAATCACAATTGCCAAAGCAAGTGACATTTTAGCTTCAGGATTAATCGGTATAAACATTGCATCATAAACGGCATTGAATGGTGGGAAAAGATACATAATAAATGCAACGGGAATAAATCCAACGCAATCTATAATTGTTTTAATCAGCGGAACAAACCACCTGCTCTCTTCGCCGTCGGTTCTTACAACGCCAAGACCGAACAATTTATAACCGATTGTCTTTTCGTTTTTAAATAAATATTGCGGTATCAGCAAAACGATAAAACAGGAAATGAAAATTGATACCACCAATGTGATGTTGCTGTATCTCGCCTCTGCACAATAAGCTTCTTTATAGCTTTTGTAGTGAGTTGAGTTATACGGCTCACTTTGTATAATCAACGTTTCTGCTTCCTCAAGCATATTTGCATACCCTCTAAAATAGGATTGGTAATATGTTGAGCCGGTTTGTCCGATTGAATCGGATTCACTGATGAACAAATAGTGGAATAAATAATAAGCGACCTGTGTGTTAAGCACGGGCAATTCACTAACTTCCCTGTTAAACGAAAACATAAACGTTGCATCGTCGCCAAATGCCCTTTTGTATATCTCAAACAAATCGTCATTGGCATTCACTTTAATGCTTGAGTCACTTTTCAAATACTTGGTATAGAAATAAGCGATATTGTCGTTTTCCAAGGAATGCACACCATTTATCATCACATCATGATTTTCGTCAAACACAAAATCAGATTGTTGGTTGTTGCCAAATATCTCATATGAAAGGCATATTGCTCGATATAAATTTTTAAGAGCAATAACCTCTGTGTCCACTCTTTGAGAGTTGACGTATTCAACGATATGAGTTTCTTTGGTCAATTCCTCATAATAAGCAATTTCGTCGGCAACGGTTTGCTCGGCGTCTTTGAAGGCGGAGGTGCTTTGCGCAATCTGGAACAATCCAAGAAACACAACCTCTGCCAACAAAGCCACCAAAATCATATTTATCACATAACAAACAAATCGTTTGCTAAGTTTAGCCGGCGAAGATTTTTTTAAAATGTCTGAATTAGATTCAAAAATTTTCACTATTTATTAATCTTCCAAAAATTCGCAGTAAACGGGAGCTTCAGGAATCATCTTTGCAACTTCACTTGCATCTGCAGTTGCTTTGTAGTTAGAGTATGTAACGTCGCAGCTGAAGTTATAGAAACCAACGTGGCTTGCAACGGGCGCGCCATCTTCATAAAGGATTTCAAGATCTGCACTCAACTGGAATGAACCGGCATAGTTACCGTTAATATAAACGTGGAAGTTTGCACCGTCACGAGCAACACCCAATTTGAATGTTGTGCCGTATGTAATCATTGCGTCGCCTGTGTTCCAAGCGTAGTCGTGATGTCTTGCCAAGGAGTTTGTAATTCCCTGTTCCCAAGCCCAGTGTCCGCCCTGAGCCACTTCGCAAACACCAAATTCGTTCCAAGAGTTATTGTCTTCACCCTTTACGAAGTTGCCGTTTTCATCATAGTAATCATTAAGACCGATAGAAGCGTTCAAGAAGAAAGCAACCATTGTTTCAACACCGTTAGCGTTCTTGTTCTGAGCAACGATACCAATCTTGGGCCATCTGTCTTCCCACTTTACTTCGTTGAGAGTGATGTCTGTTTCAACATACCACTGAGTTGAATAGATGTCAGCGATATAGTAGAAGTTTGTGATACCGGAGCTTGTTCTGAAAGAACCTGTGCCTGCTGCTTCATCCCATTCGTTAGAGAAATCGTCTTCAGTAGGAATCATGGACAAGTCTCTGTCGATAAATACCTTTGCAACAACAACTTCAAATGTGCAAGACTTTGTTGCGTCAACATTAGAAGTTACTGTGATTGTTGCAGTACCGGGAGCAATTGCTTCTGCTCTCTTTGCGTTGATTTTAACAACGTCGGGGTTGCTTGATTCGTATGTACAAGCTCTCTGTGCGGCACTCAAAGTTGATGTACCCTTAATTTCATAAAAGTTTGTCAACAAAATGGATTCACCAATTTTGATTGTTGTAGATGCTTCTTTTGCTGTCAATGAAGCGATTGGGCTTGCGGGTTCAGTTGTTTTGTCAGACTGACCGCCACCGCAGCTTGTTACAACCAAGCATAACATGCAAGCCAAAAGAACTAATGATACAGCTGTAATTATTTTTTTCATGATAATTACTTGATAACCAGTTGTACCTCTGATTACCATTCTCCTTTTTAAAATTTTTTTGACCGTGAGTACAACACAGCTTTTTTGTGGGTTAGGCATCTTAAAAGATTCCCTGCTAACAAAATTAGCATGAGCATAAAATCGGCTTGCCTAAATTACCTATTGTTTTTTCTTTTCTCAGAAAAGTTTTGACACTGCCAAATCTTTTCTTCTATATGTATATAATTATACACATACATTCTAACACAAATCCCATGGCAAATAAACCCATTAGATTATTCTCTTGGGTGCAAAATATTCTCATTTTTGCCTTATTTTCTCTAATTTGCATAATAACTTCATTGCTTTTTGTATATTTTTAACAATTATTTTGTTTTCCCATCTTTACAAAGTAAAAAAAGTGTGTTATAATGTACTCACATAATCACGAAAGGGGGGGAGAAAAAATGCATCTTAGCGCCTGGGGAGAAGACATTGTGGTGGAAAATACACTCGGAAACACCTATCTTGAGGTAATTATGGCAGGCATCACTTACCCCAATCCAAACTATCGAATAATTCATAACGTTTCTAACCAATTTCCATATGATTATTATGTGTTTGAATATGTGGTTAAGGGAACGGGACATATCGAAACTCCCGAGGAAAAATATACGGTAAGCGGTGGCGATTTTTACTTTTTAAATAAACTCCGTTACCATATTTATTATGCCGACCCCGACGATCCATACGAAAAAATTTTTATCGTTTTGCAGGGTAGCTTCGTTGACTTTTTGGTGTCAAGCTACGGCTTAAATGATAGCGTTTATATAACGAAATGTAACCTAAATAGCTTGATGGTGCATATAATTAACCTCTTAAATCGTGAGGGGCCAATCAATTATGATAAGCTTGCAACCGCTATTTTAGAAATGTTTCAGCAGGTGTTCCCACCGCCCTATCAAAGCAAGCCAACCACAAGCCGTGTTCCCGAAATGATAAAGAATTATATTGATGCGCATATCACCGAAAAGATTACTTTAGAGGATATAAGCAACAATTTGTATATCAGTAAATCCCATATTGAAAGGGCATTTAAAAACGAGTATAACCAAACGCCCCTTGCCTATTGCGCAGAGCAAAAAATTGCCCAAGTGGCTTCAATGCTCGTCACAACAAACTATTCCCTTTCTCAAATTTCCCAACAGCTTGGATTTACTGACGTGAAATATATGTCCAAGAGCTTTAAGAAAATCAAGGGCAAAACACCTATGGAATATAAACGAGCTAAGCTTGCTCAAAATCAAATAATAAAAGAGTAAACAAAATTACATTAACTTTGTTCAAATTTAAAAGCGAATTTCTTCGCAGAAAGGCATATTCTATGAAAAACACAAAAAAATTGTTAGTAGTCATGCTCATTATCGCAGTATCTATTTGCATTGTGGCATGCAACCAACAGCAAACAACAACATCATCACAAACAAAACCCACCACAACTACAACCAAAAAGCCAATTGAAGAATCCTCAATTGTGGGTGTTCTAATTAGTGGCGAACAAACAAGCTTTGAATTCGCAGAAGAATTTAATTATGACTCATTGGTTGTAACCGCAATCATGTCAGATGCTTCTGAAAGAGTTTTAAGCCCTGATGAATACACCGTTTCATGTGAGGATTATAATTCTATGAAGGTTGGAACTTACACCGTATCCATTAACGTTAATAATTCTGACGTTCGCAAATCATATAAAGTTAACGTAAAAGAAGCAAATAAGCTCAAGGTTCTTATGATTGGTAACTCTTTTGCAGACGATACCATCAACTATGCATATGAAATTGCAAAGAGTCTTGGCATTCCTGAAGAAAATATTCTTGTTGCAGATATTTATATCGGTGGTTGCTCACTTGCAACACACTGGTCAAACGCACAGTCAAACGCAGCCGCTTACCGCTTTGGTTTGGAAAAAGAAGGTTGGTTTGATGGTAGCTCATACACAAACTGGACAATGGAAGAAGCAATTATGTATGCGGATTGGGACTTCATCACATTCCAGCAAAATAGCGGAAACAGTGGCGGACCCGCATCTTACTCCTGCTTGCAGGATTTGATGGACTATGTTTATGACATAGCAACTGACGTTGAAAACAACCCCAACGCAAACCCCAATGTAAAATTTGTTTGGCATCAAACTTGGGCATATCAGCAAGATTCAACATCCAGTGCCTTCAAAACATATAACAACGACCAAATGACAATGTTCAATGCAATTATGAATTGCTTGGAAACACAGGTTTTGGATAAGAACTTCGTTGCAATTATCCCCAACGGAACTGCAATTCAGAATGCAAGAACATCACTTATTGGTGATACGTTCAGCCGTGACCAGCACAACCACTTGAGCTATGGCGCAGGTAGATTTATCGCATCTATGAACCTTGTAAGCGTGCTTACAGGCAGAGATATGTCAAATTTAACATGGACTCCCTCAAGCAGTGGATTTAGCTATTCATTGTCAGAAACAGAAGTTAAGATTTGTAAAGAGAGCGTTGCAAACGCAATTGCAAATCCCTTTGTAATCACAAAATCCAAGTTCCCCCCTGCCCCCACAGACCTCTCTCAGATGTTCGAGGGTGAAGGAACTGAACAAAATCCCTATCTTATTCAAAACGCAGACGATTTGTGGGCACTTGCTAACTTCACAAAGGGCAAGAGCTTTACAGATACAAATACATATTTCAAGCTCACAGCCGATATCGACGTTAGCGCAGAAAACTGGCTTCCCATCTGCTCATCTGCAGAAACAGGTTGGGTAAGCGTTAAAAACGGAAACGTAAATAGCTTTAACGGTAATTTCGACGGCAACGGTAAAACAATCACATTTGTTGGAAAATATACTGGCGACACTTGGGCAAAAGGACTTTTCGGATGCATTGGCGGATACGTTCACGATTTGACAATCCGTGGTTCAATTACAACCGAAAAGGGTAAGGTTGGCTCACTTGCCGCAATGGCAATCACAGGCGCAAAGATTGAAAACATCACTTCTTACGTTGACATTACCGCACAAAACAATCAGGTTGGCGGTATTATCGGCTACATTGAATCCGATGGCGTTGTACTTGAAAATTGCAAGAACTACGGAACAATTGTTGCCCGTGAGCTTGTTGGCGGTATTCTTGGCGGTGGATATAAGAATACAGTATTCACAAATTGTGAAAACCACGGCAACGTAACTGCAACAAATGCTCGTGCAGGTGGTATCACCGGCGAAAAATTTGCTGCAATGACAGCAACAAACTGTGTAAATACAGGCACAATCACCGCAGGCGGTAGCGTTGCTACATCCGATAGTGGTTCTGCAAGTAACTATGCTGGTAACCTCTTTGGTGAAGTTAAATAATTAATAAAACATAAAGCACCAAGCTTTTTAGCTTGGTGCTTTCAGCGTGTCGAAAAACTTTTCGACACGCTGTTAGACTTCGAAAAAGGTAGCTATATTTTTCGTTCTTACAATCGTCGACGTACAAAGGTACGGCAGAGTGTAAGAACGGAAAAAGCAAGTAAGCACAAGGCATTCTCGATGTTTGCCTTGTGCTTCTTTTTTGCATATTTTACTTTTTAATTTGCCGCTTTTTACCTTTTTA
>JAZTWO010000024.1:0-10175 GCA_045635885.1 Eubacteriales bacterium | reverse complement strand
TTTTCGACGTGGATTTTATGTGCCGAACTACGAAAACCCCTCTTTCAGAGTGATTTTCTAAAATTTACTCTGCTTGTGCGTAGCCGTGAGGTTTTATAGTTAGATAAAATCACCATATTGTGTGTATAATGTCGCTCACGGTGCCACGATGTTTTCGGGTACGATGTCGCTCACCGTAGGGGCTCACTGTGTGAGTCCGCTTCCAAACACAAACTAACTTTATGCCTTCCCATTGAGGGGAAGGGGGACCGCCGAGGCGGTGGATGAGGGGCTCGCCATTTAGTTTATGCAAACGACCTTTTCACCTAACACCGTAGGGACAGGCGTCCTCGACTGTCCGTTCTAAACCTCAACTAATTTTAAAACCGCATCGAGCGGGGACCTGCCTCACATAAAATTGGCAATTGAATAAAACATTATTTGCGAGGCGAACAAACTGCTTGACGTTTAAACAACGTCATTTTGCAAACAAAAACGCAGTTTGTCTACACTCACATAAATCTTTATATGCTCCCCTACGGGTTTGCGATGGCAACACCGCCGCAAAGAATATTTTTTTGATTTTTTAAAATTTTTTCAAAAAAATTGAAGAATTTTCCAAAGAAAATGGGTATTATATTATGTAACACCTTTTAAAAGGGGTAAAAAATCCTTTTTCAAGGGGTAAAATAATACTCAAGGAGGAAAATTATTCAAGCCAAGGAACGCAACTTTGCCTCTCACCGCCATCGGCAAGGCAAAAAACTTGACAACACACATTATTGTGTGCTACAATTAATTAAGGAAAAACGAAAGGAGATTTTGTTATGAAAACAAAATTTTTAAAATTCACCTCAAAAATGATGCTCATCCTAATTTTAGCGACGAGTGTTTTGACTTTGTCTTCATGTCATATTTTTGAAGATGCGGATTGGAATGTACATTATAAAGAATTTCATACACACTTTGAATTTGCTAATTTTATTCAAGATTATAACTCTAATGCTGACTCCAACATATCATCATTCTTTTCATTTAACTTTGATAACGACAACGGAATTCTTGATAAATATTATAAATTTCGAACAAGAGCTCCATACAAAGCGGAAAATTTGTATGATAAAAATACCGTTGATACCAATGTTGAATTAATATTTTACTATGATAATGACGTGTCAAGTGGTGAACTTGAGTATAAAATAAAGTGTGTTTACAGGAAATCGGAAAGAAATTTCAGCCATACCGACAAATTTGAAATTAAAACGCTTACTGCAGAAGAAATGTCGGGAGAATATCTGATAAATTCTAAGGATTATCAAGATGAACGATTGTCGAATGACAATAAAAAATATAACCATGTCTATTCGTTGGCTTTATTGGTGAATGGTGAAAATATAATGTCGATTAAAATTTCCTCTACACAAGAGCTTCCTCAAGTCCAACTTGATGGTGTATCACAAATTTTGTTGGATAATATGATAATAATAGGTGCTGAGGACAATGAAACAGGAGATTTTGATAATGTGACAGAAGATAATTTGGAAATTTTATTTGGGACTCATACTCCTACAAATAATCCAAATATTTATCAAACCCAGTTTTACGCTACATATTATTTCAGCAATTTAACTACAAATTACGGAGATAATTATATTGGATCTTGTTCCTATGTTTCCTTGGCAATGTTGCTTTCTTATTATGATTCTTATTGGAATGATTATATTTTGAGTGATGATGAGAACGGCGATATTTATGATGCACCTGCGTTCTTTTCGACAACTGATTCTTTAGATTCTATAAGTTCGCCTGGCATATTAAATGATGGGCATTTATGTATAGGTAAATTGAATTTGATAAATACGGGAAAAACTGACGATGAAAAACAAAATAACCTTACATACACTCAATACTTTGAGGTGGTCGAAGATAATTCATCCAATTATTTTCACCTTAAATTAATAGAATTAGGAAGAGTATCAAAGATTTGTGAATTGTATGAGTTTTTTAATGTCAATCCTTATGGCTTGGGTCAAAACGGAAGGAAAAAACTCATTAATCATTATTTGTATGATTATAAAAATTTCGAAAAAGAGCATATTTACTATGAATGTGTGACAACAAATGTTGAAGACTATATTATTATTAATGTTTCACACGGAATTCCCGTTTTAATAGCAGTTGCTTATGCTGATGGTGGAGGACATGCGTTAATTGTATATGATTATGATCAAAGCACAGGCAAATTATATGGTCATATGGGATGGGGATCTAACTTAACTCATATCGACTTGTCTTCTATGGGATATTTGTATATAAAGAATGCGGCCACTATTAAGATTACTACGGGACATAACTGTTCTAACAACTATGTAGATTCGAGTGGAATTACTCACTGCTCTTGTTATTTTCCTTGCCACCCTGAACACGAGCATAAATATGAAGCATCTGCCGGCGCAGAAAACATGTTCCATGTATATAAATGCGGATGTGTAGCGGAAAATGACACTCCTGTTCTTCATCGTTTTGAAACTGTAATAGTAGATAATGATCAACACAAAGATGTATGTATAGATTGCGGATATGAAAGTGAGGCGGTTGCGCACAATTTTGAATATACCACAAATAACGATGAAACGCACACAAAATCTTGCTTGGATTGTGGTTTTTCAACAACCGATGTTCACAATTATACTACATACAACCACTGCTACGAAAAATGTACAGATTGCGAAAATGTTCGTCGAGTGGTAGAACACAACTACACCTATGATTACGTTTCAAAAAACAATTTGGAGCATTATGGATATTGTATATGCGGAAGCAGAGATGTATTTGAACACGATTTATATGAAACAAACGGACATATAAAATGTTATGATTGCACTTATCAAATAGCCGCAAATCACGTTCATTCATACTTATATACTCCAATTAGCGGTGGCAGGTCGCACAAAAAGACTTGCAGTTGCGGAATTTCAACCACCGAAATGTGTATTGGACGCGCATCAATTGACGGAACGTCATATTGCGTTCACTGTGGTCAAGAAATTCGCACAACAATATTCCCGTTAAGTGTCGACGAAGAAGAAGACGCCATTCTTAATAACGAAGAAGATTACATTTACACCGAATAAATAATAAATCCCCCACAGAGAAAGTGGGGGATAATTTTTATGCTCTCATTAAATTTCTAACTTCGACCTTATTTTTTCGTGCGTAGTTCACGGTGTAATAAGTTCCGCCGCCAAGGTGATTCATAAAAGCGACGCAAACGTCCGCTCCGTCAACAAGCTTGCGATTTCTGTCAAGCATAACGCCCGCATAATACTTTTCGCTAACGTAAACCACGCTATCGGCGTGCGCCAAATTATATTTATACACTTGTTTTTCTACCAACTTAAAGCCTTTGTCTTGGTTTTTGCAGGGGAGAATCAAATGCAATTTGATTTGCGGATATTTTTCCTTCAAGGCAAGCACCGCAAGGGCAGCCATGGAGTCAAATCCCCTTGCTCCACCGGCACGAAAATCGGTAACTCCCTCATTTTCAACCAAATCAACAATAGTTTTTTCAAGCCGTGCCGAAAGCACGTTTGCAGGAACATCTTTTATATCCCTGTGACCTGTAAAGCAACAAATTTTTGACATTTAATCACCACCTTTGCACACTAATAATAACACAAAAAATCAAAAAAGTCAAGATAATAGTCTTTAAGCCACCAAAATGTCGCACCATAGAAAAATGAAAGAACAGGATTTTTTATTTTGCGACAAAAATGTGTGGAAAACCACATTTGTTTACAAGTTGGGTTGTGGAAAACTCTGTGGAAACTGTGGAAAACCTTGAAAAATCGCATTTTTTTGAGATGGACAAACGAATGTTTCTGTGGAAAACTTATTTAATAAAATATTTTGTTTGACTTTTCTATTTTTACGCAGAAATCCACGATAAATAGGATAATACAAATTTCGTCAAAAAAGTGTGCCATCATTCAAAAAACAGCTCATCAAATTGTTTTTCCTCTTGCTCACGAATTTTTTGATATAGCGCTCTGGCTTTTTCAAGGCGACGGTAAACCGTTCTTTCGTCGCAATGGTTCGAAAATGCGAGCTTTAGAACTCGTGCGCCTTTTTCCTGCTTCGTCAAGCGAATTGTAGTTCCCTCAAAATAAACCTTTGAAACCGCATCCACAACCTCGTCCTCGCCATTCAGCTTTAGCAAACGCATTGTGTCATAAAGCGCAAGCATGTCAAGGCGTGACCGACGTGAAGGGCACAAAACCTCAATTTTTTTATAAATTCGAATGGGACTTGCGTGCTCGTTGTTCAAGCCCAATCTCGCAAATTTGCGAAACACCCTGATTATTTCGTTTGTTGAGTTTTCTTTCTGCATTCTTTCCCCCTGTGCCTTTTTCTATATTATAGAACAAATGTTCGTTTTTGTCAATAGCAAAAAGAAAATTTTGTAAATATTTTTTTCAAACAAATCTTAAATCAAATAATCAAGCATTTTTTCTGCTTTTTTGCCGCTAATTTTCATCAATTCGCACGTTTTGGGAGCGATTTTCTCACTTTTTTCAATAATTATCTGAATATGTTTCAAAAGCAAATCGCCATTTACCACCTTGTGAAAAGGGAAGGGCGCAGGATTTGAAAAATCCTCACACGCACTCTGAATTTTCGGGTCGCCCGAGAGTGCAAGAATGGGAGTACCGAGTGCAAATGCGAGCAGCACACCGTGATATCGCCCTGAAATTACGAATTTTGCACACCTAAAGCACAAAGCCGCATCGCAAAGACCTTGCGGCACGAACACTTTCGCACTTGAAAAACGCCTTTGAATATCCAAGGCAAATTGTAAATCCTCGTTTTCGTTTAAAACAACAATTTTGGGGCGCAATTTTAAACTTTTTGAAATAAATTCAAGCGATTTTGCCACCCCGATGGGCGAGATTTTCGCACACTTAAATACTTTTGAATTGAAACAAAATGCAAAATAGGGAGTGTTCTCCGCCAACCCATCACAAGAGACAGATTTTATCAACCGTTGGTTGATTTTTACAAAACCGATACTAGCAGGATCGGGAACAAGCTCAATTTTTCTTTCGGGAAGCAATTTTTTGAGTGTTTTTTGCGAATTTTTGTCACGCACACTGATAAAATCAAAGGTATTTAACACCATTTTCAAGGACTTTTCAAGGATTTTCGGGGCGATATTTTTCGAAAAAATCGGGCCAAAACCGTTGGCAAGCATAATTTTTCGTCGGCAAAGCAAATTTGCCAAAAAAATCACCCCAAGATAATAAAAAAGTGAAGCGTTTGAGGTGGAATTTTGCAAAAGCGAGCCGCCGCCAAAGATGAAAATATCCGCTTTTTTCAAGGATTTCAGCACGTTTGAGAGCGAACTTCTGCCATTTATCACGCAGATTTTTGCGTGCGGATATTTCTTCCCGATATGGCGCAAAATCACACGCAAAATCGCCTCGTCACCAAAATTTTTGTGCCCGTAATAGCCGCAAATCGCAATTTTTATGCGACCTTCAGGAGAGTCCTGCGCAAGAAATCCGTAAATTGCCTTTTGGTAAATTTCAATTGTTCGCAGCGCCATTTTTTCGGCAGAATAATGCGCTCGCACAGTCGATTTTGAAAGATAAAATAGTTGATTTTTCTCTTTTTCAGGCAGAGAAAAATAGCGAATTATCTCGTCAAAAAGGAGTTGAGCAGTCGCCCTCTCCCGTCCCCGACAGGTGAAATTCGTCCTTTGAGCCAATGGCAAATTTTGCGCATTCAAAAGCCCCAAATAGCCCTCGTTTCCTAACAAAATCACGGGCAAACCGAAAGCCATTGCCTCGATTGCCGCACGAGAAACGCCAACAAATAACGCGCCAAAAGTGAAAAAATCGCTCGGATTTTCGACCTTTCCAACCGCATTTATCAACTTACAGTTGATTTTGTTGTTGATTTTAATGGATTTTTGCAAAATTTCGGGGTATTCAGAGCCGCCGCCGACAAGAATTATCTCCGTGTCGGGATAAAGTTGATGGATTTGAGGCGCAATCTCGCAAAGCAAATGCGCCCCAAGGGAGCAGTCGGCATCAAGCCGACTCACAAAAACAATCCGATGCACCGCCGCACCATTTTTCAACGCATCACCCAAATTATCACCTCCAAATATCGCTTTGTTTTTGTTTTCGGGGATTATGCGTGCCCCACCCCCCGCCCAAAACGCAAACTAACTTTTCCTTTGGAACAAATAGTATATAGTTCACTATCCGCACAAGATCCTTCGGTCGCTTTGCTCCCTCGTGGATGACGTGCGGAGACGGTATTGCTTGGTTGACGTTTAAACGGGAGGATGGTATCCTCCCCTACGATGTTTTCGGGTGCGATGTCGCTTACCGTAGGGACTCACTCCGTGAGTCCGCTTTCAAACACAAACTAACTTCCGCAGGGCAAGTTCTCCCTATCGAAAAAGGTGCAAGCCAACATCAGTTAGCATCTGCTAACCATTCGCCAAAAATAAAAGGAATGCCTTTTATTCCTCAACCGTGATGGCGTTTGCTAACGGAATATCAATGTTATATCTTGCGTCCTTGATGGATACCACGCAACCGCTTTTGCGACGTGTTACAACGGTGATTGCCTCGCCACTGTAACAACCAAGCGAAAACAAGAAGGCATCAAGCTCCTCGTCGTTGGTGGTTATGTCTTTGATGATATATTCTTTGCCCTGCTCGGCATTTTTAAGTGTCATAAGCGCACCGTCCTTTCTAAATCGTATGAGTTAGCATATGCTAACTATCGTGTATTATATACCAATTTGCAAAATTTGTCAATATATTTTCAAAATTTTTTTCAATTTTATTGGCAAAAAATGATGATTTTATCCGTCTTGATAAAACCTGTGCTTGCACAGGAATCTACAAAGGACTTATCGTGACTTTCTTTACACAAAGTTACTTCATACAAAAAAGAGCAGACCATGTCTGCTCTTTTCAACATTCGATATGTAGGTCAATTAATCAAGGAAGCCCTTAAGGTGTCTTGCGCGGCTGGGGTGACGGAGTTTACGAAGCGCCTTCGCCTCGATCTGACGAATACGCTCACGAGTAATGTCAAATTCCTTACCAACCTCTTCAAGTGTGCGGCTTCTACCGTCATAAAGTCCGAAACGGAGCTTAATTACATGCTCTTCACGAGGAGTGAGTGTATGAAGCTCCCTTTCAATCACCTCACGCAAGATTGTTGCGGACGCAATTTCAGAGGGTTGGGGTGCATCGTCATCAGGAATGAAGTCACCAAGGTGGCTATCTTCCTCTTCACCGATAGGAGTTTCAAGGGACACAGGGTCCTGCGCAATCTTCATAATTTCTCTAACCTTTTCGGCAGACATGCCCATCTTTTCACCAATTTCCTCGGCAGTTGCTTCTCTTCCAAGCTCCTGAAGCATCTGACGGCTATATCTTGTTACCTTATGGATTGTTTCAACCATATGAACGGGAATTCTGATTGTTCTTGCCTGGTCTGCAATTGCACGAGTGATTGCCTGGCGAATCCACCAAGTTGCGTATGTGGAGAACTTAAAGCCCTTTTCATAGTCAAACTTATCAACCGCCTTCATAAGACCGATATTACCCTCTTGGATAAGATCAAGGAAGAACATTCCCTTGCCAACGTATCTTTTTGCGATACTTACAACAAGACGCAAGTTTGCCTCAACAAGCTTCATTTTAGCATCTTCGTCGCCCGCAGCCATTCTTTCGGCAAGCTCCTTTTCCTCTTCAGGAGAAAGAAGCGGAACGCGTCCGATTTCCTTAAGGTACATACGAACGGGGTCGTCGATTTGAACGCCGCCCTGCTCCAAAAGTCTTTCCATGCTATCGCTTGTAGAGAGCTGCTTAACTTCGCTTTCAATTTCAGAAATTTCTGCGCTTGACATTTCGCCAATCGGAATTTCATTTTCTTCAAGGGACTCATAAAGCTTGTCAAGAGTGTCCATATCAAAGTCCATTTCTTCCATAGCTTCGTCAAGATCTATGGATGAAAGACCGTCCTTTTTGCTTTTCGCAATAAGCTCATCAATATCAAGTTTTTTGTTTGTTTCTTTTTGTGCCTTCATTTTATTACCTTCTATTTTTACTTTCTTTGATTTTTTAATTGTTCTTGTCTTGCTCTCAAAGTGGCAAATTTATCGCCACTGTCCACCGAATTTTTCTTTTCCTTTTCGGCTTTAAGTGCTGCAATTGAGGTGTTTAGCACCTCATAACCGTTTTCGGTTAAGGATAGACGATTCTGCCTCATTTTTTCAAGTCTGCCCATCTCGTCTGCGCTAAAATACTGACCAAGCATTGCAGGTAAGAATTCTTCCATCGAAGAAGAAACGTCCACGATCGCCTCAAACACCTTTTTGCCAAAGGCGGTGACAAAATCTTCACTTGAAAGCGAAATTTTACCCGACAGAACACCTTGGCGGTATTCGTCATAGATAAGAAGCAGACCAAGAATATTCTCCTCAAGCGCATTGGCTTGAATATTCTTAATTGCGTCAGGATTTATGCGGTCGCCAACGTGCTTTATCGACATTTGTGCCTGCTTGCTTTCGTTTTGTTTATATTCCTTAACTCGCTTTTTAATAATTGAATCAACGTTGTTTCTAATAACGTCGGCGGGCAACTTTAAAAGCTCGCTCGCCTTAGAGATGAACACTTCCCTTTCAACACTCGATGAGCTTTCGGCAATAATCTCGCATATCGCCTTTGATGCCTTAATTCTATCGTCGGGGATTTGCAAATCAAGTCCCACAAGCGCCCGTGAAACCTTGAAATCAAAGCCCGTGCGACTCTCTCCAAGAAGCGCCTTGAATCGCTCTGCACCAAATTTCTTTATGTATTCGTCGGGGTCCTTTGCGCCATTCAATTTAAGAATACGCACCTCAAGCCCCACCTCGTTAAGTATCTGTATCGCCCTGTCGGTAGCCCTTTGCCCTGCGTCGTCAGAGTCGTAGAGCAAAATGACCTTTTTGGTGTATTTTGTAAGCATTCTCGCCTGCTCTGAGGTGAGTGCGGTACCAAGCGTTGCCACCGCATTTTCAACCCCTGCTGCGTGGAGTGCGATTACGTCCATATACCCCTCGCAAAGAATTATCTGCTCGGAACAGTGGTTTTTGGCATAGTTTAAAGCAAAAAGATTTTTGCTCTTTTTAAAGCCGGGTGTGTCGGATGAGTTGAGGTATTTCGGCTTTGAATCGTCCATAACTCGTCCGCCAAAGGCAATTACATTGCCCGTGACGTCGATAATTGGGAAGATAACTCTGTTTCTGAAATAGTCATAAAGATTGCCCTTTTGACTCTTGCCACAAAGGAAACCGTCGATAAGCTCTTGCTCGGTAAATCCCTTGCTTTTCATATGATTTGTTAAAGCGAAGAAATTGTTTGGCGCATATCCAAGTCCAAATCTTTTAATTATTATCGGACTCAATTTTCTTTGCCCTGCAAGATAATTCATCGCTTCAAAGCCAATATTTTGATCTAAAAGATTTTCTCTAAAGAACCTTGCCGCCTCTAAATTCATTTCATAAACTCGCTTGCGACTCATTCCCATATTGGCAACCTCGTTTTTGTCCTGAGGAATGGTTATTCCTGCACGAGTAGCCAAAAATTCAACTGCTGAGGGGTAGTCGAGATTTTCCGCCTTCATAACAAATGTGATGGAGTCGCCCCCTGCACCGCAGCCGAAACAGTAAAAACTGTTCGTTTTTGAAAAGACCGTGAACGATGGTGTGCGCTCACTGTGGAATGGACAAAGCCCGTGCATGTTAGAGCCGGCACGTTTTAGCGAGACGTAAGAACCAATCAGGTCGCCAATGTCAGTTCTCGCAACGATTTCTTCAATTATTTCTCTCGGAATCATCATTGCTCTCCATCTCCTTTCCAAATCAAAATTTTTCTCCATAATATAATATACGCAAAAAACTTCAAAAATACTTTTTTATTTTCACACTTTTTTTGATTTTTTTATTACTTTTTAGCGATTTTTATTAAATTAAGGGTAAATTGGGATTTATCGAGTAGTTACAAAGATAAAAAAGGTCGCTTTTGAAAAAGCATCGCGCGAACCCCCAAAGCTCATAAATGTCGCTTCGGGGAACCCCGCACGCAAAACTTTTAATCGTGTGAGTTAAATTAATCTGCGCAAATCGT
>JAZTWO010000023.1:0-38313 GCA_045635885.1 Eubacteriales bacterium | reverse complement strand
GATGGTGTTGCTTCTGACAACACAGTTCCTATGATTGTTAAGCTTGGCGCAATCCTTGAAGCAGGTCTTGGCGCAACAGAGCTTAAGTTCTATCATATGGAAAATGGCGCTCCCACTCTTATGATGAGAGTTAACAGCCCCACTGATTTTGCAATTCACAATCAGTACTACTATGATTCAGAAACAGGTGAAGTTAGCATTTACGTTGCTTCTTTCTCTCAGTTCTATGCAGTAGCTTCTGAAGCTGATGTTTGGGATGGAAGTTCCGATACAACTTGGTATGACAACGAAAAAGACGA
Organism: Eubacteriales bacterium; assembly: GCA_045635885.1. Taxonomy (GTDB): domain Bacteria; phylum Bacillota; class Clostridia; order Oscillospirales; family CAG-272; genus RGIG4608. The sequence goes on along the minus strand of JAZTWO010000023.1, from coordinate 38,014 downwards.
ATTTACACTCACAACTGCAGAACAACTTGCAGGTTTTAGAGTTCTTGTTGATGGTGGTAACACATTTGAAGGCAAGACAGTAAAACTTGGTGCAGATATTAACCTTGATGGTAAACTTTTCGACCCAATTGGATATGGTTATACATACGGAAAAGATAGCAATACCGCATTTATGGGTACATTTGATGGTGATGGTCACACAATCTACAATCTCTACCAAAACGGTTGGGAACTTGGCTATTCATATAGCACAGCAGGTGGTGGTTTGTTCGCATCCGTTGAAAATGCAACAATTAAGAACCTTGTAATGAGCGGCGCAAATATCGTTATGGAATGTATCGATATGGGCGTTGTAGTAGGTTACGCACAGGGCAATTGCCACTTTGAAAATATCGTTGTTACAAATTCTAAAATCGCAAACTACAACCGTGCAACAGGTGCGGTAGTTGGTGAAGTTTGCTACGGTTCTTATGGCACAGATACAACAAAAGGCTATAGCCACACATTTAAGAACATTGTTGTTGACTCCTCTGTAATAGTTTCTTCTCTTTGGGGTTCATTCGACACACTTTGCGGCGGTGTTATAGGCGGCAAGTGGGGCGATGCAACAGTTAAAATGGAAAATGTAACCGTTGCTGCAGAACTTGACGTTTACAGTGACGTTACCGCTGCTTATCAGTGGTATGCTTACCGTCGTTGCGGTATGCTTATTGGTTACACAGAGCAAGAAAGTCCTAAGAGCGCATTGAATGCAGCTGCAGATTTCTTGACATGTGTAAACGTTAACGTTTACTATGGCGACTGGGTAAATTACACATACTATGAATTCGCAGATCAGGATAGCGATACAGGTAAAAGATATCCTTGGGTAAGAGCAGAAGCAAGCCCTGTTGGTAATAACGGTGCATTCTCTAACCCCAGATATGGTGTTCCTACTCATACTGTTGATGGTGTAATTATTGCAGTTACTGAACTTACAAAAGAACAACTTAATGAAGTTGCTACAGACTACACACCCATCGTATTCAACCAGCTTTATGGTGGTGGACAGGGTGTTTACGGATGCGCTGAACACGATGGTGTAACAACTAATAGCAAGGAATTTAAGACAATTTATGTTCACAATACTGCTGATTGGACAAATCTTAAGCTTCAGTATTGGTTCGCAAATGGTAACGATACTTGGACAACTCTTATCGAAGGTATTGATATGAGCACAATGCTCGTTGACGAAGCAAATGGCATTTACAAAATCCAACTTCCTTCTAATGTACACACATTCAAGATTGTTGCTGATGGACAGGAAAGTGATGTATTCGTTCTTGGAAATCTTGAAGATAAAGCAAATGTAACTCTTGGTACAGTTGCTTGTACACACGAAAATACAACAACTACAACAGTTGATGCTACATGTACAACTGATGGCTCAATCACAGTAACTTGTGAGTGCGGTTACGTTGTTTCTACAACAGTAATTCCTGCAACAGGACATAATCATCAGTCCTCTGTAACAAAGAATCCCACATGTACCGAAACAGGTATTGAAACATTCACATGTTCTTGTGGTGATACATATGAAGAAGTAATTCCTACAATTGAACACTCTTACAATGCAGAAGTAACTGCTCCTGATTGTGAAAATGCTGGTTACACAACATACACATGTACAGTTTGTGATCACTCCTATACAGATGACCATACAAATGCAACAGGTCATGTTAACACAACAACCACAACAGTTGATGCAACATGTACAGCTGATGGTTCAATCACAGTAAAATGTGAGTGTGGTCGCGTTGTTTCTACAGAAGTAATTCCTGCAAAGGGACACACAGCAGGTGCAGAAGCAGATTGCGACAATGCACAGACATGTACAGTATGTAGCGCAGTAATCAAAGCAGCTCTCGGTCATACAGAAGTAGTTGATGAAGCAAAAGCACCTACTTGTACAGCAACAGGTCTTACTGAAGGTAAGCATTGCTCAGTATGTAATGAAGTTCTTGTTGAACAGAAAGTAGTTGGCAAAGTTGCTCATACACCCGCAGATGCAGTTAAGGAAAACGAAAAAGCTTCTACATGTATAGTAGCAGGCTCTTACGATAGCGTAGTTTACTGTTCAGTATGTAAGACAGAACTTAGCAGAGAAAAAGTAACTCTTGAACTTGCGGCTCATACATATAATGGTGCTTGTGACATCGATTGTAATGTATGTGAAGCAACAAGAAAAGCTGATGAACACAAGTGGGGTGAAGATAATTATTGCTCCATATGTGGTGTACTTGGGGTTACAATTTACTTCCAGAATAACTGGTTGTGGAGTGATGTAAGAGTATATTACTGGACAGCTAATGATACATGGCATAATGCTGACTGGCCTGGTGAGACTTTGGGTGATCCAGTAGATAAAGATGGTCAGTGCAATATTTATCAGATTGTTATTCCTACTTATGCTGAAGGATTGATTATTAGTGGCATTAAGAGTGGAACTACTACAAGAGAGCAGACTCAAAATATATTGGTTGAAAATCTTAATGAAGGTAACTTGTACTTTGTTTACTATAACAGTAGTAGTAAAGAAACAAATAAAAATGAAGTTCGTAACTGCGAATATACTCCTACTTATAAAACAGTAAACTTTAAGAATTCTTGGAACTGGACTAATATTAAAATTCACTATTGGTATAGTGATGGCACAAATACTTGGGATCATCTTTCATGGGATGCTCGTGAATCAATGACCAAAAATGGAACAACATATACATTTGAAATTCCTGCTTATGCATATGGTTATGTGATTACAGGTGAATATAAAGGACAAACCCTTAAACTTGCTGATCAGATGGTTTCTTCTTTGACAGATGGAAAAACACATTATGTAGCTGAATTTGGTATTGAACCTAGTTCAAATACATATACTGTATTCTTCCAAAACAACTGGAAGTGGACTGATGTTAATATGTATTATTGGACCAGTTCCACCAGCAACAATGGTTGGCCTGGTGCTGATATGAAACTTGTAGGTAATGATGGAACATATGATATCTACTGTTTTGAGGTTCCTACTAATGCATCTATTATTATTAATGGTATTAAAAATGATGGTAGTGGTAATAGAGACCAAACTCCTGATATTAAATCTGGTATAAAAGATGGTATATGCTACTATATGAACTATAGTAATGGTAACCAAGTTAAAACCAAAGAATACAAGTAAAAAACTTATCCCCACGCGGTGCGTGGGGATTTTTGCGTTTGAAAAGGAAAATGAGTTTCTTGTGTTTCAAATTTTGATTTGTCGGGGAGTTAGTGAAGTAAATGAGGAGAACTCCCTCAGTCAACTTCGTTGACAGCTCCCTCTGCGGAAGGAGCCTCTGTTAGATACACTTTGGTTTGTAGCCATACGGTTCAAATTTTTGGATATTATAAGGCATTATAAAGCTTTGCAACACTTCACGGCTACACGAGAAAGGTTGCCTTAGCAAAGGCTCCTTCCGCAGAGGGAGCTGTCGCTTTAGCGACTGAGGGAGTTCCTCATTTGCTTAAACTAACTTTTTTAAACTCTCCGATAAATCACAATTTATCCCTTGGGTTAAATTCCGTAGGTGTTGGTTATCGGGTCTTTGAAGATGTTGAGCGTCGGTGTTCGGTAGGTGAAAAGTACAAAGAGCAGGGCGAGGACTATTAGTCCAATCAGCGCAAGCTTGGGGTGATGACAGGTGATTTTGTCGCTAAACAGATTGAGCCATTCGTATATATATGATACTGCCGCCGCTATGAAAAATATTGTGATGTTTATCCAGTCGGGCGATTTGCCGATTACCCCGTTATATGTGTAAAAGATTATTGGAATCAGCGCAAGTCCGATTAGCGTGATTCGAAGTTTTATGCACCAGAAGTTTTGAGAGTCGCCAAAAAAGATGCTTTGCACTATCGCAAAAATAAAGGTCGGCACAAAAAAGAGTTTCATGTGCTCCCACGTTGATTCGTTGACCGCAGAAATGGAGGCGAAGTATCTTGATTCGCCCGTCCAATCGTATAAAAAATGCAGTAGTGTGCCACCAAGCACCGTTATTGCAAAGCCCCACAGGGACCATAGTCCAATTGATTTTTTCATATTTTACCTCGTTAGTTTTTAATTTAAGTGTATTCAGTTTTTATGTGAAATATACGGGAAAAATAAAAATCCATATCCGAGGGGGCGGTTATGGGCGCTTTTTGCGTTTTTGTTACCATCAAGGTAAGTGAACTTGAAGCTTTTGACTTGAAATTGCGTTCGAACGGTGAAAACTATACTCATTTAAGCTTGAATAATGGTGAATGGGTATTTGATCGCTCAAAATCGGGAGAAGCCATCGTTGGCGCAGAAAAGGATGAGGATTCCTTAAATGGAATTCGTCGCATGCCTTCATTATGAAAGAGCAGAAATAATTAAATAAAAATAAAAATAAAAACCACTTTGGCACTTTGTGTGACAAGGTGGTTTTTGTTTGATATAAATTAGCTATTGGAGTAATAGAACTCCGTTTGGGTATTATTTGTTTGTATCAATACCGATCTTTGATTGAAGATTTGCAGCATTTCGTCCGCAGCGGCATGGACTTTATCAATAGTTGTGTCGCTTAGGTAGATTACGAGGGTATATTCCTGATAAATTGTACCATTATCGTCCCATCCTCCGTTTGCCTCTTGAATTGTATAACCGCCAAAGTAATCAAGCAGTATTTTTTCAAGTTTAGCTTTTGATTCGTCAGGTGAGAACACCGGCTCATTTGTGTCTTTATCATTAGTGCCAAGAAAGATGACGTATTGCACGTCTGCAACTTCTTGAATCTCATCTTTGGGCAACATTGTAAGATTTACAATGGATAAGCACAATGCAATTATGGCAATGATTAAGGTTATCAATTCACTTGTTTTACACTTTTTTATTAAGCAAATCATATCGGCTTTCTCCTTTTAAGAGTACTTTTTAGTTGGTGACAATACTAACTATAGTTATTATATATTGAAAAACTTATATTGTCAAGTAGAATAGTAATTATGCAAACTTATTGCATTTTGTTAATAGAAGCGGTATAATGAATATGGTAATATTTTGGATTGAAAGATTGGGGGCGATTAGAAAAAATGAAAATCATACCTTATGAAGAACAATATAGAGATGACCTGATTTTTATGATTTTGCAAGCCAAGGACGCACTTGGGAGAAAGCCGAGCATAAATCAAGATTTGTTGGATATAAAATCCAACTATTTTGACCGCGGAGATATGTTTTGGGTTGCGATTGATGAAAATGACCGAGTAATCGGTAGTGTTGCTTATTCAAAAATTGAAAATACTAATGAGGCATTTGTGCATCGACTTTATGTAAAGGCATCTGAAAAGCGCAAAGGCATTGGTAGTGAGCTTCTTTTAGTTGCTGAAGCCGAGATGATTAAGCAGGGAATTTTGGTGTCGCTTGTGCATCTTGGAGAGCCAAAAGAACAGTGGTTTGAGTCATATTCGTTCTATCACAAGCACGGATATTGCGAATATGCGCCAAGATATATGAAAAAAGAATTGGAAAGGGTAAATATATGAAGAAAAGAAATAGATTTTTAGTTATGGTGCTTGCGTTTGCGTTTCCCTTTGTTTGTGTTGGTTGTTCGAACGGTGAAGAGTCAAGTTCAATCGGATATGAGCAAATTAGTGGGGCGCAGGCATGGGCGTTGATGAAAAGTGAAAGCGGATACGTTATTATTGATGCGAGAACACAGTCAGAGTACGACGAGGGGCACATTCCGGGAGCGATACTCATTCCTGAATATGAAATTGCAGACCGTGCCGAAAAGGAACTTCCCGACAAGAATCAGTTGATACTTGTTTATTGCCGAAGCGGACGAAGAAGTAAAATTGCCGCCGAGGAGCTTGTAAAGCTTGGATATACCAACGTTAAGGAGTTTGGTGGCATCATTGACTGGGATTATGAAATAGTGAAATAACAAATAACTAATGTATTGCAATAATTTGACTGCTTTAAAAAATTTTGAATTAAAGGGCAACCGACTTATGTCTGTTGCCCTTGTTTTCTTGGGCATTATTTTTCTGTATAATTGTAGAGTATATCTTATACATTTGTATAAAATTTGTAAAGTTTTATAAAATTATGTTGATTTATGGACACTATTATGATACTATTACTTTGTATATTGCGCATCGTAGGTATTTTTGACATTAGGAAAAATGACTTTTTACTATCTAAAAAGGAGAATGAGAATGGAAAAGAAGGCAAAAACAAAGAAAATAGTTATTTGGGTTGCTTTGGGGTTGGTGACTTCGTTTTTGGGAAGTGTAATAATTCAATTTGGAATTAATATGCTTTTTGTTAAACCTTTTGCCGCAGAAACCACCAAGGGCGGTGATGGAAAGTTGACAGAGATGCTATATCAATCCGAGTTTCTTGACGATTCATATTTTGAAGACGTTGCGCTCATTTCTGCAAATCTTGAGGGTGCTATTGAGCGCATAGATATTAGAGAAGACTGTGCCGATTTTACTGCATGCGGTCTTATCAGATTCTATATTGAAAACGAGCACAGATTGACAGAGGAAAACAAACAGGAAATTAAAAACTGTCTTACAGGATTTAAATATTGGATGGATCAGTATGATGGCAGAAAAGACAGTATGTGCCATTGGAGTGAAAACCATCAGATTCTTTTTGCTACAACCGAATATCTTGCAGGTTGCGAATGGCCCGATGCCACTTTTGCAGACGGCAAAAAGGGTGAAGAGCATGTAGCTATGGCCAAAGAGAGAATAGAAGCTTGGATGTATCAAAGATACTATTATGGTTTTAACGAATACTATTCAAACAACTATTATCCTGAAAACATTGCGCCCATGGCAAACTTTATTCAGTTTGCAAGAGCAGAGGACAGTGCCATGGTTGAACGCATGAAGATTGTTATGGACATTATTTGGATTGATATTGCAACACAATCCTATAAATACGTTGACGAATCAGGTAACACACAGTATGCGTTTATGTCTGCAAGTGGAAGAATGTATATGGACAACAAGTCCAGCGACGATACAGGAAACCGCCTTCGTCATTACATTAATTTGGTTCTTCAAAACGGTGAAGAATACAAAACTGTTGACAACAGATTCTTTGTTTGCTTTAGAAGAATGTATGAAAGCACCGTTAACGGTGAGCCGATTTATGAAGTTCCTGACGTTATCAAGGAAATATTTAATGATGAATCTGAAAAGCAGATAGTTAAATCCTCAAATGGTTTGACTCTTTCTGAACTTGTGGAATATGGTTTGGTTGGTCAAGACGTTAACCAAATTATGATGCAAATGGGAATGGAAGCGTTCACGAACAAAGAGGTTATTGACAATTCCATTACTTATCTTAGAAAAAACAAGCTCTTTAACAATGAATTTCTTAATGATTTTAAGCTTGTTAATCTTTGGCCCTTGACTCTTACCAACACTTTGGGCTTTGTTTCGGGCTTGATTAATCCTTCAACAAACGGAAAAACAATTCAAAGAGCCAATGTTTATACTTATCAAACTCCATATTATTCTATGAGCACCTCGCAGCAATATTTTGCAGGAGATTATGCGGATCAACATCAGGTGAACATTAGCAATTTAGCTTCTAATCTTTCTATTTATACTGCTCAACCTATGAGAAACAGCTCAAGAGGTCAATATTGGGTGGGATATGGCCGTTTGCCTTATTCTGTGCAGGATGAAAACATTAATATTTCGATTTACACCATACCTGAAAAAACAGGAATGCTTGAACCGCATATTGTAAAATACACTCATGCATATTTCCCAGTGGGATTATTTGATGAGGTTATTACTGATTATCTTGATCAAGGTTTCATTTTTGGAAGAAAGGGTGACACATACATAATGTTGCATGCTATTTCTGATGGAAATGGTAAACTTATGTTCAAAAACGATATGTCGGGTGTGAGTGCAGATGATTTGGAAAGTGATCGCAGCAAAATCAAGGACAATGTTAGAGAGATGATTGAAGCGAGTGGTGATCTTCGTTATGACCTTATTTTTGAGGGTGGAAGCACTCATGCTTGGATTACTGAACTTGGATCTGTTGCGGAAAACGGATCATTTGATGCTTTTGTTGCACAAATGCTTGAAAATAAATGCGAATACAAGAACATGACTGTTTATTATGAAACCTCAAACAAGACCTTTGAGGTTAAATATGATGAATATTTCAAGCTTAATGGTGAAATTGTTGACACCAATTATGCAAGATATGAAAATGATTATGTTGATGGCAAGGTTGAAAGAGGAGCAGACGTGATTGAATTTTCTTTTAACGGAAAAACACTTATTCTTAATTATAACGAAGGGAAAAGAGAAAACTGATTATGAATTTTGGAGTTCAAACCTTTACGATAAGAAAAACTCAAAAAAAGAATATTCGTGCTTCATATCTTCCATTAATAAATCTTGGCATCAAGAATTTTGAAGTTGCAAGAATTGATTTTAATGTAAAAAATGCTCGTGAAATTAAGACACTTATTGATGAATTCGGCATTGAAATTAGTTCTATTCAGGTGAAACCCAAGAACGTTTATTTGAATGTTGATGATGTGGTTGAGTTTTGCAAAATTACGGGTTGTAAAAACGTTGTAATATCCATGCTTCCGTTCAAATGCATTTTGGGTAGCGAAAGCAAATTTTATAGATTTGTTAACTCTCTTGACGAGATAACTGATATATATGCTAAAAAGGGAATAACCCTTGCATATCACCATCACAACTGGGAGTATATTAAGCTTTCTAACGGAAAAACTCGAATGGATGAGCTTTTGTCTAAAACAAGCAAAATTAAATTTGTTCACGATACTTATTGGACTGCGCGCAGTGGCAGATCGCCAATTGATCAGGTCAATGAATTTGGAAGCAGACTTTTAGGAATACATTTGCGTGACTTGACCTTTAAAAAGAGCGGAATTGATGTTTTAAGTGTGGATACTTATATTGGTGACGGTGTTGTTGACTTTGAGGGTGTTATTAAAGCGGCAATGGCACAAGAATGCTCCTATTATGTGATTGAGCAGAAAACCGATAATCCATATTGTGATATTGAAAAGAGTTTTAAAGCTCTTAACGCAATGAAGATTGAGGGGTAATTTTATGGATAAAAAATTAGATAGAACCATGAAAAAGGGCGAGCGTGGATTTTTTGCTCTTGCAGATTTTTATGGTGGTGGAGGACAGGCACTTGTTGGTGTACTATATTTCTTCTTTTTAACCAATGTTATTGGCCTTGAGCCTGCATTGGCTGGTATTGTTACACTTATTTCTGAAATTTGGGACGCTATTAGCGACCCATTGATGGGTGTTATAAGTGACAATGCTAAAACAAAAATGGGTAGACGTCGTCCATTTGTGCTGGCGGGTGGATGCCTTCTTACAGTAGCTTTTGCGCTTATTTTCTTGCCTGTTAGAGGTATGAATGGCACATGGAAGTTTATTTACTGTGCGGCTACATATTTGTTCTATAACACTGTTTCTACTATGATTAACGTATCATACAGCAGTTTGTCTGCAGAAATAAGCAAAAATAGTGAAGAACGAGATAGTGCAAACATTTTAAGACTTGTTGTTTCAACGGCAAGTACGGCAATTTGCACACTTCTTCCTTCAATTGTTCTTGACGCATATAATGGTGGCAAGATTGACGTTACAACACTTTATCTTATTGTTGGAATTGGATTTGGTATTCTTTTTGCTCTTCCTGTTATTCTTTGCGCTATCTTTGTGCAGGAAAGAGTTGAAGTTCCCGAAAGAAAAAGAAAATTCACTTTATTTGAGATTGTTAGACCGCTTAAAAATCGTTCTTTTAGACAGCTTGTTGGTATGTATCTTGGTCAGGCACTTTGTATGGATGTTTTTTCAACCGGTGTGGCAATGTTTGCAACATACGTTACAAATCCAAAGGGAAGTGTAACATTATTCCTTGGTATTTTTATTGCGGTGCAGCTTTGTGCGTTCCCGATTGTAAGCAAGCTTATTAAAAAGGTGAATGTAAATCAAGTTTATGGTTTTGGTCTTCCTCTTTCAATTGTAGCATTGATTGCTTTTGCAATTTTGGGATCAAATCTCTATATTGCTTACGTTTGCGTATTCTTTATTGCACTTGGTTTTGCAGGCGCACAGCTTACAAGCTGGATTATGTTCCCACACACAGTTGATGCAGGTGAGCTTATTACGGGCACCCGTCAAAGCGGAAGCTATAGTGCGACAATGACATTCGCAAGAAAGAGTAGCTCTGCGCTTGTAATATTCCTTTTCTCAATGGTGCTTCAATTTACAGGTTATGATGAAAAGCTTACAACACAACCTGTTGCTGCCCAAAATGGAATAAAATACGTTATGGCATTTACTTGCATATTGTTTATGATTCTTGGTTTTGTTATGGCAAAGAAATATGTATTGTCAAAAGAAAAGAATCAAAAGGTTGAAAAATATCTTGCTATCGCAAGAGAGGGCAAGCTTGATGAGTTGACATTGGAAGAAAAACATGATTATGAAGCTCTTATTGAATCGCTTTCATGAGGTGACGTATGCAATATAATGAAGAATATTATCTTAAAGTGAAAAAACTTGCAGATTTTGTGACTTCAACGTCCGATCCAAAAATGAAATGGATGTGGGGAGAAGCTCTTCTTGGATATGCGCTTGATGAATTTGATAAGGAAAATGGCAATGAGGACTATACAAAGTTTTTGTGTGATTATTGCGATTATTGGGCAAAGGTTGACCCTGCAGTTGATCAGTCAGATACAGCGGCACCCGGTTTGATTACTTATGCAATGTATAAGAGAACAAGTAATGAGGAGTATAAAAGACTTACACAAAAAGTTCTTGATTACATTCGCAACGAGCCAAGACTTTATCTTGATTGCCTTAACCATCTTGGTTGCAGTAAAAAGGGCAAGCTTTATCCTAAGAGCGTTTGGGTGGACAGTGTTATGATGTTTTCGGTGTTCACGTCTCTTTATGCTAAGGAGAGTGGGGACTCAGAAATGCTCGATTTTGCCGCAAGACAACCCAAGCAATATGCTTCTATGATGATGGACAAGGAGAAAAATCTTTGGGCACATTCGTATTGGGTGAAATCCAACCGTGCTTTTCCCGGTCGAGATTTGTTCTGGGGACGTGGAAATGGTTGGGTTGTGTGTGCTTTCCCAATGATTCTTGATAATATTGGGTTGGATCATAAAGAAGCGGACGAAATTATCAATCTTTTTCAAAAGACAAGTGAGGCACTTCTTGGTTGCATGAGGGATGATTATACTTTTGGAACTCTTTTAAAGTATAAATCATACCGTGAACTATCTGCAACGGCTCTAATTAGTGCAGGTTGGCTTCACGGCATTAGGCGCGGTTATCTTGATGAGAAATTCATTGAACCTGCTATAAAAGCATTTGAAGCCTGTATAAATGCCATGGAAGAGAATGGTAGGGGTATATTTATGACGGAAATTAGTGGGCCCACCATTCCTGTGCCCATATTCCCAAAACTTGGATATACAATGGTTCCTTGTGACAAAAACTGGAGCTATGGCGTTGCGGCGCTTATTTTTGCAGCGATGGAATATAAAAGATATTTTACTATGGATAAATAAATTGTTTTTATGCTATGTAAATTTGATAAAGATAAGGCATTTTGAAGAAATCTTCAAAATGCCTTTAAACTTTACTATAAATTTTAATTGTGATGAATTATCTTGATACTCTAAAAATTGTATCACTCGAAGGGGTAGATCATGAGTTTACTGGTAGAGTTGATGAATTTATAGCATTGATTGATTTGATTTCTTAATTCTTCATAAAAGTTACAATAGCAGTAAAAATGATACTGTAACAGTATAGTTAAAAATATAGGAGGATTTTATGAATACAATTGAACGCAAATATGAATATACCCTTAAACAATATCGCAGGGACGGTTTTGGTCTCTCATACTATTTTGTTGATTTATATCTAAACACTTGCTTGGAAAATTCAATAATTATTAATCAGGAGCTTTCTAATATTGAATTGGAACGCTTATTGACTGTTTTTATTTCTCAATTAAATAAAGGTGATGACGTTAAATTTTTGGATTCTACTGAAATAGCCATGAATCAGCTCATTTTGGAAAACAAAAACAATCTCTCTGTATTAGAACGTAAATTAGCATCCAAAATGGGAATGACGCAATTTGAAACCAACTATGAAACAGATTGTTACTACCTTGCATTTGTTCCCGGAAATGCAGTTGATGAGGTATATGAACCATTTCAGGTATCAAAAACGTACACACCTCTTGTATGTTTAAAGAGCGCTTATCAATTGGGTAAAAAACAAGGCACGGCATTTCGAATTTTATTAAGTGATAAAAAAACTGAAGTTGATTCTGAACTTTTGGCATTTTCTTTGAGCGAGAACTGATACAAATATTTTGTTTTAATGGACAAATATATAAGAGACTTGGAAAAATCCAAGTCTTTTTTTTGTTTTTATTAAAATTTTCAAAAAACTTTCGAAAGTTTTCGAAAAGTACTTGACAAATTTCGAAAGTGATGGTAAAATAATCAAGGATAGCAAATTAAAACAATAATTCAATGCTAAGAAATGGAGAGAAATTATGGCAAGAATCGAGCACAAAGTTTGGGGAACGGGCGAAATTATCAGCAGAGATGAAAATCGAATAACGGTTAGATTCAATAAGGTTGGCAAGGAAATAAAGATGAATATCCCTAAATCTTTTGTTTTAGGAATTTATGATATTGATGAAGAATTGCAAAAAGAGGTTGATGATGCGCTTGAGTCAGAAAGAGAAGCTGCACGAAAAGAAAGGGAAGAAAAAGAGGCATTAAGACAGCAGAAGCAGGCTGAAATGGCGCACCAAAATTCTCGTAGTACTACAAAACGCACCGGTAAAATTTATACCAAGGTTACGCTAACCGGTGATATGGAAAAGGATTTTGAGAGCTTTATGAGGATAAATGGATATAGCAAAAAAAGCTTGAACAGTGATAAAAGTACTATTTATTCATATATTACCTCTGTTAAATCAATTATGAGAGATGAAGGACTTGATTGGGATGAGTTGTATCAACAAATCTCATCTATAGTTCCTATGTATGATATTGGTGGAAAAAAAGAAGATATAGGAAACAAGAGTAATCATACAATTATCAATGCCCTTAGAAGATTTGAGGACTTTGCTAATAATTCAGTGTCTTCTACAACCGAAAATAACAATGATTAATATAGAAAGGATCTGCAAAAATGAAAGAAAAAAATAATTCAATATATTGGACAAACTCACCTACTCAAAGAAAAGCTGATGTAGTAGATATGTCACTCGATCAGATGATCGCAATTCTTGATGAAAAATCAACTCCCGAGACTGCGAATGCTTTTGGGGAAATTAAGGGTCTGTATACTGCCTATAAATTAGCTCCTTCCAACGTGCTTTTAGAGGCGATGCTTGCTAAGTGCTTAAGCATTATTATACATACAGAAAAGGATAGTACCAATACTGTTGGTGCTACTCCCGTAAAAGTAAGCAGGACACATCCTGCTTCAATGGATTGGGAATGGGTTCAAGGTTTTGAGCATTTCTTGTTGATGAATGGTATAAGTGAAACTTCAAGACAGGTTTATATCAGAGCATTGAAGCGAGTAATGAAAAAGAATAACATCAATGATGTTGAAACATTAATAAGAGATATAGAATGGCTTATAGAAGAATATTCAGGATGCGATCAGGCGTCTCACAACGTTCATATATCAACACTTCGTCAATTCAAAGCATATATGAATGATGAATGTGGTTACTTCTTTTCAATCGAACAAGATGGAGAGGAGGAGATTGTTTCAAGAATCTATTGTAATTTCGAACTCGCAGAGCAAGAATTTGACGGTATTGTATCTGATTATTGCGAAAATGCAGACAAAATTAGAATGTATGATAAATTTGCTCGTTTAATTAAAGAATATAAAGCATAAAAATAGTGTGTGAATGACGGAGGATGGAAAATGTATTTTGAATCAATTATAGGTTACAGAGCAATCAAGCTTGAGCTTTCGAGAATCCTTGACCAGCTTATTAATCCTGAAAAATATGCAGCTCTTGGTGTTACTGAGCCTCACGGGTTGCTTCTGCACGGAGCGCCCGGTGTTGGTAAAAGTACACTTGCAAATTGCTTTGTAGAGTCTTGCAATAGAAATGCATACATTTGCAGAAAAGACAAATCTAACGGAGATTTTGTTGATGAAATTGTCAGAATCTTTGATGAAGCAGAGAAAAATGCGCCTTCCGTTATTCTTTTAGATGACCTTGATAAATTTGCTAATGAAGATGAACGTCGCAGGGATACTGAGGAGTTCGTAACGGTGCAATCTTGTATTGACAAAGTTAAGAATAAGCAGGTGTTTGTAGTTGCAACTGCGAACAATTTGAAAAAACTCCCAGACTCTTTAATCAGAGCAGGAAGATTTGATAGCGTTTTGTTTTTGAGATGTCCTGAAGGTAAGGATGCAGAAGATATCGTTGCCTATTATCTTTCCAAAAAGCCCTTTGTTTCTGATATTGACGTTAAGAAAATCTCACGACTTTTGCAGGGGAGATCTTGTGCTGAACTTGAAACAGTTGTAAATCAAGCGGGTGTTTATGCTGCCTTTGACGGTAGAGAGCAGGTTGAGATGAAGGATATGATCAAAGCCATATTGCGCATTATTTTCAAAGCACCTGAAAGCTTCGAAGAAGATGCTCGCGCTTTGCCTTTGGTTGCTTGTCACGAGGCGGGACATGCTCTTGTTGCTGAGCTTTTAGATCCGGGAAGTGTGAATTTGGTGACTGCACTCAATCACGATTCCTTTGCAGCAGGAGTCGCATCAATACATAGAGATGAATTGTACTTTTACTCAAAGCAGATGATGGAAACAAGAGTAATGTATTTGCTTGCGGGAAAGGCGGCCACCGAAATTTGTTACGGTGTGGTTGATACGGGGGCAAATTCCGATTTGACAAGAGCATTTGATATAGTTCATCGTTTTGTTGATGATTATTGCTCTTACGGATTTAATAAATTTGTATTTTCCTCAAGTCCCTCGGGTGAAGTTCTTGATAGACGCGATTCTCGCGTTGCTACCGAAATGGAGAATTATTATAACAAAGTTCGTCAGTTGCTCGTTGAAAACAGGTCTAAGCTTGATGCGTTAACCAAACATTTGATTGATGAAAAAACACTTCTTGGAAATCAGGTGCAGGAAATTTTGAAGTGTGCGTAAATTTCAAAACCTAATTTTACTATCTGTAATGATTGTTGAATTGCAGAAAAAATCGTGATATAATGATAAAAAATAAATAGTTGCTATAGGAGGAGAACTATGTTAATTCAAGAGTACGAAAATTATTTGATTAGAGAGGGTTTATCCGAGAGGAGTGCTCGCATTTATACAAGAAAAATTCAGGATTTATTATCTCAAGGTTATAACGAAGAAACCATTTGTAATGCTATTGAGGAGTTTATTTACATGTATTCTCGTGGTGGAAAATGTTATGATCCTAAAGATCATGGTAATACTCTTTCCGCTTTGAAACGTTTGAGAAATATGCTTCTTGAACCCTATGCTGAAAATTTTTTCATTTCTTATATGCACAATAATGATATGATGTGTAGATATTATGAATACGTTAAATCCTATGAGATTTCAAATGGTCAAATTCAAATTAACTATGCAACGGGATTTGATACACCGACCAAAACAGTTATAAAGAAAATTCCTGCAAATAGATATTTTGCATTGATTAGCTTGGTGAAAAATTATTCGTATTGGTTGTCCGCTTCCGATACAGCACTTAAGGGCTTTCACGGTGTTGCTTGGTCTTACAGCTATAATTTTGTAGATAAATCAGGTTATGAGTGCAAAAGCATTTTTGATGGCTCTGAAAAAGATTCAACACCTGAATTAGCAATGGATGCATTCCGTGAGTGGATGCGCCCATATAAAATCTATAAATGATATGCAAACGCGCTATAAATAAAAGGAGAATTAATTTATTATGGAAAATACCAATTTAGCAAAAAAGATAGATGAAAACAGAGCTGATGCAGAAAAGCTTCTTTTGGAAGTTATAAATGCTGATGCAGAAGAAGCATACGAAGCAAAATTTGCACTGCTTCAAATATATGGAACAGGTGAGTTTGTTATAGAGGGAAAGGGAGCAATAAGTATTCCCGGCTTTCCCAATATGGAAAAGTTTAAGGCGTTTATTAGTGAAAACATAGAAGACGAAACAGACGTTCGCAATATGGTATACTCATTGTATTATGAGTTTATTTATCACAATTGCTGTGAAATACCGATTATGGCTGAGAAAGTTATGGAAACAGCTCTTTGCGCGGTAGAATCTCCCGAAGATGATGAATGGGCAGAGAATGGACTTGCAAAGGCAATTCTTTTCTGTTTCTATTATGATGGCGTGTACAAAAGTGATGATTCGTTTTGCGACATTGTTTTTCCTGTACTTAAAAATCATAACAAAGCAAAAGAGCTTATTCGTTATGAAGCTGTAAAGAATATAGAATTGAATCCCAGATTGTTAGAGCTCCTTGAAGAACGCGAGGAAGAATGCGAGATTGAGGATTTATTTAAATAAGCATAGTTAGAGTTGAAATATTCAAATTCTAAAGCATTTTGAAAAGGAGAAAAGCTATGAGCGAAATAAATAAAATGGATAACGTTGAATTTGATAAAACGGAAACTGATGATTATATGGACTTTTATTGGGATACGCTTCATCTTGCCGACGAGCTTTACGAGCAAGGCAAATATGATGAAGCCGAAGAACTTTACAAGGAAATAGCAAATGAAGAAGATGAAGCCGGAGATGCGAGCGCGCATTACGGTTATCTTCTTGATAAATTGGGCAGATATGAGGAGGCATATTTTTGCTTTCGAAGAGCATTAAATGGAGATACGTCTCCTGCTGAAGGTGTAAGTGTATTCCTTGACGAGTGCCTTTGCAACGAGGATAGTCCGTATTGGCATTATTTCTATAATCAGGCAGTCTTTAGCCGCTATTTTGAAATGTGCGATAGTATTGGTAAAAATCCTGATGTTGAAAGAATTCTTTTAAATTGTCTTAAATCCAAAGATGAACTTTGTGTATCGACAGCAATAGCGAAGTTAATTCAATTATATGGAACGGGAAATTATGTATTTTCTAATTGCGAGGCGGTAGATGTTGCCGTGCCTGATTTGGATAAGCTTAAAACATTTGTAGCGGAAGTGGTTAAGGACAAATATGATTTGTGGGATATGATTGATTCTCTTTGTCCTGATACCGAGAACATGGACGAATCCACCGCCAAAGCACTTGAAGAGGCACTGCTTGCAGTTGAATTTGATGATGCTCAGGGATTCGCCAACGATATTTTGTTTTGGCTTTATTTGTCAGGAAAAGCATATTACAACGATTATGAAGATTTGATTGAGTATCCTTCTTTAAAAAATCTACACAAAGCCGCCTTTATTTTGTTGGAAATGGATGTAGAAGAAGTTGTTAACGAATTGAATGATTATGTTGATTATGTAATAATTGAGGAGCTTTTGGAAGAAGCACACAAAATTTCTCCCGATGATCCTGATGTTGCATTTCAATTATTATTATCTGTTGAATTGGATCGCACTTTTGAACTTTTAACTGAAATTTCTGATGATTGTGCGCATGTTTTGATTTCCTTAAATGTTGGTGAGTGCTTGTTTGATCTGATTGAGTGTGATGAGTGTGAAGACAATGAAAAAATTGAAGGATATTATCTTGCATTACTTGATTTCTTGTGCAAATATGATCCTGAAAGTGATTATTGTGAAAAAATAAAAAAGCTTTTGTTAAGTGCATATCAATTTGATAATTGGGAGTATTTTAATTTGACAAATCCAGAAAAAGCTGAGGCGTTTGCGAAAAAATACGGCATAGAACTTTTGAGCGAACCTTTTGATATTTTTGAAAAAAGGAGAAAATTATGGGAAGAGAGGAAGTAATTAAAGACAGTAGATTTCTCATTATAGGATATTATGAACACATGCCGAATGGCGATATTGTTGTTAAGAATTTTAATCGCACAATACTTGGTTATTACAGAAAAAATCGTGACGTAACCGTTGATTTTTACGGTAAAATCATTGCACGCGGAAACGCGGTTGGTATGTTACTAGGGAGATAGTATAGGAGCTTGTGAATGACAACAAATAAAAAGCTTAAAGACATAATAGGCGAGGACGAATATCAAACGTGCCTTGACTTAGGTAGAACAATTATTAGATGTCCTATTTGTGGCAACGAAACCTTTAACGATTGGTTTATTTGTCCCTATTGTAATTGGGAGGCAGAACCATTACACTCTGAAGATGAGTATTCGCCTGCCAATAAATCAACCATCGCAGAATACAGAAAGAAATATATGAGCGAAAATCATTTTATAGACAACGGAGTAATGTTTTCCAATGACGTGAAGGATGGGACATTTTTGCTCGATGATATCAATAATTTCAAAATTGAAAACGGAACTTTTGGTGGCTTCAGCAAAGAGATACGCATTCCTTTCGGAGTACGGAAAATTGCACCTTTAGCACTTGGCCCACTGGAAAGCATGAAAAAATTGGTGCTTCCTAAGACCATTGAGTGCTTTGAGCCATCTGCTCTTCGCCAATCGTATGATACCTCGACAAAACAACACCATAATATTTGGGGAGAGGTAGAGTCCCATCCGCATAGCCTGGAAGAAATTCATATTTGCAAAGAGAATCCACACTATCAAAGTAAAAATGGTATTTTGTATTCTGCCGACGGTACAAGGTTGATTTATCTGCCACCTTCTCACTACAGAAAAACCGTGGAGATTGCAGAGGGGGTTTATGAGCTTTGCGAGGATTCTTGCTGCTTTGTCGATGCAAAAGAAATTATATTTCCAAGTACACTCCGTCGCATTTCGGATAGAGCTTGTTGCTCTTCCAATTTGAAAAACACTCAGATTCCTTCATGTGAACTTGGTGAAAGTGCGTTTCAAGGGTCTATATTACCGGAGTATGCGGATATTTATAACGAGGTGATTCCAGCTAAAGCATTTGCGAATTGTGCGATTGTCAAAGGTATATTCTTGCATTATAGTGTCAAGATTGTAAAGAACGGGGCATTTTCTTACACGGATATTGAGAAGATTTATATTCCGCCTACAACGCAGATTGAAGAAAACGCTTTTGTGCGCGAAGAAGGGCGATGGAGTGGTAAGGAATATGAGTATCATATGGAAAATTACAAAAAAATGATTATCGGTGGCGAGCTCGGTTCAAACGCAGAGATATTTGCCAATGCAAACGGAATAAAATTTGAGGTGGTGGGCAATTCAGAGGAAGAGATAAAGATCTGGCTCGGTTGGAAGGAACGTAATGAAGATTTGGGCGACTTCGGAACGCTATATTTTTGAGGTTGGAGTACAAGTATGAAAAATAACGGTTTAAATATTTTTAATATAGACGAAAATGGCGTGATTACAGGGTTGTGCGATACGATAAATATTCCTGAAGGTGTAACGAAGATAGGACAAGGCTCATTTCGTGGCGACTTGACGAAATATGATTTTATTACCGAGGTGAATATTCCCGCATCCTGTGAGGAGATTGAGGTAAATTTCATTCGTAATTACGATAACGCAATTCGTTTTTTCGTTTCAAGTGAAAACAAAAATTTCATTAGTGAAAATGGAGTTATCTATACCGTCGGCAAAAAGAAGCTCATCAAATATCCCGCAGGTAAGGTTTGCGATATCTTTTTTGTACCTGATGAGGTCGAAGAGATAGGAGAGTATGCATTTGCGGATGCAAAAAACGTGTCGGGTATTATGATCGGAAAAAATTGTCGCAGTATCGGAGAAAATGCCTTTGATAGAACAACCCATACTATATGGAGAAATAATAATCGCGGCGCTATTACAGGAGATAATTATGAATATCTTGGAATTCGCAAATATTATATTTCCCCTGCGATACAGGTCATTGAAAATCCAATTTTTGACGGCGACTGGTGTGAAGATGGTGTTTTTTACGAGAATGTTATCGTTGGCGGCACTATAGGATCTGCTATATGGGAGCATTGTAACAAATGCAACATTCCGTTTCTTGAAGTGAGTGAAGAGGATGCAGAAGCATTTTTGGCAACGCCTTACGAAGAATTAGTTGAACGCCATAAAAAAGCAAGCGAGGGTTCGATTTCGTTTGAATTTGTTGATGAGGGGTTTGGCGGAAAGCTGGAGGGAGATACACTTGAGCTGTTCTCACTTGACCTCACACGTAAGGACGTTACGGTATGCGTGCTTGACTCAAAGCTCCCCAAAAGTAGATATAAAAAGGTGAAAAAATTGGTCATCGGTGATGGCATTTCTACATTTGTTAATAATGCCTTTTGGGAGTATTACGATCTGAAAAGCGTTTATTTTGGTTCTGATATCTCAGATATTAAACCAGGAGCTTTTTATGACGATTACAATATATCAACTCTTGTAATTGATCAGAAAAACGAATATTATAAGTGTATTGACGGTGTGATTTTCTCAAATGATCTCAAAACACTTGTGATGTATCCTTCTGGCAGGGAGAATGCTTATTACGAAATTCCAGCCAATGTTGAGATTGTGGGTCAGCAATGTATGCTGTGCGCAAAATACCTCAGATGTGTTAAATTCGGCAGCAACGTCAAAAAAATTTGTTCGATGGCGTGCTATAATACATACGCTCAGCATCATTTTTACGTTGATCCTGCGGTGAGCGAGTTTGGTGATGAATTCATTTTTGGTGTTACCGGAAAATTGAACGTTATGTGTACGTGTACTTGGAAGCTCGTGGTCGGTGGTAAAGCTGGTAGCCCCATTGAGAAATATTGCAAAGAAACAGGACGCAACGGTATCACCTTTGAGGTGGTTGAGGACGATAAGCTTGAAGAGTGGCTCACACCTCCCCCTGAACCTAAATATGTCGAATTTCAGTTTTAAAAAATATAAAGACTTTACCTTCCAATTATGGTGGTAAAGTCTTTTTTAAATATTTTAATAATCTGATAAATCAAAACCAAAAATTATGTGGGCACAAGCTTAGCTTGTGCCCACTTCTTTTTGAGTTGAGAGGTGTTTGGAGCGTTTTATATCTCTCAGATTTATAACCAAAATAGACAACTTTCGTCAATGTTCATAAAAATAAGTGTATATTTTCACTAATAAAGCGAAATTTATGTGTAAAAAAGCGAAATTTTACATTTTTCCCATTTGTTATTTACAAATGCTTTGTATAAGTTTATAATTACATTGTTAGAGTAGAATTTTTATAAAAAAATCGTACTTTTTTGTTTGGTGGAACCGAAGGACTTAGTCGATAATGTAGGGAGGTGTAGGCATTATGGTCAAAAGATTTCACGCTGTTATTCTTCTTGTTGCCATGATGCTTATGACGTTATTTCTGTGTTTTGGTTATGCGGCACTTACTGACAATCTTTCAGTTACCGGAAGTGCGGAAGCTGAGGGTAAGCCCTTTCAGGGGGTTTACATTAAGGAGGTTACCTTGATGAATGCCACCAACGTAACAAGTAGGGAAAATGAGTTTATTTTGCCCACTAATCATTCAACAACGGTAAACGTTAATCGTACCAACGGTACTGTAACCTACAAAATAACCGTACACAATAACACTGACGTTACATATTGGTACATTGGGCCACGATGTACAAATGATTACGGTCAGAATTCTCTCATCGGGCAAAATAACGGTATAAGCATAGTAACCAAGGACCAAATGAGTGACAATTATCAGACCTTTAATAACGAGGACTGGGTTCCCCCTCAAACCGAGAGAGATTTTTATGTCACATATACTTATGGCTCTAAAGCTCCTTCGGTGAGTGAAATACTTGTAAATTTCCATTTTGATATTCACATGGATGCGGTGCACGATGGATTCCTTGCTGTTTTGAATGACAGGAAAGACGGTGGAGATTATTGGATTCTTAAGGATGCGCTTGAAAAGGTATATGCCAATACCGGCGGTGTTTCTGTTTCAACGCAAACACACCCCGAGTTGTTCAATGCATTGTTTGGAAATGACCTTGTGGTTAATATGGATGGTGTTGAAAGAGAAGCGAACATCCTTATTCGCAGAGAAAATCTTGACAAAGACACTACCACGGGCGACAACTATAACAACAACGGACCCAAGGGAAGTGAATATACCATTTATATAACAGTTGAACCGCTTACACCCGGTACAAAACCCACTGTTTATGCTATTGCATATTCTGAGGGGGCGGATTCGATGGGCGATTTGTGGTATCAGGTTGGTGAGCTTTATGAAGGAAAAGCCAACGTTGATGCAAACGGAAATATTGATTATTCAAGCTGGATAGCAACCTATAAAAATTATGAAATTGCCGACGGCATTACTTATCTTGTAGGTGCGCCCAACGGTGACCAGTATGACATTATGAAGACAATGGAACAGCTTATTTCTGCTGAAGACCAAGATATCTTCAATATGATAGATAACGTCAATATCTTTAAGAAGGCGTATGACATAATTAAGAAACATCCAAATTCCACAGACCCTGCGGTTATAGGACTTAAAAATGCATTCTATGATGCAGAAAAGTTCTACGTTAACCATAACAACGGTCAGGAATTCAAGGTTGTTAGAAATAAGTACACTCGCGCAGAGATTATTTACGCAATTCAAAACATCCAGAAGGCGATGGATTATTATAACCAAGCTTATCCCGGATGACCAAATTAATTTGATATAGTTAAGGCGCAGACCTTATCTGTATATATTCTGTTTAAAAAAGAAAAGGAGAAAAAACATGAAAAACAGAAAAATCGTAATCGTAGCATTCTTGCTCGTTGCAATGATGTTACTCGGTGTTGGTTATGCTGCATTGACTGACACACTCACAATCACAGGTGATATTGCTGCTAAGACAGACATAGCTCAGAGTGAATTTGATGCTGACATTTATTTCTCTGCTGCCTCTATTGTAAAAGATGATACAGGTAATAACGCAGCTGCTCAGATTCTCGAAGGAAGAGACAGTGCAAAACTTATTTCTACTCACTTTACAGTAAAAGGTCAAGTAGTTATTGCAAAATTCACAATTACAAACGATAGCCCTGAATTTGCAGCTAGACTTACACCTTCCGCTCTTGCAATTGAGAATGAGGCAGACCACGACCCCGTTTTCACAGCAACTTGGTCTTGGAGTGAAACAGAATCTGATACAAGTAGTTATGACCTTCAGCCTGGCGAAAGCAAGGATCTTTGGGTAACAGTTACTATTATTGAAACACCTACTGAAGAACATGAAGCAACATTTGAAATATCATTTGCTGGCGCACAGGTTGACCCCGTAGCAGCTCCTGTTGAACCCTAATCTCAATTTTATACAAAATCAAGCATTTAATTAAAAACAAGGAGGACGGCAATGACCGATAGAAAAGTTAATTTAATTGCTTCGGCATCGCTTTTTGCCGCCCTCCTGATCGCTTTATTATTGCCGATAGGTGAAAGCGGAAGAATATTTGCAGCAATTCTTCTGCTTCCTGCGGCAATAATAATTCCGTATTTTGTTAAGAAAAGACCGATACTCTCAATTTATAAACAGCAAGTATTACTAATTATATCAGTAATTGCTTTGCTTTACGTTATGTTTTACTATTTATCGGGAATGGAGTTTGGGTATTACAGAAACCCTTACCGAATTAATTCCGGTAACAACTTTTGGCGCTTTTTCCTGCCAATAGCCGTTATAATCGTTTGCACCGAGAGAGTGCGCTACGTGCTTGTGGCTCAAAAGGGATTTTTAACCAAAGCTTTGTGCTATTTGTCCTGCGTTATTGCGGACATGCTTATTGTTTCCAATATTCCATCTGTTAGAAATTTTAATCAGTTTATGGACCTTGTTGCAGGTGCAGTTATGCCCGCACTTTTGTCCAATCTTTTGTATAATTATCTCTCAAAACGATACGGAATGTATCCGAATATCGTTTTCAGATTGCTTACAATTCTCCACGCATACACCTTTTCCGTTACGTCGGGAATTGAAGATTCACTTGTAAATATGTTTAAGCTTTTCCTTCCCATAGTCATCTATCTTTTCATAGATGCGCTCTATGAAAAAAAGGTGAGATATGCACTCGGCAATATATCGCCTGCGTGGAAGGTCGCCTCTGCCATTCTGACCGCTGTAGTTGTTGTAATTATGGTTGGCACGGTAATGCTTATTTCAAATCAGTTCAAATACGGCTCACTCGTTATCGCCACCGAGTCTATGACGGGCGAACTTAATAAGGGTGACGTCGTTATGTTTGAAAAATATGACGATCAGGTCATTGAAGAAGGTCAGGTTATTGTTTTTGAAAAAAACAGCTCTATGATTGTTCATAGGGTTGTTGAAATAGAAATTATAAACGGTGTAGCAAGGTATTATACCAAGGGCGACGCAAACGAGGATCGGGATTCCGGTTATATAACAGATGCCGAAATCGTTGGCGTGATAAGTATTAAGTTGCCCTATTTCGGATATCCAACAATTTGGATGAGAAGCTTGTTTAAACGCTAAGTAAAGGAGAGCCAATATGTCTGAGCTTGAAATACAAAAACGACAAGAATATAAACGCAATAGAAGAAAGTGGACGCTCATTCAGTTGACTGCTATTATTCTGTTAGCGGTAATTTCATTTGGTTTGTTTATTGTATATAACCAAATGAATAAAACTCACTACATAGAATATAAAGAGGCGGGAAGTGTTGACTATAAGGTTCATTATATGAGCAACAATTTCTTTGAAAGCGAGTGGATAGATAAGGACCAATCCTATATTTCATCACTTACTGACGGTATCAAAGCTGATTTTTGTTATGCTTTGAATACTGCTTCTTCAGAGATGAACTTTAATTATACGTACAGTATTGATGCAAAGCTTACTATCACAAGAAAGGATACGGGTACACCGTATTATACCTTCGAAGAAAATCTCTTGCCATCTCAAACAGTCAGCGTAAAAGATAAATCCACATTCAGAGTAAACGAAAGTATTTCCATTGATTATAGGAAATATGATGCGATTGCTAGAAATTTCATTGATACCTATAATATTAAAAATGCAGTAAGCGTACTTAATGTAACACTTAAAGTTAACGGTGAAATCTTGAGTACAAAGTTTAATCAAGCGGTTCCGGGGGCATTCTCAACGTCACTTAGTATTCCGTTAGCAGAAGATAACTTTAACATTACAAGAACATCCGGTTCAACTGAAAATCAGCCGAAATACTTTGAATTTAATAGCATTGCAAATAGAAGAGTTGTTTTTGTTTTAGCAATAATTTTTGCTTGCTTGTCTGCGGTTTTGGTTGTATTGCTTCTCATCTTCTTGCATTTGACAAAGAATGAGGACGTTACATATGCTTCTGCAGTTAATAAGATACTCAAATCCTATGATTCTTATATTCAGAGAATTAACGGTGAATTTGACTGCGAAGGATACCAAATAGTAGAGATTAAGACGTTTAATGAAATGCTTGGCATTCGTGACACAATTCAGTCTCCAATTCTGATGACTGAAAATAGGGATGAAACGATGACTAAGTTCCATATTCCAACAAACACAAATATTCTTTATACATTTATTATTAAAGTTGAAAATTATGACGAGATTTACTCGCGCGTAATTGAAGAGCTTGAAGAAATCGTTATTCTTGAAGAGGTTAACGAAGACGACTTTGCCGAAGCTATGGCACAGCCCGAACTTGATCTTAGTGAAATAGAAATTATTCCCGATGATGACGATCAGTTTGAAGCAGCACCCGAAGAGCCGGGCATTGAGGTTGTTGGGGTAGTATGGCCCGAAAAGAAGAAGAAAAATAAGATTTATCGTTATGATCCTAACGGTGAAATTTTGAATGAGGGCGACGTTGTACTTGTTCCTACTTGGAATAATGCAAAACAAAAAGAGGTAATTCGTAAGGCAACCGTTGCCCACGGAAACCACAGAGTTGAGCCCGAGCATATCAAACATCCTCTAAAGAAGATTATTGCAGTTATTAGACGCAGTATTCACTCATCACTCACTCCTGTTGCAAACGAAGCAGAGAAGAACGAAGTAGAAAAGCAGTTAGAGGAAATATTCACACCATAAAATTAACCTCCGCGTTTTTTACGCGGAGGTTTTTGAATGTTTTATAAATTGGAATTTATAGTTTCTTTTTACTTTCCATGCGCGGTAGCGCACGTCCCTCGTGTGCCTCCGTCACTCTTACGAACTCAAATCTCCCCACACCAACGAAAAAAGGACACCGTTTGGTGTCCTTTTCGTTGGCGGAGAAGGAGAGATTTGAACTGTGTTAGGTTGATCAAAACGGTCATATTTGTCATAAAAATGGCCATTTTGGTGCCATTTTGTCCTATTTTTCCTGGATTTGCTAAAACTTTTTGATTTTTTATGAAATTTAAATGAAAATTACGCTTTTTAAGATAAAATTGACGCATAATTTGTCATTTTGATTGCAATTACACATATATAAAACAATCCCTCAAATCGTTTGATTTAAGGGTGTATTGTTAACTGGTCTAAGTGACAGAACTTGAACCTGTGGGGCACTACCGTGAACCCCCAAAGCTCGTAATTACTCGCATCGGGGAACCCCGACCACCCCAAGGGCATATTTTTACCACTTTCCGAGTAATTTCCCCATATATTTGTTAATATATCACCGTATTTGTTAATATATTTCTATAAATAATGGGATATCGCTCCACTTTTGTCACATTCGTATTCAACTTTTGTCACGAGTTGATACAAATAGTTGATACAAAATCAGAGGAACTACCGTATATTTCATCTCTGTATATATTATAACATTTGGCTTTTTAAGAGTCAATATTGAATACAAAATAATCTTAAAATTTTTATTATATTGAAGATAAGAGCTCACCCTACTATCATAGACTATGAGTTCCAAAAATTTATAGTGAACAAGTCCGTTTTTATCAGACTTATTCACTCTTTTGTTTGTATGAAAATTAATTTGTTGTTATTTCATACACAAAAAGTCATCGACCACATTTTGCAGATGGTCGATGTCTAATTGTTTTTTGTTGCAAAGTTCCACAAGTTTTTGGAGTTTATCGCGCTCGTCGGTGATATCTGTCATTTCGCAAAGAACACTAATATTATCAAGTGTGCTAATAACGGCTATCCCGTAGCTTGTGCGAGTATACTCGCCGTTGTCATAAGTGGTTTCTGTAAGTACGTATTTGTAATTCATTTCATCCCCTCCTTTCTCCAAAAAAAATGGAGAGTGAGAAAAATACAAATAGTACTTATGTCCGAAAAAACACATATATATTACCTATTTATTGAATAAAATTCTTCAAATAATTACTTTTTTTATTGTTTTTTATAAGGAAAATATTGAATATATATGTCATTTATGGTATAATCTTGTCAAATAATCAATTTGAAAGGACAACACCAATGTTACAATTTCTATTAACACTATGCGACGAAAAATATCATAGTCGGATTGAATACATATATAATCGTTTTCACGATGATATGATGAGATTTGCGGTTAGCAAATTTAGAACTATGAACAGTCGTAATCCTGTCCTTGATGCAGAGGATGCGGTTCAAAGAGCATATTTAAGAATAACAAAATATATACATAATCTTAGGTTTCCAATGCACGATAACAAGCTCAGATGTTATGTATTTTCGGTTGTCTTGCATGAAGTTATAAGAATTTCTGAAGAAAATGTTAAAGATTTGAAATTTCGTGAAGAAATTTTCGTCGATGATGGGTATAATATTATAGAGGATATCGACATCAAGTTAATGTATGAAGACGTTGTTAAGGCAATTGAAAATCTTGACCCCGTGTACAGCGTTACATTGCTTCTTAAATATGAGAGGGGACTTTCACCCACTGAAATAGCAGAAATGATGGAAATACCCGAAAAGACAGTTTACACTCGACTTTCAAGAGGCAAAAAGATGTTGAGAGATGCTTTGAAAGGAGAATGATATGGATAACAAAACAAATCAGGAGCTTTTTAAACAGGCATTGGTTGAAGGCGTAAGCAGACGTATTGATCGCGAAATCGCCGCTTGTGATGAAGAAGTTAACTACTCGCGCAGGCATATTAAAACTATGGAGCGCATAGTGAAAGGCAAGACACCTAAAAAGCCAATCAATAAGAAGATAGTTGCAATTCTCGTTGCCGCCGCAGTTCTTTTACTTGCAGGTTGTGCTATTATTTACCGTGATCAGATTAGAGATTTTATTACAAATATTAAAGAATTTTTCGTTGAGATTAAGTTTGACGAGGGTGAAAATAACAGCCAAACAATAGACGAGATTTATGAGCTTACATATGTGCCTGAAGGATATACTTTGAAAGACCAATTCGTTAATCGAATGGTAGTTGAATATATATTTGAAAATGAAGAGTATCAATCAATGAGATTTATACAAAGATCGCTTGATGCTTCAAACTTTTACGTTGATATTGAGCATAGCGATAATGTAATCATTGAAATTGGTGAATATACAGTTTATTCGCGAAAAACGAATGGTACATATTATTATCTTTGGAATGATGGCAAATATGCTCTGCACGTATATTCAATCATGGAATTATCAGATACTGAATTGATGCTAATTATTAATGGAGTAGTAACAAAATAAATAAAAAAATACCTCAAATATAAAAATTTTGAGGTATTTTTTTATTTTTTTTGTAAAATTTTGTAGAATTTTGTCGAGAAAATGGGTAGTATATTATAAGGGTATTTATAAAATACTCAAATTTTTATTTTTTAGAGGTGAAAGTTATGAAAAAAACACTCAAATCTACCATTTTGGTAATGTTGTCCTTACTTATGTGCTTGACAAGCATCCCTGTTTGTGCGGCAGAATCAGAAAATCAAATAATGCCGCGTTTGTCCCATATGGATGGAGCGTCATTTTCTTTTGATGCTACAAAATATATTGGATATATTAGCGCAGATTACACAGGATATGATGCAAGCTTTGTGAGCGCAAAATTAACTGTTAAGGTGGAGAAAAGATTTCTTTTAGTATTTTGGAATGAGGTTAGTACGTGGACCTCAACTTCTACAGACATTTTCGGTAGATTTTATTATGAAATGCCACTTGATGGCAAGGGCACATATTACAGAGCAACCTTTGTTCTTGAAGTAACCGGTACAGATGGAACTGTTGACGTAGTTGATGGTGTTATAGAAAACGCGACCTAAATCAAATTGATAAAATCTCACATGCGCTCCCGATGACGTACTAAAAGCCCACCGCTGAGCGCCTACGCTCCCGAAGCTGTACTAAAAACACTTCGTTGAGCGAACAAAAGGCAACCTCGAGCCCCTCCCGGTGACGTAATAAAAACCCACCGCGAGTTGATAATATGGCTGTTTCAGCCCCGCCCGAGCCTACACTAAAAGTACCTCGCGCCCCGTTCAGTTGCCTAAATGAAAAGCTATGGCTTTCTAAAAACAACAAACCAAGGCAAGGCCGATTTCGGTCTTGCCTTTAAACCTTGATTTAATTAATCATAAAAAAGAGAGGAAAAACATATGAGTACTAAAAATGATATAATAGAATTAAAAAGACCTAAGATTGCTATATGTTATGATTTTGATAAAACTCTTTCACCGGATGATATGCAGACATTTACATTGATTCCATCTTTTGGTGTTGATAAAGAGACTTTTTGGAGTGAAGCTAATAGCTTAGCAAAGAATAATTTAATGGATAATAATCTTGCATGGATGTTGCAGTTAATTAATTATTCAACTCTAAAAAGATTACCTATAAAAAAAGATTACTTTCATGATATAGGAAAGGATGTTCCGTTGTACAAAGGGGTTGTATCATGGTTTAACAGAATTAATCAGTATGCGGACCAAAAAGGAATAGACGTTGAGCATTATATTATATCTTCTGGATTGAAAGAAATTATTGAGGGTAGCAAAATAGCTGACAGTTTTAAAAGAATATATGCATCGTCATTTTTGTATTCAGCTGATGGTGTGGCAGAGTGGCCTGCTCAAGCCATAAATTATACAAATAAAACACAATTTATTTTTCGAATTGCTAAGGGATATTTAGAGGAATGGGATGAAAGAGTGAATGACAGTATGGAAGATAGCAAACTGCGTATACCTTACGAAAATATAGTATATATAGGTGACAGTGCTACAGATATTCCTTGTATGCGTTTGGTTAAAAACAAAGGTGGATATTCAATAGGAGTTTTTGATCCAGAAAAGAATAATCGAAAAAAAGTATATCAATTGTTTAATGATGGCCGAATCAATTATTATGCTCCAGCTAATTATACTGCGCGTAGTAAGATGACAACTTATGTAAAACAAATTATAGATGAAATTTCAGCAAGAGAAACCATCAAAGCAGAAAAAGAACGCTTACAAGAGCCAGCAGATATGTTTAAGATGTATAATGATCTTAGAGTTTTATTCGAAGGTACGGATAAAACTAAAGCTCAAAAGCGAAAAACAGAAGAAATGCTTGAAAATATTAAAAGTCTGATAGAGGGAAATATAGACTAATTTGAAATCCGAAATGCATTGCAGTAGATTATTTTACTGATTTCATAAATTATCGCATGGATAGCGCTTAAAAATATGTAACACATGCAATGTACAAATTTGATATAGCGCAAGTATAATCGGCAAAATAACTCGCAAATATTTTTATGAAATATATTGATATTTTGCCGATAATGTGGTATAATATTACCGATAGATATTGGAGGTGATGTTATGAACTATACAACAGTAGCCGAAATTGCGAAAAAGTGGGGGATGTCCGAGCGCGCAGTGAGAAATTATTGTGCGGAAGGTCGTGTTGCAGGCGCAATTCTTGAGGGCAAGACTTGGAGGATTCCCGAAAACGCGGAAAAGCCCGTGCGCAAGAAAAGGGAAGATGCTTCCTACACTTTGCTTGACATTTTGAAGGAAGAGAAGAAGGCGAAGCTTCGTGGCGGCATTTATCATAGAGTGCAAGTCGATTTGACATATAATTCTAATCACATCGAGGGTAGCCGCCTAACCCACGACCAAACGAGATATATTTACGAAACCAATACTATCGGAATTGTTGATGAGGCGGTGCGCGTTGATGATATTATTGAAACGACCAACCACTTCCGTTGCATTGATTTCATCATCGACAAGGCGAATGCGAGTTTGAGTGAAACTGTAATTAAGCAGCTTCATTATTTGCTAAAGAGTGGCACAAGTGATAGTCGCAAGGATTGGTTTGCGGTGGGTGAATATAAGAGATTGCCAAACGAAGTTGGTGGTATGGATACTACGATGCCCGAGGATGTTTATGGAGAAATCAAGTCGCTTTTGAGTTGGTATAATGCCATTGAGAACGTAACACTTGAGGATATAATTGAATTTCACGTGCGTTTTGAGAAAATTCACCCGTTCCAAGATGGGAACGGTCGTGTCGGTCGATTGATTATGTTCAAGGAGTGCTTGAAGAATAATATCGTACCATTTATCATTGACGAGAACCACAAGCTCTTCTATTATCGCGGACTTAAAGAATGGACCCGCGAGCGCGGATACCTCGTTGATACCTGTCTTTCCGCGCAGGATAACTTCAAATTGCGTTTAGATTATTATAGAATCAAATACTAAAAAAAGACGACCACGTGGTCGTCTTTTTGATATTACTATTGAATTCTTTTGAAATGGATAACTCAAATTGCGTAGCAGGGAATAGTAATAAAATAATCTTAATAAATAGGATAAAATACATAGGATATTTCGAATAAGGAAGGTTTGGGGAGCTCGGTGTGAAAGTTTTGCTCTTCACAATCTTTTTTCCGAACTCGTCGGTACCACAAAATACACGAATGACACATTTTCCATTCGGTTTGTCGGTTACACTGGGCATATTTTACCTCCATAATATAGTAATTTTTCGAGATAAAATATAGGTTTTTTCGGGGTGGTCTCTACTCACTTCAAACTGTTACCAAACACGCTGGTTGCACAGAGTGTTGATATTTGTACCATCGGATCCGATTTTCTCTATTTTGTGGTAGAGATTTTGCGAGAGCAAAAAGTCCGCAAACCCTTGATAAATAAAGAAAAACCGAGCACATAAGTACTCGGTTTAACTGGTCTAAGTGACAGGACTTGAACCTGCGGCCTCTACCACCCCAAGGTAGCGCTCTCCCAGCTGAGCTACACCTAGATTTTCGACTTATATATACTATCACAATTTTGTTGAAAAGTCAATAGGTTTTTTGAAAAAAAATAAAAAGTTTGTGAAAAAATTTGTGTTTATGAAAGGAATCTTTGTGATGCGAAAGTGTTGACAAAATAATTTAAGTAATGTATAATTGATTTAACATAAAATTAGGGTTTAGAATGAACTCAAACAGCGCAAAGGTAGTGGGATATACCTACGATGCGTGGGGTAATTATTCTGTTGCAGCTTCAACAACCGATTATGCCGTAGCTCACTCAATCCCATCAGATACCGTGGTTATTACTTCGACCAAGAAACAGGTTGGTATTTCCTCAACGCACGTTACTACTCTCCCGAATGGAGAAGATTCATTTCCCCTGACAACACTTCATACCTTGATCCCGAAAATGTAAACGGTTGCAATCTTTACTGTTATTGCAATAATGATCCTGTGAACTTTGTTGATCCGAGTGGAACTAGTGCCGAAGCTAAAGCATTCGATGGAGAGTATGACCTCGATGATGATCTCTTTAATGGTAGCGGCACTGGTTTCGGAGGGGGGGAGGTTATTATTCCGGATCCAAATCTCCTAAAAACGTTGATATAGAAAACGGTGCCTATGTACAGCATGATAATAATGGGAATATATATTCTTATACGGTTTTCGAAAACGGAAATCAAATTTTTTGAATTGATATACAAGGTCGTCCGCATAATGGTTGGCTACCTCATATACATGTTTATTCCTACAATGATAATGGACTTCGCAATGGTAAAGCCACCTATAATATATTAGGTAACAGAATTGATTAAGGAGGATTTATGAGTTCTTTTGTAAATGTTATTATTGCAAACGATAATACCAACATAAATGAATTAAAAAAGAAATTAATAGAATATTCAAAAGAAAAAGAAATAGGCTTATTTTTTGAAGATAGATTTCACGAATCGTTTGAAAATGAGATTGTATATTCACACACATGTTTTTCAATAGCTGATACCAATAAATTTGACAATTGCGAATTTTTGATTACTCCGTGGTGGTTTGATGGACATTCTATTGAACAATTTGTTTTGAATTTCAAAAAAATAGAGGGTTTGTTAAATTTGTGCTTGATGTATTCTGAAACAGTTGATTTGTGGATTGGAGAGTCGGGCGATTTGTGTGAGGATTTTATTCATGGCACAGTAAAGTTGCACAACTTAATAGCGAATATCCAAAAAGAATACCATTCTAATTGTGATTTAGGAACACCGTCAATTCATTACACTATCGTTTTGTAGGTGGAAATATTGTGTATAAAACCGAGTATACCTATACTACAGGCACGGTTGGCACTGCAATTAAGACTTACAAGGCGGGGATTTTGTGTATGCTATATATGACGAGTACGGCATCGATTGGAAATAAATCCTTATAAAACACGTTTGTTAATTTAATAGAATTATACGTTATCTTATTTATGGAGGGCAAAATGAAAAACATTGTAACAAGGTTCAAAGAGTTAAAAAAACCGATAAAAATCATAATAATTGCATCCTTAATTTTTGCAGGAATTGTGTCTCTGTTTAGTATGGTGGTGGTATACGATTATTTTTCTGTGGACAAAATGTATTATGTTGTTAATGATGATGGCGAAACTTGTACCGTAACAGGTGCAAAATTCCCGGATGATATACTTTTAGTTTTGCGCATACCCGAGGAAATTAACGGATATACCGTAACTGAAATTGCACCATACGCTTTTAGCCACAAAGAAATGATGATAGCTGTGATTCCTGAAACTATAGAAAAAATTGGTGAAGGAGCTTTTTCAAATTGTGAAGGGTTGTTTTGGGTCAATGGAATTCAAAAATGCAATAATTTAAAGATAATAGAAAAAGAAACTTTTTATAATTGTAACATTTTAACAAAAATTAAACTTCCTGAAAGCATCGAGCAAATTGAAAGAAAAGCATTTTTTAAATGCTACCCTTTATTTGATATTACTATACCTAAAAATGTAAAATTAATCGAAGCTGGATCCTTTTCTCTCTGTGCAAATCTAAAAAATATCAATATACCAGCTTCCGTAAAAGATATTGATGTAACATTTGTTCTTAATTGCATAAAATTGACTAACATAAGGGTTGATGCGGAAAATCCGTATTGGTGCGATATTGATGGCGTACTATATAGCAAGGATAAGAAAATTATACATACCTATCCCGGCGGAAAGCAAGAAAAAAGCTTTACTGTTCCCGAAGGTGTAACGGAGATTTCAGATTATTTGTTTGCATACGATCCCAATCTTGAAGTGTTAAATATTCCTGCTTCGGTTAATAAAATAGGCAAAAAAATTTTTGTGGATGCTAAAATTCACACCATAAACTATGATGGAACTGTAAGAATGTGGAATACTATTAACAAATCTAAAGATTGGAAAACTGATTCAAATAACTTCACAATCTACTGCACCGACGGTCAAATAGCAAAAGACGGTACGGTGACTTATAAGTAAACAGTTACCAAAATATTGTTAATATAGCCATAATAATATTATATATCAAGAGGCGAGGGGTTTCCCCTCGCCTTTTGGTTATGGGGCGGGTTTTATTGTGGGATTGGTGATGATTTTGGGATTTTGGGGATTGGGTCGGAAAAGGGAAAGGTGGGGGATGTTGGGCAATTTTGTGGGGAAATATTATATCGAAAAACATAAATGCACGAATGTTATTGTCGAAATACACAAAAAATGGGGGCGGAATATGTCATTTTTTCTACTTGCTATGAATTTCAACGAAATTTTGTGCAAATATTTGGCAATTTTAATAATTTACAAATCGCTTTTTGTGTGGTATAATATCATCTGCTGTGGAACGCATGGGCCAATAGCGTCTCCACAAAATAAAGAAGCATAACAGTCACTTGTTTGAAGCGAAATATCAAGCTTATGGTATGAATCACGCACAATCAATTTCATGTTATGCTTTTTTTATTTTTGTATGAATTTAACAATCCTATTGAAATTATGTGCGTGTTGTGTTATAATGAAAAAAAGTTCGCTTTTGCGAACACATTTGGGAGGTTGATTATGGAATATATCTCCGTTAAAAGCGCCGCAGAGAAGTGGGGAGTTACTGAACGATACGTTCAAAGACTTTGCAACGAGGGTAGAATTTCGGGCGTTGTTAAATTTGGCAAATCGTGGATGATTCCCGAATCGGCAAAGATTTCTGCCCGTGCCAAAAAGAAAAAAGTTGCGTCCTTGCGGATGCCAAGAAAGAGCCCGTTCCTTGATATGACGGACATTTACAACGAGCCGGGACGTGCGGATGAGTGTGCAGAAAAGCTGGCGAGCACTCCTGAGGCGTATGAGCTTTACAAGGCGCAAATTGCCTATAGAAGAGGCGAAATTGACCAGGTTTATGCCCATGCACGTTACTTTTTGGATTCGCATTCGGATTTTTATTCGATTATTGGTAGTGGCATGCTTTTAGCACTTTGTGCAATTTGGAGGGGCGACGTCCATCTTTGGAATGACGTTAAGCAGCATATTTGTCAAGCACCGTGCGAAACGGAGCAGGAGAGGGAAATTATCTCTTTAACCCTTGCTATTATTGACAGTTCAATTTATAATAACAACGACTTTCCTGAGTGGTTTAAGTCGGGTAATTTTGAGGCGCTGCCACACGAAGCGCATCCTGTTGCAAAGGTTTATTATGTGAAATATTTATATATGACCGCATTTGCGATAGCTTCGGGACAAACCAATATTCAGGGTGTTCAGGGGCTTGCTTTGATGAGGATGATTCCGCATACAATAGAGCCACTTATTACACAGGCGGTGGTGGATAAAACCGTTGTTCCTGAGATATATTTGAGAATGTCTTGCGCTGTTGCTTATCACAATTCAGGCGACAGAAAAAAGGCGATTGCCCACATGGACAAGGCAATTGCGTTGGCTCTTGCGGACGATATGTACGGTTTATTGACGGAATATTTACGTCATTTTGACGGACTTTTGGAAGAGAGAATTGCTCGCCAGAACAAAAAAGCGCTTGAAAAAGTGCTTCAATTGAACGATATGTATAGGTTTGGTTGGGCACGTTTATCGGGTAAGGTGCGAAATAAATACGTTGCTACGAACCTGACACCGAAGGAACATGAGGTTGCAAAGCTCACTGCTTTTGGCTTGCCGACCTCTGAAATCGCAAAAATTTTGCACGTTTCTGATTCCACGGTTAAGCAGACAATTTCACGAATAATTAACAAAACGGGCATTCAGGATAAGAGCGAATTTGCCTATATAATTTGATGAAAAAATCCCCCTCTTTTTGAGGGGAATTTTTACGTTTTGGGGTTGATGAAAATGCGCAAAAATTGTTCGTTTGTGCGAACTGAAAAGTTGCGCAAAAATTGTTCGTTTATACGAACAAAGCACATCAAAAAATCATATATATTTTGATTTAAAATGCTTAAAAATCCACACAAATTGGTAAATTATATTAATTTTTTTGATATTTTTGATTTTTGAAAATTGTCTTTAAAATGCTTGTTTCAGACAATAAAAAATGTCTAAAAATGTGGCTTTTGGATGTGTACAAAACACGGGTATTATGATAGAATAAATATGTAAAAAGAAAAGCGAAAGAAATTTGATTTTGCCCGCTTGATTGAGCAAACAAAATTTTATTTAAAAGGAGAGATATTATGAAAGGTATGTTAGCTTATTTCGTATTAGTAACGTTGTTTTTCCTTGCTCTTTCTGCTTTATACCGTTTTGGTGTAAATGCCATTCTTATTTTGTAATTTTTGACATGGTGATACATATGCGCTATACGTGGTGTGCTTTTATAGCGCAAGGGGTGTTTATTAATTCTTTTTCACTCCGAAAAACTTTTTCAAACTCTCCCCCTGCCTTTCGGTGGGGGAGAGTTTTTTGTCGCTTTATTTATTATATATAATATATAGGGGATTTTATATATAAACTGTTGTGGATTTGCTTTGTATAAGAGGATAATTTGTACAAAATGCCTATTTTATATATTATATAACTATTTTCTTGACAAAAGGGGGCTGATGGTATATAATTAATGTAACTATAGATTAATCCGCCCCTGCATTTTAATGCAAATATGGGCAAATCTTTGAAAGGAGATTATCATGACAAAACATTTAAGAATTGTCTTGCTGGTTGTGGCAATAGTTTCAATTTTATCTGTTTTTGTTGGCTGCGCCGAATTGGATATGTTGATTGACAGTATCCGAAACGACCTTGCTATCGAAAGAGAAAATACGACAACTACTACTCAGCCGGAAAATCCCGATCCAGTTTGCGACCATGAATGGGTTGACGCTACATGCGAAACTCCTAAAACATGTTCCAAATGTGGAGAAACAGAAGGAGAAAAACTTTCTCATGTTGAGGTGGTTGATGCAGCGGTTGCACCTACTTGCACAACAACAGGTTTGACAGAGGGTTCACATTGTTCCGTTTGCGACGAAGTTCTTGTTGTTCAGGAAGTTGTTGCGGCTCTCGGTCACACAGAAGTAGTTGACAAGGCAGTTGCTCCCACATGTACTACAACAGGTTTGACAGAAGGTAAACATTGTTCCGTATGTAACGAAGTTCTCGTTAAGCAGGAAACAGTT
>JAZTWO010000022.1:0-30718 GCA_045635885.1 Eubacteriales bacterium | reverse complement strand
GTCAAATCCTTGGCTCTTCTTTTTTTAGCTAAAAAAGGTTGCAAAATCTCAAAAATAGGTGTATAATAAACTCATATCCTGCCGAGGAAAAACGGAGAAAGGGAAAATTATGAAGGAAAAGGTATTACAATGGTTGCCGTTAATACTTTCAGTTATTTGCATTATAACAGTAGTTATCGGTTTGTTTATTGAAGCCAAGCCGGGCGAAAACGGTGTTGATGGTAAGGACGGAATTAACGGTGTGAACGGAAAATCCGCCTACGAACTTGCAGTTGACAACGGATTTAAGGGTACAGAAGCAGAGTGGTTGCAGTCCCTCATTCCAAATGACGGCTTGAACGGTGCAGACGGTGCGAACGGAAAATCCGCATATGAGCTCGCAGTTGAAAACGGTTACACAGGCACTTTGACCGAATGGATTGCGTCATTGGTTGGTGCAACCGGTGCAACAGGAGCAGACGGAAAGTCCGCATATGACCTTGCAGTTGAAAAGGGCTATCAGGGAACACTTGAACAGTGGATGGCTTCACTTGTTGGCGCTAAGGGTGATGTAGGTCCTCAAGGCGAAAAGGGCGACGAGGGCGATAAAGGCGACAAGGGTGATAAAGGCGACAAGGGTGATAAAGGCGACAAGGGTGACACCGGAGTGGGTGTAGAATCCATTGTTATCGACGAAAACGGTAATACAGTTATTACATACACCGACGGAACAGTTCAAACGATTGGACATGAATGGAAATTGCACGGGGAATTGAGAAGTCCCACTTGTGCGGAGGTTGGTCTTGAAATCCAATATTGCGCCGACTGTGGCTATACGAGAATTTGCGAAATTCCAAAGCTTTCTGAAGAATATTGTGTTGAAAGCGACTGGATTATTGACAAAAAACCAACTCCAACTGAAGAAGGCAAGCGCCACACTGAATGTATTACTTGTGGCAGAATAATTAAAGAAGAATCAACCTCAACGGACACTGAGTTTGTTGATGTTTTGCCAAATGGTGAATTTTTTGAGAAAATTGATATTGAAAGTTCAAATCTTCCTGAAATTGTTGTAAAAGCTTATAGTGAGACACAGGGTAAAGGATTTGTCTTTGAAGTTGATTCAACCGGATTTAATCAGGGACTTGTTGTTAGAGTGGGTATTGATTCGGAAGGAAAAATTGCAGGAACAAAAGTTATTTCTTCAAATGAACCTTGGGGTTATGCATCAACTCTTGACGGTAAGTATAATGGACAAGATTCAAATACACTTGATCTTATTATCGCTGCAGGGGCTAGTTATACATCTAAAGGATATTATAATGCTATCGAAGCTGCACTTGAAGCATATGCTTGTATAATGGGTATCGATACCACCCCCGAAGACATTATGACTTGGGAAGAATACGTTGCTGCAGAAATTGATTCAAAAGTAGTTATCGAAGCGTACGTTCAGGGCAACCAGTCTTGGTGGGATAATACAATGTGTATCTATGCACAAGATGAAGATGGTGGCTATTTCCTCTATAACTTCCCTTGCTCTGAAGAAATGGCTGCTCAGCTCGTACCCGGCACAAAGATCCGTGTTTACGGATTTAAAGCAGAATGGCAAGGATTGATTGAAATCGTTGCTGACGATCTCGACCCCGACTACTCAAGAATTGAAATTATCCAGGGCAATTACGTTGCAGAACCTATAGATGTAACAGACCTTCTTGGCACAGAAGAGCTTATTAATTACCAGAACATGCTCGTTAAGTTCGAAGGTCTTACAGTTGCAAATATTGATTATAAGAACGGTAGACTCGGTGACGATATCTATGTAACATTCAACTACAACGGTGCAAACTATGATTTTACGGTTGAAAGATATCTCACAGGTCCAGAAACAAGTCTTTATGAACTTGTTACTTCTTTAAAAGCGGGCGACATTGTTGACGTAGAGGGTTTTGCATACTGGTATAACGGTATCTATACACACATTACAAATATCACGGTTAAGTAATTTAATATAACATAAAACCGCAAGGATTTTTCCTTGCGGTTTGTTTTTATAATGAGTAGAATATAATTCCGAGGCAGGCGGATATTGCTATCATAAGGATGGGGGAGGGCTTTTTGCCCTTGAGCTTTTTGTAAATTGTTGCGATTGTTACCACAATTGCAAAAATAATGATGCCCATATAGTCAAAATTGAATTTGAAATCCTTGGAGCCGATGCCAAGGAAGATGCTTAAAAAGAGTGTTGAGGCAGTTCCCAAAATAAGAGCTACTACGCAGGGGCGCACGCCTGAAAGGAATGCTTTTACTCCGTTATATTTCAAAAAGTTTTTGAGGAGTGCGGAGATAATCAAAATAATGATGAACGATGGAAGAACAACGCCAAGTGTTGCCATTGCAGAGCCGAGAATTCCCGCCTCGTTTGCTCCGACAAAGGTTGCCATATTTACTGCAATAGGTCCCGGGGTTGATTCTGAAACCGCAATCATATTTAAAAGCTCCTCTTCTGTGAGCCAACCGTGAAGAATCACCTGCTCACGCACGAAGGGAATCATTGCATAGCCACCACCAAAGGTGAGTGCGCCTATTTTGAAAAAAGTAAAGAAAAGTTCAAATAAAATCATTTTGACTCCTCCTTTGCTTTTTTATTGCTATAGAAGGACACAACACCGATTATTCCGGTAATCAAAATGAACACGATTGATGAGAATTTGATTGCAAAAAGTGAGAAGGCAATCATACAAACAAGAATTGTTGACATTATTGCTATGGGCAATGCTTTTTTCTCCATCTGTTTGAAAAGCTTGAGTCCCGTTGAGCCAATCAGATAAACAACGCACGCTTGAATTCCACGGAATGCTCTTTCAACAATGGTGAATGCGAGGAATTTATCAAGGAAAAGTGAAATTACAAAAATAATGATGAAGGAGGGAAGCACAACACCGAGTGTGGCAAGGGTTGAGCCAAGAACTCCTGCGGTTTTGTATCCGATGAAGGTTGCGGAGTTTATTGCGATGGGGCCGGGGGTCGATTCCGCTATTGCGAGCATATCAAGAAATTCATCTTTTGTTAGCCATTTCTTTTTTTCAACAAATTCATTTTCAAGAAGCGCAAGCATGGCATATCCGCCACCAAAAGTGAATGCGCCAATCTTGAAAAAGCTTAAAAACAGAGTTAAAATTAATTTGGATTTTTTCATATTTGCTCCATTAAAAATATTTTTCGGTCTATTATAGCACATTCGCTTGAAAAATGCAAGGGGAAGGGGGACGTTTTCTATAATATGCAAAAAAACGGTTGAATAATCAACCGTTTTGATGTTAATTTGGAATTAAACTGCTGTCCAACCGCCGTCTACTGCAAGGTACTGACCTGTTGTGTAAGATGAAGCATCGGATGCGAAGTAAATAAGTGCGCCGTCAAGCTCACCTGCTTTACCAGCTCTTGCCATAGGGCAGTAAGTTGCTGCTACCTGGTCAAATGCGCCTGTGTCAAGGATTGCACCTGTCATTTCGCTGCTAAAGTAAGCGGGACCGATTGTGTTAACTGTGATGCCCTTCTTTGCCCATTCAACTGCAAGTGCTTTTGTGAGCATTTTAACGCCACCCTTTGCTGCAGAGTAAGCACCAACGGGCCAACAAGTGTTGGGCATTACAACTTCAGAGTGAAGAGAAC
This sequence comes from Eubacteriales bacterium, assembly GCA_045635885.1. GTDB lineage: Bacteria > Bacillota > Clostridia > Oscillospirales > CAG-272 > RGIG4608. Next base: position 27,064 of record JAZTWO010000022.1, on the reverse strand, counting down.
CGATGTTGATGATTTTTCCGTAACCGTTCTTAATCATTACGTTACCAACTTCGCGAGCTACAAAGTAAACTGAGCTGAGGTTAACACCAACTACCCAATTCCATTCTTCGTCGGGAGTTGATTCTGCGGGAGAAGCACCGCCAACACCTGCATTGTTTACAAGGATGTCGATTTTTCCGTAATGAGCTTCTACTGCGGCTACCATTTCTTTAATCTGTGCGTTATCCTGAACGTCACATTTGTATGCGAAGCACTTTACACCAAGAGCTTCAATTTCTGCTTTTACTGCTTCAAGTTTGTCTACACGACGAGCACAGATGGCAATATCAGCGCCCTGACGAGCAAGTGCCTTGGCAAACTGTACGCCAAGACCTGAGGATGCGCCTGTTACAAGGGCAACCTTTCCTGTTAAATCAAATAAATTGTTCATTGGATTTGTTTCCTTTCAAATTTTTTGGTCAGTGTAATTATAATTTATAAAAGGACTGTTTGTCAATAAAAAAATTGATGTTCATAAAAAGTTAAAGATTTAGTATACGTTATTATTGTGCAAATGGCTTAAAGTTGCGGGAAAAATAAGATTTATTAATTTTTTTCAAAAAATAAACAAAATATTCTTGACAAACCGATAAAGGTGTGCTATAATGTCAAAGTCGACAACATTGGGGTGTCGCCAAGCGGTAAGGCATCAGACTCTGACTCTGACATTACCGGGGTTCGAATCCCTGCACCCCAGCCAAAATAAAAATCCCACCCAATCGGGTGGGATTTTTGTTTTGATGAGTGTATATAATGGGATTTGAACGGTGACCGAAGAATTTTGCAAAACATAACATATAAACCCAATCGAATGTTTTGCAAAATTCAAGAGCGAATCCCTGCAAGCAATCCACCTCTTACACCCCCTCCGCTTGAATTACACGAAAAGCAAGGCTTGAAAAATGAAACGTCCTTTTGATTATAGAAAAGAGTATTTTGCGTTTTTTGCAAAATAGGGTAGTTTATTTTGCAATTTTCCCCCTTGTATTTTGATGTTTTTGTGCTATAATTAATACATAACTCAAGGATTATTTGACACAAGGAGGTGTTTTTATGTCAGGGCCTATGGGCAGAGGTGGTTCGTGCGGTTGCACGCACGCAGGTTGTTCGCATAGCGGTGGCAGATTGCCGAGAGGTTCATACAGAGGCGGCAGAAGTTCTTCGTACAATTATTATCACGTTAATTTAAATTCAAGATCTCGACAACAGTATTACAGATATACAGTTTACGAAAAAAATCCAATGAAAACACCAACGTATATCGCGCATCCCGAAAACAAGATGCTTAAGGATGCGTGGAAATATATGCCTTTTTCGATAATGGCGCTTTTTATGTTTTTTGGAATACTATTTTGGGGCGTTATTCCTCAATTTACCGCAATAGTGACGGGTGCGCAGGAATTTAGATTCGTTTTTGTGCGAAACGTTGTTATCGCCTTGTTGCTTGGATTTGGCGCTTTTTGGTTTCCTTTTATTATTTTGCGTGATTATATTAGGCAGATTAGGATTAACAAGACAATAATTGAGAGGGAAAGACGCAAAAAAGCTTACGATAAAAACAGCGGAACATACATAAATAAATAAAAAAATAGCAAGGCGATGGATGTCGCCTTGTTATTTTGTTTAAAAATGACCTTATTTTTTTGTATATTTTAAACAAGGCTATTGACTTTTGGCTTTTTGTCATATATAATTAATAGGTAGAATAAAATTTTATTGAAAGGAGAAAATTATGAATAATTTGTCGAAATTTTTTAAAGAAGCGATACAGTCCGTATTGCCTATTTTTGCCATAGTTTTACTCCTCTCTGTTTCAGTTGCTCCAATGGAAAGCGGCGTTATTGTTATGTTCTTATTTGGAACGATTTTACTTATTGTTGGTATGGGCTTTTTCACAATCGGCTCGGGAATTTCAATGGAGCCACTTGGAGAGGGCATTGGTGTTTCTTTGGGTAAGGCGAAAAGGGTGATTTTGCCCCTGATTATCTGCTTTATTCTTGGCGTGCTTATCACAATTGCAGAGCCGGACTTGACCGTGCTTGCGGATCAAATTGATTCAATTCCCAGTATGCTTCTTATCATTTGCGTTGCGGTGGGAGTTGGCGCTTTTCTTGTTATTTCAATGATTCGTTCAAGACGTGGCATTGCGCTTAACAATTTGCTTTTGGTTTTTTACGGTGTGATTATCGTTCTTGCTATGTTTGCGCCAAAGGATTTTGTGCCTGCAGCATTTGACTCCGGTGGAGTTACCACGGGTCCGATTACTGTTCCGTTCATTATGGCGCTTGGCGCAGGTATGGCTTCTATGAGTACTGCGAAAAATGCCAGAGAAAACTCATTCGGTCTTATCGCACTTTGTTCAATCGGTCCTATTTTGTCCGTTCTTTTGCTCAGTATTGTTTTCAAATCCTCGGCAGGAACAGAGGATACTGTGGTGTTTATTGCTCAAACCACCAAAGAGGCGTTTGTTGCGTTTGTTAACGGTATTCCAAAATATGCTGCTGAAGTTCTTGAGGCGCTTTTGCCCATTTTTGCAGTTTTGGTGGTGTTCCAAATTGTAACAAGAAGATTTACTAAGCACCAGCTTCTTAGAATGGGCGTTGGCTTTGTTTACACATACATCGGTCTTGTGTTATTCCTTACAGGTGCAAACGTTGGTTTTATGCCTGCAGGTCGTCTTATTGGTTCAAGAATCGCAATGGGAGAGAAAAAATTCCTTCTTATTCCGATTGGTGCGCTTATGGGATTTTTCGTTGTTAGTGCCGAGCCGGCGGTTCACTCACTTAAAAAACAGGTTGAGGAAATTACAAACGGTTCAGTTTCACAAAAATCCATTGGGCTTGCGCTTTCAATTGGTGTTGGTGTTTCTGTTGGAATTGCAATGCTTCGTGTTCTTACGGGAATTCCCCTTATGCCCATTTTGTTTGTGGGATATTTGATTTCACTTGTTATTACGTTCTTTGTTCCACCTATTTACACGGGTATCGCATTTGACTCCGGTGGAGTTGCAAGTGGCCCCATGAGTACAACGTTTATTCTTCCTTTTGCAATTGGAGCATGTGAAGCACTTGGGGGCAACGTTTTGACCGACGCATTCGGTATTGTTGCCATGGTTGCCATGACTCCCCTTATCGCCATTCAAGTTTTGGGTCTTTTGGGTGAAATTAAACGCAAGAAGATGCTTGCGATGGCAAAACACGAGATTTTGCAACTTGATAACGATATGATTTATTATGAGGAGGTGTTGTGATGAGTGACTCTCAAAATCGTATTATGATGATTTTTTCAATTATCACTCGTGGTAAGGCGAAAAAATATATGGAAGGCCTTAATAAAAACGGAATTGGCTTTCACACTCAAGCAAATGCCATTGGTACTGCCCCCTCTGAAATGATGGACATTTTCGGCCTTGGTACAAATGACAAGGATATTGTTATCAGTTTTGCGCCTGAAGCAATTATCGACAACTATATTATTAAAATGACAAGCGGTCTTGGAATGAGCTATGAATATGGCGGATTGATGATGTGCATTAAACTTTCTGCCATTAGCAGATTGACTTCTGAGCTTGTGAACAGGGCTTCTAAAGAAAACAATGAAAATGGAGGTAAAAAGAAAGTGAAAAGCGGACAAAAGCATCAGCTTATTCTTGTTTCTGTTAATCAGGGTTATACTGATGCGGTAATGGAAACTGCAAGAGGAGCAGGAGCTATGGGCGGTACAGTTTTGCGTGCTCGACTTGCCGATAGCGGTGTTATGGAGCAGCTTGACGAGGTTGCCGTTCAGCAGGAAAGGGAAATTATCACTATTTTTGCCCCCTCTGGCACAGCGGCTAAAATTATGGAAGAGATTAATCGTGTGCACGGTGTTTTAAGTGAAGCTAACGGCACGGTTATGGCAATTCCCGTTGACAAGGCATACAAAATTTGACAAAATAAGATTTATCTTGACAAATTATGGAATGTGTTGTATTATGATGTTACAAATCTTTAGAAAGGAAAAATTGTTATGAAGTTTATCGAAACATTTGAATCACTCAAGTTGTGGATGAAGATAGTTTTCATTCTTTGTGTTCCTGTTGTTGGCGCTAACTACAGAATGCTTAAGTACCTTGAATCAAAGAATGAAGATACACTCCTTTGGGCTGTGCTTTCAGTAGTTCCTTTTGTTGGTCAGGTTGTTGGCATTATCGACGTTATTTCTGAAGTTAAGCAGAATAAGATTACATTCCACGTTGACTAATTTACTAAAAAAGCAGGAAGAGGGAAGCTCTTCCTGCTTTTTTGTTGCATTTTGGAATTATGTGTATAAAAATATTGACAAAATTTGAAAATGGTATTATAATGTAAATAACTTCCACTATAGAATAAAAGGAGGAAAATATGAAATATTGTACTAAATGCGGAAAAGAGCTTTTTGATGAGGCGGTAATTTGCCCTAATTGTGGATGCCCTGCGGGGAATACCTATCAATTCAAGGAAACAAAGAAGGTTGAAGATGAAGTGAGCATAGGTCTTGCGGTTTTGTCTTTCTTTATTCCTTTGTTTGGAATTATTTATTGGGCTTTTAAGCATGAAGAAACACCTAAAAAAGCAAAAGTGTGCGCCCTTACCGGAATTGCTTCTTGGGTGCTTGGCTTTGTTTTCTCAATGCTTGCTTCCATTTTTTATATGGGAGGAATCATTCAAAACTTGTTTTTCTAATTTAATTTAAGTGCTACTTATTTGGTGGCACTTTTTTTGTGAAAAAATATTTTTTATCCTATTGAAAAGTTCACAAAAATTTGATATAATTACTATATATGTGCCTTTGAGCTATCAAATTGATTTTTGGAGTGTCGAGATATGAAAACTTGGGAAGAATTATATGACGAATGCGCTTCTTGTGAGAAGTGTGAGCTTCACAAAACCAGAACAAATTGTGTTTTTGGTATTGGTGATAGAAATGCGGATATTCTTTTTGTTGGAGAAGCACCCGGTGAAAAAGAGGACCTTTCGGGTACTCCCTTCGTTGGCAGAGCAGGTCAGCTTCTTGACAAGTTTTTGTTTGCGGTTGATATTCCCCGTGAAAGTGTTTATATTGCGAACATATTAAAGTGTCGTCCACCCAAAAATCGTGATCCCAAGCCCGACGAAGAGGATGCTTGTATGGATTATCTTCGTGAGCAGGTGCGTCTTATCAAACCCAAGATGATTGTTTGCCTTGGCAGAATTTCGGCTCAACGTCTTATTGACCCAAATTATCGCATTACTAAAGAGCACGGACAATGGGTGCAAAAGGGCGGATTCCTTATGACTGCGGTTTATCATCCTGCGCTTCTTCTTCGTGACCCGCGCAAAAAAGAAGAGATGCTTGAGGATATGAAGGCGATTAAAGCGAAGCTCGATGAGATGAAAAATACTTGATTTTGGAGAAATAATGAATAAAAACAACTATAATAGCGGAAAATTCAAGACGAGCAAAAGGTCAAAGAGTCGCCATGTAACCTCGCAAAAAAATATTGGGAACAGAAGATTGCTCCTTATACAAATCGGACTTGTGGTATTTCTTTTAACGGTTACGGTTGTGATTTTTGCAAAGGTTGCTCCCGGTGGATTATTTGCTTGGAACTCGGTTGATGAAGACCCGCCTCATCATATTCAGGGTACAATTCCAAAGCCAACCGATCCAAACAAAGACTATCCCTATGTAACAGAGACTGATAAAAATCAATTTATTGCGAGCGATGGTGGGGATTATTTGAGTGGCTTGTATTCGGATTATGCTATTTTGATTAGCTTATCCGATATGAGCACGATTGGATATAAAAATGCCGACGAGGTGATTTATCCTGCTTCCATGACCAAGCTCATGACTGTTATTACCGCGCTTGATCTTATTGAAGACCTTGATGATACATACATTTTTGACCCGATTGTGTTAAAGGACATGGATGTTGAGGCATCTACTGCCGAAATGCTTTATTTGTATGACGAATATTTTGACGGCAGTGAATATGATTGGGTGACTTATACCGTTAGGGACTTGCTTTATGGAATTTCATACAAGTCCGGAGCTGACTCGGTTTTTTGTCTTGTTGATTATCTTGGTCTTACTATGGATCAATTCGTGGCACTTATGAATTCAAAGGCGAATGAAATTGGACTTCAAAACACTCATTTTGGCGGTGCAATTGGTATGGACTATGAAGAAAATCAAACAACCTGCAGGGATATGGCGGCTATAATGGCATATGCTATGGAAAATCCTCTTTGTGCCGAGATTTTTGGTGGAACTTCGTATCGATTGACATATGTTAAAATGACATATTACAATGCCACTCTTTCCACAACCCTTACAAATATGGGAACAAATTTGCAAAAGGTGTTGGGCTCGAAATATACGATTGTTGCAACAAAGAGTGGATATGAAGAAAAGGCAGGTCGTTGCCTTGTATCTTGTGTTAAAAATAATGAAACGGGAGAACTATTTGTTCTTGTAACCGCATATGCGGACAGAGCGGACTCCTATCCTTATAACAAAAACCCCATACTTGATATGCAAGAAGTTTTTGAGAATTTTGCTCCCTAATGTAAAAAAATACTTTACAAATTAATAAAATAGTGATATACTTTTCTTGTTAATCCTAAAATTAAAGGAGATTTTATTATGCGTACTATTGGTACAGTTTCAAGAGGTGTTAGAGCACCCATTATCAGAAACGGCGATAATATTGCCGAAATCGTTACAAATTGTATTCTCGAATCCTCAAGAGTTGAGGGTATTCCCGTTAAAGACCGTGACATTGTTGCAATGACAGAGGCAATTGTTGCCCGTGCACAAGGTAACTATGCAACTATTGATGATATTGCTGCTGATATTAAAGCGAAATTCGGCGGCGAAACAGTTGGTGTTATTTTCCCCATTTTGAGTAGAAATAGATTTTCGGTTTGCCTTACAGGTATAGCTCGTGGAGCAAAGAAGATTGTTCTTATGCTTTCATACCCCTCTGACGAGGTTGGAAACCACCTTGTTTCTCTTGACAAGGTTGACGAAATGGGCGTTAACCCCTATAGCGACGTTTTGACACTTGAAAAATACAGAGAGCTTTTCGGTTATGAAAAGCACAGATTTACAGGTGTTGACTACGTTGAATTTTATGAGGAGCTTATAAGAGCGCAGGGTGCTGATTGCGAAATTATTTTTGCAAATGATGCGAGAGCTATTCTTCCTTATACAAAGAACGTCCTCACTTGCGATATTCACACAAGACACAGAAGCAAGAGACTTCTTAAGGCGGCAGGCGCTGAAATCGTTTACGGACTTGACGATATTTTGTCCGAAAGCGTAAACGGAAGCGGATACAATGAAAATTATGGTCTTCTTGGTTCAAACAAGGCAACTGATGAGCAGGTTAAACTCTTCCCAAGAGATTGCCAAGTTGTTGTTGAGGACATTCAAAAGAGATTATTTGATGCAACGGGCAAGCACGTTGAGGTAATGGTTTACGGTGACGGTGCATTCAAGGATCCCGTTGGTAAGATTTGGGAGCTTGCAGACCCCGTTGTTTCTCCTGCATATACTGACGGACTTGAGGGAACACCCAACGAGCTTAAGCTTAAGTACCTTGCGGATAACGATTTTGCAGACCTTTCCGGTGATGCACTTAAGGATGCAATTAAGGAAAGAATCACTCAAAAGGATGATAACCTTGTTGGTAAAATGGCATCTGAGGGAACAACACCCCGTCAGCTCACCGACCTTATTGGTTCACTTTGTGACCTTACATCAGGTTCGGGTGACAAGGGAACACCCATTGTCTGGATTCAGGGCTATTTTGATAACTATACTACTGAATAAAAATTAAGGAACGTCCGATTGGACGTTCCTTTTGATTTTGTTTTATTCAAGCTCCTCATAAATCTCCATAAGGCGTTCTTCGAGGGTTTCTTTTTTTGCGGTGAGCTCGGCGGCTTTTTTATAGTCGGTTGCGGCGTCACCGTAGAGGTCAGCTTCGATTTGCTCGAGCTCGGCTTCTATTTTTTCTTGCTCTTTTTTGAGGTTTTCGATGCGCTTTTGTTCTTTTCGAGCATCCGAAGCCTGCTTTTTGCGAGCCATAAAGTCCTCTTTTTGCGCAGTTTGTACTTTTTCGCTTTCAACGGATAGGGAAGACACAAGGTGCGTTTCTTTATGATGAACAAATTCTGCAAAGGCATTGCCAACGTTGAACACAGGGTAATCGATATAATCCTCGCCCGTGCTTCTTTCGTTGTCAATTTCAATCACTCTTGTTGCAAGCTTATTGACAAGATATCTATCGTGGCTAACGATGAGAATTGTTCCACCAAACTCGTCAAGGGCGGACTCAAGCGCCTCTCTTGACATAATGTCAAGGTGGTTAGTTGGCTCGTCGAGAATGAGCAAATTCATTGGGGAGAGAATGAGCTTTGCAAGTGTAAGTCTTGCTCTTTCCCCTCCTGAAAGCATGGAAACGTTCTTTTCACAATCCTCTGCGCTAAAGCGGAATCGTGCGAGGGCGCTTCTGATTTCGAATTCCTTTTTCTCGGGGTATGCGTTCCAAAGCTCGTCAAGAACGGTATTCGACTCGGTCAAATTTTGGTTTTGTTGATCAAAATATGCAATTTCGACGTTATAGCCCGCCTCGATTATGCCCGATGTGAGTTCACTCTCTCCAACAAGCATTTTTAAAAGGGTGGATTTGCCACATCCGTTTTTGCCGATGATGAAAACTCTTTCTCCTCGACGGATGAGAAAATTCATGTTTTCAAAAAGCTTTTTTGTACCAAAGAATTTTGAAAGTCCTGCCACACGCAAAACCTCATTTCCGCTTTGAAGTGACTGTGTAAACTTAATTTTTACGGGCTTGGGTGCTTCTTTTGGGCGCTCAAGCTTGACCATTTTATCAAGCATTTTTTGGCGGCTTTCGGCGGCGATGATGTTTCGCTCCCTGTTCCAAGCACGTTGTTGGGCTATATATGCCTCTTGACGTGCAATTTCCTTTTGCTGATTGATATAATGCTTTTCTGCAATTTCACGGTCAATTTCTCGCTGCTTCATGCTTTGCGTATAGTTGCCGTTATAAAGCTTTGCTTCGCCAAATTCCATTGCCAAGGTTTTGTTTGTTACTTGGTCGAGGAAATATCTATCGTGCGAGATGATGAGAACGCATTTTTTATAGCTCTTTATGTAATTTTCAAGAACCTGAACGGTTTCGATATCAAGGTGGTTTGTCGGCTCGTCGAGGAGCAACAAATCGGGCTCACGGCAGAGCTGCTTTGAAAGTGCCAAGCGTGTTCTTTGCCCGCCTGACAAAAGGTCGACGTCGAGTGAGAGGGCACGTTCTTCAAATCCCATTTTGAGAAGGATGGAAGCACAGCGACTCTTGTAATCAAGTCCGCCGAGGTTTGAAAATTTAGTGTATAAATCGTGATATTCTTCACTTAATTGGATATGCTCTGCATTATTGGTGCAAAGAGCCATTTTTTCTTCAAGGAGAGCCAATTTTTCTTCCATTCGAAGAAGCTCGGGAAAGGCGGCATACATCTGCTCAAGCGCAGTTCTGCCAACAAGGTTTGAAATTTCAAATGCGCAATCCTGCGTTAAAATTCCAATTGTTTTGTTTTTGGCAATAAAAACGTTGCCGCTTCTGGCATCCGCTTCGCCAAGAATTATCTTGAAAAGCGTTGATTTTCCGCATCCGTTTGTTCCGATGATGCCGAGTTTATCATTTTCTTCAAGCGCAAAGCTGACTTTTTTGAAAAGATCTCTTGCGCCAAAGGACATTGAAAGCTCATTTACGGTGATTGCAAGCATTCGATTTTCTCCTTTCTGAAAAAATTAAAAAATATTGTGAAAATCCTCTTGACAAAAGGGAAGATATGGTATATAATTCAATATAGAACATTTGTTCGCAATTTCTCTCCGATTGAGATAAAACACATATCTCATCCATTATACAACATTTTGATTAAAAATTCAAGTGAAAATGGCAAAGGAGTGATAATTATTTGTAAAATCTGCAATCAATATTTTTGTCCGCCCACTTGCCCAAGTTTTGATGGGTTTGTGGTTGGGCTTGGTTCGTCAGTTGCCGAGTGTGAATTTTGTTCCTCTCGCATCTATGATGGCGACTGTCATTTTGAAAAGAATGGCAAGTTTTTGTGTCAGGATTGTGCGAGCGATCTAATCTCCCAAGATCTTTTGGACTTTCTTGGCTGCGCCGATATTAAAGATTTTTTTGATATGCTTCTGTAATGGGGCATTTTTAAATCCCTCAAAAACGAACAAATGTTCTAAATTATTAAAAACAGAAAGGATGATTTAATGGAAGGTAGTTTTATTGAAGAAAAAGTGAATATTAGTCGGTGCGAGTGCGACAGAATTTTGCGCTCGTATCGAGAGATGAACAGCATTTTGCGTTCCTCACGCTCGTGGGGAAGAAATTTTGGTGACGATGGATTTGTTGATGAAACTGCCGTTCAAGCACAAATGTATTCAATTCGTTCTGCAATTTTGAATATTGAAGATGCGAAAATGAGGATGTTTTTATACCATTATTACATCAAGGGGCAAACACACAAAAATTGTGCAAAAATTCTTGGAATTTCGTTAAGAAGTGTTTATCGCCTTAAAAATCAGGCACTTGACAGGGTTGCAATCGATTTGGTAAATTTTACATAAGGTATATTTATTATCATTTTGGGAAATATATTATTACCAAAATAAAAGAAAAGGGGACAGAAAAATGAAAATGAATATGGGACTTGCACTTGGTGCGGTTGGCGGTGTTGTTATGCTTGTTGTTGCAGGTATTATCCTTTCAAACACAAGGGCGGCTCGTCGCAGAAGAACTGTTAGAAGAGCAATGAAAACCATGCGCAAGGTGGGTTGCGCAATGCAAAAGCTTGGCGCATTTTGATTTTATTAACAAATAATAAAAATATCCTTTACAAATGGCAAAAAAAGTGATATTATATTGTTAATGTTTTTATTTTAAAGGGGAAATGCCTATGAAATGCCCAGCTTGTGGATATATTGACAGTAAAGTTATTGATTCAAGACCTTCGATTGACGGCGCAAGTATTCGCCGCAGACGTGAGTGTCTTGAATGTCAAAAGAGATTTACAACTTTTGAAACCGTTGAAGCAACGCAGATTTTTGTTATTAAAAAGACGGGTGAAAAGCAGATTTTTGACAGAAACAAGCTCCTTTCGGGCGTTTTAAAGGCGTGTCACAAGCGTCCTGTTGATGCAGAAGCCATTGTTAACGAGGTCGAGCAGGACCTTTACAACAACATGAAAACCGAAATTACAACAAGTGAAATCGGTGAGATTGTTATGCTCAAGCTTAAGGATCTTGACCAGGTGGCATACGTTCGTTTTGCATCCGTTTACAGAGAATTTAAGGACGTTGACACCTTTTTGAAGGAAATTAAGGAACTTATGAAAAAGAAAAAATAATTTGTAAAAGAAAAGAGGACTCGAAAGAGCCCTCTTTTAATTTTATTCATAATATTCAATTATGATGTAGTAAATGTAAATTCCGCTTCCTGCGCTTCCTACTGAATAAGTGCCGCCTTCTTCAAGGGTGATTGTTGAAACGGTTACGGTTGTTCCTGCTTCATACGAGCCGATTTGAGTGTTGCTACCGTCAACGAGCTTAAGCGTTCTTGCGTCTGCTCCAGATGACTGTGTTGCAATGGTTACGGTGCATGGACCATCAACCGTGAAGGAAACGTATCTGCTTGTTCCGAATTTAGCGGAGCCGCCAAGACTTAATCCGTAAGTTGTGGTGTAGGTTTCGCCTGCGTATGTAAAGGTAACGGTTTTCGCTTTTTTGTCCATTTTCTTATCCGATGTAGCAACAAGTGTAAAGCCCTGTTCTACTACGGTGGAGTCATATGTGCTTAAAAGGAGATTATCTGCGCTGAATATAACTGTTTTTATGGGTTCGGGACGGGATGCAACAATCATATCTGCAATGTCTTTTTCATATTTTTCAAGAACTGCAAGATTTGTTACTTCGCCTCTGTCATCTACGTTAAGAGCATCATATTTTGCTCTTATTCCTTCGCATATTGCAAGGAGATCGAGATGATTTTCCTGTGTTACATCACCTAAATTTGAAAGCTCCTCAATCATAAGTGTTACTTCTGTGGGGTCGGGATACAAACGGTTGGGGTTTGTTACATTAATGTGTGTGAAAAGCGCTTCAAGAGAAGCAACGGATGTTTTACTTATAAGATTTGAGGGATCGATAAATTCGCTTGGGTGATTAAGAATATGACCGCTGAAATTAAATCTTTCACCGTTTGCCTTTTCACTTGTGTTTTCAAGAATGAGTTCAACCACTTTCGCTGCTTGAAGGAATGCACCGTATTTATTGTAGTGAGTTGCTTCAATTCCTGTGTATCCTGCATCGGTGTTACCGTAAGCACCGTCATAGCCTGATGGCCAAGCACCTGTGAGCTCGTTGGGCTTTAATGCCATAAGGAAATTTGCGTATGTGCTTGTTGCAGTTTCAAGCATTGTTTTTGTTTCTGCAAAAAGGTCGATAAGCAAGCAGTTTTCTTCTTTTGCAAGCTGTCTTACCGCTTCAACGTATGCAAAGTTTTCACCGTGAAGACCTGCGCCGCCAATAATTTCGCTACCGCTGAATTTAACACGGGCAACGGGGGTTACAAGAACGGGAATTGCGCCAACGCTTCTTGCAAAATCAATATACTGCTTCAAATACCATTTATATGTGCCGCCGCTATTGTATGCGTAATATTCGGTACCGTATTTTGCAATTTCGCCAAGTGCCTTTGCTTCTTCTGCATCGGTTGCGGCATTTTTATATTCTTCGGGGAGAATGGTTGTTGAAATCTTTGTTGCGGGAGTTGTGGGGTAAATTCCGTTTGCGTCGGGTTCGCCAAGGGGAACCATTCTGTCAAAAATTGAGGAATAATTTGAAAGCTTGGAGGCATCGTCGTTATGACCGAACTGAATGAAAAGGAAATCGCCCTCTTTTATGCAGTCCTCAATTGACATTCCACCGTTTTGGGAGAAGGAATAATTGAAATTGGGATTATCAATATTATAAAGTCGACCTTCGTTAATAAAAGAACGTGAGCTTCTGCCACCGTGAGCGGCATTTACCACCTTAACCTCACTATCAAGGAAGAGGGAAAGGAACTGTCCCCAACCTGCGATATACTGGTTGTCTTCATATGTTTTAACGGTTGAGTCGCCTGCAAGATAGATGGTGGGAGTCTCCATATTATCTATAGGGGGATTGGGATTATCGCCACCGTTATTAGTTGAAGTGGTTGCTTGGGTTTGCGTTGTTGTTTGTGATATGTTGGGTTCTGTTGTTTTGCTTGTGCTGTTCGAGGGGGAAGGGTTACAAGATGTGATAGCAATTGTTAGTAGAAGCAAAACGGAAATGAGTTTTGTGATTTTGCTCATAATTATACCTCGTTTCAAAATGTTTGTTGTGAAATGTGAACATTTCTGTTTATATTATCACATAAAACAAATTTTTTGTCAAGATGTTAAAAAAATGATCTATATTTTGAGTTTGTTTACAAAAAAGTCTTGAAAAAAGTGAAAATGATTGATATAATGAATTTACCATATGATTTTGAAAGGAAAAAGCTATGAAAAAAATTTATTCAATTATTTCGATTTTGTTGGTTTCGGTAATGTTGTTTACTGCTTGCGGCGGTGGAAGTGGCGCTACAACGGTTGATGATACAACTACTGTACCCACAACCTCTAAAACAACTACAACAACCACCGCAATTTCCGACCCAGTTCCCCCGTGTAACGATGATGAGCATCAGGATATTGATGGCGATGATTATTGTGACGTTTGCGGTGCAAAAATCGAGGAGGGCTTTGTGGAAATGTTGAGACAAACAAAAATGTATCTTGTTGGTGACTCTACTGTTGCTGAATTTGCGGATAGCTATTATTATCCAAGATACGGTTACGGTACTCAAATTGCTAACTATTTTCATGATGAGATGACTGTTGTAAACCTTGCGCTTTCGGGCAGAAGCTCAAAGAGCTTTATAAGTGAGCCAAATTACACAACTCTTAAGAATAATCTTAAAGAGGGGGACGTTCTTGTTATCGGCTTTGGTCACAACGATGAAAAGAGCGATGATGTGACAAGATTTACAGATGCTTCTTTGCCTTACACCGACGAAAATTCGTTTGGATATTATCTTTATGAATACTACATCAAGCTTGCGCTTGAAGTTGGCGCTACCCCCATTCTTTGCACTCCCATAGTTCGTGCGCAGAGCAAGGACGATTACACGGGAAGTGAAGGTCACGTTACTGCAAGCGGCGATTATGCAGCCGCTATTCGTGAGGTGGGCGATGCTTATGGTGTTAACGTTATTGACCTTACTGTCCTTACAAGAAGCAGATATGAAGAAATCGGATTTGAAGAGGCGTGTTATTATCACGCAGTTCTTCACGGAAAATATGCTTCTGACGGTGTAACGGTAATTCCTGATTTTACAACTGTTGACAAAACTCACCTTAATATTTACGGTGCAAAGTACGTTGCATATCTTTTCGCTTCTGAATTTGCAGAAATTGAAGGTGTTGGTGCTTACGTTCTTGACGGAATTTCCGCACCCACAAAGGCGGATCTTGTTCCCAATCCCGATTACGTTGTACCCGATTATCTTGCTCCCGACCTTGATAGCTACACAGCTCCCGGTCATTTCTCAACCTTGACTGACGGTTGGTACGGCACTGCTTTCGGTAATACCGGTGGAAATCCACAGTCCACATCCAACGGCTATATTGCAAAAGAGGTTAGCGAGGGTGTGTTCCACGTTGGTCAGCACCTTGACAGCGGCTCAAATAAGGGTAAATTCCAAAGTGCAGATGACGGTTTTGCATTCGCTTTTCGTCAAGTAGAAGCAAACAAGAACTTTATTTTTACTGTAAGTGGTAAGGTTGTTTACACCGGCTCTACAAAGCAGGCGGGCTTTGGCATTATGCTTCGTGACGATTGCATTATCGGACAGAATGCGACAGGAACAATCAGCTCTAACTACGTTACTGCAGGTTTCCTTTGCGCAGATTCTTCCATGACTGCGAATTTCTATAGAGAAAACGGTACTCTTAACAAGGGTAGTGGAGTTGTTTCTACTCTTGCCAAGGTTGACGATACGTTCACTATGACAATTGAAAGAATTGGTCAGGTTGTTAACGTTACTGTTGTTTACAACGGAGAAACATATACGTCAACACACACAGACTTTGATTTCTTTGCAGTTGACACAGGTTATATGTACGTTGGTATGTTTGCAAACCGTGGTACAGTGGTTGAATTTACTGACGTGGTGTTCACAATTACAGGCGAAAGCCAGGGTGCGTGAGCTAATAAATTAATATGAATTAATGACCTCTACTTTTTGGTAGAGGTCATTTTGCACGAAAATGGAGCGCAAATAAAGAATAAATATTCTCAAAAAAGGGCAAAATGATGAATTTTTAGCAATGTGCTTGAAAAATATGTAGAAAAGTGGTATAATCGCTTATAAAAATTCAAAGGAGGATAGTTATGTTTGAATTTTATCTTAACAGCCCGATAATTTTTGCAATGGTTGCAATAGTTATTGGCGTTGTAATTGCTCAATCCGTTTTCTTCCTTACAAAAGCATATAAAAGAGGAATTGAATTGGGTATTGACAAATCTGTTTTGAACGCAACCATTAAGCGTTCTGCAATTTTCACTATTGCGCCTGCTGTTGCCATCTTTATGGGTGTTGTTTCACTTGTTAAGATGCTTGGTCTTGCGCTCCCTTGGTTAAGACTTTCTATTATCGGTGCGGTTACTTATGAGCTTCCTGCTGCTAAAAATGCACTTGAGGCACTTGGCGTTGATGCTATTACTGACGCAAAGCAATACGTTACCGTTGCTTTTGTTATGACATTTGGTATTGCCGCTTCTCTTATTCTTGCCCCCATCACTTGTAAGACAATTACAAGTGGTATGATGAAGGTTAAGGACAAGGACAAAAAGTGGATGGACCTTCTTATGACAAGTATGTTCGTTGGTATGCTTTCTGCATTCCTTGGATACATTGTTTGCGACCTTGGTCTTGTTTATGAAAAGGTTGGAGAAACAAAGGTGCTTGCATTCCACTATCAAATAGAGCATTGGATTCCTGTTTTCGTTATGGCGATTTCTGCAGGACTTATGTCTATTTGCGGTATCCTTCTTAAAAAGTTCAATTGGAAATGGCTCACCGACTATGCGCTCCCGATTTCTATGATTGGAAGCATGGCTTTGGCAATTCCGATTTCTATTTGGATTAAGGGATAGGAGGTGCTTATATGAATTATATTAATAAGATGCACAGATGGGGAAGAATTTGGGCGGTTATTACTGCAGGATTTATTTTTGCTTTCCCCTTTGCCTTGGCAATAATTTTTGGTGCGTGGCCCGATTGGGGAACGTTCTTTAAGGGCTTGTTCTCAGTTGCGGTTACATTCTGGCCAGTTGGTATTATTGAGGTTATTACTTACACTCCCATGCTTGGTGTGGGCGGTACATATTTGAGCTTTGTAACGGGTAACCTTTCATCTCTTAAAGTGCCTTGCGCCATTGACTCAATGGAAAAAGCAGGTGTTAAAGCGGATAGTGATGAGGGTGAGGTTATCTCTACAATTTCAATTGCCACATCTTCAATTATGACAATTATCGTTATTTTTGTTGGTGTGTGCTTGTTGACTCTTTTCCAACCCTTCTTTGAACAAGAATGGTTGAAGCCCGCATTTGACAACGTGCTTCCTGCACTTTTTGGTGGTCTTGGTGTTGTTTATCTTTCAAGATACTTTAAAATTGCAGTTTTGCCCATGTCTTTGATGATTCTTCTCTTTGTATTTGTACCATTCCTCAATTCCGGTATGGTGGGAATTATGATTCCTGTGAGTATGGTTATTACTCTTATTTACGCAAGAGTTCTTTATAACAAAGAAAGAAGAGCGAACGGAGAAAATTGATGATTGCTTTATACGTTATTTTGGGAATAATTGCGCTTATCTTTGCGATTGTTCTTATTAGAACTTTGCTTTTTGTTCCCAAAAAAGAAGAGAAAATTGAAGTTCAAGCGCTTGAGGTTGATCTTGACAAGGCGGCGAAGGATTTGGCTGACATGATTAAGTGTAAAACCATTTCGCACCGTGACTCAACACTTGAAAATGATGAAGAATTTGAACGTTTTATTTCACTTTTGAGTGAGAGATTTCCCCTCATTTACAAAAATTGCACCTTTGAAAGAGTTTCAAGCAGGGCGATTTTGTATCGCTTGAAGGGAAAATCAAGCTCTGCCCCCTCAGTATTTACCGCACATTTTGACGTTGTTGACGTTGAAGAAAAGGACTGGTCAAAAGCTCCTTTTTGCGGTGATATTGAAGACGGATTTATTTGGGGCAGGGGCGCACTTGATACAAAGGCGACCTTGAACGCATCCATGCAGGCACTTGAACAGCTCTTGAAGGAAGGATTTGTGCCCGAAAACGATATTTACCTTGCTTTTTCAGGCAACGAGGAGATAAACGGAGAGGGACAACCTCAAATTATTAAGTTGTTTAAGGAGAGGGGAATTGATCCCGGTCTTGTTCTTGATGAGGGCGGTGCCGTTGTAAACAACGTTTTCCCCGGTGTTACCACACCCTGCGCTCTTATTGGAATTGCAGAAAAGGGAATGCTTAACGTTGAACTTAAATTCACGGGTAAGGGTGGGCATTCGTCCTCACCAAAGCCCCACACTCCCATTGGCAGATTGAGTGCCGCTTGTGTGAGAATTGAAAATCATCCCTTTAAATACAGACTTTCAAAGGTTGCAGCGTCAATGTTTGACACGCTTGCAAGACATTCAAATTTTGCTTACAAGTTGATTTTTGCTAACCTTTGGCTCTTTGGACCTGTACTTTCTATGATTGGCAAAATGAGTGGGGGTGAGCTTAATGCTCTTATCAGAACAACCTGCTCGTTTACACAGATGGAGGGCTCTAAGGGAATAAACGTTATTCCTCCCAATGCAACTATGTGTGCAAATCTTCGCCTTATCCCCGGTGAAACCAAGGCGAGTGCCGAGGCATATTTGCGTAAGCAAATTAAGGATAAGGACATTCAACTTACTGTTCTTGAAGGTGAAGAGCCCTCTCCAACATCCGTGGCAAGCGGAGAGGCGTGGGACAAGATTGTTTATGCTGTTAAGGGAACTTGGGACAACACCATTGTTTCGCCATACCTTATGTTCGCTTGCTCTGACGCAAAGCATTGGAGCAGAATTTCAAACAAGGTTTATCGTTTTTCCGCTATGGCTTTGACTAGCGAGGAGAGAGCGACAATTCACGGTAACGACGAGAAAATTCCACTTGATACCGTTAAAAAGAGTGTTGAATTTTATTTGAGATTGATGAAGAATTGTTAATAAAAAATCCCGTAACCGTCGGTTACGGGATTTTGTTTATTGTTCGTTTGTTTGGTGAAGCTCGTAATATATTTTAACCATATCGACAAATTTCATTGCGAGCTTGCAATCGTCAAGAATGCAACGATAGGTTGTTTTATTATGTTGAATTTCAATTCTGCAGCCCGGTTTAAAGGGAAGTGAGGCAAACTGTGAAATCGGGATTTCGATTTTTTGCCACTTGCAATTTATGGGGCCTGCGATAATGAATTTTTCAGGCGTTAGGGTTACGTTTGCGCATCCAACGGTGACGTATTTGTGCTTTTTATAGTCGATTGTTTGAATTTTTGCTCGAGATGAAAGCTCGGTCAATTCGCCGCTTTCAATTTCGCCCTTGATTTTATTATAAACAAGGCGTGACCAATCTGAAACGTAACGAATTTCATTTGCTGTGCTTCCGGTGTTGTGCAAAAATCCGTATTTGTCGGATGTGTGCGCAAATCCGCACTTTTCACAGTAAAGTGTTTTTTTGTTCTTTGTATGAATCGTGAATTCGGATTTACATTCGGGACAGACATAAAGCACGTTTTCAAGCCCCTCAACATTATTTCCGCCGAAATATTTAACCTTTAAATCCTCTTGCTCGCGATATGCGTCGAAAAGAAGAGCTGCATTAACCTTTTCTTGAATTTGCTCAACTGTCATATTGGGCAAATCATCTCTATCTATGATTTTATAGATGTCCATATAAGTTCTGCCCGGGCGGATTTTCTTGCTCCATTTGGGTGTGCAGAAATACGTACCTGAAACACGAGCCGCATACACGTCGGAATCGAGCTTTTGAATGAATGCGTACGTTGCGGCAGGAATGGGGGTTGAAAGACCGTCTTCACACATAAGACCTGCAGGATAGAAGGTTAGAATTTCATCATGCTTAACGGTTTTAAGCATCATTGTAATTTCTTTTATTGAGGTTTGAAACTGTTGCTTTGGAATTACGCCAATTTTATCCATTCCTTTTTTGAAGGGGAGTGTATTATAAAATGAATCGCTTACCACAAAGGTTTGACGTTCCTTTGTTGCGCCGATAAGCGTTGTGAAATCGAGTGCTGCCTGATGATTGGCAACAATAACCATGGGTCCTTTTTTGCCCTTTATCTCGTTTCGTATATACTTGTTTTTGAAAACAACTGCCGCAATTATGCGAGATAGAAGCTGTGCGCTTCTGTAAATTGCCATATTGGGTTTGTTTACAGACATAATATATCCTCTCGAAAAAATAGATACTTTGTTAAATATACAACATTCTACCATATATTTGCAGATTTTACAACAAAAAAAGACAAAATAGCATAAAAAATTTACAAAGTAGTGAATATATTCGCTGTTTTTGGATATTTATGCATCGAGCGGTGAATATTTCCATTTTTTGTGGTATTTTGTATTGCGAAATTTTGATTAAAGTGGGAGAAAAATGCATCTGCCCTATTGATTTTTACCTTGCGGTGTGCTATTATTAAATAGTATTTTGTCACGCAAGGCAAATACGTCTCGGTAGCTCAGTTGCATAGAGCAATCGCCTCCTAAGCGATAGGTCGCTGGTTGGACTCCAGTTCGGGACGCCAAAAAACCACTCTAACGTTGGTATCTGATAAAACAGATGTGACGCAGGGTGGTTTTTCTCTTTTTACGATTGACAAAATGGAAAAATTGGTGTATAATGCAAATATAAACTTCGCACAAGCGAAGAAAATGTGTGCCAAACATTTCGCACAAGCGAAATATTTTAAGAAATCTAGCGATAAGTCATTGATTAGGAGATTGATATGGAATATATTACTGTAAGTGAAGCGGCTAAAAAATGGGGTGTTTCGCCACGACGTGTGCAAATGCTTTGCAACGAGGGGAAAATTAAGGGGACGGTTCGCTTTGGCCCTGTGTGGAAGATACCCGAGGGGGCGGTTTTACCAAGCTCCAAAAACAAGGGCAACGACCCACATCTCCCAATGCCAAGAAAGTCGCCATTCCTTGATATGACAAATTTATATAACAGGGCAGGAAGTGCAGATGAGTGCGCAGAAATGCTTATAAATCAACCCGAGGCGCATGCGCTTTTTGAGGCGCAAATCGCCTTTAGGCGTGGGGAAATTGACAAGGTTTATGAAAGAGCGAGATACTTTTTGCACGCCCATTCTGGCTTTTATGCGATTTTGGGCGGAGGTATGCTTTTGGCTCAATGTGCCATTTGGAGAGGGGATTTATACCTTTGGAAAGAAGCCAAAAAGCATATTTGTGAAGCTCCTTGCAAAGACGCACACGACCGTGAGCTTGTTTCACTTTCGCTTGCGATTATTGATAGTTCGATTTATGACAACAAGGATTATCCCGATTGGTTTAAGCTTGGAAATTTTGAAGAATTGCCGGGCGATGCACATCCCGCTGCAAAGGTGTTTTACATAAAGTATTTATATATGGCGGCTTATGCGATTGCCACAAAGCAAATTAAGGTTGAGGGTGTTGAGGGGCTTGCGTTTATGCGAATCCTCCCAAACACAATTGAGCCAATGATTTCGCAGGCGGTTATTGATCGGACCATTTTGCCCGAAATGTACCTTCGTATGTCTTGTGCGGTGTCATATTACAATTCGGGTGAGATGGAGAGGGCTATTATGCATCTTGACAAGGCGGTGCGCCTTGCTTTAGCCGACGAAATGTATGGTTTTCTTGCCGAATACGTTCGCCATTTTGACAAGCTTTTGGAGCAGAGAATTGCTCTTCAAGACGAGAATGCGGTGTCAATTGTAAAGTCGCTTTACAGTATATACAGCATTGGTTGGACTCGTCTTTCAAGCCAAGTTCGTGAAAAGGTGAATATTATCGCCTATCTTGATGAAAACGAAAGGCAAATTGCCAAGCTTTGCGCATTTGGTTACACAAATAAGGAGATTGCAGCAATGCTTTATACATCTGAATCAACAGTTAGCCATTCGATTACAAGAATTTTGA
Organism: Eubacteriales bacterium; assembly: GCA_045635885.1. Taxonomy (GTDB): domain Bacteria; phylum Bacillota; class Clostridia; order Oscillospirales; family CAG-272; genus RGIG4608. The sequence goes on along the minus strand of JAZTWO010000022.1, from coordinate 5,589 downwards.
ACAAAACGGGGCTTTTAAACAAAAAAGAGCTTGCACTTATCATTTAAGTTTGCTTAAAAGTGCCACAAAAAATTGCAAAATCTTTGCTTAAAAAAAGGAATTTTTTTCCTATGCAAACAAAAATAAATCTGCTATACTTGAGTCATCAAGTACGGCAGATTTTTTATTTTCAATTAAATTGCCTGAAAGGAGCAGATATGTTTATCACAAATTTTAATTCAAATGCTCCGCCCCCAAAAGAAAGGCGCAGAGAAGGTGAACTTTACAAGGTGATTGAGATAGACGGTGAAAGATTTGAAGTTAGATATGGTTTTTATGAGGAGCTTGACAGGCAAAATCCCCATTTAGAGCCGATAGAAATATATCCTGATTTTGTTAAGGATCCTGTTTTTACCAAAGAAGGTATTCCTTTTGTAACCGCTATGCAAAAACCTTGTGAGAATTTTAAAGGGGATTATGATGAAGAAAACACCTGTTATCAATGCGCATACTACGAAAGGTGCGAGGAGTTGCTTGGCGTATGCAGGTGTGAAAAAAACAAAAAAATGATAGTACATAAAACCAATTAAGGAGTAAAAACTATGAAAAAAACACTATTCATTATTTTATCGTTCACCATTGCTGTTGGAGTGATCGTGGGCATGGGCATTTTGGCTAATGCTGAGCAGTCAGAAGTGTTTATACTTTCGGATGTTACGGTTAACGAAGAAACGCATCTTACTCTTGAGGATATGGGCATTAGCGATTTTGTAAGTCAAATTCGCGAGCACTTTCCCCAAACCATAGAACAAAAGTATGAAAACGGAGTATTAAGCATTCCAAACGTTCAAGCTGTATCTGCTAGTTATTATTCTTTTGCTGATTATAACAATTATGAAATGACACTTGTTGACGGATATTGGACCATTGAAATTGACGAATCCGTATATAACGATGGGTTTGGATTGATTAGATATTACGGAACCGATGAAGAATGGCAAGCAATATACCGTCAAGGAGAGATGGAATGTATTACTATTGCTTTTTCCCAAGCAAGAGTTGTTCAAATATATCCTACCTTCACTACATTCTTATATGTCAATTCGGATGACTTACAAATAACAAATGAATATGATCTGGACGGAGCTCTTACAATAAATTCTGTAAGATTTGATTCTAATGATCTTGTTCTGACATCCTATTACAATTCAAACAAAGAGTTTAAATATGCAGAGATACTTGTTAACGGTTCGTTCTACTATTATCTTTCTAATCAAGGTTGGTCCTCAAATTACCATCAATATCTGCCAATCGATCCTCCGCAAGGATGGGAAGAAGTGGATGATAAATATTTTATGAATATCACACCCTGCACAATTATATGCAAGCATACCGAGTGGACGGACGAAACCGAAACGGTTTGTGCCGGTTGCGGCAAGGAATATGCAAACATCAACGGAGTTAAATATGAGGTGGTAGGCGACATAACAAACACAGGTTTAAATATTAATTGGTACGGTACACAATCTGGTGCTAAAGTTTGCTATAAGGCAGGGGATGGCTACGTTGTTGCAGAATATGAAAAATACCATGCACAAATTATTCTTTACAATGCTACGATTGACGTAAGAGAGCTTGAAGATACACCCGCAATATATACCAATATAAATGATGTTCAATATATTATTTACGGAACTAACAATATCTATGGAAATGATACAGCTGCTATTGATAGTAGCGGTGGCTCGGGAGAGGACTCTGAGGCTGTAATGAACGGTATTGACGGTGCTATTCTCAACGTTTATGGTTTATACAACGGGAACTATCTTACTATTAATTCCGGTACGGTTAACGTTTACTACACCAAAGAGTCTAACAGTTATGTTATCGCAGTAGATCTTCTTAAGGGCCTTGTAATTAATGAAGGAGCAACACTCACTGCTTTTTCGAGTGGTTCATTAATTGGTTTAAATATTGGTGTTTGGACGGTACGAAATAGTATTAAAAACAATGGCACGCTTAATGCTATTGTATTGGAGATGCAAGAAACCGATAACAAGATAATTTACAACCTTGTTGTTAGGGGTGACGTTCTTCTTGTTGGAGATATGTTTAACCCCTTTAGGGAATATGAAATCCCGGAAGGTTTCGATATTGAGATGAATCTTATTATTCCCGAAGGTACAAGCTTGACCGTTCTTGAAGGTGTGACACTGGACCTTGACTCAATTACAAATGCAGATGTTCAGGGCAAGATTATTGTAGAAGGCACGCTTATTTGCACTCACAAGGGTGGGGAAGCAACCTGCACAGAAGATGCAATTTGTGAGGTGTGCAAGCTTTCCTACGTTGAATCATTCGGACATAGCTTTAAGGAAGGCAAATGTACCGTTTGCGAAGAAGCGGACCCCGATTTTGTTATCGAAGTAGAGCCAACACCTTCAGAACCTGCACAACAAAACTGGTTTATGAAATTTATTTACGCAGTTACCGATTTCTTTAAACGACTTGCTGAAATTATTATTGGAAAATAAACACTTACATTAAAAGGAGAAAACTTATGAAAAGAACACTTAAGATATTCACAATTATTTGTTGTTTAGCACTTACACTCGCTCTTGCATCTTGCGAAAATATTTTTAATTTCAATACCACAAGTAAAACGGATGTCACAACACCAACAACTACAGAGCCACCACACGTTCATAATTTTGTTTATGTAGATTGCTTAAGTCCCAAGACTTGCGAGTGCGGTGAAACTGAAGGCGAAGTAGTTGGCCACACACAAGCCGAAGATGACGGCGACTGCACAACCGAGGTGCTTTGCACAGTTTGTGAGAGCGTTTTAGTGGAAAAGCAGGAAAAACATACTGACGAAGATAACGACTATCAGTGCGACAGAGAGGGATGTAATCAAGAATTTTTATCCGAAATCTCTACAGCAGAAGAGCTTATTGCAGCATTTGGAAGCGGCGGTAAATTCAAACTCACATGCGATATTAACGTTGGTAATAACGCCCTTGGACTTCAACGTGGAGTTCTTGATTTGGATCTTAACGGTTTCACAATTACCACAGAATTTTGGAATGGTATTTCAGTAAGTGCTAATTGCACGTTAACTATCAGAAACGGTTCTGTAATAAACGTTTCCAATATCTGCAATGCAATTTTGGTGTATGGAACTGCTTACGTATACGACTGTTATATAGAGGGTAATGACTATTGGTCATTGTATGTATACGGTGGCACCGCAGTGGTTGAAAACACCGAGATTAAATACGGAATAATTGCTGATGATTATTCAGAGTATCCTCCTTCCGTGGTTATTGCGACCAATAATGTAAGTATTGTGGAGGGGGATAATGAATACGGTATTACAGTGATGGGCAGAGGCCAAATAGTTTTCGGTGTTGACCCTACGCAGTATTTGGTTTCTCTTGATAACCAGGGTGTTGCAATAGATAACGGCGACGGTACTTGGACCGTTAAAGTTGAACAACAAATTGAAGAATAATATAATTAAAAATTCACAGATAGGAGAAAAATTATGAAGAAAATATTGGTTTTAGCTCTTGTTTTAGTTTTAACTTTAAGCATTGTTGCTTGCGCAAGAAGGGGAGAAGGTGAAATCCCCACACTTGATGAAATTCGTTCAAAAAGACTTACAGATGATGAGCTTGAATTTTCTATTGAGCGTTTAAAACGTGATGAGCTTATTAAGGTTTGGGGCGAGCCCGACAGAAGAATTGAACGTGAAAAAGAGGACGTTTGGATTTTGAACGAAAGAGAAGTTTTGGTTGTTTCTTACAACCTTTTCGGCAGAGTTGACGACGTTGAAATTGAAGACTAAAATAAAGTTTAATTTATGGTGGGCAGAAATGCCCACCATTTTAATTACTGTTTTTTTGAGTTGGGAGAGGGATTTGAACAGGATTTTCGCTTGAAAAAATAATTTTTAAAAACCTATTGACAAATGTATGGGTGATATGATACAATAATATGCCGCATAATGTCAGGTCGTAGAGAGTGGACACGCAAGTGAGCCACCCCTGCCTTAGCGAGTCTATAAGAAAGAGAGGTGCTACTTCCATGTTCGCAATTATCATGACAGGTGGAAAGCAGTACAAGGTTAGCAAGGGCGACGTTCTCTTCATCGAGAAGCTTGATGCTAACGAAGGAGATACAGTTACTTTTGACTGTGTAAAGGCTTTGTCCGATGGCGAAAACTTCAAAGTTGGTGCTCCCAACGTTGAAGGCGCTACAGTTACTGCAAACGTTCTTAAGAACGGTAAGGGCAAGAAGATTTATGTTCTCAAGTACAAGTCCAAGAAGAACGAAAAGAAGAAGATTGGCCACAGACAGCCTTATACTAAGGTTGAAATCACAGCTATCAACGGTTAATTTTCAAAAAAGGGTCATATTATGACAAAAGTAGTTTTTTTCAGAAATGACGGTATTTTTTACGGTTTCCGTGAAACAGGACACACCGGATATGGTGACGAGGGCTATGACATTTTGTGCGCAGCACTTTCATCAATGACAATGTTGCTTATCAATTCCATTAACGTGGTTTTCGCAGGCGAGCTCGACTATACTATTGACGAGGGCGCTACTGAAATTATGGTTCAGTCGAAATCTGCTCTTCCCGAATTCGAGGAGGATGACAGAAAGAGATATGCAATTAGCGGATTGTTTATGTCCTATTACATTCAACTTAACGACCTTGTTGAAGAGTATTATGATTACCTTCAGGTTGAGGTTATTGATAAGGAATACCAAAAACCGTCGCAGGCAGACCTTTAATTTGGGTCATTTAATTTTAAAGTACGGAGGAATAAAGAAATGTTAAAGCTTAGTTTGCAGTTCTTTGCTCATAAAAAGGGTGTTGGTTCTACAAAGAACGGCCGTGACAGTGAATCAAAGCGCCTTGGCGTTAAGAAGGCTGACGGTCAGCACGTAGTTGCCGGTAACATCATCGTTAGACAGAGAGGTACAGCTATTCATCCCGGTAACAACGTTGGTATCGGTACAGATGATACACTTTTCGCTCTCATCGACGGTAGAGTTAAGTTTGAGCACAAGACAAAGACAAAGAAACAGGTTAGCGTATACGCTGACTAATTGTCTAATAAATAAAAGGCATCCTTTTGGGATGTCTTTTATTTTTTTGTTTGTGGTTTCAAATTTTGATTTATCGGGATGTTAGTTGACGTTAAGATCGCCTGCGCGGCGGGCGCCACTTTTGAAAAAAGTGGACAAAACAATCGCTTGGTGTATTCAGACTTTGCGTAAATTTTCGATAAAACACGAGTGTTTTATCGGTTCGCTTGCTAAAATCCTTTTACGAAAATAAATTTTCGACAAGGATTTCATCAACTGAACTACGAAAACCAAATCAAAGATTTGTTTTTCTAAAATTTACTTTGACTATGCGCAGCCGTTTTGATAGCAATGTCCTTACGCTTTTAGTAGCAAATTACAGTTTTTCGAGGTGACGAGAAAAACGTTATGTATTGTTTGATTTCAATCAAACAATACAATTTGCGCGAAATCTTTGGCGAAAGCGTCATAAAAGTTTTTTGCAAGCTTTTTTTCAAAAAAAGCGAAAAT
>JAZTWO010000021.1:0-36354 GCA_045635885.1 Eubacteriales bacterium | reverse complement strand
AAAGCGACCGAAGGATCTTGTGCGGATAGTGAACTATAGACTATTTGTTCCAAACGAAAAGTTAGTTTGGGTTTGGAAGCGGGCTCACGGAGTGAGCCCCTACGGTAAGTGACATTATACTCGAAAACATCGTAGGGGCTGCCTTTGGCAGTCCGCCTTTGAAATTACTAGTATTTTGAGCAGACGCGCAAAGCGCACCCCCAAAAATCAAAAGAGGACTCTTGCGAGTCCTCTTAATTTTTATTCAATTATTCCTCGTCATCGTTCATTCTTTTTTCCATCATATCCGCTTTGGAAACAAGAACAACACGGGGCTTATTACCGTCAGGAGCACTAACGTATCCAAGAGCTTCCATGCGGTCAATAATCTTTGCGGCTCTGCCGTAGCCAATTTCAAGTCTACGCTGAAGGAGGGAGGTGGAAATTTTGCCCATTTCAATGGCAACGTCAAGTGCCTGTTTGAACTTGGGATCAACTCCCTCTTCGCCGCCCTCGTCGTCATCAAAGCCGGCAAATCCGCCTGCTCCACCCTTACCCTTGGGGTTACCACATTTAGCCGCCTCTTCTTCAAGACGTTTAATAAATGCATCATTAAACGAAACACCATCATTATGCTCGTTGATAAAGTCAACTATTCTTTCAACCTCACGGTCGTCAACAAACGCACCCTGAACACGCATGGGCTTTGTTGAACCAATGGGAGCAAAGAGCATATCGCCTCGTCCGATAAGCTTATCAGCACCGGCAGTATCAAGAATTGTCTTCGAGTCAACCTGAGAAGCAACAGTAAACGCAATTCGTGATGGGATATTCGCCTTAATAAGACCCGTAACAACGTCAACAGAGGGACGCTGTGTACCAACGATAAGGTGAATACCTGCAGCTCTCGCCTTTTGAGCGATACGGCAAATAGCAGTTTCAACGTCATCTGCCGCAGTCATCATAAGGTCCGCAAGCTCGTCGATAATAATAACGATATAAGGAAGATATTCTTTTGCAGGGTCATTTGCAGTAAGCTCGTTGTAGCCCGAAATATTCTTTGCACCAACACTTTCGATAAGCTCAAAACGTCTTTCCATTTCCGCAACTGCAGAAGCCAAAGCACCTGCCGCCTTTTTAGGATCGGTTACGATTGGAGCATACAAATGAGGAATGGATCTAAACGGCTGGAATTCAACCTTCTTTGGGTCGATAAGAATGAGCTTAACATCTCTTGGGCTTGCCTTATAGAGAATACTCATAATGATACAGTTAATGCAAACCGACTTACCTGAACCGGTTGTACCTGCAATAAGCATATGGGGCATTTTGCCAATGTCGAAGTAAACGGAATTACCCCCAACGTCCTTACCGAGTGCGGCAGTCAAAATGCTCTTCTTTTCTTCAAATTCGGGGCTATCAATAAGTGTACGCAAACCAACAGTTGCTGCAATTTTGTTTGGAACTTCAATACCAACCGCCGCCTTGTTGGGAATGGGAGCTTCAATTCTTACACCCGTTGTTGCAAGACTGAGCGCAATATCATCAACAAGATTTGCAATTGAACGAATACGAACACCAACGTCGGGCTTAAGCTCGTAACGAGTAATTGTTGGACCTCTTGAATAGGTGATTTCCTGAATACGAACACCAAAGCTCTTAAGAGTTTCCATAAGTGCTGTGGCATTCGCCCTGATTTCCTCGTGAGCCGCCTTTTCGTTGTCATCATTCTTATAATTTTTAAGAAGACTAACGTCAGGTCTAACGTATTCACGAATAACGTTTTCCGGAACAGTGGAATCCTCGCCCTCATCAGGAACAGTTTCAATATCGGTGATTTCCTTCATATCAACTGACAAATCCTCTTCCTTCTTCACCTTTTTGGGCTTTGCGGGAAGGTCGAGCTTAATTTGTTCAACTTCCTTCTGCTCTTCAATCACGGGCTCTTCTTCAACTATATCGTTTTTGGGATCATATTCCTTGGGGGGATTTTTGAACACAGATGCAACGTTAATTCTTCCGTCGTCAATGAATTCTTCGGGCTCCTCTGCTTCAAAATTCACGTTTTGAATAGCAGGTTCATCATAAAATTTGGGGGCGGGATCAACAAAGCGCATTTCACCGAATTTTTCACGGTCGCTCTTCTCTTTTTCTTCCCTTTCGATAGCACGGCGCTCTGCTTCGGCAATTCTTTCGTCCTCAATCTGCTTTTCAGCAAGGCGCATCATTTCTTCTTCTGCCTCAAGTCTTGCCTGCTCCTCTGCTCTTTCTTCCCTTTCGATTCTCTTTTGCTCGGCTCTTTCTTCTTTGCGAATGGCATTCTTTTCTTTTTGCTTATAAACCATAATGCTCCACTTGCTGCGAATAATGTTTCCAAGGTATCTTGGAGAAATGCCAATTGAGAAAATCAAGCAAGCGATTGAAAGTGTAATCATGATAATGGTTGTTCCAACCGCTTTAAAGAGAAAATAAATCCCCTCACAGAACACACCGCCAATCAAACCGGAGCTAAACAAATGAGATGTAGAATAATTATAAATTTCAACGGGATTAATAAACTTTGCAAGTTCGGGATTAATCGATTCCTTTACAAAAATATGTATAACTCCCGCAAGGGATGTCAAAAATAACACCGTAAAGAAAATTTTTGCCTTGATGACGCCTGATTCAATAAACTTTCTCCAGTTAAGCGCAAGGTTGACAAGCATAACGGGCATAATGAACGCACAAAAGCCAAAAAGACCCAAGAAAACGTTCTTTAAGAATACACCTGCAATGCCAACGTGCTTGTCCCCTGTTATAGAGGCAAGGATAAAGCATACCTCAAGCAAAAGTGCAATTGCCACAAGTATAAAGGGCAAAATTTGATGTATAAACTTTTCAGATGGGTGTTTTGTTTTGGGCGCACGCTTTGAAGACTTTGCCGCAGATTTTGAAGCTTTTGGTGCGGGCTTTGAAGACTTCGGCTTTTGCGCACTCTTCGGTGGTGCTTTTTTAGTCACCTGTTGAGTTTTTTTGGTAGGAGTTTTCTTTTGTTCTGCCATTTTTTCACATCCTTTAAATGTCCTAAAATAGTATATTTTTACGCACACGCATAAATACATAGTAAATTATATCATATATTTTTAGTAATTTCAACATTTTATTTGCTTAAATAAGGGTTTTTTTATGAATTTTTTCAAAAAATATCGCTCCCAAATGCTAATTGGAGCATTGGCAGGGGCAATAAACGGAATTTTGGGTGCAGGCGGCGGAATTTTAATCACCTATCATCTTTCGCACACACTGAATAAAGAAGAGAAAAAGCAAAACGGAGTTTTTGCAAATGCCGTTGCAACAATGCTCCCAATCTCCCTCTCCTCTTTGATAATTTACTTTACAAAAGGAAAAGTCCCCCTAAATTCCTCGTTTTTCAAAATCGCCATCTGCGCTCCAATAGGAGCAATTTTAGGCGCAATACTATTGACAAAATTGAAGCTAAAAACAGTTAAGCTAATCTTTTCGTCCCTTATCATAGTTTGCGGAATTATGATGATTTTCAGGTGAAATATGGATAAAATCATCCCATACCACCAATATAAAAAATATTTTATTCGGAGTTTGTTATGTTTAATGATTTTTTGGTTGATGTAAATTTTGTGGTAGGATTTTTACTGTTTTTGTGTTATTCCTATCAAATTTTTTATACCATTGTGCCCTTCGCCATAAAACCGCACAAGCACAAAACCCCAATAAAAATGAATAAAATCGGCATTTTGATAGCCGCAAGAAATGAAGAAGCCGTTATCAACAACCTTCTTGCATCCATAAACGAGCAGGACTATAACAAAGAGCTTTTAAAAGTGGTGGTGATAGCCGATAATTGCACCGACAACACCGCCAACATTGCTCGCTCAATGGGAGCTACCGTGTTTGAAAGATTCAACAAGGATAAAATCGGCAAGGGCTATGCACTCGACTTTGCAATCGACAATTTGCGAAAAAGCGGCGAGTGGAATTCGCTTGACGGTGTTATCGTGCTTGATGCGGACAATCTTTTAACACCCAATTATATTAGCGAAATGAACAAAACTCGCTCCGACGGATTCGAGGCATTTACAAGCTATCGAAACTCCAAGAATTACGGTGATAACTGGATTAGCGCAGGATATGGACTTTGGTACATCAGGGAGTCAAAATTTCTGCACTACGCAAGAATGCTTCTAAATTCCTCTTGCGCAATATCGGGCACGGGCTTTTTCGTGAGCCGTGACCTGCTTGACCGCTTTGACGGTTGGAAATTTTTTCTTTTAACCGAGGATATTGAATTTTCAGTTTTCTCGATTATCAATGGAGTAAAAATCGGTTGTTCAATAAATGCCGAGCTTTTTGACGAGCAACCCATAACCTTTCGCCAATCATATAAGCAGAGATTGAGGTGGTCAAAGGGCTTTTTTCAGGTGTGGCGAAAGCACGGAAAAGAGCTTGTTCGTGGCATTTTCCTGCATCGCAAATTCGCATTTTTTGATATGACAATGAATATTATGCCCGCATTTATTCTCACATCCGTTATTCTTTTTACAAGCATAAGTGCAACAATTTTCGGCATTTTCGGAATTGGCGACCCCTCTCCCGTTATAGTGAGTCTGCTTGGATACGTTGCATTCACCTATTCCATAATGTTTTTTATGGGGATTGTCACAATAATAAGCGAATGGAAGAAAATCCACACAAGCAATGCCAAAAAAATCGGATATTTGTTTTTGTTTCCAATTTTTATGTACACCTATATTCCCATTTCGGTAATCGCACTGTTTCGCCCTGTAAAATGGGAGCCCATCCACCACACACGTTCAAAATCGCTTGACGAGGTTATAAACGAAAAGTGAGAATTTTTATTATCTCGCTAATAATAGCCACCCTTTCGGGCATGGGAGTGGGCGGTGGTGGACTGTTGGTTATCTATTTGACTCTTTTTGAGGGCGTTGAGCAACTCGCCGCACAAGGAATCAACCTCTGCTTTTTTATTCTTGTTGGAATAAGCGCAACCGTGTATAATGCCATTAAGAAAAGAATTGTGTGGAAAACAACTCTCATTTTAAGTGCCTGTGGAGCAATCTCATCAATTTTTGGCGCATTTGTTGCAAGCGCAATGGGTGGAAATCTCCTGCAAAAAATATTTGGCGCAATGCTTATAATAAGCGGCTCAATCTCCCTTTTCTCATCATTTGTTCAAAAGAAACAAAACAAAAATATATAATTAATGTAAAATAAACAAATTTTTTTGAAGAATTTTCTAAAAAACTATTTACAAAACGAATTTTTTGTGATAAAATAGCCATTGTATGACGTAGAACTCGGTTTTCGGGAAAATAAGACTGCAATAGCGGTGTTTCACCCGCCGATAACTGTGTTCTTCCGTTAAATAATTTTTAGAAAGGTGAAAAGAAAATGTTGAAGGACGAAAAGCAGGCTATAATTGCTGAATACGCTACACACGAAGGCGACACAGGTTCTCCTGAAGTGCAGATTGCTATTCTCACACACAGAATTAACTCTCTCAACGAGCATCTTAAGAACAACCACAACGACCATCACAGCCGTCGCGGTCTTCTTAAAATGGTAGGTCACAGAAGAAATCTTCTTAACTACCTTCAGAGAGTTGATATCGAAAGATACAGAGCTATCATCAAGAAGCTTGGCATCAGAAAATAAGAACAAATATGGAGTGGGAGAGTGGGTTTTTGCCGACTCCTCACTCCCTTTGTTTGTTTTTTAACAAATCTATTAGTCGAATAATCTTACGGTCGTTTTAGCAGTTAATTATGCTCTTGAAAATCAAGATTGTAATTAAGTGCTAAACCCCGTAAGAATAATAAAATAAAGCATTTAAAAATTTTTATGGAGGAATTAAAATGAGTAATTCAATCAGCTCACCAATGGTGTTCAAAAACTTTAAAACATTTCATTACACACTTGCAGGCAGACCCCTTGTTGTTGAAACCGGTAAGCTTGCAGGTCTTGCAAACGGCTCTTGCCTTGTAAGATATGGCGATACAGCAGTTCTTTGCTGCGCAACAGCATCTGAAAAACCCCGTGACGGTATAGATTTCCTTCCCCTCTCTGTTGACTTTGACGAGAGAATGTATGCGGCAGGTAAAATCCCCGGTGGTTACCTTCGCCGTGAGGGTAGACCTCCCGAAAAGGCAATTTTGACAAGCCGTGTTATCGACCGTCCCATTCGTCCCTTGTTCCCCAAGGATCTTCGTAACGACGTTTCTCTTTCTCTTACAGTAATGTCCTACGATCCCGATTGCTCACCTGAAATCACAGCTATGATTGGTGCATCAATCGCTCTTTCCATCTCCGATATTCCTTGGAATGGTCCTATTTCCGGTGTATTCATGGGCCTTGTTAACGGCGAACTTGTTGTTAACCCCAACGAAGCACAAAGAGCAGTTTCTGACCTTGAGCTTACAGTTGCATCTTCTATGCAGAAGGTTGTTATGATCGAGGCAGGTGCTAACGAAGTTCCCGATGACCTTATGTTCGACGCAATTATGCTCGCTCACAAGGAAAACCAGGGCGTGCTTGAATTCATCAACGCAATCGTTGACGAAATCGGCAAAACAAAATTCGAATATCCTTCTTGCGAACTCGACCACGATATGTTCGATAAGATTTTCGCTTTCTGTGAAAAGGACGTTATGGTTGCTCTTGACACTGACGATAAGACAGTTAGAGATGCAAGAATGTTCCCCATTAAAGAAGCTATCCTTGCTAACTTTAGCGAAGAATATCCCGACCTTCCCACAATGATGGAAGAGCTCGTTTATAAAATTCAGAAAAAGATCGTTCGCCGTTGGTTGCTTGTTGATAAAAAACGTGTTGACGGTAGACGTATGGACGAAATCAGACCCCTTGGCTCTGAAGTAGGTCTTCTTCCCAGAGCGCACGGTTCCGGTCTTTTCACTCGTGGACAAACACAGGTACTTACAGTTGCTACACTCGGCACACTCAGTGAAGCACAGCTCCTTGACGGACTTGATAACGACAAGGAAAAGAGATATATGCACCACTACAATATGCCCGGCTTCTCCACAGGTGAAGCAAAGCCCGCACGTTCTCCCGGACGTCGTGAAATCGGTCACGGTGCACTTGCAGAAAGATCTCTTGTTCCCGTTCTTCCCTCTACAGAAGAATTCCCCTATGCAATCCGCCTTGTTTCAGACGTAGTTTCCTCTAACGGTTCTACATCTCAGGGTTCAGTTTGCGGTTCAACTCTTGCTCTTATGGATGCAGGTGTTCCGATTAAAGCACCCGTTGCAGGTATTTCTTGTGGTCTTATCACAGCTGAAGATGGTTCTTGGGACACAATGCTCGACATTCAGGGTCTTGAAGACTTCTATGGCGATATGGACTTTAAGGTAGCAGGTACACATAAGGGTATCACATCCATTCAGATGGACCTTAAGATTGATGGTCTTACACCCGAAATCATTAAAAAGGCATTCGAACAGACACACGCAGGTAGAGATTACATCATTGACGAAGTAATTCTTAAGGCAATTGCAGAGCCTCGTGCAGAAGTTTCTAAATATGCTCCCAAGATGACAACAATGAAGATCGATCCCGATAAGATTCGTGAAGTTATCGGTAAGGGCGGCTCCGTAATCCAGAAGATCGTTGCAGATACAGGCGCAAAGATTGACATTGAAGACGACGGAACAATCAGAATTGCAGCAGTTAACGCAGAAAGCGCAGCAGCTGCAAAGGCATGCATTGATGCAATCGTATTCGAGCCCGAGGTTGGCGCTATCTATACAGGTACAGTTACAGGTATTAAGGAATTCGGCGCATTCGTTGAATACGTTCCCGGCAAAGAAGGTCTTGTTCACATTTCCAAGATTGCAAAAGAAAGAATTGATAAGGTTGAAGACGTTCTTAAGCTTGGCGATACAGTTAAGGTTAAATATATGGGCGTTGACGCTAAGGGAAGAATGAACTTCTCTATCAAAGACGCACAGTAATCAAACAAAATAATTTACTTTTTCCTTGGGCATAACTGTCCAAGGAAAAGTTATCCCTATAGAAAGGAGTTACTATGAGTCCAACAAATCAAAAAACCACAAAAACTCCAAAAACTCAGGCGCCCACTGCTTCAAAAGCACCCGCTGCACCTAAAAAGCAAACCGCACCTGTAAATAAAAAAGCTCCAAGCGCTCCCGCTAAAAAGCCCGCACCTAAAAAGGACACAAAAACTCAGGCATTTAATGCGGTGAATAAAAAGAAAAACAACAAAAAATCACAAAGAACAAGAAAAGGCATAATGATTGTAATTTTGGCGGTAATCACCATTCTCATTCTTGCACTCCTTGGCTTTATCGTGTATAATATGTGGTCAAATAATTCCAAAGAACCCGACGTTGAAAACGTTGTTCCCAATATGGAAGTTAATTACGTTCCAAGGGACGCAGGCAACGTTAAAATGGGCAACTTGCTTTTGATCAATAACTCACAAAGATTTGACTATGCGCTTAACAATTTGGTTGCAAGCTCATATGATAATCTCCCAAATGGTATTGTGAATTTGTGGGCATATAAAAACGATCCCGAAAACAAGCTTAATACAAAGATTCATATTTCGGGCGATACTTACGCTCCTACATACGAGTTGTCTGGTAATGCCTTGGCAAATAAAATTTGCCTTGAAGCAAATACTCTTGAAAGCTTCAACCAAATGATGCTCGACTATTGCGCAACCTTGGACCTTTCAAACTATGTAAGCGGCTCCGCAAGTAAAATCAACGTTGCTTGGGGTTGGTCTTATGAAGAAGATTTGGAACAAGACGTTGAAAAATACGGTTCCACATTTCTCAACCACGCAGATGGTAAAACAATCACCTTAAAGCAGGTTAAAGAAGGAACAGAGCAAGTCACACTTACAGAATCCATTTTGAAAAAGGATTATAAGTGGATTTATGAAAACGCGCATAAGTACGGTTTCATTATTCGCTATCCCAATAATTGTGAAGACCACACAGGTTATAACAGCGGCACAAGACTTCACCTTCGTTATATTGGTGTTGAACACGCAACGTATATTTACGAAAACGGAATCTGCCTTGAAGAGTATCTTGAGCTTATTAGAACAAAGCACACAATTAACAATCCCTTAACATTCACAGCGCAGGGCAAGGAATATCAGGTGTATTACTTCAAATATTCCGGCAACCCCACAAGCGTTCCCGTTCCCAAGGATGCAAATTATGAAATCTCTGGCGACAATATGAATGGTTTTATAATCACTGTGGAAAAATAATAAAAAAATTAAAATCAAGGATTGCAAAATCCTTGATTTTTTGATATAATAATATGGATAGAAAAAGAAAGGAGAATTTTATGAAAAAACAAAATATTGCCAACGTGATTTTGCTCGTTTTTCTTGCCTCAATTATGGCTTTTTTCTCGCTTTCTTATATTTTTACCGCAGAAAATACTTTTTCAGAGGACGAAAACAGGGTTTTGCAATCCCTGCCCCGCTTCACCTTTGAAAAGCTTTTAAACGGCACATATACCCGTCAGCTTCACGATTATTTCTCTGACCAAATCAACCTTCGCTCATTGATGATTGAAATTAAGGCAGGAACTGAACTTTTGATGGGCAAAAACGAAAATAACGGAATTTTGCTTGGTCAAAACGGTTATTTGATAGAAACCTATCCATATACCGACGATAATTATACATTTTTGAAGAAAAATTTGTATAAAATTGAAAAAATGATGAACAATTGTGAACAAATTGGGGTGACTGTAAATTCCGTTATCATTCCCCGAAAGGTCGACATCCTGCAGGATTATTTTTCACCCTACTACTCAAGCGAAAGAAACAAGGCAGCTTGGAATTTGGTTGGCGACAAGCATTTGAATTTGATTGATTCCTTTGCGAAAAACCAAAAGAATGACGTTCAAATTTTCTATAAAACCGACCACCATTGGACTTGTGACGGTGCTTTTACCGCTTATTTGGAACTTGCAAATATTTTGGGATATTCTCCCCTGACTAAAGACTATTTCAATCTTCAAACCCTTTCAAGCGAGTTTGTAGGCACAACTTATTCAAAATCGGGATTCTTTTTTGCAGATGCAGAGGAAATTAAAGCTCCCACAATTCAAAATGGCAAATACAAAATGACAATTGTGGATATGAACGTTGAATTCGATACTCTTTATGACACCTCATATCTAAATAAAAAGGATAAGTATAGCACATTCCTTTCAGGAAACAATGCCCACGTTAAAATTTATGATACCGAGGACAATACAAAAGAAACCCTCCTTATCATAAAAGATAGCTTTTCACACTCCCTTGCTCCCTATCTTATCGAGCATTATAACCTTGAATTAATCGACCCAAGATATTTCAACGGTTCAATTGAAAGCTATATTACCGAAAATAATATTCAAAACGTCCTCTTCCTCTTCGGACTTGACACCTTGGCTTCTGCCAATCTTGTAATCAGATGAGAAAAAGGTAAATAAAAAACACCGACTTTTACAGTCGGTGTTTTTTATTTTACCACATTAATTTCAGTGATTTTGTAATATTTTAAACATTCAATTACATTTTGGTCAATTATTTCACCTGCAACAGCAATTGGTACTGCTGGCGGGCAACCAATATTGGAAATTGCAACCACTCTGCCAAGGGATTTTTCAAGTGGAATACATTCGGAATTTGAAAGCATAGCATCCCTTAAAGACATACCCTTTTTAAGAGCCACAAAGCTTGGGGATTTATCTTTTATCGCATCTCTTTTGGGTATGGACAACATAATATCACAAAGCTTTTTCAAATCTTCGTCACTAATTTCAGGAGTGAGCATCATCACCACAAAGTCTCGGTCACAAAACTCACAAACAACTCCATTTTGAAGCAAAATATCCTTAAGCTCATACCCCTCATATCCATAATTCTTGGCACAAACGGTTATTTTAAGTACCTCACCGCCATATAATTCATATCCGTTATCTGTAAGTGCATTTTTAACTAATTTAACCTTTTTAGCAAACTCACAAAGTGACAAAGCATAATTGTCAAGATATGCATTAGCCATATCAAGCGATTGCAAAATAATATATGAAGGACTTGTTGAGCCAAAGAGCAGCATGGCATCTTTAACACATTTATCATTGAATTTTTCACCAAACGAATGGCTCAAATGCAAATATGCACCGCCCGTAAACACGGGCAAGGTTTTGTGAGCAGAATCGCAACAAATATCTGCACCAAGGTCAATTGGATGCTTGGAGTTTTGCAAAAACTTCAAATAAGCACCGTGCGCATTGTCAACGGCAAGTAAAACGTCATTTTCTTTGCAGATCCTTGCAATCGCCTCAACGTCCGCCACGTTGCCAAGATAGTCGGGGCTTGTGATGTAAATAGCACTCGGCTTTTTCTCTGCCCCCTTAAGCATCAAGGACAATTCATCAGCATCAATATTGCAAGAAAGATATGAATCCATTTCGCTTGGATAAATCCAATCAACGTCAACGTCAAGCAAGGCAATTGCACTGTGAAACGCTTTGTGAGCGTTTCTACCCGCCCAAATATATGGGATTTTGCCTCTATTCTTGGCATCCAAAGAAAGCAAATGAACCATCGCCTTAATGCACTGCGAAGACCCCTCGGTTGAATAAAAGGTTTTGCAAGAGAAAAGCTCACTTGCATTTTTTTCACTTTGCGCAATTATGCCACTCGCCTCATAAAGCGAGTCCGCACCGTCAATTTCGGTAATATCGAATTTTTCAAGTCCCAAAAATGATGCGCCCTTGTGCCCCGGCATATGAAGCTTCACCTTGCCGGATTCTGCATATTTTTTAACAAAATCGCAAATGGGAGTATTCATATTAATCCTTCATTGAACGCGCAATAGCAACCATAATAGCACATTCCATGCGCTTTCTGAAAAGCTTGCAACCGTCCTGATAAACACCTGTTACGCTACCTGTTGCGTGATATGCGTTAGCTGCACATCCGCCCGAACAATAAAGACGAGCCCAACAGTCACGGCATTCGGGGTGAGCATATACGTTACATGCGGCAAATTCGCCCTGCACCTCAGTATTTGTCACTCCCGTCCAAATATCACCGAGCTTAAATCTCTCTTCACCAACGAACTGGTGGCAGGGATAAAGGTCGCCCCAAGGAGTAACCGCCATATATTCAGTACCGCTTCCACAACCTGAAATTCTTTTATAAATGCAAGGTCCACCTGTAAGGTCAATCATATAGTGATAGAAGGTAAATGGTCTTCCCTCTTCGTCACGTTTAAGCATAAGAGTAGCAAGGTCCTCATACTGCTTCATAACAATTTCCATATCTTCATCAGTAAGAGCAGAGGGATCCCCCTTTGCGCAAACCACGGGCTCCATACTAAGCTCGTTAAATCCAAGGTCAAGCATCTGCTTAATGTCCTCAAGGAAGTCAGGATTTGCGTGAGTAAATGTACCACGCATGTAATATTCCTTTCCACCACGAGCTTCAACAAATTTTTGGAATTTGGGAACAATTTTTTCCCAGCTTCCGTTACCTGCAAAGTCAACACGGAATCTATCGTGAACCTCTTTTCTGCCGTCAAGAGAAAGAACAACGTTTGCACACTCACGGTTAGCCCATTCAATAACGTCGTCATCAACAAGAACACCGTTTGTTGTCAAAGTAAATCTAAAGTTTTTGCCCTTTTCCTTTTCAATGCTGCGTGCATAGGCAACAAGCTGCTTAACAACTTGGAAATTCATAAGGGGCTCACCACCGAAAAAGTCAACCTCAAGGTTGTGGCGAGTTCCCGAGTTTTCAATAAGGAAGTCAAGCGCTCTCTTTCCCACCTCAAAGCTCATCACAGCTCTTTCACCGTGATATTTGCCCTGTGACGCAAAGCAGTAAGAACAGTTAAGATTGCAGGTGTGCGCAATGTGAAGGCAAAGTGCCTTAACAACGCCTGCGGTCTTCTGCTTTAATTTACCTGCCATTGGCTCAAACGTGTCGGGAGCAAACAATTTGCCCGCTGCCTTAAGCTCTTCAATCTGCTCAAAGCATTCACGAACATCACCCTCGCTCACATCTTCAGATGCATATTTTTCAAGCATCTGTGCAATAATAACTTCCTTTTCTTTATTTTCAAAATCTGCAATAATATCATAAGCCACGTCGTCAACAACGTGAACGGAGCCAGAGCAAACGTCAAGCACGATATTAAAGCCATTAAGTTTATATTGATGAATCATTTTTAATCTCCTTCATAAAAAATGCCGCCAAGCGCGGCGGCAATTTTAGATATGCAATTACTTGCTTTCCTTTGTGCCTTCGCACTTCTGGTTTGCAATACCACAGCTTGTCTTGCAAGCGGACTGGCAAGATGTCTGGCATTCGCCACAACCACCATTTTTAGCACTTTCGCAAAGATTGCGAGTTTCTATTGTTTTGATATGTTTCATAATCTTCACCTTCTATTGATAGATTTTTTACACGAATATTATATCACAGTTAACTTACCGTGTCAATACATTTTGTGAATTTTTTTGGGGAAAATCCCGCCATCTCGTTCTCAAGATGGCGGGATAAAGTTATTTAGTTAAAATCAAATATCTTCTTCGATATTTTCTTCTGCAATCGCTTCGGTTTCATATCCCATTTCAGACTCTGCTTCAGTTTCCATAGCGGGTTCTTCTTCAGATTCTTCAATGTATTCAATTTCTTCCTCTGCTTCTGTGGGCTCGTCATCAAAGTCAGCTTCTTCCTTTTTATTTTTAAGGAACAAGTATGCTCCAATACCTGAGCCGACACCAACCAAGATAGCAACGATAGCAATTACCACGATTGTTCCTGTTGACATGCCTTCACGCTTAGGAATAACCTCTTCAATTGTGTCACCACAAACTGAGCATACCTGCTTTTTCAAGCCCTCTGCCTTCTTGGTAGCTTCAGTAACCACTTCCCAAGCACCATATTTGTGTCCTGCAGGAAGACCCTGAATCATTCCACAATTCTTGCAAGACTGAGGTTCTGTGCAAGTTACGCCTGACCAAGAGTGGCCAAGAGCCACGCCCTTAGTTTCTTCACAAACTACACAAACCTTCGCTTCGGTGCATGTTGCGTCCTTCCAAGTATGTCCGGGAATTACACCGTCGGATTCATTACATGTCAAGCAAACCTTCGCTTCAGTACATGTCGCATCCTTCCAGTTGTGGCCAAGTGCCTCACCTTCAGTAAGTTCACAATTAGCGCACATCTTGGGGGTTGTACAAGTAGCATCCTTAAAGTTGTGGCCAAGAGCAGTATTTGCATCAACCTTTGTATCTGTCAAATCGCAACGATCGCATTTTGCAGTTTTTGTTCCGTTAGCTGTGCAAGTTGCGTCGCCATTGGAAACGTAATTTGTAAAGCTATGTCCAAGCGCTACGCCAATTGTCGCATCACAAACTGAGCAAACCTTTGCTTCAGTACATGTTGCATCAATCCAAGCGTGTCCGGGAGCGGTGTTTGCCGCAACCTTTGTGTCAGTAACAGTACAACGGTCGCATGTTGCGGTCTTTGTTCCGTTAGCTACGCAAGTAGCATCTTCATTATAAACGTAATTTGTAAAGCTATGTCCAAGTGCTACACCGTCGATTTCAGAGCAACGCTTACATGTCTTGGATTCAATACAAGTAGCTGCCTTCCAATCGTGGCCAAGAGCTTCGCCTTCGGTTTCACCGCAAGTTTCACAAGTCTTTGCTTCAGTACATGTAGCCGCAATCCAAGTGTGTCCCAATGCAGTATCTTCTGCAACCTGAGTGTCAATTTCACCGCAACGGTCGCAAGTTGCACTCTGTGTTCCGTCCTCTACGCAAGTAGCATCATTGTTGTATGTGTAATCGCCAAAATTATGACCAAGAGTTGTGCCAAGTGCAGTTACTGTATCAGTAGCTTCGTGGCAACGGTCACAAGTTGCGGTCTTTGTACCGTCTGCTACACAAGTAGCATCATTGTTGTAGTAGTAATTTGAATAAATGTGTCCACGGGCAGAACCAAGTTCTGTTACTGTGTTTGTAACATCACAATTATCACAAGTTGATGTCATTGTTCCATTTTCGGTACATGTTGCATCACCATTGGATGTGTAATATGTAAAGCTGTGACCGGGAGCAACTCTAACTTCGTGGCAAAGGTCACATTCAGTGTCTACGCATCCGCTGTAAACGTGAGCGCAACTAAACTCAATTGCGTCAAAAATTTCATCTGCATTGTTGCTATTAACAAAGATTATGTTGTCATAACCCAATGTGCTTGCAAATACGTGAGCATTGAAACATGCAACCAAATAGTCGCTTGCTTCAACGTATGCAACTGCTTCTTCGCTAATCATACCTGCAACAAGAAGTGCAATGTCCTTATAAGGATTGTCAATGCTTGTTACAATTACCTTAGCATCGGGAGCTACTGTGGAAACTGTGTCAAAAAGGTTGTTAAGGTCGCTTGAAAATTCAACGTATGAGTAAATTGAACTTTCAATGCACAACATAAGAATATCCGCCACGGGAATTTCAAGGGGGCTCAAATTAACACTAACACCCGGAAATTCATCTCTAATCAAATCGTTGATAATGGGGTTAACGTCATAATAAATCACTTCAGGAGTACCGTTTTTAACAAGCTCACCTCTGAAGGAAGTCAAAACGTTTTTAAGAATTGCAATTTCATCCTCGTTAAGATATTTTGACCAATCAAGTTCTTTGGGAGATTCGTTAATATCTAAACCTAAACTGCCCATTATATTTTTGATTTCTTCGCCAATCATGGAATGGTTATACCAAGCCATCAAATCTGAGTGTGATCTGATAGTTTCCATAAATGCGCCAACAAATTGACGATAAATAAACTGAGCATATTTGCCGTTATCAAGGTTGATTGCAATCAAGTCTGCATTTGCCAACGCATCAAGATAATCATCATCCATATCAAACTTCAAATACTTGTCGCCAAGGTGGAGCTTTTCAGCAAGCTCATCTGCATAAGAGGAGTTACCCAAGGATACAAATGAAGAATCGGGAGTAAGTGTGTATTCAACAGTTGTCAAATCATTGATTATTGTTACTACCGCCATAATTTCGTCTGAAAATTCTTCAGAGAGACGGAAGTAGTTGTCAACTGTTATTGCAATATCCTCATCGGTAATGATATCCAAAATAGCATTAAAATGTGTATTGAGGTCATCTTCAAGTGCCAACAATGAAACAACCAAGCCCATTACACTATCAGAAGAATCGTCAGCAAGAATCTCTTTGATTTCATTCAAGGTAGAAACAACGTTCAAGCGTTCTCTTTCAAGCAACATTCTTGAATTAAAAGGAAGATTGAATGATGAGAAATCAATGCCGAGAATTACGTCAATTGCAACGTCAACAGAGTTAATTGCCTCGTCAATATAGCCGCTTTCAAGGGCTTGTTGATAAACTTCTGCATAATCCTTTGCAAAGCTTTCAAAATCTGATCCAAGATCCAAGCCTTCTATCTCGTCGCAACGGTCACAAATCTTGATGTATGTATCCTGAATGTCAACCTTAATCCAAACGTGATGAGCAGTACCGAGTGCAGTAACTCTATATGACAAATCACATCTTGTACAATAATATGTATTTGTTCCGTCAGTTGTGCAGGTTGCATCATTGTTATAATATGAATAAATTGAATGTCCCAACGCAGTTCCGGGAGCATCAATTGTATAATATGTGGAACAGTTAGAGCATTTTGCGGTATATGTACCGTCAGTTGTGCATGTATGGTCATAGTTATACCATTTATATAAAACATGGTGACCGGGAGCAACTCTGATTTCGTGGCAAAGATCACAGTCTGTATCTACACATCCGCTATATGAGTGAACGCAAACAACGTCAAGTGAATCATAAATAACGTCTGCATCTTGGCTATTAACAAAAATTACGTTTTCATAATCCAAGGTTGTTGCAAAAGCGAACGCATTGATATATTCCACCAAAACGTCTGCGCTCATCTGGAGTCCTTCAAGGTCAATTCCCAAGGCGGACAAATCAACGTTTGCAACAGGATTTGTCATTCCTGTAACGATAACCTTTGCATTAGGCGCTATATTTTCAATATCATTAAGAAGTGAAATATATTCGCTTGCAAATTTGAAATAAGAATAGATTGAGCTTTCAAGTGAAGTCATCACAAGATCAATCAAGGGCAACTGAAGTGGCTCAATAACGATGCTAACACCCTGCATATCAAGATATTCTGTGAGCAATGCACCAATGTCAACAAACATTATTTCGGGAACGCATGCCGCAACAAGAATTTCTCTGAAAGCGGACATAAATTCATTAAGTGTTGCAATTTCCTGCTCGTCAAGATAATCATCCCAAGCAAGCTCTTCAACCTCTGCATTCAAATCCAAGTTGTATTGAGCAAGGAATTCATCAACAAAGGACTGATTATGGTTATAGAAATTCATCAAATCGCCATTGTTTCTGATTGCGCCTGCCAATACAGCGCTTATCTGAGAATAAACAACCTCAGAGGAAGCAACCATATCAAGTTGAACTGTAATCAAATCTGCATTTGACAACGCATAATAACTGTAGTTGTCCAAGTCATACTGCCAGCATTTGCCCGCAAGATTGAGCTTTTGCGCAAGTTCATAGGCATATGTTGAATTACCCAATGCAACGTATGTTGAATTTTTAGAAAGAACAAGCTCTAATTTTGTAATGTTTTCAAGCGCATCTCTTACCTTAGAAATTGTACCTCTAATTTCTCTATCCAAATCATAAAGACCGTTAATGAGCATCTGATATTGGGGAGTTGTTTGATAATTCAATACAAATTCCCAAACTCCAACACCTGCCGAAACAATGGCCTGAACATCTTTGCTTGTCTCCAAATAGTCAAATATAAAGGGGAGATAACCCTTCACGTTTTCTGCAATAATAGCAGAAATATTGCTAACGTGAGTATAGAGATCATTTTCAAGACCCTCAATAACCTTGCAAAGTCCTGAAATGTCATCTGCAGTGTTATTAACAAGTGCAAGCTTGATTTCATTTAATGTAGAAACCATAGCATCGCGCTCATCATAGCACAAATTTTCAAGTTCATCAGACATATTGAATACTCCGAGGTAAACATTCTCAAGAGTAGCAATTGCCTCATCAATAGCAACAATTGCAAAATCAATAAATCCGTATTTCAAAAGGTCTTCATAGGTTTTTGCATAACCCTTCTCAACCTCCTGCGCTGACTTCTCAACCTCATCCTGAACGTCTGCCAAGATTTGATGATAGTCAAAATCTTCGTGATTTTCTTTTGTTCCGTATGCTGCATTGGCAGAAATAGCAAAAACATTGATTGCCATTACCAAAGCCAACATCAAAACTAAAAGCTTTCTCATATTCATAAGCAACCTTTCCGACGAAAAATTCCGTCTCTAACGTATTGTGATAAACTCTACATATTAATAATATGTATAATTATCCACTATAATATAAGTTATATCACAAATATTCCCTTTTGTCAACAGAAGTTTACAAAAAATGCCACCTTCTGTTAAAAAAGTGGCATTAATTTATTCTATTTTGTTAAATTTCGTTTTTTCTCTTGCCTCTAATGTAAAGAACTACTGCAACAATAGCAACAAAAAGCATAGAAATAGTTGCAAAAGGCATAATCAAAATTCTGATTTCGGGATCAGGATCGGGAATTGCATTTTTACAAAACTCCACGTAGTCACAACGCTGACATTGTCTGCTTCTCACTGTGTCAGAAACAACAATCCATTCGCCAAATTCGTGGTCAAGCGCAGTTCCTATGCAAAGTTCTGTAAACACCTTTCCACAATTAATGCAAAGCGCAGATTGCGTACCGTCAACGTGGCAGGTTGCGTCACCGTTGTATGTATATTCACCCAAAACGTGACCAAGAGTTTCAAATTCTTCACCACAAATGTTGCAAATTGCGTCTTCGCAATCGTCAAAATGATGTTCGCAATGTGCATTGATGGCAGAATAAATGTCATTTGCATCATCACTGTTCACAAAAATTGTGTTTTCTCTTTCAAGCGCAAAAGTATAGAGATTTGCGTTTAAAACGTCAACAATTGATTCAAAAATATAGGAATATTCCTCTGGGAATTGAAGCGTTGGGAGAGAAATTCCAGTAATAACCACGGTTGCATTTGGTGCAGCTGAATAAACAGTTTCAAGCGTTGTAACAACTCTGTCCACCGCCTCTGCGTAGCTATAAAGAAGATTTTCAATACCAAACATAATGAAATCCATTGTGGGAACGTCAATCGCCTTCAATTTTACAGTTGGCAAATAAACGGAAATAACGTTTTCGTTAAGCATAGGCGCAATATCCGTGTATTCGGGAAGTCCCTGTGCCAAAAGCTCTTCTCTAACTCTGGCAAGGGTGTCTGCAAGGAATTGTTGACCTTCATCATCAAGATGTTTTGACCAATCAAGAGCCACAGGTCTTGACTGAAGATTTACGCCCAACGTTCCCTCAACATAGGCTCTGATGGGATAAATCAAGTTATAATAATATTTCAAAACTCTGTTAGAATCAACAAATTCCATAATCTTGCCAAGAACCTGCTGGCGAGCAAATTCATCAAATTCACCGTTGTTGAACTTGATTGTAACAAGATCTGCGCCTTCAAGTGCGGAAATATAGTCACCATTTAAGCCAAATTGAGCATATTTTTCGCCAAGATGGAGCATATTTGCAAGGTCGGAAGCATATTCTGCATTTCCAAGCGCCAAATAATAAGAATCATTTGTGATTGTGTAATCACCATAAGAAGCACCCAAAATCACACCGGAAATCTGATTTTTAAGACTTAAAGCCAAGGGATAAACATAGGCATAAAGAGCATTTACAGTTTCTTTAGCACTACCCGTTTCACCGTAAACACTGAGTACAAGTGCACGAATGTCAGAATAGAGCTTTTGAGCATTCTGTGTCAAATCAGTTGAATTTTCAACGTATTCAACAATGCAAGTCAAAATATCAGTTGCAAAATCAGTTGCAGTTTCAAGGTCGCCAAAAATCACGCAAACAACATCAAGCACTTGATTATAGGTATCGATTGCAGTTGCGATAAGGTTTTCAACCTTTTCATTAAACTCAACAACCATTTCACAAATTTCAAAATAAATTTCGGTCGCCTTTTCAATAGCAATTTCAACCTTGCCATAAACTTCATAAAGCTTGTCAACAAGAGCAAAATATTCCTCAACAAGCTTATCGGCAATATCCCTGCCATTTTCTTTGGCAAATTGCTTAATTCTTATAAGTGTGGGAAGAAGACGAATATAGATTTCCTTTGAAATCTCCAACGCCTCGTTATAAAGCTCATCGCCATTTTCGTTAAGATAATTTTCAACATACTCATATGTTTCATCATAGTTTTCTACAATTAAATTCATTATAATAATTGAATTATCTTTGATTTTCTCAATAGTATCGTCCTGTAATTCAAAATGACAATCATATTGCTTTGCAAACACGCTCATAGCGGGCGCACATGCACACAAAAGCATAACAAGAGTCATCAAAGCAACAAGAATTCTCTTAAAATTCATATCCATCCCTTCTGATACGGGCTTTAAACCGCATCTAAAAAAATTAATAATGCGTGGCAAAAACTCAAATTTCGCCACAAATCCGCATTATAATTCTATCACATTAATTAAACAATGTCAATATCTTATTTGACAAAAATAAATCCGCCATCTCCAAACGGAGATGGCGGGAAATATTAGATTAAAATCTATTATGCTTTAGGAGCGGGTGTCTTGGGTGCTGTTTCTTTTCTCTTTACGAAGAACCAGTAAGCAAGAGCGCCAATGCCGCAAGCTGCAGCGATACAAGCGATTACGATAGCAACGATTCTAATCACGTTCTTATCTTTACCATTAATAATCTCTGGAGTCTTTCCAGTTGCAGGAATAATCTTAGAATCAGAAACGTGTCCACAACGTGAGCACTTGTAATCTTCTCTACCTTCTTCTTCTTCAGTAGCTTCTTTTACTACTTCCCACTTATAATCGTGGCCGAGAGCAGAGTTAGGAATTTCACGAGTATCTGTTGCACCACACTTAGAACATGTACCTGTTTCTGTTGCGTTAGTTACACAATCTGCATTGTTGTTAGAAACATAGTTTACAAAGTTGTGACCGGGAGCAACTCTTACAAGACCACAGATGTTACATGTTGTATCAACACAATCATCATCATATGCGTGTGCACAAACTGCGTTAAGTGCTTCATAAACTGCATCTGCGCTTTCTTCAAATACGAAGATTGTCTTTTCTCTTGCAACTGCGCAAGCGTAAAGAGGAACGTTCAACAATTCAACAACGTCATTCAATGTATCGAAGTAATCAAGTGCATCAGGATATGCAATACCGATAAGTGCAGCATACATATCAAGAGGATTGTTGATACCTGTGATAACTACTGTTGCGTCGGGAGCCAATGCGTAAACTGTTTCAAGAGTTGTCTGAACTCTGTTCAATGTTTCAACATAGCCGTAAAGTGCGCTTTCGATAGCACGAGCTACAACTGCAGCTACAGGAATTTCAAGAACGATCTGTTCAACTTCTGTACCTACAAGATATTCTTCAACCATAGGTGTAATGTCAAGTTCGTAAACTGCAGGAACACCTACTTCAACAAGCTTTTCTTCAAGAACTGCAAATCTTTCAGTAAGAATTGCACATGTTTCTGCATCAAGATACTTTGTCCAGTCAACGTCGATAACCTGAGCATTGAGATCCAAGCCGTAGTTACCAAGAGCTTCGTCGATTTCTTCCTGATACATACCATAGTACTGCATAAGTGTTTCGTTGCTTCTGAAAATTGTAGCAACAGCACCGATGATCTGTTCCATAGCGAATCCTTCGAATTCACCGTTGTCAAACTTAACTGTAACAAGGTCTGCCTTGCCAAGATCTGCTGCATAGTCTTCATCCAAACCATACCAAGCATACTTTTCACCAAGGTAAAGCATATTTGCAAGGTCTTCTGCTTCATCGAAGTTACCAAGAGCTACATAGAAAGAATCTTCTGTAATTACATAGTTACCATTTGTAGCGCCTTCGATAGATGCTTCGAACTTATTCTTAAGACCTGCCAATACACGCAATGAGTACATCCAAACTGCTTTAGCAGTTGTAATAACATTCTGTGTTTCGCCATAAACCTTAACGATCAAAGCAAGGATTTCACAAAGGAGATCATGTGCATATTTAGCAATGTCCTTATGTGAATCAAGGAAGTTAAAGATAAGAATTGCAAGCTTAATTGCAATTGTAAGAGCATTCTGAATGCTACCAAAGATGTCAACAAGAAGGTCGTATACAAATACTACGATATTGATGATGTCTCTGATTGTCTTACCAAGAAGGAGCTGAACCTTAATGATAATTTTGATAAGTTCACGCAATTCTTCTGCGATTTCGCCCAAAACTTCACCAATGAAGTCAGCGATACAATCAACAACGTATTCAACGAAAGCGATGATTGCAGGAATTACTTCTTCTTCAATAATCTGAATGATTTCCTTGAGGAGAGGAATGATTGCATATGTAAGTGCATCAATACCAAGCTGCTCGCAGAGGTAGTAGATATTCTTTACATGAATCTTAAGGTCATCCTTAAGTCCACGGATTGCTTCGATAAGACCAGGAACGTCTTCTGCCTGGTCGATTTCAAGAATTGCCTTGAGTTCTTCAAGAGTATTAACTGTTGCGTCAAGCTCTCTCTGAAGGTCAACTCTGAATGCAGGAGTCATCTTGTTGTCAGAAAGGTCAACAACTTCAATACGGTTGATAACCTTGTCGATTGCCTTGATAGAAAGGTCAATGTAACCACCCTTCTGAGCAAGCAAGTAAGCTGCGCCGTAAGCTTCGTCGTAGTAATTTTCAACGTAGTATGTTACGCTTTCAATTGTTTCCTTCTTAGCTGTCCAGCCTTCTTCATAAGACTTAACGATAGCAGCATAAAGCTTGTCGTGACCTGCGGGTGTTGTATGTACGCACATACCATCACCAATCTTGAAGATTGCAAAGATCTTAACAAGAGGCAACATTGTTTCAGAGGACATGAATTCGCCCAAAGTTGCTCTTACTGCGTCAGGAGATGTTGTATCGGGAGCGAAATCTGCAAACAAGCCGGAAAGGTCGCCTGCAATTGCCATAACGCCATCCATAGGAATTTCGTTAACGTCGATAGATTTGATAATAGCATCTTCAATTGCAAGGTAAACTGCAACGGAAAGTGTCTTTCTGTCAGCTTCTTCCATAAAGAATGCTTCGTTTGTCCAAGATGCACCGTTGTATGCCTTAACGTCATCAAGTGTGATTTCAGGAAGGAAGCCTTCGTAATCTGTAATCAACATTGCGTTTGTGTTAGCTTCAACATCTGCATAGTAACCGTCGATAATTCCAAATGTTACCAACAAATCAAGGAATTCTTCGTCGCTCATTGCATAAACATCAACACCCATCATTTCAAGAACTTCTGCCTGTTCTGTTGCAAGGTGATCACGGTAGCCCTGCATTACAGCTGCTTCAACCATACCGGGAATAACTGCGTTTACGCCCTGTGCAAATGCTGCACCGATCATAGAACGAAGTGTACCGTTGTATGTTCTGATTGTTCTTGAACGGATGATGTCAGCAGAAAGTCTGCCGTTATCAATGTTTGTCCAACCTGCTTCTGCAAGGTCGTCAAGAGCGTTAACGATGAAGAGGGGTTCCTTTTCATCTGCATAGTAGAATGTAACACCTTCAAATTCGCCCGCAAGCTGCTTTGCTGTGGGATAAGATGCCATGTATGTGTTAAGCAAACCAAACACTTCGTCCATAAGTTTGCCGAAAGGAAGTGTTCTGTTTTCGTTAATCTTAATTTCCATGCCGTATGTTGTGTTCATCAAACCAACAAGCATGATTTCAAGGTTTTCCTTTTCATTAAGTTCAACGATCTTATCAACAGACTTAGCATAGTTGAGCATAAAGCCAGCTACTGTGTAAGCAATAACGTCACAAACTGCTTCGATGCTGAACTGTTCGATAGTTGCATCAGAAAGGTAGTTTGTAAGCTGGTCATAAAGCTTGTTGTAAACCTTAATAACTACGGACTTAGCTTCTTCATCTTCAAGAAGCTCAAGTGCGTTTTCAAGTGTGTAATCTTCATAAACTTCAGGAGCGCCACCCATAACACCGATTGTAGATGTTACACGAGAGAGCATGAAAGCACCGAAAGAAGCATTACCAATACCAAGAGTGATAACGTCAGCGCCCTTAACTGCTTCCTGATACTTAACCATAAGCTCTTCAGCAGTCATACCTGAGTAGTAAAGTACTTCGTCAAACCAGTCATCTGCGGGTTCGTCACGACCGCCCAAGAGATAGAGCAAGTCTTCAGCACGAAGTGCAGAAACTGCGAGCTTTGTATGATCAACGTCATAACCCAAGCCCTTAAGATAATTTTCGAACTGAGAAGCATATGAGCCAGCACCATATGTGCCCTCGCCATTAGCGAAATCGTGCTCATCAGTTCCCTGTGCATAGCCGTCAAAACCGTAGCCGTTAGCCATTGAGTCACCAATAGAAACGTAATTCAAGTTTCCTTTTGAAGACTCATGAGTGTGTTCACCGTCGATTACGCCGTCAAATGCATGAATCGCGGGTGCACAAGCACTTACTATCATAGCAAGAGTCATAATCAACACGAGAATTCTCTTCATGTTCATAAAAGTTCCTTTCTGGTACGTTATGTACCATATAAAATAAAATATATTTTGGTTGGATTCCTTCAGGCAAACCGCAGAAAAGCATTTCTCGTTTTTCCGTCAAAAGCCAAAAATCACCCAAATCTATATAAACGCTATCAAAAACAATAGCGATTATTTTCAACCAAAATTGCGAATGAAAATGCATGTTCATAAAAAAATTAGCAATATTTGACAAATTTTATATATCAAATTCAGTAGAAAATGCCAATATTTTCGCTTTTAAGGTATAAATATGCATTATTAAGCATATTTTATCACATCACTTAAAAAATGTCAATAGATTTTTTATGTTTTTATAAAAAAATCCACCGCTTCGATTTGAAGCGGTGGAAGATTACTATTTAATAATATGTATTATTTTCTCTTTTTGATGTACCAGTAAACACCAAATCCTGCGCCTGCAAGAATTGCAACGATAAGGATGATAAGACCAACCTTAACTCCGCCCTTTTCTTCCTTAACAGGAAGGGGCTCAAGAACGGGAATGGGTTCAGTAACTGCGTGTCCACAAACAGTACACTTCTTTTCCTGAAGACCTTCTTTTTCAGTTGTGGGCTCTTCAACTACGTTCCAGTTGCCGTATGTATGATCAGCAACCTTACCTTCTGTAGCGCCACAATCCTTACATGTCTTGGGAGCTGTGCAAGTTGCTGCCTTCCAGTTGTGAGCAGTCTTAGAGTTTGTCTTTTCTCTTGTTGTTGTGATGTCACAGTTTTCGCACTTAGCAGTTTCTGTACCGTTCTTTGTGCATGTAGCATCATTGTTGTATGTGTAGTCCACATAAACGTGTTCAAGAGCTTCTCTTTCGCCTTCGCAAAGGTTACATACTGTATCTTCACAGTTATCGTAAACATGAGCGCAGCTAAAGTTGAGTGCATCAAACACTTTGTTTGTATCCTTTTCAGGAACGAAAATCACGTTTTCGTTGTTAAGAGCGATTGTGTAGAGTTCAAGGTTCAAAAGTTCAACTGTTGCGCCAAGCATTGCCGCAATATCATCAACTTCAACACCCATAATCTGCATGTCGAATTCAAATTCTGCAAAGAAATTGTTGTAACCTGTAAGAACAACAAGTGCTTCGGGAGCTACTTCGTTAACCAATGCAAGAGTTTCTGCAATTGTGTTTGTATATTCAACATACTTGTAGAGAGCGTTTTCAACTGCAAATACTACAAGGTCTGCAGCATTAACTTCAACGTCACAAACGATCTTCAAGCTGGAAGAAACGCTTTCAAATACGGGCAAAGAAGCAATATAATCGCCCATAGGAATTACATAAACCTCAGGAATACCGAGAGCCAAAACGTGTGCCTTAACTCTTACAAGGAATGAGTTAAGAAGTCTGAGTTCTCTTGCATCAAGGTACTGTTCCCAATCAAGAGCTTCAGTCTTTGCCTCAACGTCGATACCGTAGTTAGCAAGCTGTTCTCTAACTGCTTCGCTAACCATGGGGTTACTATGGTTATACCAGCTCATAAATGTCTGATTAGCGCTAAGAGTTTCGCCAATAACACCCATAACCTGCATCAAAGCATAGTTGAATACGTCATTGTTTGAGAAATCAAGAGAAACGAGGTCTGCATTTGCAAGAGCATCACCGTAATCTGCGCCAAGCTCAAAGTGATCGTACTTACCAGCAAGGTGGAGCATTTCTGCAAGATCGGAAGCATATTCTGCGTTACCAATTGCAACGTAGTGAGAATCTGCATCAAGAACATAGTTTCCGTTAACCGCACCGTTAAGTACATTATAAAGTGCTTCGTTAACAGCGCTTACAACCTTAACAACACCGTTGATTACATAAACTACTGTCGCATATACGCTATTTGTTTCTTCGTATGTGTCAAGAATTGAATCAACAACGTCATTAACAAGCTGCTTTGCTTCAACAGCTGCCGCCTTAACGTCGGACTTGTGAGCAAGAGCAAATCTAAGCGCCTTGTTGTAAACCTTTGTTACAACACGCATAGCGGATTCAGAATCCTTGTGAGTTTCGATAAGGAAATCTACAGTGTCGATCATAACGTCGATCATTGTTTCAACTGCAACCTCAACCTTAGCAAGAACTTCAAGAGTTGTTTCATATGTATCAACTGTGATTGCAACGAGTCTTACATAAGAACGGATAGCCGCTTCACGCATGTTAACAACTGTTTCAACGATATTGTTGTATGTTTCAACTGCAAGGTTGTGAAGTTCGTAAGCCTTTTCATAGTAGTACTGAGCTTTTGCAATTACATATTCACGAACTCTGTTATAAACGGAGTCAACAAGCTCTTCAACAGCATTGATTACCTGTGCCTTAGCATTTTCGATTGTTGCGTTAATTTCGTCAACAAGCTCCTGATCTGCAGAAGCAAGAAGAATAGCATAAATATTGCCAAGGTGAAGCTCATACTTTGTTTCCAAAGCAAGAAGAGCGATAATAAGGCCTTCAACGTTATCAACGTCTGTGTTTGTAAGAAGAGCCGCAACGTTGTTAAGTGTTTCAACGCAAGCATCAAGTTCTTCTTCAACAGCCGCCTTCATATCTTCGGGCAAATCAACCTCTGCAGCTTCAAGAGCCGCAATAGCATCATTTACTGCGTTTACAGCAACGTCGAGATAACCATTTTCAAGAGCATAAGCATATCCATATTCATATGCCTCTTCATAGTTTTCTGTTACATAAGCAACAATTTCTTCAATTGTAGCTTGAACGTTTTCGTGATGGTTATGTACTTCTTCTCTATCCAAAGCAAGAGCTGCAGGAGCGATTGCACCAATTGCCATAACAAGAACCATAGCCAAAACAAGAATTTTTTTGAAATTCATAACAAAATTCCTTTCCGATGTAGTAATGCCACATCATTTAAAAATATAATTATCAATTTATTTGTGTGCTTTTATCAAAATTCGAGCAAATTACAAGCAATCACAAATCTTCACAGTACAGTATAACACAAAACATAAAAGTTGTCAACATTATTTTTAATTAAATACCAATTAATTAATGACAAAATCCGCCATCCCCTTTGGAGATGGCGGATTGTTTATAACAAATTCAATTTGTTGTTATTTTGTTATTACTGTTCTCTCTTTCTTTGGATAAGAATGATGATTGCAGTAGAAGCACTGAATGCAACTATAATTGAACCCAATGCCAAAGCAATAATTTGACCAATGCTGGGCTCGTCAACAACGGGTTTAGGAATGATTTCTGTTTCAACGTGTCCGCAAACCAAGCAAGTGTGTTGCTTCAAACCATCCTCTTTACGAGTAGCCTCCTGAAGAGTTTCCCATTCGCCATATCTATGACCGTTGGGAGTTCCCTGAGTTACACCACATACCTTACATGTCTTAGGTTCTGTACATGTTGCGTTATTCCAAGAGTGACCAAGCGCCTTACCAACTGACTGTCCACAAACTGTACACTTAGGTGCAGCTGTACATGTTGCATCAGTAAGCTTGTGTCCCTTAGCAGTACCTCTATCTGTTTGTGTATCAGTAATACCACACTTAGAGCATGTACCTGTCTTAGTACCGTCTTCTGTACATGTAGCGTCATTGTTTGACTTGTAGTTTACAAAGTCATGTCCGGGCTCAGGTCTAACTTCACCACAGATATTACATGTTGTATCCAAGCACTCGTCGTCATACTTATGCAAGCAGTAAACGTTAAGTGCACGATAGATATCCGCAGGATCTTCGCTATTTACATAGATTGTATCCTCGTGAACCAAAGCAAGACCGTGAAGGTATGCGTTCAAAGTAGCAACAGGAAGATCAAGAACGTCTGAATATGTGTCAAAATCAGGAACAAATGCTACAATTTCCTCAGGAAGAAGGTCAAGAGGATTTGTTACCGCTGTGATAACGATAATTGCTTCAGGAGCAAGTGCACGAACGTCTGCAAGAAGAATAGCTGTTCTTTCAACAAACAAAGCGTAGCTGTAAAGCATATTTTCAACCGCATAAACAAGAAGGTCTGCAACAGGAATTACAAGAGGATCAAGCTCGATAGTAACGCCTTCCATAGCCAAGTTGTTCTCGATAAGAAGACTTTCAATTTCAGGAGTCAAGTCGATTTCAACCTGTTCGATAATGCCTTCTTCGATAATGTGTGCTCTAAGCTCTGCAAGAAGCGCCTTAAGAACTGCGATTTCTTCGTCATCAAAATACTTGGACCAATCAAGTTCAATGCATTCTGCCTCAAGGTCAATACCCAAAGCAGCAATTTCTGCGCGAACACTTTCACCAATCCAAACGTTATTGCACCAACCCATAAGGTCTTCGTTGCTTCTTACGATATTAGCAACTGTACCCATGATCTGAGTATAAGCAAATTCATAGAATTCGCCATTATTAAACTTAATTGTGATAAGATCTGCCATTTCAACCGCATCAGTATAATCGTCATAAAGACCGAACTGAGCAAATCTATCACCAAGAAGGAGCATTTCAGCAAGTTCTTCAACGTATGTTGCGTCACCAAGAGCTACATAGAAGTTCTCTTCTTTAAGCTGGTACTCTGCGTTAGAAGAATCGTGGATGGCATCCATAATATCTTCATTAATGGAGAGCAAGAGGTTAACCAAATACTTGTAAACCTGTTCTGCAGTGTAAAGAGCATCCTGTGTTTCACCGTATGTTTCAATGATAATTGCAGTAATGTCTTGATATACATCATACAAGAACTCAGCCAATGCCTTAACGTCGTATCCGTACTTGATAATGTAATGATAAATTTTGAACATTACCTTGAAAGTAACTTCCAAAGCATTTCTAACACCACCGAATACGTCAACAAGAACGTTAAAGATCTGATTTGCGATTACAACTGCATCTTCAATTACCAAACCAAGTTCAGTAAAGATGATAACAAGTGTATCAATTACCTGTTTAGCAATTTCAATTGCATCTTCAACGCCGGACCAAACAAGGAAGAGCTGGCGAGCGATTTGAAGAGCAATATCTCTAGTAATGCCGTAAACATATTCAAGCTCGGACAAAATCTGGTTGAATCTTGCTTCAATGTGAGCAAGCGCTCTGTTAACGATTACGTCGATATAATCGCAAACTGTGGGAATTACCTCTGTTTCAATATAGTAAGCAATTTCCTGAAGTGCGGGAATGATAATAATGTTAGTAACGTCAATTGCCAACTGTTCGCAGAGATAGTAAATATTCTTAATGTGAGTCTTAAGGTCGTCCTTAAGCGCACGAGCAGCTGCAAGCGCACCGGGAACGTCCTTAGCAGAGTCTGTCAAAATAACCTGCTTAATTTCTTCAAGAGTAGCAACTGTTGCATCAAGTTCTCTCTGAAGGTCCTTTTCAAAGCCATCGGTCATCTTGTTGTCAGAAAGATCAACTCTTTCAATGCGGTTAATTACTCTGTCAATAGCACTAACTACCTTGTTTGTGTAGCCGTGAGCATCGGCATAAGCATAACCATAAGCATAAGCTTCATCGTAGTATTCTACAACCAAACCGCCAATAATTGTTACTGCTTTTTCAATATTTTCAATAGTTTCGTCCTGAACTGTGTAATCAGTCTTAATAGCATTGATTATAGATTCAGCAAGTGTATCGTGACCCGCTGTAGAGGGGTGAGCGGCAATACCGTTAGCCATCTTCAAGTGACCGTAAACGTTAA
Source organism: Eubacteriales bacterium (assembly GCA_045635885.1). Taxonomy (GTDB): domain Bacteria; phylum Bacillota; class Clostridia; order Oscillospirales; family CAG-272; genus RGIG4608. Next base: position 5,898 of record JAZTWO010000021.1, on the reverse strand, counting down.
GAAGTGCAGAAAGCAAGCCAACGCTTGTAAGTTCATTTGAGAATACTTCGGGAAGGTGCATTACAGTAGCAACGCCTGTAGCAACCTCTACTGCCTGTGCCATACCCATTTCCATAGCTTCAACCCATTCGGGAATTTCGCCATTTGCCAACATTTCGTTGAACATTTCATCTGTCAATTCAATGCCGTACTGTGCATATGCATCAACGTATCCCTGCTTAATCTGAGGAAGAATATCATTATTAAGAACAGGAAGTACAAATGCATCAAAAATATCATTAACGATAGCGGGTACAGTTTCAGTAGCCTTAATGGTGATACCATTCATAATTTTTTCTGCAATATCAGCAGTCTGTGAGCCGATAATGCCCATAAGACCGCCGCCGGCACCCATCAAGGAGTCAACGTCAACCTTAGAGCTTGAGCTCATTGAAGTCATAATTGCATCAACAACACCAAGGTAGTATGCAATCCACTGTGCCTTTTCAGAATTTTCTGAAAGATAAGAAGCAAAAGCAAGAGCACCGTTGCTGTAAGCAATTTCATATTGCATTACGTCAATTTCATTGAACTCCATACCTACTTCGCCCATAAGGATGGGGAATATGAAGCCACGAACGTCTTCAATGAAACGGCTGTGGCAGAACAATCTGCTTTCAGGATATTCTTCACCTGCAACTACGGGAGCATAAAGATCTCCAAATGCCTGTGCAAATGTTTCAACCTGTGCCTTCTGTCCGTTTTCCTTAACGGGCAATTCAGCATAGTAGTATGTTCCCTCCTGGTAACCTTCCTGAAGCTGCATAGCTGCGGGAATACCTGCAAGGTATGCGTTCAAAGGAGTGTAAAGAAGGCTAAGGAGCTTACCTACGTTAAGAGAAATTGTTCTTCCACCGTAAACAACCTCAAGGTTGAAATCGTTAGCGTTGTTGATAAGAGGAACAATAACTACTTCCGCATCGGGATTAAGCTCGTTGATACGAACGATAAGATCTGTGTAAGAAACAAGGTAGCTTGCTGTTGTATATGTGAAACGGTCGCAAATTTCAGTCATCATTGCTTCGGGGAGACCCATAGCAAAGAGTTCAGCCATAACCCTGTCATAAACCTTATGAACAAGCTTGCTTGCTTCGTCCTTAAGGTCGCCCAAATCAACAGACTCTTCAACCAACTTAACTGCGTTGTCGAATGTCATGTATGCAAAATATTCTCTGTCATTTGCAAGGTCCTGTTCAGAGCCAAAGCCAACGATGTTCATAAGGCGGTGCATGAGGTAAACACCAAAGTTGGAGTTACCTGCAGCAAGAGTGATAACGTCTGCATCTCTTACAGAGCTCTGGAATGTAGCAGCAACGTAAGCAGCCCATTCGCCCTTTGTGAATCCCTCGGGCTCGTTACCCCAACGGCTTCCGTTATCAAGCAATTCGTGAATAGTCCAGAAGTCACCTGTATATCCGTTTGTACCGATACCAAATGTTTCAAGATTATAGGGGTAGTCAAAAGCAGAATTAGGCAAACTTGCAAGCAAGTTGGGATCTGCTTGAAGGATGTAAAGAATATCCTCTGCACGAGCAGCACTTGTTGCAAGCTGTGTAAGGGAAACCTTTGCATCAGGTCCGTTAAATATGTACTTAGTTGAGCCAACGCCATAGTCTCTTGAATCTTCAAGACCTGCAAGCCAAGCCGCAACCTTTGCGGGATAGGAGTCTGCAGCCAATTCCAAGAAACCATTTTGCTTCTTAGAATCGTATCCATCCAATGCAAGACCGTTTGTCATGGAGTCGCCAAGAGAAACGTAGTTAATTTCCTTCTTAGCTTCAGCTTCTGTAGAGTAATCATGGTCATGTTCGATAGAGCCGGCAGCTGCATTAATTGCAGGAGCGCACGCACTAACTATCATAGTGAGCACTAAAACCAAAACAAGAATTCTTTTAAAATTCATAGTAAAACCTTTCCGATATAAGACAGTCGCTTATATCAATAATCTAATGTATTTTTGTGGGACACACCAATCGGCGCACCCAATGTTGTTTATATAAACGCCGGACAAAGCCAAGCGGTTTATTCAGTTTGGGACTCAATATCCTTTTGCCAAGCGATATAGTCAAAATACTTATAGTGAGTTTCAAGCTTTCTATAGTCGTTTTTGCCCATCGCTGTCAAGGGAACTTCGTCAATGCAAACAACTGCAACGGGACGTCCGCGTTGTTCAAGCATTTCGTTGCACTTATCAAAGATTTCCTTGCTTATTGCATTTCTTTGATAAGCTGGAATGCCTGCGTTAAGCTCGATAACTGCCATGGGGTACTGACCCTGTGTGCGTTCACGGTCGTCAACACCGATAACTGAACAGCTATGAACACGCTCGTCCTCTGCAATAAAGCTTTCAATTGTAATTGGGAATACCTTGTGTCCATCGAATCTTGTAATCATTCTCTTAACACGACCCTGAATATAAACGAAGCCGTCTTCGTCAATATAACCGATATCACCGGAGTGAATCCAATACTGACCATCGTCGTGCAAACGTTTAACGTGATCTGTTTCTTCCTGGTTGTTAAGGTAGCCCTTCATCAATGAGTAACCGGAGATACAAACCTCACCGGACTCGTTATAACCAAGCTCCTCGCCTGTTTCGGGATCGAAAATACCGATTGTTGTTGTAAGACAAGGAATACCAACGCTCTTCTTTTTGTATCTGTCATTTACGCAGAAGGTAGCTGCGGCAGAAACTTCGCTCATGCCATAGCCCTGAGCCAAGGGATATTTCATATTGTGTTCTTTCATAAATACTTCAAGCTTAGCTTCAAGACCCTCATTCATGGAGTCACCACCGGAGCCAAGTGTGTAAAGCATTGAAAGATCCATTCCCTTAACTTCCTTACTGTCGATAAGGATTTCATAGAAAGCGGGAGTTGCAATCATATGATTGGGTTTATATTTCTTAATGTACTCGCCCATCTTGAGAGGATAGAAACGAGGAATAAGAGCAAGCTCTGTATCAATTGTCAAAGGCATGTGGATACCACAGCAAAGACCATATGATGAGAAGATGGGCATGATTCCAAGGAATCTATCGCCACCCTCGTGAATAATTCCTGCATGGATAAAGTTAAATGCAGTTGCATTGATTGAATCGTTTGTGAGCATAACACCCTTGGGTGAGCCGGTTGTACCACCTGTGTAAGTGATAGCTGCAGTAGCATCTCCAACGTAATCGGCTTCTTGAGCAATACCGTTCTTTGCGCCCTTAATAAATGTATCCCAGCTCATAATGCCGCCCTTGCCGTAAGGAATCTTACCGCTAGATGTTGCGATTTTAAGAGCAAGCTTCATATGAAGGGGCAATGATGTTCCCGCTGTTTGAATAACGATATACTCTTGCTTAATGTCATTGTGGATTTTTGCAACCATGGGATATGACATATCAATTGCAATAAGCATTCTTGAGCCAGAAGACTTAATCATTCTTGTAATGCTCTTTGCATCAAGTCTTGGGTCAATTGCATTCAATGTTGCACCAATTTTATTAAGCGCATAGAATACCATAATTGATTCAGGCGTTGATGCAGAAAGCAAGGACACAACGTCGCCCTGCTTAATGCCAAGTGCCGCAAAAGCATCTGCAACTTCATCTATTCTTGCAATAAGTTTCTTAACTGATATTTTAGCTCCATAGTAGTAAATTGCAGTGTGATGAAGACGGTGAATATTGGTCTCTTTAAGATAAGAGTAAACTTTCATTTTAGGAAATTGAGCTGTTCTTGAAGCTTCGGGATAATGTTTCATCCAAACCTTCTCAGAACTAACCGTTCTTTTTTCCATACTTCATTCTCCTTTATTTTCATCTGAATAAAATGCATAAAATCATTTTTGTTTGTATCTATCATAGCATCAAGGCAAAAAATTGCACAATAACCGATGATAGATAATTTATTATACAATATTAAATTTAGTTTGTCAATACAAATTGACAAAGTCAACAATTTAAAATCCAAAAAAATCTTTCTTATTTTAGTATATAATGCCAATTTTATTCTCCAAACAAAAAGCACCCCAAAATCCAAAACAAAGTTTGGGCTTTTAGGATGCATATTTTTTCTATTTTTTCTTGTTGAATGGCTTTTTGTCATCCCTTGGCTTGTAATATTGATACAAATTGCAAGGAATCATACCGTTATAAAGCTTTCTTATCTTATCTGCACGTCTGCCATAGCATTTTTCAAACGTTTCCATAGAAGTCAAAACATAAATCTGCCAAGGATAGAACTTTTCAAAGTTTTTGCCCATATCACGATAAAGCATTTCTGCCTCCCTTGGAGTCATAAGTCGCTCGCCGTAGGGGGGATTGCAAATAATCGTGCCTCTTCTGTCGGGCTTTTCAATTTTTCTTGCGTCGGCAGTGAAAATATTCAAATAATCGGCAACGCCTGCTCTTAAAGCATTTTCGTATGTAATGTCAGTTGCGTCCTCGTCAATGTCAGAAGCAAAAATTTCAAAATCAACGTCCTTTGATACCCTTGAACGAGCCGCTTCCCTTTCGTTTTCCCAGGTTTTTTGTGAAATAAGTGGGAATTTTTCAGCTATAAATTCCCTGTTCATACCGGGCGCAATATTTGCCAAAATCATGGCAGATTCAATTGCGATTGTTCCCGAGCCGCAAAACGGATCCCAAATAAGCACGTCCTTTCTCGGTCTGCTTGTCAAGGCAAGAGATGCCGCTAAGGTTTCACGCAAGGGTGCAGCCACGGATGCAGGACGATATCCCCTTTTGTGAAGAGCAATTCCGCTTGTGTCAATCATCAAAGATGCCCTGTCTTTAAGAATGAAAAACTCAATTTGATATTTTATTCCACTATTCTCTGTAAACCACGAAACTCCATATTTTTCAGACAATCTCGCAACCACCGCACGCTTAACAATGCTCTGGCAATCGGGAATGGAATGCAACTTGCTCTTTATTGCATGCCCTTTTACGGGAAATTCGTCATAGCGAGAGATGAAATTTTCCCAAGGGAGTGCCTTTGTCCCCTCAAAAAGATCGTCAAATGAGTATGCCGAAAACTCGCCAAGCTTGATAAATACTCGCTCTGCAAGTCGCAAATTTATGTTTGCGCGAACGATATCCTCTTCAGTGCCCTCAAAGGTAACTCTGCCGTCGATTGTTTCTATTCTCTTGCAACCAAGGGCGTCAATTTCTTCACCCAAAAATTTTTCAAGTCCAAAAAGGCAGGTCGCAACAAGTTGTAATTTCATTATTTTTACTTCCTTTATCATTATTTCTAACTAATTATAAACCATACTTTTCAATTTGTCAACAGCACTTGATTTTCTTAGAATAAATTCTGCGTGAGCAATTACGTTGGAATTGGAAAGCTTGATTAAAAAGCTCCTGCCGATAACGTCCTCAATCTTTATCCTTGCTGAAATGCAAACAAATGAATTTTCACCAACGCAAACCAAGTCCTCGCTAAAAAATAAATTTTGTAATTCAAATTCGCCCCTGTTCTTATCGTACATTTTTATGCTCTTCACTTCTTCCCCTTGAGTGTGTATGTGCAATAATACCCCAAGCGGAGTGTTGATAAACTCCACTCGTCCAACTCCACTTTTCGTCGGAAAATCAATCTTCGCAACAGGATACCTCTCCCTTAATAACATCTCATATAAATCTTTTTTGTCAAAAATGTGCATTCTTCTACCTTCCTTTCATTTAATCCTTAACAGTATATGAAAACAAAGAGAAAAAGATGCCAATAAATTGGGATTTATCGGGGAGAAGTTAGTTAAGAAAAGATTTTCGCTTTTTTTGAAAAAAAGCTTGCAAAAAACTTTTATGACGCTTTCGCCAAAGATTTCGCGCAAATTGTATTGTTTGATTGAAATCAAACAATACAT
>JAZTWO010000020.1:0-1948 GCA_045635885.1 Eubacteriales bacterium | reverse complement strand
GCACCGATATTTATTATGTTTTCAGGCAATATCTCAAAACCTAATTTTCGAACCGCTTCTGCCAACAAATCTCCGTTTTTACGATTATTAGAATATACGATATAAATTGGATAATCCAAATCAGGAGTATATGTTTGCAGTTTTTTCGAAACCGTACTTATACCACCTTTCATGCTCATTGCTTTAGAAGATACTTCTACTTTACCTTCTTCGGAAATGCGAATAACAGGCTTGATATTAGCAAGTGTTCCAACAGTATATGCTGTTTTTGACAATCTACCGCCTTTATGAAGGTACTCTAATGTATCAACGCAAGCATACAACTTGATTTTAGTTTTAACAATTTCCAATGCATCAAAAATCTCTTTTGCAGATTTGCCTTCGTTGCGAAGCTTCACAGCATAATCAACTAAAAGTCTTTGTCCTGCCGTTGCATTAAGGCTGTCAACCACATAACAATTTTCGTAATCAAGCATGTTCTTAACTAAAAATGCGTTTTGGTAGGTTCCGCTTAATGCTGATGATATGGTAATAATTATACATTCATCGCCATTTTCCATAAATTCTTCAAGTAGCACTTCAAAATCATATGGAGTAGGTTGTGAGGTTTTGGGGAAGTTCTCGCATTTTTCCAATAAATCATAAAACTGTTGTTTTGACAAATTTTCATTTTCCTTATACCCATTATCATCAAATGAAATTTGCATCGGAACACAAGTTATATTATATTTTTCTAATTCCTGTGGTTCAAAATCCGCCGCTGAATCTGTAATAATTCTAATCATCAAATCACTCTCCTTAATATAAACTTACTTTAGAAACATGTGGAGTAATTTTTCGTATAGCTTATTTTTATACGGCTGATAACGCATAGGCAAATCAAGCCAAGTCTTTTTATTCATAATTGATTTGTAGTGAGAAAATGTATCAAATCCGTCTTTGCCGTGATATGAACCCATACCGCTTTCGCCAACACCGCCAAATCCCATTTCGCTTGTAGCAAGGTGAACTACTACATCATTTATACAACCCCCACCGTAAGAAAGCTCTTTTGTAACACGGTTAATATGATTTTTATTACTTGAAAATAGATATAAAGCAAGCGGCTTATCTTTATCCTTCAATTCATCAACTAAGTTGTCAAAATCATCAAATGTAAGTATCGGCATAATAGGACCAAAGATTTCTTCGTCCATAACCGCATCATTTTCCGTCACATTATCCATAACCGTAGGAGCAATTTGATTGGTCTTACTGTTTGTTTCGCCACCGATGACGACCTTGCTTTTATCTATAAGCGAGCTGAGTCTTTCAAAATGTCTTTCATTGATTATTTTTCCATAATCCTTATTTTCAAGAGGATTATCACCATATTGCTTCTTTATTTGCTTTACAACTTCGCTGATAAATTTATCCTTAACGGAACTTTCGCAAAGAATGTAATCGGGAGCAACACAAGTCTGCCCGCAGTTTAAATATTTTCCGAATACAATTCTTTTTGCCGCAAGCTTAATATTGGCACTTTCATCTACGATACACGGACTTTTCCCGCCAAGTTCTAATACTGCGGGGGTAAGATGCTCTGCTGTATGACGAAGAACCTCTTTACCAACCGCCTGACTTCCGGTGAAGAACACAAAATCAAATTTCTGTTCTAAAAGCGCTTGATTTTCTGCTCTGCCTCCCGTTACTACTGCGACATATTCAGGAGAAAAACATTCTGTTATGATTTTTTCAATAATTTTGCTTGTTGCAGGTGAATATGCACTTGGTTTAACAATCGCTGTGTTACCTGCAGCAATAGCATCTGCAAGCGGATCAATGGTCAAAAGGAAAGGATAATTCCAAGGGCTCATAATAAGAGTGTTTCCGTAAGGGACGGGCTGTTTAAAACTATGTGATGCAAAATTTGTAATGGGAGTATATACAGTCTTTCTTTTTGCAAATC
>JAZTWO010000019.1:0-20769 GCA_045635885.1 Eubacteriales bacterium | reverse complement strand
TTTTCGACGTGGATTTTATGTGCCGAACTACGAAAACCCCTCTTTCAGAGTGATTTTCTAAAATTTACTCTGCTTGTGCGTAGCCGTGAGGTTTTATAGTTAGATAAAATCACCATATTGTGTGTATAATGTCGCTCACGGAAGTCGGATCGTAGCCATGTCGTTCTGTGAGCCAAGGAGTTGAGCTCTTACATTGTCTTCCTAAGACCGCTTGGCCTCCGACTTCCTCATCCACCGCCTCGGCGGTCCCCCTTCCCCTCAATGGGAAGGCATAAAGTTAGTTTGTGTTTGGATGCGGGCTCACGGAGTGAGCCCCTACGGTGAGCGACATTATATACACAATATGGCAATTTTATCTAACTATAAAACTTCACGGCTACACTTAAGCAGAGTAAATTTTAGAAAATCACTCTGAAAGAGGGGTTTTCGTAGTTCGGCACATAAAATCCACGTCGAAAATTCATTTTCGTAAGCGGATTTTGTGGGGTGAACTGATAAAACACTCGTGTTTTGTCGAAAATTTACGTCAAACCACCACAAACCAAAGCGATAAAAAAGTTTTGCGTGCGGGGTTCCCCGAAGCGACATTTATGAGCTTTGGGGGTTCGCGCGATGCTTTTTCAAAAGCGGAAATCTTTACTTTGTAACTTTAAATCGGTACTTTGTAACTCTTCCTAACCAATAATTTCATCAATCGCATTTGAAATGCGGTTTGCAACGGTTTCGACGTCACCGAAAGCGGAGATAATATAGATATTCTCCCCTTCTCTGTCCTTTAATTCGTCGAAAACACTCAAAAACTTGTTTCGAACAGCGGTGAGCTTTTCTTTTGTTTCGTAAATTTCGGTTGTGGCTCTGCTGTTGGAAATTCTTTCAAGAGATTCTTCGGGAGTGAGATCCAAAAATATGCACGCATCGGGAGTTCTAATTTCGGGACAGTTGAGATTCATACTCTTAACCCACTCGAAATCGGTTTCACTACCCTGATACGCAAGCGACGAATAATAATATCTGTCGCAAAGGACCACATAATCTTCATCAAGCATCTTGTTGATGCCCCATTTTGTATTAACGTTGTGGAAGATTCGGTCAAGCACAAACATTGCCGCCATCTCGCAGGACGTTCTCTTGCTGACACCCGAAAGTGCATCACGAAGCATACCGCCTGTGAGGGAAATTGTCGGCTCGCTTGTAACGTAAACCTTTCTTCCCTTCTTTTCTAAATATTCGCAGAGCTTGTTGATTTGGGTGGTCTTGCCACTTCCGTCAATGCCCTCGAATACGATAAATTTTCCTTTGTTGTTCATTATATACTCTAAATTATTTATTTTGTAATTATCTGATCATGTATGTGTATATTCCAAAGCCAAGGTCGTCTTGAAGCACGATTGAAGAGATTGATACAGAGATTCCTGCAAGTTCAAGTGTCAAAATAACGGTATATTGAGTTTGAATTATGTCGCCATTTTCGTTGCCTATTGGAGAAATGTCAAAATCCAATTTTGTAAACGAAATGGTAGTTGATGAGTCGATTTCATCTAAATTGAGGTTTTTGATGAGGTCGGAACGCATCTTTTCAAGATTTTCTTTGGTTATTGTTGAACTTGGATGAATTTTTGTTATTGCATTATCATAATCCTTTGTCAAAAATTCGGTGGTGAATTCCTGAACTAAGGTCAATGATTCTGTTCCGTGCTCGTAGAAATCGTTATACATATCCTTAATCTTATCAATAAATCCACAGGATGAAAGTGTTGTAAGACAAATGATAACTATAAGAGAAAGTGCTAATATTTTTTTCATAGTAAATCTCCTTTTTGTTTAGTTTGGGGAATGAAATAACACGAGTGTGGGAGTTGACTGTGGGGGATTTGCTCCCCCACAAATCTATGTTGTGCTTATTTTTTGATAATATCAGTACCAACGTACTTGCGGAGAACTTCGGGAACTACAACGCTACCGTCTGCAAGCTGATTCTGTTCAACGAGTGCAGGAAGTACACGGCTTGTAGCAAGACCTGAACCGTTAAGAGTATGCATAAATTCAACTCTACCGTCGGCTCTTCTAACTCTCATCATACCACGACGTGCCTGGTAGTCACGAGCGTTGGAAACGGAAGAAACTTCCTTGTATCCGTTCATTGAAGGAATGTTGATTTCAATGTCGTATGTTCTCGCCATGGAAGCGGAGCAGTCCTCTGCCGCAAGCTTAACTGTTCTGAAGTGGAAGCCAAGGCCTGCAACGAGTGCTTCTGCCTTTCCTACAAGTTCATCAAAAGCTTCATCACTCTTTTCGGGGAGTGTGAACTGGAACATTTCAACCTTGTTGAACTGGTGTCCTCTTACCATACCTCTTTCGTCAGAACGGTATGAGCCCGCTTCACGTCTGAAACAAGGTGTGTAACTAAAGAGCTTCTTGGGAAGGTCTGCTTCTGTCAAAATTTCGTTTCTGTAAAGAGATGCAAGAGCCGCTTCGGCTGTGGGAAGCATGTATCTTGAACGGTTGTCAACGGGATTTTCAATCTTGAATACCTCGTCTGCAAACTTGGGGAACTGGCCTGCAGTTACACCGCATTCGTATTCGAGCATATGAGGGGGCAAAATGAGTTCATAACCGTCTGCCCAGTGTGTGTCGATGAAGTAGTTGAGAAGCGCCCATTCAAGACGTGCGCCCATTCCACGATAAATCCAGAAGCCGCTTCCGGAGAGCTTTGTGCCTCTTTCGTAGTCGATAAGACCAAGATCAGTGCAAAGATCAACGTGATTTTGGGGCTCGAAATCGAACTTGTGGGGCTCACCAAAGTAACGAATGGGTTCGTTGTTCTCTTTTCCGCCGGGCTTGAGGTCACGGTCAGGAAGGTTGGGAAGACCGAGAAGCACACCCTGAAGCTGAACGTCAACCTCCTTAAGCTCTGCGTCGATTTCCTTTGAACGTGCGCCAAGCTGCTTCATTTCTGCAAAAATTGCGTTAACGTCCTTACCCTCTTTTTTGTACTGAGGAATGAGCTTGTTAACTCTGTTCTGCTCTGCCTTGAGAGATTCTGTTTCGGAAATAAGCGCTCTTCTCTTTGCGTCAAGGTTCAAAATTTGTTCAATTTCTTCTTTTGCGTCCTTACCCTTTGTTGCAAGACGGGCGATAACTTCATCGGGACACTCTTTGATATATTTAATGTCAAGCATTTTTAATTTCTCCTTATCTTTTCTTAAAAAGTTTTTTGATTTTTGTTACAACTGCGTGAAAAATACGATTAAATTGATTTGTAGTTAATTCGGATTCAACGTCATTCTTCTTGTCTCTTGCGAGCCAAGCCTCAGAAGCCGCCTGATGATGCATGTTATCAAACGTGCCCATATTTCTACCCTTAATATCCATAATTACCTCCTATAATCCAAACGCAACGAACATTTGTTCTTTTTCTTATATGTTATCAAAAATATCTGCTCCGCAAACGCGAGAAAGCAATGTTTCAAGGTCCTCGTCAGAGTCGAAGGCGATTTCAACTACTCTCTTTTTAGAAGTGTTGGTAATTTTTACCTTTCTGCCAAGAGTTTCACGGCTTCTCTTTTCAAGCTCACGAAGATGAATTCTTGTCATAACACTTGTGTTAACTGCGTCCGCATCTTCAATTTCAACAAGCTCGGGAACGGTGTTGATGCGCTTAACTGCGTTTTCAACCTCACGAACGCTGAGCTGCTTTTCAACAATTTTGTTTGCCAAAGCAATCATATCCTCTTCATTTTCAAGCGCAAGAAGCGCACGAGCGTGACCTGCGGAAATATCGTCATTTTTGAGCATAACGAGTACGTCCTCGGGAAGATCGAGCAAACGAAGAAGGTTTGCAATTGCAGAACGGCTCTTGCCAACCTGCTTTGACACCTGATCCTGAGTAAGACCGAATCTATCCATAAGTCCTTGATATGCAAGGGCTTCTTCAACTGCGTTGAGGTCTTCACGTTGGATATTTTCAATTATTGCCACCTGGGCAATCTTTAAATCATCACCATCGAGAATAACTGCGGGGATTTCGTCAAGTCCTGCGAGCTTTGCAGCTCTCCAACGACGTTCACCTGCAATAATTTCGTATGTATCTTCAATAATCTGGTTGGGTCTTACGATAATGGGCTGCAAAACCCCGTATTTTTGAACACTTTCTGCCAATGCTTCAAGTGACTCACGGTCAAATGTTTTTCTTGGCTGATCGTGTCTTGGCTCTACGGCAGAGATTTTGAGCATCTCGCCTGCGCCTTTCTTGCTTTCGATAAGATTGTCATCAAAAGTATCGAAAATGCTTTTTCCAAGTCCTCTTGCTTTTGCCATTTTTAATTCCTTTCGTGCCAATTTTGGCTGATTTATATTGATTTTGTGCTTAAATTACGCCTTTTTGAGCTTACATTCTTGAAATAAGCTCTTTTGCAACGTCATAATACTCGTTTGCACCCTTGGAGTGCTTGTCGTGATAATAAACAGGTTTTCCAAAACCGGGCGCTTCAGAGAGCTTAACGTTTCTTGAAATTGTTGTGCTGAAAAGCTTGTCGGGATAGTATTTCTGAAGCTCATCCATAACCTGCATTGAAAGTAAAAGACGTTTGTTGTACATTGTGATAAGAATACCAACAATCTGCAAGTCCTCATTGTAAAGCTTTTTGATGCGTTTTGTGGTTGTGATAAGCTGAGAAAGACCCTCAACTGCATAAAATTCTGCCTGCATGGGCACCAAAATACCGTCACTCGCTACAAATGCGTTGATTGTGAGCATACCAAGTGAGGGAGGGCAGTCGATAATGATATAATCGTAGTCTGAAGAGATGCTCTTGAATGCATCTTTAAGGTTGTATTCGCTGCCTTCATCATTGTAAAGGTCGAATTCTGCACCCGAAAGTGATACGTTTGTAGGGATGATTGAAAGATTTTGATAAGCTGTGGGTAAAATCACATTTTTAATGTCTGTTTCACCCGTCAAAACCTCCTTAACTGTGCCTTTAAGGGATCTTTTGGGAATTCCAACGCCACTTGTTGCGTTGCCCTGGGGGTCGAGGTCAACAAGAAGGGTTTTCTTTCCAAGAAGTCCGAGAGAAGCCGCTACGTTAACGGCGGAAGTTGTTTTACCAACACCACCCTTTTGGTTAGCGAAAGCAATAATTTTTGCCATTTTGTTCCTCCATTATATATAATTGATGATTTTTGATGAATTTCAAGCCCAAACAAGCAAACTTTGGGCTACAAATTTACAATTAACATTATAGCACAAGAGTCCAATAAAATCAATAGTTTAGACAATTATTTTAATGAAATTTTAAGGAAAATAATGAAAAAATTGTTTCACGTGAAACAAAACAAAGAAAAATGTTGTATTTTGTGGCAAAATGTTTCACGTGAAACAAAAAAGATAAAATAAAATGTTTCACGTGAAACATTTGTGTGTTCTGTGTAATTGTTTCACGTGAAACAATACAAAAAAGCACCCACAATTGTGAGTGCTTGGTTTTGTTTGTATTACAATGGTGTTTTCTTTATTTGCGCGAACTTTCTTGGAAAACGTTTTGAGGTTGACGAAAGCTTATTCATAACAACTACCGTGCGATTTTCTGCGATTTGTTCACCGTTTATTTCACCACAGAGTGTTTTCTCAACAAGAGCGGTGTTTTCGAGTGAATTTGCGCCTGCAAGTTGTCTTATTGCGCTTCTTGACATTTCAAACTCATCATTTGCGCCTTTCGCTTTCATTGCGACGAGTTTTCCGCCAACTTTTACAAAAGGAATTGTCAATTCACAAAGAATCGGAAGGGAAGCAACTGCTCTTGCGGTTGCATAGTCGAAATTTTCACGATTTTGTGGCAGATTTGCAAATTCTTCTGCTCTTGCGGCAATTGCGCTTACGTTTGTTAATCCGAGTATCTCTGCGGTTTCAGATACATATCTGATTCGCTTTTCGGTGCTATCGAGTGCGGTGATTTTCAAATCAGGGCGAACTATTGCAAGGGGGAGCGAGGGAAAACCTGCGCCACACCCAACGTCTATTAACGTGGAATTTGGTTCAAAATGCTCGGAAATGAGTAAAGAATCCACCAAATGACGCAAAATTATGCCATCTTCGTCGGTTATTGCGGTTAAATTCATAACTTGGTTGACTTCGACAAGGCGTTCCACTAAATTGAACATTTGTTCCTGCTGCTCGCTCGTCAACACAATGCTTGTGTTTTCTTTAAGCGCCTTATTTAATTTTTCAATGAAAATTATCTTATCCATAGTCACTCCATTTATTTTTCCAAATAGGGTTTAAGCAAAGAAGTCCAAATTGCATATCCGTTTGCGTTCAAATGCAAACCGTCGTCGCTCAAATCCTTGCGCAAATATCCGTCCTCGTCAAGAAGGTGAGGATAAAGATCAATATATGTATGACCGTATTCATGGCAAAGCTTTTGAATTTCTTGGTTAATATATTGGATTGTTTGGTTGTTTTTTGTTACGTCAAGTCCGGCTGATTTTTCGAAATCCTTGTTTTGAGGAATTACTGACATAAAGTACAACTCAACCGTTGGTTGATTTTTCTTGATTTCTTCAAGAATAATTCTGTAATTAGCAAATATTTCTTCGGTTGAATAGCCCCAATCGACGTTATTTGTGCCAATCATAAGCACAATTTTGCTTGGTGCAAGGTCAAAAACGGATGTTTGAAGTCTATTTATTACGCCTTGGGTGACGTCGCCGCCGATTCCACGGTTGTAGCAAGCCAAATCAAGATCTGCATAGTAATCGTCAAGTGGATACATATCTGTGATTGAGTCACCAACAAAAATTATCTGTCCCCTTGAAAGATTCGCATTTTGAATGCCAAAGGAGGTTACCTTATTATTATAATAGTCGCTTGCCTGCCAAGTTGCCTTTTTAACGTTTGCCCAGTAAAGACAAACCGAGAGGACTGTGATGGCAATAATCAGGAGAGAAATTATCGAAATATAGATAACGTCTTTCTTTTTTAAGTTTATTTTCTTCATTATTATTACTTCCAGTATTTTATTCCCCAATTCTCAAAATTCCACTCGTCGCTATAGGGATTGCATTCGTAGTCAACGTAATACAAAACGTCGTTTTGCGGAATGAAATTTGTGGGGTAGTAGTCAATGTTCAGCCCTGCAGGGTAGAGAAGGGCGCACATGCTTTGAACCTGCTCAACATAAGTTTGCTTCATTTTTCCTTGTTCGACAAGGGACATAATGGTCTCCCCGTCGATAAATTCCTTCAAAATTCGCTCATTTTGAACGTCACAATCGAGCATTTGGGGCATTTTTATGCCAATTTTTGAAAGAGTTTCATAGTCACGAAGCTCACTTTCAATTTTGTTGCCAAAGGTATAATAGTCGCACGGTTCGTGGTGAATTTGTTTAAGAACAAATGTTCTTCCGTCTCGCTCTGCGAGGTAGGAATATCCACCCTTGCCCTTGCCAAGCAGCTTTATTATCTTGTATTCAACGCCGTTTACGGCAAGAATTTTTGGATTATCCACACTATATCCTTTCTGCAATATTGCTTCAAATTTTGATTTATCGGGGAGTTAGTTAAAGAAAAAATATTGTTCTTTTTGGAAAAAGAACCAAAAACTTTTTGAATGTGGGACTAAATTAAATCCGCGCAAATCGTATTGTTTGATTGAAATCAAACAATACATAACGATTTTTAAGGCATTTTAACAGGCGCCTTAAAAATCTATGATTTGCTACTAAAAACGAAGCCATTTTGCTATCAAAAACTCTATGTGCAGAGTAGCAAAGCGCGGTTTTTGTTGCATCTGTGCAATAAAAACGAGTGTGACGAGCGCGAAGAAGTGAGTCACGCGCGTTGCGCGAAATTTGTTTACCCTAACACGATTAAAAGTTTTGCGGAGCTTTTTCAAAAGCGACCTTTTTTATCTTTGTAACTATCCGCTAAATCGCAATTTGTCAATCAACGTGAACTTTTTCGGTTCGCATGGTTGCAAAAGCCTCTTCGACGAGGTCGTTGAAGGGGAGTTTGTTTTCCTCGGCTATAACCTTATTAAGCTCGGGCTTGGTTTTTGGGTGCTTGGGAGTGAAAACGGTGCAACAATCCTCATAGGGAAGAATTGACGTTTCGAAAGCGCCCATTTTTCTTGAAATTTGAACGATTTCTTCCTTATCCATACCAATGCAGGGGCGGAAAACGGGAATATTTGCAACTGCGTCGGTAACACCGATTGCCTGCATGGTCTGGCTTGCAACCTGACCAACGCTCTCACCTGTGATGAGCGCACCGCAGTCATATTTTTCTGCCACTTTATTGGAAATTGCCATCATATAGCGGCGAAGAAGGAGGGTGAAATAATCCTCTTCGCAATGTTTTACAAGCTCCTCTTGAATGTGAGTGAGCGAAATGATATGAACGTAAATGTCTCCCGAATAATCGGAAACGATTTTTGCAAGGTCAAGCACCTTTTGAAGTGCTCTTTCACTTGTATAGGGGAAGGATTCAAAGTGAACCGCTTCAATTTTAACACCACGTTTTGCCATCATATAGCCGGCAACGGGGGAATCGATGCCACCTGAAAGGAGCAAAAGTCCCTTTCCGTTAGTGCCAACAGGCATACCGCCTGCGCCCTTGTGGTGACCTGCGTAGATGTAAGCCGCACGCTCACGAACCTCAACCTTAACAACGATTTCGGGGTTTCTGACGTCAACCTTAACTCTTGGGTTAACCGAGAGCAAAACTCCGCCAATTTCACGGGAAAGGTCCATTGAGTCAAGTGGGAAGCGCTTGTCGCTTCTTTTTGCCTCAACCTTAAATGTTCTGTAATTTCTGATTTCGGGAGCGATAAGCTCACGAGCCGCCTCTGAAATTGCCTCAAGAGACTTTTCGCAAACGTAAGCACGTGCGATTGCAACAATGCCAAAGACCTTTTGCGCCTCACAAAGCATTGCATCCATATCGCAAAAATCGTCCTGTGGCTCGATATAAACGGTACTTTGGGCACGCAAAACCTCAAAATTACCGCATTTTTTTGCTCTTTTACGCAATTCCTTGCACAATGTATCCTCAAAATACATGCGATTTGCACCTTTAAGCACAATTTCGCCATATTTACAAAGTAAAACTTCCTTCATTTTTATAATCCTTCCTTAAACCACACCCTGTGCTTTCATTGCCTCGGCAACCTTTAAAAAGCCGGCAATGTTTGCGCCTGCAACAAGATTGTTGTCCATTCCATATTCTTTTGCGGCAAGCGAGCAGTTTTTGTAAATGTTTGTCATAATTTGATGCAATTTTGCATCCACTTCTTCAAAAGTCCAAGAATATCTCATTGAGTTTTGGCTCATTTCGAGTGCGCTTGTGGCAACTCCGCCTGCATTTGCCGCCTTTGCAGGAGCAAAAAGGACTCCACTTGCTCTAAAATGCGCAACTGCGTCGGGTGTGCAGGGCATATTTGCGCCCTCTGCAACGGCAAAGCAACCGTTTTTAATCAAGGATTTAGCGCCTTCAACGTCAAGCTCGTTTTGAGTTGCGCAGGGAAGGGCAATATCGCAGGGAACTGTCCAAATATTCTTGCAGCCAACACGATAGAACGCATTATCACGCTCTGCCGCATATTCGCTAATTCTTTCACGTTTGATTTCTTTGATTTTTTTGATAAGAGCGAGGTCAATTCCGTCCTCATCGTAAACGTAACCGTTGGAATCGCTCATTGCAACCACTGTTGCGCCAAGCTCCATTGCCTTTTGTGCGGCATAAATTGCCACGTTGCCCGATCCTGAAATGACAACTCTTGCGCCGTCAAATGATTTTTCGTTATCACGAAGCATTTCGTCTGTAAAATAGCAAAGGCCAAATCCGGTTGCCTCTTTTCTTGCAAGTGAGCCACCGTATGTAAGTCCTTTTCCTGTGAGAACGCCCGTGTATTCGTCACGGATGCGCTTGTATTGACCGAACATATAGCCAATTTCACGAGCGCCAACTCCAATATCGCCTGCAGGGACGTCGGTATTTGCGCCAACGTATTTTGAAAGCTCGGTCATAAAGCTCTGACAAAAGCGCATGATTTCGTTGTCGCTCTTGCCCTTGGGATCGAAGTCAGAGCCACCCTTGCCACCACCAATGGGGAGACCTGTGAGGGAGTTTTTAAACGTCTGCTCAAAGCCCAAAAACTTAATTATGCTCTCGTTTACAGAGGGGTGAAAACGAATTCCGCCCTTGTAAGGTCCGATTGCGCTGTTAAATTGCACTCTAAAACCACGATTTATATGAACTTTTCCGTTGTCATCGACCCACGGAACTCGGAATTTTATTATTCTTTCGGGCTCAACAATCATGTCAAGCACACCGCATTCAATGTATTCGGGATGCTTATCTATCACGGGCTCAAGACTTTCAAAAACCTCATAAACTGCCTGCAAAAATTCCTTTTCGCCTGCGTTTCTGTGCTCAATCTCGCCCAAAAGATTTAAAATGTATTCGTTATTTATTGCCATAAACACTTCTCCTTTGTAAGTTAGTGTTAATATATTCATATACATAGATAATTTATTATAACAAAATACATTTTTTTTGTCAAGAATTATTATTTTGACGGGCGACATTGCCTGGAGTAATGCTTTTGAAAAAAAGTTAGAAAGTAAAGATTTCCGCTTTTGAGAAGAAGTTACAAAGTAACAATTTCCGCTTTTGAAAAAGCTTGGCAAAACTTTTTTATCGCGTGGGTTGGCCGGTTGTTTGCGTAAATTTTCGACAATTTGCGAGCAAATTATCGGTTCACCTCACAAAATCCGCTTACGAAAATGAATTTTCGACGTGGATTTTATGTGCCGAACTACGAAAACCCCTCTTTCAGAGTGATTTTCTAAAATTTACTTTGTTATAGTGTAGCAATAAGGTTTTATAGTTAGATAAAATCACTATATTGTGTGTATAACGTCGCTCACCGTAGGGGCTCACTCCGTGAGCCCGCTTCCAAACACAAACTAACTTTTTGCCTTCCCATTGAGGGGAAGGGGGACCGCCGAGGTGGTGGATGAGGGGTTCACCATTTAGTTTATGCAAACGACCTTTTCACCTAACACCGTAGGGACTCACTCCGTGAGTCCGTTCCCAACCCAAACTAACTTTTCGTTTGGAACAAATAGTCTATAGTTCACTATCCGCACAAGATCCTTCGGTCGCTTTGCTCCCTCGAGGATGACGTGCGGAGGTGATATTGGTTGGTTGACGTTTAAACGGGAGGATGGTATCCTCCCCTACGATGTTTTCGGGTGTGCTGTCACTCACCGTAGGGGACGGCGTCCTCGACGTCCCGTTCCTAACCCAAACTAACTTCCGTAGCTGTAAAGCTGTTTGGCGAGATAAAATCACCATATTGTGTGTACAATGTCGCTTATCGTAGGGGACGACGTCCCGACGTCCCGTTCCAAACACAAACTAACTTTTTATATCACACAAAAACATTTCTCTGTGTCTAAAACGGACGCACACGGTGCGCCCCTACGTTGCTTTCGGGTACGATGTCGCTCACCGTAGGCCCCACGCAATTCTTATCCACTAATTTTAAACTTTCTATTGCATTTTTTTCAAAAGTTGATATAATTAAATATGAAGTGATATGCCAAATGGCAGATTAGGAGGCAAAATGAAAGGACTTATTTACTCCATAACCTTGGACAAGCTCATTCAAGAGCTTCAATTTGAAGAAATTTACATGCCCGTTCCTGCAAATCAAATCAAAATTGTCAACCGAGAGGTGACACGTCCCGGCCTTGCGCTTGCGGGATTTTTAACCGTCTTTGAGCCAACTCGTGTTCAGGTAATCGGACGTGCCGAAATGCAATATCTTTATGAAATAGGCAAGGACCTTGCCGACGCACGCCTTGATGCGTTCTTTGCACAAAAGCCCATTGCCGTTATTATAACAACCAATTTCGAAATTGGCGAAGAAATTCTTTCTCCCGCCAAGAAATACGGTGTTCCCATTCTTCGCACAAAGGAAAAGACAAGCCCTGTAATGGCTTCTCTTATTGCGTCCTTAAACCACCACCTTGCAAGCCGAATCACACAACACGGTGTTTTGGTTGAGGTTTATGGCGAGGGTGTTCTTATTCTTGGCGAAAGTGGAATCGGTAAAAGCGAAACTGCCATTGCCCTTGTTGAACGTGGCCACCGTCTTATTGCCGACGACGCAGTTGAAATCAAGCGAGTTTCTGCAAAGGCGCTTATCGGCAGTGCGCCCTCACTTATCAAGCACTACGTTGAGCTTCGTGGAATCGGCATTATCGACGTTCGTCGCCTTTACGGTATGGGTGCGGTTAAGGATACCGAAAAAATCGACCTTGTTATCCACCTTGAACAGTGGGAAGAGGGCAAAATGTATGACCGTTTTGGACTTGAAGAGCAAACCTACAACATTCTTGGAATTGATGTTCCTTCAATCACAGTTCCTGTTCGTCCCGGACGTAGCTTGCCCATCATTCTTGAAATTGCGGCAATGAATCACCGTCAAAAAAAGATGGGTTACAACACCGCTGCCGAACTCGAAAAGCAACTTATTGAGCAATTAGGAGCAGCAAATGAGTAAAAAATTTGAAAATTACGGTGCAATTTCTACAATTTATGACAATATAAATGCGCACATAGACTATCGTGCGTGGGCGGACTTTTTTGAAAAATGCTTTGACAAATTCTTGCCCGAGCGCCCCGAGCTTGTCCTTGACCTTGCTTGCGGAACAGGCAGCATGACGCTTGAGCTTGCAAGCCGTGGCTACGATATGATTGGCATTGACGGTTCTTCTGATATGCTAAACGTTGCGCTTGACAGAAAATATGACATGGAGCTTCCCCGTGACGTGCTTTTTCTTCTTCAGGATATGAGGGAATTTGAGCTTTACGGCACGGTTGGGGCAATAACGTGTTGTCTTGACAGCTTGAATTATCTCACCGCAGATGGTGAGCTTAAAAAATGCTTTGCTTTAGCTCACAACTATCTCGACCCCAACGGACTTTTCTTGTTCGACGTGAACACACCCCACAAATTTATGAACGTTTACGGTTCAAATTCCTATGTTTATGAGGAAGAGGATTGCGGAAGCGACAGTTTTTGCGTGTGGCAGAATTACTATGACGAGCAAACAAAGCTCTGCGATTTTTCTCTCACAGTTTTTGAAAAGAGCGAGGGGAAGGACACTTATTCTCGTCGTGACGAAATCCAAACTGAGCGTTGCTATTCAAAAGAAGAACTTGTTTCTGCACTCAACGGTTGCGGCTTTGAGCTTGTGGGAATGTACTCCGATTTTGATTTTACTCCCGCCCAAAGCGACAACGAACGTTGGTATATTGTTGCAAGGGCGAAAAAATAGACAAATTATTAATATTTTTATTTATATCTATTGACAACTTTGTTATATTGTGATAGAATGACATTGGTATAATATGTAAACAAGGAGATAAATATGAAAAGATTAGCTATAATTTTAGTAATCGCAACATTGGTTGTTTTGGCATTGTCCATTCCCGCATTTGCAGCAAACAAGGGCGGAAACAGCGTTGCTTCTGAGGTTTCCGGCGAAGTTATGAGCTTTATTGAACAGATTCAGGCAGAACTTAATAACAACAACATGCCCGCTGTTGTTAAATTGATTTTGTCAGTTGTTCTTTTGCCCGTGCTTATCGTTGCAGGCGTTTTCGCAGCGGTTGGATTCCTTATTTACTTGGCATTCAAGTTCATTGGAATTTGGATTTTCTTTATTTAATCAGAAATTAATAGTTGATAAAAGGCATACTAAGGTATGCCTTTTTTCATTCTCTATATCGACGTTGGAACGTAAATTTGACTCCTTGGCGGAAGGGAAGTGCCATCAATAAGATTTGAAAATGCGCTAATTTCGTCAGAAATTTCAATGTTTATGCCTTCAACGTGCAAAAATCGTGCCACGGAATAGCGATAAGTTGAAAGAGGACGATCAAGTGCGTCGTTCGATTGAGCGCAAATTAGAATTTCGCCATCGGAAAATCCCGAAATAAAAAGCGAATGATAAAAATCGCCCCTGAAATTTGCAAGTTGAACAATATCGCCAATTTCTATGCTTTCTTTTGTAACCTCGGTGCAAAAAGGACCAATTCGCTCGTTTTGAGGTGAAAAATCACCTATTCCGCACATAAATTCATAAAACTCACGCACTCCCGTCCAAGATGGCGAGCGATTGTCAAGATTTTCATAATACCAACCAAAAGTGTCGATTGGATTCATTACCAATGCGCCCGCAAGAACGCATTGTGAAACGAAATTTGTGCAGTTTCCGCCCCCACCCGTGAAATCATAGAACAACGGATTGCGAGAGAGCGCCCACCTGCGTGCGTATTCCACCGCCCGATCACGATTGTATTGCTTGGTTACTATCATATCAAAACCCCACTTTCTTTTTTGATAGTATATGCAAAAATATACCTTAAAGTGAATGTTGGTTGAGTATCGTTTTTGATGAAAAGTTAGAAAGTACCGTTTTCCGCTTTTGAAAAAGCTTGGCAAAACTTTTTTATCGCTTTGGTTTGTCGAGGAGATAGTTTGTATTAGCCCCTCTCACCGCTTACGCGGAGCTCTCCCAAAGGGCGAGCCTTTTTCGAGCGAATGCTTACAAACCAAAGCCTCTCACTCTGGGAGAGGTGGATTTGCCGTAGGCGAAGACGGAGAGGGGGGTTCATTTATGAAACAGATGTGGCAAGCGCAGGTTGACGGAGAGTGTGTTTACTTCAACTATCTTCTCCCTGATAAATCCCAATTTGTCTGCGCAAAAAAGGCAAAAAAACGGCGGGGATAAAATCCTCGCCGTCATTTTTCAATTATTCACCCGTGTAGCCCCAAACGACAGTTCCACCACGATAGTTCCACTCATAATTCCATCCGCTCGGCTTAGATGTCGCCTCACAGTAAATTGTAAGAGATTTGCAATCACGGAATACAGAATAACCAATGCTTGTTACTGAATCAGGTATTACTATACTTGTAAGGGATATGCAATCAGAGAATGCAGAACCACCAATACTTGTTACTGAATCGGGTATTACTACACTTGTAAGGGACGTGCAACCATAGAATGCAGAATTACCAATACTTGTTACTGAATCGGGTATTACTATGCTAGTAAGCGACGTGCAACCACTGAATACATAATCACCAATACTTGTCACTGAATCGGGTATCACTATGCTTGCAAGGGATGGGCAATTACGGAATGCATCACTACCAATACTTGTTACTGAATCGCCTATTACTACACTTGTAAGAGATGCGCAATCACGGAATACAGAATCGCCAATACTTGTTACTGAATCGGGTATTACTACACTTGTAAGGGATGTGCAATCAGAGAATGCATACTCACCAATACTTGTTACTGAATCGCCTATCTCTACACTTGCAAGGGATGTGCAATTATAGAATGCATAATCACCAACACTTGTTACTGAATCAGGGATCACCACGCTTGTAAGGGATGTGCAATTATAGAATGCACCATAGCCAACACTTGTTACTGAATCGCCTATCTCTACACTTGTAAGGGATGTGCAATTATAGAATGCACCCAAATCAATACTTGTTACTGAATCAGGGATCACTATGCTTGCAAGGGATGTGCATTCATAGAATGCACGTTCACCAATACTTGTTACTGAGTCGGGGATGGTAATACTAACAAGTTTATCGCATCCATCAAAAGCATTTTTTGCAATACCTGTAACCGCTTTACCGTTATAGGTTGAAGGAATTACTATATTTGAGAGGTATTTTGCGTTACCAACCGCAACCATATATGTTCCGTCATCCTGCAAATAGAAGTCAAGCTCTTGAACGTTTTCATTTTCAACCTTTTCCGCTTCGGCTCTAACGTTTGTCTTTTCGCCATTGATTACCCAAAAACCGTCATCACTGATTTCAATTGTGGGAGTTACACCGTCTTTTCCGTCTGCACCATTGATTCCATTGATACCGTTAATACCGTTTATTCCGTCCTTGCCTGCAACCACAAATGCAACAATAATTGCCGCAATTGCAACTATGCATGCAATAATACTAATAATTTGAGATTTGTTCATTTTTTTACCTCCAACAAAATATTTAGTGAATTAATTATAGCACCATCAGAATTTTTTTGCAAGTAATTATATAAAATTAAAGTCGAAAAACACAATTCCCACCGCAAAATCCGCCCCAAAATCTCAACTTGCGGTTTAGTTTTGACCAAAATTGCGATTTTTAACAATATATATAGAAGAAAAATCAAAAAAATCATCAAAAACACTTGACAAAAATGCACTTTTGTGTTTATAATATATGATGTCATTGTGTAAAAGCGTAAAAACGGCTGAAAAGCAACACGCTTCCGAACATATTCTACAGGAGGTGGCAATAATGCTCAGAACATATCAACCCAAGAAAAGACAAAGAAAAAAAGAGCACGGTTTCAGAAAGAGAATGAGAACTGCTGACGGCAGAAACGTTCTTAAGAGAAGACGCGCTAAAGGCAGAAAAAGATTGACTTATTAATCTTTGCGGGAGAAAATCCCCAAAAATATACCGATGACCGAGTGCGGTTGCAATAGCGACCCCAAAACCGTCATCGGTTTTTTTGTGAAATATTTAATCGTTGTTAGTTAAGTACCAACCGCTCAAGCCGCTTGGGCTTCCGCTTTTGAAAAAGCGGGGCAAAACAATCGTGGAGTAGGTGATGGGTCTACGCAATTTTTCGCAAAATGCAAGCATTTATGCGGTACAAATAACAAAATATTCTTACGAAAACAAGTTTTCGACGGCTATTTTATCATTTGCACTACGAAAATCAAATCAAAGATTTGATTTTCTAAAAATTGCTTTGCCAGAGCATGTCTATTTTGATAGCAAAATGGCTACATATGGTAATAGCAAATTACAAATTTTGCGAATGTATGAGCAAAATTGTTCAGTGTCAACTCGTTGACACAATTTGCGCGGATTTTATTTTCCCAACGATTAAAAGCTTTTTGCTTCTTTTTCTTGAAAAAGAAGAGCCTGCGCGGCTTGAGCGCATTTTTACAAAACTAATTTTACGGAAGCACAAAATTTCAGCACAGGACAAAATAAGAAAGGACGAAGCCCAAAATGAAGGATATTGCGATAAAAGAGAATCATCTTTATCAAAAAGCATATCGAAATGGCGAAAAGGCACACTCAAAACACCTTTCCGTTTACATTTTGCGTGACTGGGGAGCAAAAAAGCAGATGCTTAAAAATCCCGAAAAGCAATATATCAACCGTGTCGGACTTTCAGTTTCAAAAAAAATTGGTGGGGCAGTTGATCGCAACAGAACAAAGCGAGTTATTCGTGCAGGATTTGCCGAGGCAAAAAACTATGCACCACTCAAAACCGGCTATTTAATCGTTATAGCCGCAAAGGTGGGAGCACACGAGGCAAGCAGCAAGGATATGGCGCACGAGCTTATTCGTGCATTCCAAAAGCTTGACATGTACAAGCACACACCAAACACTTCACAAGGGGCAGAGGCATAATGAAAAAGCTCTGCATCTATCTTGTTCGCTTTTACCAAAAGCATCTTTCAAAACTAAAGGGACAGCCAACGTGCCGTTTTCGTCCCACTTGCTCCCAATATGCAATTGAAGCATTTGTGGAGTGGGGATTTTTCATAGGAATCGGCTTAACTGCGTGGCGAATTCTTCGTTGCAATCCATATTGCGCGGGCGGATATGACCCCGTTCCCAAAAGAAAGAAAGAGCAAAAATGACACCGTTGCTCAAAATAGAGCATTTTCACGGTTTACCGAAGTGCTATTCGGTGCATAATTAGATAGCACACAAACCCATTATAACAGAAAGGGAATTAACTTAAATTTTTAAGTTAATTAAAGTTAAAATTGAAAATGAAAAAGATTTTTAATTCAAGATTTTTTAGCATTGTAATCATCTTGATTGCAGTTAGTGCTATTTTGTCTTCTTGCATGGGCACAGCTTCTACAACAGTTAGCAAAACCGTTAAGAACTATAACGGTGCCGAAAACGTATTAAAACAGGAAGAGCTTGATGCAGTTGCAACAAAAATCTATAACAACGCAGAGGCAAGAGATGCTTTTCTTGCCGCTTACCGCGGTTATGACGTTATCGACGGAAAAGACACCGATTTTTCTGTAAACAAGGGTGTTAACTATGAATACGTTCAAAAGGTTATCACAAAGTATGCAGGCATTATCTTTGCAGAGGACGTTGTTGAAGAGCAAAATCCCGACGCAACAACTCCCGACGGGGAAAATCCCGATGCTACAACACCTGAAGAAACACCTGATGCTACAACTCCCGAAACAACTCCTGAGGTTGTATATCCCGAATTTGCGCAAGCAGATGCGGACCTTATCTTGATTGCAATTCAGGATACGGTTGACCTCTCTACAAAGCGTGACCTTATGGGTAACATTCGTTACTACATTGGTTCTTTCCTTGGCTTTATCACAAGAACAATTGGTTTTGGCAACTATCTTATCGCAATTTGTATTTTTGCCATCATCATTGAAATCTGCATGATTCCTCTTTCAATCAAACAACAAAAGAGTTCAATCAAGCAGGCGATGCTTCGTCCCAAGGAAATGGCGATTAGAAATCGCTATAAGGGAAGAGATGACCGTGCAACACAGCAAAAGGTTGCAATGGAAATTCAAGAGCTTTATCAAAGAGAAAACTTCAACCCCATGGGCGGATGTCTTCCTCTTCTTATTCAGCTCCCCATCATTATGGTTCTTTACAGAATCGTTGTTGACCCCCTTCAGAACGTTCTTGGATGCTCTGCAAACTTGACACAGGCACTTGGAATATATGCCACAACAAGTCAGGCAGCAGGCGGTCTTGGAATGACACTTAAATCAAGCAACGGTACTATCGAGTTGCTTTCAAAAATCAGAGATATTGATTTTTCAGGACTTAAAGACTTCTTGCTCTTCCAGAACAGCAACGAAATATTCGAAAACTTTGCACAGGTTTCAAACAAAATTCCTTCATTTAAGATTGCAGGAATTGACTTTGGTTACACACCAAGCTTCAATGATAACTATTTGTTGCTTGTAGTTCCCGTGCTCACATTTGTAACTTACTTCTTCTCAATGAAGATTTCAAGAAAGTTCACATACCAGCCCACACAGAACGAAAATGCTCCCGGTGCAGGTTGCTCCACAAAGATGATGGAGTGGTATATGCCCCTTATGTCAACATTCTTCTGTTTCTTGGTTCCCGGTGCTGTAGGTATCTATTGGGTATTTAAGAGCGTTATTTCAACATTTAAGCAGTACATTATGAGTAAGGTAATGCCTCTCCCCGTATTTACAGAGGAAGATTTTAAAGCAGCCGAAAGAGAACTTGGCACTAAAAAACCCCAAAGAAAACGCAAGGGCGAATCAAGCGAATCAAATCTTGATCCCAACAGAGAAAGACCTCGCTCACTTCACCACATAGATGATGATGAAGAAGACTATATCTCATTCGTAAAGTAATAATTTAGATTTTTAGAAAGACGAGAAATAAATAAAATGATAAAAGAAACTATTGTTACAGCTAAAACAGTTGAAGAAGCACTTGAAAACGCTACAAAAGAACTTGGCGTTGGTGTTGATGCTGTAGAATATACAGTTATTGAAGAGGCGAAAAAAGGCCTTTTCGGTATCGGAGCAACACCTGCAAAGGTTAAGGTAACATATGCTCCCACAGCAATTGATCTTGCAGTTGCTTTTGTAAAAACAACACTTAAAAATATGCACATTGATGCAACGGTTACTGTATCTGATACAGAGCTTGGCAAAAAGATTGACATCACAGGCGAGGCAGCAGGCGCACTTATTGGTCACCATGGTGAAACACTTGACTCCTTCCAACACCTTGCAAATCTTGCGGCTAATAGAACAGAAAACAAAAAGGAATCCGTTCCCAAAATTTCCCTTGATATTGAGTCTTATAGAGCAAAGAGAGAAGAAACTCTTCGTGCACTTGCAAGAAGAATGGCACATAAGGTTGTTAAGTATAAGAGAAGCGTAATGCTTGAGCCCATGAACCCCTACGAGCGCCGTATTATCCACGCAGAGCTTCAAAGCTTCCCCGGTGTTAATACAAACTCTATCGGTTCAGAAAACAACCGTAAGGTAGTTATTTACCTCGACGAAAGCAAGAAATAATCAAATATATAAGAGGACTCTTTCGAGTCCTCTTTTTTTGCGCCTGAATAATTTGCTCAGTTTTTAAACGGATCGTCGAGGGGCTTGCCATTTAATTTGCACAATCGATTTCCCCACCCAACATAAACTAACTTTTTATATCACACAAAAACATTTCTCTGTGTCTAAAACGGACGCACACGGTGCGCCCCTACGGTGAGCGACATTATACATACAATATACTGATTTTATCTAACTATAAAACCTTATGGCTACACTTTAACAGAGTAAATTTTAGAAAAACAATCCTTTGGGATTGGTTTTCGTAGTTCGGACAAGAAAATCACCGTTGGGAGTTCACTCACATAAGGGGATTTTATTGGTCAAACCGATAATTTGCTCGCAAATTGTCGAAAATTTACGTCAAACCACCACAAACCAAGGCGATTAAAGTTTTTCGGGGGCGATGGATTTTAGATAAATATAGGCAAACCGCAAAGCGTGTTTGCAGGGCGCGCCACTCGAATTTTAATCCATATCCATTATTTTACGCGCGGCGTGCGGCTTTTCAAAAAAGCCCCACATCTATACTTTGTAACTTTT
>JAZTWO010000018.1:0-4856 GCA_045635885.1 Eubacteriales bacterium | reverse complement strand
TTCGGGAGGGAGAACCCATCCCGAGTACATTTTGATTTATTTAGAAGTTAGTTGATGTTAAATGGGGGAACTACACCCGTCACGGCGATGCCGTGCCACCCTCTTCTGCGATGCGGGGTTCCCCGAAGCGATATTTATGACCTTTGGGGGTTCGCGCGGTTGAGGGCTCGGTAAGACAACCTTTAGGTGTAGCCGTAAAGCTATTTAACAAGATAAAATCACCATGTTGTGTGTATAATGTCGCTCACCGTAGGGACTCACTCCGTGAGTCCGCTTTCAAACACAAACTAACTTTTCGTTTGGAACAAATAGTCTATAGTTCGCTATCCGCACAAGATCCTTCGGTCGCTTTGCTCCCTCGAGGATGACGTGCGGAGGTGGTATTGGTTGGTTGACGTTTAAACGGGTCGTCGAGGGTCTCGCCTGCGGGCTCGGTCACGTTCGCGTTCTGACAACACACTGTGTTGTCATTCATTCCGCTCACGACACTTCGTGGCGCCGACCCCTACGGTATGGAAATTTTATCTAACTATAAAACCTTATGGCTACGCACAAGCAGAGTAAATTTTAGAAAAACAATCCTTGGGGATTGGTTTTCGTAGTTTGGACAAGAAAATCACCGTTGGGAGTTTACTCACATAAGGGGATTTTGTTGGTCAAACCGATAATTTGCAAGCAAATTGTCGAAAATTTACGTCGACAACCACAAACCAAGGCGATTAAAGTTTTTCGGGGGGTGGGGCGGTTTTTCAAAAAAGCCCCACATCTTTACTTTCTAACTTTTTTCAAAAGCGGAAATCGGTACTTTCTAACTTAAAAAACGGTACTTTATAAGCTTTATTCCCCCGAAACACACATTAAAACATACCAGAACAATTATTTGGAGAACGAAAATGGAAAATCAAGAGACATTGAAAGCAAAAATTAATAATTCCAAGACTCGTGAGGTGATAAACAAAAACGAGCTTTTGCGAGAGAGCTTATGCGCAATCACGTTTGGGATACTCGCTCTGCTGCTTGGGACACGGGAAATGATATTTGAAAGTGTTCCACTTGCCTTTGCTCTGCTCGCCTCGAGCGTGAGGCAAACACCGTTTGTTTTTATCGGTTTGATAGCAAGCGCATTTGAGGGTGGCACGTTTTCTATTCCGAAAACCATTGGGGCTTGTTTGCTCGTTTCAATTCGATGCATTTCTCGGCTCTATCTTGACAAGGGTTATCAAAAACGGAACAAACACGTTGAGAGTGGAGCAAAAATTTCACCAATTGCCGAGCTTTTTTCTGAAAATATTTATTTGCGAATTATGAGCGCATCTTTGGCGGTTTTCTTTATCGGCTTGTGGAAAATTATTGCAGGCGGATTTAGATTTTACGACCTTTTTGGCTCTATTTTCTATCTGCTTTTGACTCCCATTGCGACGTGGATTTTTAGCAAATATTTTGACATTAATGAGCAGAAATTGAGGCAGGGCAAGGCGTTTAGCACTTCACCAGCCACCGAAAAGCTATACGATTTATCCCGCGCGGCACTTATTTGCGCCTTTATTTTCTCGCTTGATAATACAATGCTTCTTGGCATGTCCCTGCCCCTGTTTTTTGCCCTGATTTTTACACTTTACACCTGCAAAAACGGTGTTGTTTATGGGATTGTTTCAGGTCTTTTCTTTGGCTTGTCTATATCGCCAACCTATGCGCCAATGATTGCCTTTTGTGCCATTGCCTACGTTTCAATTTCAAAATTATCCGTGTTCGGCGCAGGGATTGCCTCCTGCATTGCCGGAGTGATTTGGAGTATATACGTCAACGGTTTTGCCTCACTTGGCACGGATTTTCCTGCCCTGCTCTCCTCATCAATGCTATTTTGCACCGCAGAGCGAATCAATATTTTTGACGATATTGAGAAGATTTTTGAACCAAAAATTGAAAAAGAAGAGTATTTCTGCATTAATTCTATGATCGCAGAGCAAAAAAATATCTCAAAGGACGAAAAATTGCGTGCGATTTCGGATTCATTTTCAAACCTTTCAGAAATTTTTTACAATCTTTCGTCAAAGCTGAAACGTCCGACAATGCTCGATTTACACTCCATTTGCGAGGATAGCTTTGATAAAAATTGCGCCGAATGCGAAAATCGTGAGCTTTGCTTTGGGGCGGAATACAGCTCTACCCTTGAGGCAATAAAGAAAATTACCGTTCAACTTCACTCGTTTGGAGTGGTTGAAGAGAAAAAACTGCCCGAAAACTTTAAAAAAAGGTGCAACAGGGCAAACAATTTGATTGCGGACATCAATAAAAATTGCTCGATTGCTACCAAAAAGGCATTCCAAAATGAAAAAACGGAGATTTTTGCCCTTGATTATGATGCAATTTCAAAGATTTTAAACGACGCAATAAGCGAAAACGAGGAAGAATTTAAAATTGATGCTTCAATGAGCAAAAAAGTGGCAAAGCTGATATTCGACGAGGGCTATGGCGACCACAACGTGACCGTTTTCGGAAAGAGGAAATTGCGAATTTTCACCCGTGGGCTCGATTTGTGCGATAAGGCAACCGACATCAATTTGCTTAAGGAAAAGCTTGAAAAAACAACGGGTATTTCCCTTTCAAATCCCACGTTTGAGTTGTCATTTGGCTCGGTAAATATGCAAATTGAGGCGAAACGCACGTTCTCGGCAGAGGCGGCTTTTTCAAACGTTTCTTGCGAAGAAGAGAGCATTTGCGGTGATACCGTGAGCATTTTTGAGAACAAAAATGACTATCTTTATGCAATTATAAGCGACGGAATGGGCACGGGCAAAAATGCCGCTTTGACCAGTGAAATGTGCAACGTGTTTTTAAGAAATATGCTGAATGCAGGCAATAGAATGGAAACCTCTTTGCGCATGCTTAACAGTGTTTTGCGTGTGAAGGGGTCAAAAAGCGAGGCGGAATGCTCTGCCACGGTTGATTTGATGCAGTTTGATTTATATTCGGGCGGTCTGACACTAATAAAAAGCGGTGCAGCACCGACCTTTGTGGTCAGACGTGGAAATGTGTTCAAGCTCGCTTCTCCAAGCTTCCCAATAGGAATTTTGAGGGCTCTGGACGCAAAGCAGCTCGACATCGCCTGCGAAGATGGCGACATTGTGATAATGCTAAGCGACGGAGCTACACACGGTGGCGACGATTGCTCATATCTTAACTCAATGTTCCGTGAGCAAACGATTGCGGACGAAAGCCCTGAAAAAATTGCCGATAAAATTATTCGTCGCGCCCGTGCAGAAATTGATCTCCCACACGACGATATCTCGGTTGTAGTTGTCAAAATTAAAAAAGAGCTTAGAAATTGGTGAGTCAATAAAAAAATCCCCCAAGTTGGGGGATTTTTGTTTATGTTCCTGTGTTTATAATTACAATATTATCCATCAAAAGTTGAAGGATTTCGTCGAGCTTTTCTTGTGGCATACTTTCATCTATTGATGCAATAGATATTTGCATAAAATCAACCTCATTTACATGCAAATCATAGGTAGTTATATAATTATACTCTTTATCATTAGGGTTATAAACTATAAACCATTCTGCGAGATAAGAGGGACTTTTTATTGAATCATCAAATAAATTCAAACTTAAGTTATCATTTGCATCAAAATTGTAGTTTATATTCCCTGTATTATATGAACAATAAATTTGGTAAGCATCTTTAATTATGTTTCCATTTTCATCAACATCATTAACGTAAAATGTCATTCTTACACCTAAATAATCTTGATATTTATCATGCACTTTGTCATAATAATCGTTAAATGTGCCATTCATGCCCCAATAATAGTAACTCTCTGATACTATTTCGTTTGAATCAAAATCAAATGATATAAAAGTGGAAACAAATCCATCATTTTTGGAATTATACTTTTCAATAAATTCCACCAACTCTGCATGTGAATTGTACAGAGCATTTCGCTCCGCACGATAATTTCCAAACAATTTGCGAGATATTGAATAACATCCCGAAAGAGTTAGTACACTCGTCGCTAAAATTATAACGATCAGAGCTTTTGAGATGAGTTTTAATGTTTTGGTTTTCATATTTTATCTCTCCTATTTAATTACAATCAAATTTTCTAAAAGCAATTCGCAAGTAGGTGCAAAACAATCATAGGAATTATTTTCAAGTATAATGGGATCACATGAAAAACGTATATACATAATCGGTGTTCCGTTTGCATATAAACCGTATCTAAAGTGACAACTATATTCGTTGATAAGTTTAATCTCCTCAACTTTTTCGATATCCTCACTTAAAATCATCGGTTTAATTTCAAAGATCGTGTTTTCATCAACACTAATATTGGTTTGTGTGAATAGATATTCCATTCTGAATTCAAATTCTTCGTCACCATTGTGCGTAAAATAACAAATTCCTGTAATTTTTGCGGTATTCCAATAGTACTCAAATGGCTTTGTTTGTATAAAAACAGAAAGAATGTATTTGGATTCTTTAACAACTTCTTCTTGGTCTAAATCAAACAAAATGTATGTCTGATTTTGTGTGTCAGAACTCTTTAAACGGCTTTCAATTTCTTCAAAACTGTTAAATTGGATGTCTCGAGGTAATTTATAATTATCTTCTTCTCTAAAAATGTTGTTGAAAAGATCACATGCGCACAAACTCAAAACGCTCGTCGCTAAAATTATAACGAGCAGGGCTTTTGTGATGAGCTTTAAAGTTTTGGTTTTCATAGTTAAAATCTCCTTCCTGTTTTCCATAATTAATAGTAGCACACAAAATGTGTCTTGTCAAGTTTTTTAAAAATCATCGCCTATAGCGGTGAAAGGCAAACGAATATTTTTTCTTTGCTTTCATGGTTTTCTCC
>JAZTWO010000017.1:0-5969 GCA_045635885.1 Eubacteriales bacterium | reverse complement strand
AAACAATACATAACGATTTTCTCATACATTCGAAAATCTATGATTTGCTACTGGGTATGTAGCCATATCACTATCAAACGGCTATAGTTTAGCAAAGTAAATTTTAGAAAAGCACTATGTTAATAGTGGTTTTCGTAGTTTTGAAAGTTCGACTCACACGTCGCGCTTGCGTGTAAGTGTGTGACGAAGTTTCAAAACCGATAATTCGCCCACGAATTATCGAAAATTTACGTCGACTTCGCACACACCAATCGATTGTTTTGCCGCGCTTTTTCAAAAGCGCGCGCCCAAGCGGCGTGAGCGGTTTTGTTTTAACTAACTTTCTGATAAATCAAAATTTGAAATAAAAAAACATCAAAGGAGCAAAAAAATGAACAACAATAAAGTTTTAACAATAATATTAATCGTTTTATTGGCAGTTTTGATTATACTTGCCTCGCTTCTTATCAGAACTATGTCCAAGGAGCCAAACCCTGAGGAATCAGGCACAATGACATCTACAACAACATCATCAACTACTACCACAACTACTACCACAACTACAACATCAACGAATTCCTCCTCTCAGAATCCTACCGAGGATGATGTTATGGTTTACGATATCTTCCTTTACGACGTTGACCCCGACAATGACGGTTACAGAATTCTCGGTCTCGACCCCAACTATCTCGCTCATCATAAGGCGCCGCGCGAAATAGTTGTCCCCCAAAAAATCAACGGAAAGCAGGTAACCGCAATTGGAAACAGTGCGTTCAGTGTTGATACAGACAAAATTGTTCTCCCTGAGGGACTTATTGACATCTATACAAAGGCATTTTATCAGTGCAGAGCGACCGAGATAAATATTCCAAGCACGGTTGTTTATATCGGAAGATCTGCGTTCTATGAATGTCACTTTTTGAAGAGCATCACAGTTCCGGAGGGTGTTACCGAGATCAAGGACTACACATTTTACTACTGTACCTATCTTGAAAATATCACACTGCCAAGCACGCTCGAATGCGTTGGCATGTATGCCTTTTCACTGTGCGAAACTCTAACGAAGATAACTGTGCCCTCGGACTGTGAGGTTCATCCTTTGGCAATTAGATCTTCAAATATTCAGGTGGAATACAAATAATATGCAAAAATTTTTAAGAACTGAAATGCTTCTTGGAACAGAGGCGATTGAAAAATTAAAAAACAGTCGTGTGGCGGTGTTCGGCATTGGCGGAGTTGGTGGCTATGCCCTTGAGGCGCTTGTTCGTGCAGGTGTTGGTGAGATTGACATAATCGACTCTGACGAGGTTGCAACATCAAATATCAACCGTCAAATCCTTGCCACAACTAAAACCGTGGGTCAAAAAAAGGTTGACGTTGCAGAAGAACGCGCCAAGGAGATAAATCCCGACGTTAAAATTAACAAATATCCGATTTTCTATCTCCCCGAAACTGCGGATTTGTTTGATTTTTCAAAATATGATTATGTAATTGATGCCATTGACACCGTCAAGGGCAAGATGGAGCTTGTAAAACGTGCCAACGAAGTCGGCACTCCCATTATTTGTTCAATGGGAACGGGCAACAAGCTCGATCCCTCCGCTTTTGAGGTTGCGGATATTCACAAAACAAGCGTTTGCCCTCTTGCAAAAGTGATGCGTGGGCTTTGCAAAAAGGAAGGAATTAAACACTTAAAAGTTGTTTATTCAAAAGAAATTCCCTCCACTCCCCACGAAATTGATGGCGCAGAGCAAAAGGGCAACACGGGACGCACATCCCCTGCTTCTTGCTCCTTTGTCCCACCCGTAGCAGGTTTTATTCTTGCAGGTGAGGTTATTAAGGATTTGATTTCATAATATAGAAGTTACAAAGTTAAATGTTTTGCCACTTTTTGAAAAAAGTGGCGCAAAAACTTTTTTAAACGCTTTTTATAAATAAATTTTGCGCAAATTGTGTCAAAAAATTGACACAGATGATTTTTCTCCCTTGTCGAAAAATCTAATTTGCTACTTTCACTATAGACATATCGCCGCCAAAATGGCTACGTACTGCAGTAGCAAATCGTGGTTTTTTCGTTTAAAAAACGAAAATAACAATGTGCCGAGCGCGAAGAAGTGAGGCACTCGATTTGGCGCAGAGCTTGGTCGAGTTTAAGCTAACTCTACGGCTACTTTTATAAATGCTTTGAAAAAGCTTTTTTGGTTACTTTTTTCTCGAAAAAAGTGACATTCTTTACTTTCTAACTTTCAAAAACCAAAACTCAAACAAGGAGGAGCATTATGAAACACCCGACACACGTTAAAAATTGCATAGAATTGCTCGAACGGTCGGGCTATTCCGCATATGCGGTAGGTGGTGCGGTTAGAGATTCATTGCTTAGCAAAACGCCTTCTGACTGGGATGTGACAACAAGCGCAACACCCGACGAAATTTTATCCGTTTTTGCAGATTTTCGCACCATTCCAACAGGGATAAAGCACGGAACAATTACGGTTTTGTTCGACGAGGACGGTGTGCGACTCCCAATAGAAATTACAACATACCGAGTTGACGGTGAATATCGAGATTCCCGACGTCCCGAGAGTGTGAGCTTTTCAAAAAGCATACAAGATGACCTTTCTCGTCGAGATTTCACGGTCAATGCAATGGCTTACAACGAAAACGGTGGAATTATTGACCTTTTTGGCGGCACAACCGACCTTAAAAACAAGATAATTCGTGCAGTTGGCGACCCCGAAAAACGATTTTGTGAGGACGCACTCCGTATTTTGCGTGCCTTTCGTTTTGCGGCTCAACTTGAATTCGAAATTGAAGAAAAGACATTTGATGGTGCAAAGAAATGCGCTTCGCTACTCAAAAATATAGCTCGTGAGAGAATTTCTGCAGAGTTGAAACGCCTTTTGTCATCAAGTGGCGCTTCATATTCGCTTAAAAAAATGGTTGACGGTGGAATTTGGAACGAAATTTTTGAAATTTCTCCACCCTCAAATGAGCAAATTTGCGCTATCAATCTCGTTCCTAGTGGAAATTTTTCCACAAGACTTGCTATTTTGCTTTCAAATTACAGCGAGGATGAACAAGAGAATTTTCTCAACTCCCTTCGCTTATCAAACGATGAAAAAAAGAAAATTTTGCGTCTTTGCAAAGTGAAAAATTTCAAAATTCAAAGCGAAAATTATTCAAAATGGGCAAGGCATTTTCTTCATTTATATGATAACATTTTGGCGGATGCTCTTGATGTTTATTCAGTTTGGGCGGAAAAAGAGAAATTTGACACATTCAAATCAATCGTTTTGGCAGAACGAATGCAAAAAAGACCGCTTAGAGTTTCTGATCTTGCAATAAAGGGCGACGATTTGCTCCCGCTTTGTCAAGACAACCGTATGCTTGTTGGAAAAACTCTCAATTCTCTGCTATCATTGGTAATTGATGCGCCCGAATTTAACGAAAAGTCAATTTTAATAGATAAAGCAAAAGAAATAATTAAAGAATTTAAATAAATTCTTGCATTTATTATGAAAGTTTGTTATAATAAATCCGAATTTATTGGAATACAATTTATTTGCAGAAAATTTTATTTTTTATATACTTTGGAGGTATTTTATGAAGATTATCAAGGTGAAAAATTATGATGAAATGAGCGAAGAAGCGCTTAAGGTAGTTCTCGACGTTGTTAAAAACAAGCCGGACGCAGTTCTTGGTCTTGCAACAGGTTCAACCCCCTTGGGACTTTATGCAAAAATGGAGCAGGATCACAAGGAAAATGGAACTTCTTATGCTAATTGTAGAGCAGTTAACCTTGACGAATACGTTGGCCTTGACATCAACAGCGATCAGAGCTACGTTTATTTTATGAGAGAAAATCTCTTTAAGAAAATTGACATCAAGCTTGAAAATACACATATCGAAAACGGAAAGGCACAGGATACGGACGCAGAATGCGCTCGCTATAACGCTCTTCTTTCTGAGCTCGTTCAGGACGTTCAGGTTCTTGGAATCGGCTCTAACGGTCATATCGCTTTCAACGAGCCAGGCACTCCATTCGATTCCGTAACTCATATCGTTGACCTTGCAGAAAGCACAATTAAGGATAATTCTCGTCTTTTCAATTCTATTGATGAAGTTCCCCGTCAGGCGTTTACCATGGGTCTTTCTAACATTATGAATGCAAAGAAAATTGTTATTCTTGCTAACGGTGAGGGTAAGGCATATGCTATCAACGAACTCGTTAACGGTGAAATTCGTGAGGAAGTTCCTGCTACAATTTTGCGTAATCACCCCGACTGCATTCTCATCTGCGACGAGCTTGCAGGTAAGTATATTTAGTATTTAGTTAGAAAAAGATTTACGCTTTTTGAAAAAAGCTTGGCAAAAACTTTTAATCAGCTTTGCGGCAAAATTTCGCGCAAATCGTTCCGCTAGCGGAACATAACGATTTTGCTCATATATTCGCAAAATCTGTGATTTGCTATTCAAAACATAGCCATACTGCTATCGAAATACCTATAGCTTGCAAAGTGAATTTTAGAAAATCAAGCTCACAAGAGGTTGGTTTTCGTAGTTTTGAAAATTCAAAACTGACCGTTGTACTTGTACATAAGGGCAGGATTGGAGTTTCAAAACCGAGTATTTCGCAAGAAATACTCAAAAATTCACGCAGGGTCATTGCAAACCCACACTATTGTTTTACCGCGCTTTTTCAAAAGCGCGAGCCCAAGCGGCTTGAGCGGTCTTATCTTTGTATCTTCTTCAACAAAAAATAAAAGGAAAAATAAAAATGGCACAATCAAAAATTTTGCGTGCGATGACAAGTGACGGAAGCGCACGAATACACATTATCAATTCAACCGACATTGTTAATCAAGCAATTGAATATCACAAAACAACTCCAACTGCAAGTGCGACGCTTGGACGTCTTCTCACCGCAACTTCAATTATGGGTTGTATGCTTGGCGAGGTGGAAAACAGCATCACCGTTTGCTTTGGCGGTGACGGTCCCGCCGGCAGAGTTTTGGCAGTTGGTGACTATTACGGAAACGTGCGTGGATATATTCAAAATCCCGACGTTGAGCTTCCTTTAAAGCCCAACGGAAAACTCGATGTTGGCGGCGCAGTTGGTCAGGGACTTCTCAACGTTATTCGTGATACGGGTGCGGAAATCCCCTTCTCCGGATCAATTAAAATTGTAAGTGGCGAAATTGCCGAGGACATTGCTCAATATTACGCAGAAAGCGAGCAGATTCCCACAGTTTGTGCGCTTGGCGTTCTTGTTGAAACCGATTGCACTTGCCGTGCTGCAGGTGGTGTTCTTATTCAGCTCCTTCCCTTTGCAGACGATAAAACAATTGAGGCGATTGAAAAGAATGTTCCCAAACTTTCAAACGTTTCTTCACTTTTTGAAGCAGGACTTTCAAACGTGGAAATTGCAGAAATTGCGCTTGAGGGTATTGAATATGACCTTTTCGACGAGCTTGACGTGGATTACCTTTGCAATTGTTCAAGAGACAGAATGGAGCGTGCGCTCATTTCCCTTGGCAAGCCCGAGCTTCAAAAGATGCTTTGGGAGCAGGTTTCCGAAGGAAAAGAGGAGCATTTGGAGGTAAATTGTCGCTTCTGTAACAAAAAACACATTTTCACACGTGAAGATATTGAAAAAATGTTTGAAGAATAATAAAAAAATTGCAAAAAACTATTGACAATTGAAATTTACTGTGATATAATAACTTCTGCCGTTGAAAGAACGGCAGGTATGGAAGCATAGCTCAGTTGGGAGAGCATCTGCCTTACAAGCAGAGGGTCATAGGTTCGAGCCCTATTGTTTCCACCATTTTTTATAATCGAGGGCAAGTATAACACCTCGGTGCAGGAAAATGAATGCGGGATACCGCATTTATTCCAAATAAGGCCCGGTAGTTCAGTTGGTTAGAACGCTAGCCTGTCACGCTAGAGGTCAGGGGTTCGAGTCCCCTTCGGGTCGCCAGTCTCTCAAA
>JAZTWO010000016.1:0-7325 GCA_045635885.1 Eubacteriales bacterium | reverse complement strand
TAAGAACGGAAAAAGCAAGTAAGCACAAGGCATTCTCGATGTTTGCCTTGTGCTTCTTTTTTGCATATTTTACTTTTTAATTTGCCGCTTTTTACCTTTTTATTTTTCACACTTGCGGTAGAGCAGCTTTTTCGATAGTCTAAAAGCACCAAGCTTTTTAGCTTGGTGCTTTTTTGTTAATTAAAATTCTCCGATTTCGGGGTCTTTACCAAATGCGCAGAACGTTGCAGTTGCATTTTTCATATAGAATACCTGTGTGTTACCGTCATTTTCGTTGTACATGTGACGAAGCTCTGGGTATGCGTCAAGCATGGACTTTTTCGCCTCAACTCTATCGTCCTCAACAAGCTCGCACGCAACTCTTAACCACTCACCGTTGCTAAAAGCACAAATTTCAACTTTGTTGTTTGCCGCCAACTGACGACTTGTGGGCTTGATTTTTCCTGTTTGTATGTAAAGCTTGCCCTCAAATTCGTTCACAGTTCCAAAAGGGCGAACACGAGGTTGATCACCCTCAACTGTGGCAAGATAATATACGTTAGCTTTCTTTAAAAATTCAAGTACTCTTTTCATTTTTCTCTCCTTAAAAATTCTTTTGCTTCTTCTCTGCTCTCAAAAATAATCACGTTTTTTTCGCTATATTTTTCAAGCAAAGCTAAAATCTGAGGTCTTTGTTGCAAGTTGAAATTATTAATAAAATCAATAAATTCCGCATCTTCCTCAGTTTCAATCCACGGCATATCAGAACGCACTTGTCCCTGCCTTTCTTTAACTCCCAAAAGACAAGTTTCAAGCGGATAATCAAGAAAAATCACCGTGTCGCACATAAGGATTCGCTCTTCCATAGTGGAGGCATAATTGCCGTCTATAATCCACTCATCCTTATTTAAAACGTCACGCAATCTTGCAAGAAAAACACACTTTTCGACCGTGGTTTTGTCCGCATTCCAAAACATCAAATCAAGATGATAAAGCGGAATGCCGATTTTTTCATTAAGCGCCCGTGAGAATGTGCTTTTTCCACTTCCGGGACACCCGATAACTATAATCTTCTTCATTTTATAAATCCATGCTTTCAATGGCAATAATCAAAGCTTTAGTGATATTATCAAGTGACATATTCGGCTCTTTTCCCTGCTCAACACAGTAAGGAACGTGAATAAAACCAACCCTTACATCAGTGTTTTTATAGTGTGAAAGCAAGGTGTAAAGCACGTTGTTGCAAACAAATGCGCCTGCAGAATAAGAAACGTGAGACGGTATTCCCGCTTCACTTATTTTTTCTGCAATTTTGCGCACGGGCAAGGTTGAAAAATGCGCATCAGCACCGCCCAAAACTATCGGCTCATCCTTTGGAGTGTTGCCGTTGTTGTCGGGTATAGAAGCATTTTTTAAATTAATTCCAACAAGCTCGGGAGTAATAGCTCCTCTGCCGCCTGCCTGACCAATGCATAAAATAACGTTGGGAAAAAATTTCTCTGCCTTAGCAATCACCATGCTTGCCGCATCATCAAAAACCACGGGCAAAAGCAATTTTTCCAACGAAAAACCACCAACCTCGTTTGGAATTTGGCAAAGTGCCTCCCAAGAGGGATTTATTTTTTCGCCACCAAATGGCTCAAAGCCGGTAATCAATAGGTTTTTCATGTTTTTCCTCCCGAAGATTATGACAATATTATACACCTTTTTTCCTCATTTGTAAAGTATAAAAATAGGCGAAATTACACTAATTTCGCCTAAAATTTTTATTTATAATTGCTTTTTGTTGAATAACGGAATGCTTATCACAAAGCAGAAAATGCTTAAAATTGACACAATTATTAGGGCTGGAACATAATTATTAATGTCAAGTTTTTGATAAATTAGCGAGTTAGAATCTGCCAAAAACGTGGGCAAATATTTGCTAATTTTAGGTATTAATCCAAGCAAATATGAGCCAAAAATAACACCCGCCGTGCCAAGCAAAACAGAAGAATTTGTCCTTGAAATAACTGAAAAGAATGTGATAAGAGAGATAACAAATACCCCAAACCACCACCAACTAATCAAAGCAAAAATTATGCGATTGTTAATTCCACTGTCCCAATAATAAACGTTATAAAACGTAGTAATTCCAAAGCATAAACAGTAGCCAAGCGTCCAAAGTGAGCAAAGCATATGTACTTTTGCAAGCACAACTTTAAAGCGCTCAAGCCCCTTTGTCAACGATAAAACCAGTGTTCCCGAGTCATATTCCTTTGTGAAAATATTACCCTGCAACAACACAAAGACAAGCAAAGCCATGGGTATATTTTTGAAAAATTGCACCCAAGAATCAAATGCAGAAACGGTAACAGTAGACACTGTCATGCCGCTTTCTGCCAAGGAATCCGCCATCATTTCAAGCAACCATGGGGTCATTTTTGCCACCGCAGGATTCATAATTCCAAAAGCCGCAAAAATTATTCCAATAAAGAGCAATTTGTTTGAGCGAGCTTGATCCATAAGCTCTTTCTTTATAAAGGCAATAAATGATTTCATTTCCCACTCACCTCCATAAACAAGCTCTCAAGACTCGGCTCTACCCTCTCCAATTTCAAAATGGAAATTTGCTTTTCAGAAACAAATTGCAAAATATCAAAAAGTGAAATTTCGCCCTCAACAAAAGAAAGTTGATTGCCACAAACCCTCTTCAAGCTTGAAAATTCATTACAAAGAAGAATTGCGTCCGATTCCT
The DNA here is from genome assembly GCA_045635885.1 of Eubacteriales bacterium. Lineage (GTDB taxonomy): Bacteria > Bacillota > Clostridia > Oscillospirales > CAG-272 > RGIG4608. The sequence continues at coordinate 4,609 of JAZTWO010000016.1, read as the reverse complement.
TTTCAGTTTCCAAAACGTATTCGTCGGTTCTATATTTATTTTTAATGTCCGCAAGCTTTCCCTGAACCTCAATAACACCGTTGTTAAGAAAAGCCACGTCGGTGCAAATTCTTTCCACGTCAGAGAGAATGTGAGTTGAAAACAACACAGTTGTCTGCTCCTTAAGTGCCAAAAGAATGTCCAAAATCTCTTTTCTGCCCACGGGGTCAAGGGCAGAGGTCGGCTCGTCGCAAATAAGAAGCTGGGGGCGATTTAAAAGTGCCTGCGCAATGCCCAAACGTTGCTTCATACCCCTTGAAAACCCTTTAATGCGATGTTTTTCGTTAGCAAGGCCAACAAGCGCCAACAATTCTTTTGTGCGTGCTTCGATTTCTGTTTTGCTCATATCTGTAATCTCACCGCAAAAATGCAAATATTCCTGCGCAGTCATAAACGAATAGAATTCAGGCACGTCGGGAAGATAGCCGATATAACTATTCGTGGTGGTTTGACCATAAACCACCCTTTCACCGTTGACAAAAATTTCTCCCTGATCCGACGCAATAAGCCCAAGAATAGTTTTCATTGTGGTAGTCTTACCCGCACCGTTCTTGCCGATAAATCCGTAAATACTATGCTCTGGCACGGATATGTTCAAGCCGCAAAGAACCTCTTTGTCACCAAATTTCTTGTGCAAATTGGTGATTTCAAGCATCATCATTATGCGTCCTCCTTACCAAGTGACAAATAAAGAATAGGACCAATAAAGTTAACAAATGCAACAACAATAACCCACATTATGCGATTGCCTCGCTTGTATTTATCGTGAGTTAAAACATGTCGCAATGCAATAACCATCAAAGAAATTTGCAACGCAAAAAGTGGAAGCAAAAAAGGAAGAAACTCCATCAATTTATCCATATTGATCTCCTTAAAATATCAATCCAAATATATAGACTCAAAAACAGTTTCATCAATATCAACTGTATAATTCAAACCGTTAACCCATTCAGCAAATTTTTCAGCAATAATAAATTCTCTTGCTTCTAAAATCCATTTTGGCTCTGTTGTGCCACCATAGTATATGATGTGCCAACCAAAATTTGTTTCAACAAGACCAATTTCTCCAACAGTTTGCGCCGAGAAAAGCCAATCGTCAAATCCGGCAACCATATCACCCTTTGAAACATTATCATAGAATACGTTTGTATCATGGGTTACATCGGCAAACTCCGCAAACTTTTCTTGAGAAATCTTACCATCTACAATATGTGGTTCCATTTCCGCTAAAAGAGTAGTAGCAGCGGCTTTCGCTTCATCACTTGTTTTATAATAGTTCATTGATGTGCTATCAACTCTAAAAAGTATATGGCCAACATTTCTGCAAACGGTTGAATCTAAATTGCCCTTATGCTCATCATAATACTTATTTAAATCAGAGTCAGTAATAGAATTGGCAATTCTTTCATTTACAATTTCAGAATATAAAGACGCAAACTGTTCTAAAAACAATGCTTTTTCAAGGTCTTCAACAGTAACATTTAAACCAAAAGTGACTTGAACATATTTACTCAAAGAAAGTTCTTGACTTTCTGCAGTGATTTCTAAATCTGCAATTGAATAAGCAACATAACTTTCTGCATTTAATTTAAGTTCGTTAAAATTTATTGAGTCATCAGCCAAAGCAGCCTCATAATACTTTATATAGGTATTAATGGTTGTGATAGTTTCACCCACAAAATAGTCATAATAACTAATTCCTAGGCTAATATATTGCTCGCTCATTGGAATACTGGGATCAAAATTAATCAATCCCATGAGAATATAGTAATAATTTTGATTCCGCCACTCATAAAAGCTTGAATTAGCAAAATAATCAATCATTCCATAAGTTAATTGTGCATTTTCAGAACTTCCAACTACTTCGCCAACGTGTTCCGGTGGTTTTATCACATCTTCAGGAGAAAGAGTTGGTTCATTGTTAATTGGCACGGGTTTTAAATACAAAACAACACCAATAGAAATTGCAATAGCAATCACAACAGCAACAATAATTCCAATTAAAATCGACTTTTTCATAATATCATCACTTCCGCGTTTAAGCCCGTCGGCAACTATAATTAATTATATCACAATAATAAATAATTGTCAAATGTATTATGAATATTTTGTTAAAATCTATTGACAAATCAACTCTTTAGTGATATACTTTGTCCTTGGTTTGTTTTTTAATTTTTGATATAGGTAGGTAAATATGAACGTATCCATTCCTGCTAAAAAGCAGCAAAATTATCATTTAGATATATTTAAATTATTGTTGAAAATAAAGCAAAAAACCACGAATTTCGCATCAAAAAACTTCGTGCTTGTAATTGCCGCAACCTTGGCTTTAGCTTCTTGTGTGGTGGTTAAACCAGATGCAAAATACATTGGTTATTTCGACTTTAAAACGCTCTCGTGCCTTTTCTGTACACTTGCAGTTATCTGCGCACTCAAGAATATTCGTTTTTTCACAATAACAGCTAAAAAAATCGTTACCCTCACAGGTAACACTCGCACACTTTCATTGGCGCTTGTTTATATAACCTTTATCGGCTCAATGTTTCTTGCTAACGATATGGCACTTTTAACATTCTTGCCCTTGGGTTATCTTTCACTCTCTGCCACAGGCAAAGAAAAGTATATGGCGCCCATCTTTATTATCCAAAATATCGCCGCCAACCTTGGTGGCATGCTCACACCATTCGGCAATCCCCAAAACCTCTATATTTATACTAAATTTAATATTCCCACACTCGAATTTATGGGAATTATGGTGCTTCCCTTCATCCTTTCAATCGTGCTTTTCACCGCGGGATGCTTCTTCATCCCCAAAGAAAATCTTACACTTGAAAATAATGAAGAAGAAAAGGTCAACGCCAAAAAGACCGTGTTTTATCTTGTTCTTTTTGCAATGACAATCTTGATGGTGTTTAGAGTAATACCTTATTACATCTGCCTTCCCGTGATTTTTATTGCAGTTATGGCAACCGACAAAAATGCACTCACAAAGGTGGATTACCCCTTGCTTTTAACATTCGTTTGCTTCTTCTTGCTTGCGGGAAACGTGTCAAGAATTGAAGTTGTAAACACATTTTTCTCTGGCTTGCTTGAAAAGAATACGCTTTTAACAAGCATTTTCTCTTGTCAAGTGATAAGTAACGTCCCCTCTGCAATTTTACTTTCAGAATTCACAGAAAATTACCGTGAATTGCTCCTTGGTGTCAATATCGGTGGCGTTGGAACACTCATTTCATCCCTTGCAAGTCTAATCACCTTCCGTGAATACACATCCCACGTTAAAGGCAAAACCTTGCAATATCTTGGGCTCTTTACCGCCCTCAATTTTGGCTTCCTTGCCATCTTAACCATCACAACAATGATATTTCTTTAATATAAATAATTAACCCGAGGAAAATTCCTCGGGTTTTTAATTTATTATTTTATATTTTCTTTCATATAAAGTGTATAAATATCTCTAACCATATATTCACTTATCACAAACGATACATCAAAATGATTAATATCATTTTGTAGTTCAATTAAAACTTCATACATTTCACTATAAAGATATGTATATTTTGTATGCTTTCTTCCGTCTTCAATACAAGAAGCTTCTTTATCTACAATACTACGAGGACTTTGAATTAAGTTTAAGAAGAAAAAGCCAAGAAAAAAGCACCGCTTTTGCGGTGCTTTTCTCTTGGCTCGGCATAAAAGTGATTATACGAACACATTATTTTTTGAACAATTTCTTTAATCTATCAAATAAAGATGATTTATTTTTTATCTTTTTATGCCAAACATAATCCCAATCAAACGGTACACCATTATCAAGATATCGAAAGAAAAGATAGTCAAAAACTTCTTCCAGTATTATTCCTTCTTTAACTAAATCATAACATTCATCAAGGTAAAGCATACTTCCTCAAATACGAGGATCTAGATCTTTAGGATGACCAACAGAAATTGTTAAATGATACATGGTGCTAACTACTTTTTTCTTACTCCAACCTTTTGAGTAATATGCATCTCTAAAATATAATCTCAATCTATCGCAGGTATTAGCTTCATCAAACTCTTGATATCCACAATAATTATGTAATAAGGAAATTGCTTTATTATAGTCAGAACCACAACACGAAAGATCTAACACAATATCACTTAAAGAAGATTCTTTTTCTAATAGCTCATTTAGCCATTCATTATATTCGTCATAAAATCCTAATGAAAGCAAACTTTTATAGTAAAATGCATCTTCTAATTTCACTATTCAGACCTCCTAAATTGAAATTTTTAATAATTATAGCACATTATCACATTATTTTCAAGATTATTCTTTATAAATAGGAACTATTAATCCAAAATAATCTCTAGTAAAGAAAAATACGAACCCTGATTGCTCATGGTTCGTATTATTTCTAAATGGCTCCCCTTTTTGGACTTGAACCAAAGACCCCCTGATTAGACGCTTCGCACCAAATTTTACTTGCCCGTTTTACAACGGTCATTTTCTTACGAAAACCGTAAAAGTTTGCAGTCAGAGCAACCTTCGGTCGCCTGCCTGTTAATTGATGAGAGTCATTGGTCG
>JAZTWO010000015.1:0-44185 GCA_045635885.1 Eubacteriales bacterium | reverse complement strand
ATTTTAAAGGATTATTCTCTTGGCACACTGCTTGTTGCCGGAGACAGCAGATATCTTTCAGCGGATTTATTGAGATTTTTATCCATAATACCATTGACACGAAAATCTAAACTTACAGAAAGCGAAAAGAAATTTTACGCTACTCTAATGAGTGACCGTTTCCCCGAGCAGTCATTCTATGCTCCACAGGCGGCTTACGAAGTTGATACATTATGCACGCTTCTTCGTAATCCGCATATTGCACGAAACGAGGAAATTATCCTTAAGCTTATGAAAGAAATTAAGAGAATGCGAGAGCATTATTTAGGGCATCTCAGCGATGTTGTCATGGTAGATTCAGAAATGTTTGCTGCAGAAAGACTTGGCGGTGCGGATTATGATGGCGATATGATAAAAACTATTGCCGATCCTATTGTCAATATATGTGTACAGAGAAACTATGAATTTGAAGGCTCCTTTGAAGACAGAAACAATATGCCCTTTTTGAAAATTCCGTCAGCAGAGCCTCTAACAAGTGATGCAAATGATTGGAAAGCAAGATTTGAAACAGTAAAAAATACATTTTCATCACGGGTAGGTCAGATTTCCAATGCAGCATTTGACCGCAGCGTTATTGCATACAACGAAAACTCTACCAGCGAGGAACGACAGAAATGCCGTGAAGAGGCTGAGACTCTTGCAATTTTAACGGGACTTGAAATTGATTCTGCCAAAACAGGAATTAAACCTGATTTATCAGAATACTTAGGAAAATCCAAAAGGCAAAGAAGTATCTTTTTAACCTATAAGAGACTGCTTGAAAATGTCAGCAAAGGCGTAACCGATGCCAAAAGCAAGCTGAATAAATTCTTTGAAAATACAAATTGGGACGAAATTGATTCCAATGTAGAAAAGCTTCCGTACTATGCAAAAATGCTTAAAGACGGCATACCGAAAATTAAAGCCGAGACAATTCCAGACAATAAGCTTTTCAATTTTGCCACAGAGGATAATTGGAAGGAAAAACTTGATACAGGTATTTTAGATGCTGTCAACACTTTGATTTCGGAATATGACGAGGTGTTAAGGAGAATCAGAGTAAGCCGTGCGGATATACAGACTAAAAAGAGGTATAAGGATATTGACAGAATTTTATTCTCACAAGGCAAGGATGAAGATTTTGATGCAGATGTCTTGTATGCAGAATTTTCTAAAATAAGTGATGAGCATTTGCAGAAAATTCACGAGGCTATGATTGAGCAGAATTGGCATCGTATGATAGAAGAAAACAGAGAAGTTTTTCTTTCTGAGTGGTTGCCGGAGTTAGAAGAATATTTTGATATTCTGTCCGATTTCACTTTCAGCGGTTACAGAATTTTAAATGATTTGATTCTAGACATAAGAGAAGCCAATTCCGTAGAATCGTCAAGACAGTTATATCGTGACGGAGACACCGAGAATATGGTTGTTATGACAGATGCTTATGTAAATAAACTTGCCTCTGACAGTTACCGTGAAGCAGTGGCAAAAAAATGCCGTGAGCTTTTAGAGAAAGTTATTAAGCCTGCGGATGCAGTTAAGTATGCCGTTGCACTTGGTAAACGAGGTTTTATGTGGGATGTGCTTCTTGATTGTGTATCCAAAAACGCATTGAAGGTCAGGAGGGATGATTTATGATTAACGAAAGAGAAGAATTTTTAAGTTATATAAATTTCCCTGAATACAGTTCCAAGAGCAAGCAGGATTATGGTTATCTTGGCAGATTTACCTTGGAAATGTTTGAGGATTTAACCGGATTTAACAGAGTCCTTACCATTCTTGCAAGAGGATATATGTTTGACGAAGAAGGAAATGCGGATATTGCACGTGCAGAAAGGGCAATCCGTGCTTGGTGCAGTGTGCCTGACAAGAAAAATGCCAAACCTTTAGAGGATTGGCAATATATAACCGATTTTCGTGCTTTGCATGATGAATTCCCCGAGCTTGTTGATAAGAATGGCAAAGGCTGGCTTTACAGGCATATAGCAAATATTATGGCTTATGTAAAAAAGAACCCGGACAAGGTAAGCCAAGCTGCAATCAAGAAAACGAATGATTATTTAAAGGATTTTGAAAAGGCTTGGCGAAGAAAGGTTGAGCAATTTCATACCTCCATTTATGATGTTAATACCATAAACGGTTGGATAATACGGTTCGACGGAATTATATCCGATGCTCTTGAGCTTGGCCCGCTTCGTGAAGAGAAAATAGAAATTCCCGATTCAATTTTGTATAAGCTCCATGAGACTCTTCCCAAGAATTGTATTGAGGGAGTAACCGTTTTAATCAAGTATTATATTGCAAACAGGCAACCTGATACTGATTGGGTTGTTATATCACATATAAATCTTGATGGCTATCTTGGCTATGGCACATTCACAAAGAAGCTCCTTGCAACAATCCCCGAAGATATTTTAATTCGTTCAACAAATCACGGCGTTAACCGATATAAGATTATGCCGGAATTTTTGCCGTAAAATGAAACAAGCGGAACCGAGATTTCTTTCGATTTCTCGATTCCGCTTTTCTTTGGTTCCAGCGTGTCATATTTTGGTATAGGTCATCTTTCCACCAATCCATATTTAATTTTAATTCTTTCGAGCTTATCAATCATAGGTTCTGATATGAACCAAAGGAAGAACGCTGTTCCGAGTGCATGGACTAGGTCAAACGGTATTCCCATAATGTATGCATAGATTATCATTGCTTTTGTAGGATTAGCCTGATACATTATTACGGATGCAGGATTCATAATTCCTCCGTATATCACAAGCGTTGCAATAAAGCCAAAGATGCAAAGAGATGCTTTTGTCTTACGAAGAAATCCCTTTTTGAAAAGTATTCCTGCAATAAAACCTATAATGCCAAAGGCAAACATTTGCCATGGTGTCCACGGTCCTTGTCCAAAGAAAAAGTTTGAAACAAACCCGGTAATTGCACCTACCAAGAATCCCGTTTCGCCGCCAAAGCAAACACCTGCTATTATTACAAGCGCTACAACGGGTTTGAACTGCGGAAGCATAAAGAATGCCGCTCTGCCTGCTACTGCGATGACACAAAGTACGCTTATCACAATAAGCTCTCTTGCTTTTGGTTTTCTTGATTCAAATACCATACAAAACGGTATCATTGTTTCGAGAATGATGAGTAAACTTATAAAATAATACTTTCTGTCACCCAAGAAGAAAACACCGATATAAATGGTAAGCGGTATTAAAAGCAGTATCAGGAATGTTGCCATAAGAGTTCTTTTTGTCAGTTTCCTGTCTGACTTTGGAACTTGTATTACTTCTATTCCAATATCCCTTTGGGGAAAGAAACAGAGGCAAGAGGCAAACAATACCATTATCATAGCTATCTGATAAACGCCAAGTCCTGCAAAGCTTTTTACATTGATATTTAATATATTTATATCTGTCTTAAACGGCAGATACATTAACGCGAAAAGCAATGCAAATATGCTACCGATGACAATTCTTGCAGGAGTAAGTTTCTTTGCTTTTTCTTTTTGTGGTTTGTTTTCCTTTTCAATCTTACGCCATTCAACAATTCTTGATGGTTTTTCTCTCTTTTTCACACTACCACCACAAGCAAGGATTATATCTTCTGCTAAAACTGCATCGGGGAGGCAGGTTCTTGCCATACGGTTTGCGGATGTGGTGTAGAAATTCTTACCCTTAAAGAACTCTCTCGGTGTATCAACTGATGTTATGCTTCCGTCAAATACAAGCGCACATCTATCAGCGAATTCTGCACAGAATTCTATATCGTGGGATACCATAAGAATCGTTACGCCGTTTGCTTTCAATTCTAAAAGAATATTTGCAAATTCTTCTTTGAAGTGTGTATCCATTCCTTTTGTCGGTTCGTCAAGAAGAAGCATTTCAGGTTCCATAAGAAGAATCTTCGCAAGGGCTGATCTTTGTTGTTCGCCGCCTGATAAATCGTAAGGATGACTTTCCCAAAGATTTTCAATTCTGCAAAGAACAGATATGTTGTGTACCTTTTGTTCTTTTTCTTCCTTTGTGAGTTTCTTGTCAGAAAGTATTTCCATCAAATCAAGATAAACTGTTTTCTTTACAAATACGCTCTGTGGATTCTGCGGAAGAACACCGAGCAGACCATCATATAAATTCTTGATTTTAGAAATGCTTTGTCCTTTTATCAGCACATCGCCTCTGTATGGCTTATTAAGACCTGATATAAGCGAAAGTGCAGTTGTTTTTCCAGTTCCGTTACCGCCAACAAGACAGAATAATTCACCTTGATTGACAGACAAATTAAAACCCTTAACTACATCAGGTAAATCTTTATCATATCTGAACCAAGCATCTTTAATTTCTATAACTGTATCGTTATTTTCTTTTAAGTTATCTAAGGGAATAAGAGTGGGATTCAAAATGTTTTCCTTTGAATATTCTTCAAGCCATGTTCTGCCTTTACGAACCGTCAGAGGACAAGGTAAATCATTTGCCACTTCGCCATGAACTCGCATTGGAGTTGGAAGTGCTTTATACATATCATGATTCTTAGCTTTAAGAATTCTGCCGACTTCGATAGGGACTTCATCAGCAATGATTTTGCCACCATCCATAACGATTACTCTGTCAGCCATTGGGAAAGCATCTTCCAAGCGATGCTCAGTGAGAATAACGGTTGTTCCAAGCTCACGGTTTATTTTCTCTAAAGTTTTCAAAAATTCTCCTGCGGCGATTGGGTCAAGCTGACTTGTCGGCTCGTCCAAAACCAAAACAGACGGCTGCATTGCCATAACAGATGCAAGGTTTAAAAGTTGCTTTTGACCGCCTGAAAGCTCGGTTACTTTCTTATAAAACCAAGTCTGTATGCCAAAGAAGGATGCCATTTCGGATACTCTCGTTCTTATCTCGGTTTGTTTATATCCAAGGCTTTCTAAACCAAATGCAAGCTCGTGCCACACCTTATCGGTTACAATTTGATTGTCGGGATTCTGCATTACAAAACCAATATTTGATGCTTGTTCTTTGGTATCGTAGTCCGAAAGATTTTTACCGTAAAAATAAATACTTCCGCTTATCTCTCCGTGTGGTGCAAGAGATGATTTTAACAGTCTTAAAAGCGTAGTCTTACCGCAACCCGATTTGCCGCAAATCAAAACAAATTCACCTTGATTTACTGTAAAGTTTATTTCTTCAAGTGCTTTAGTAGTTCTGTTAGGATAAATGAAACTTAAATTTTCGACCTTAAAGCTTTCCATTTTCTCACCTCCCACAGTTCAATTATTATAGGACATATACAAAGTAGCAAATATGCCACGAAAACGCTTATGTTAAAGAATGAAACATCCGCCATTTTTACAGACGGAAAAAATCTGAAATACATTCCGCCCATTAAATTCCCCATAAGCGTATATATTCCCAAAAGCAAAATGCAAATTAAGGCTTTCTTATCTCTTTTATCAAATGTAAATATTGAAAACGCCGTTCTCCCGGGTACGCCATATCCACGGGATTTCATACTGTCTGCGGTCTCTATCGCATTTTCTAAAGACCACGTTGTCATAATTGACAAAATATTCAGTCCATGCTTTGCCCGTTTGATAATACTTCCGTTTGAAACATCACGTCCCATACACCTTTGAGAGTTTGTTACGACCTTAAGCTGTGCCGAGAATTTTGGAACAAATCGAAGTGTCATAGAGATTATTAAGGACATCGCCGGAATGATTTTGCCAAACAAATAGATAAACTTATCGCTTGTCATAATTTCGTTGTAGCAACCAAAATGACAGATAACACTCACAATCATTGTAGCAGCACAAAGTCCGTAAACTATTGATTCAAGTGTTAACGGATTTCCGCTTGGTAGATACTCTATAATCGTAACGCCTTCATGATTGAAGGCAGGGTTTATAAGTGCCATCGCAAGTAGCATCGGAATCATATATATTAAGTTTGTTTTTATTGCTTTTTTGCCTTTTAACATCACAGAATATGTAAAGCCACTTGCAAGTGAAATACACAAACACGCAGGATGCAAGAATACGCAACTGAACCCGATCACAAATACAAAGTATGTGAAATTCACAATCGGGTGATATGTTTTAAATTCGCTCATATTAGTATTCAATTCCTTTTCGTGAAGGAGTGCCCAAACTGTACGGATGATTTATTTCTCTTATCTCTGATATATAATCAGATACATCCGCTATACTTTCGGGCAATTTGTGCCCGGTAAGTATAATTTCTGTTTTTTGTTTCCATTCGTTTAATAGTTTTATAAATATTTTTTCTTCTATATATCCGAACTCGACTGCATCAAGAATTTCATCAAGCACAATCATTTGATAATCCTTGCTTATCTTTGCAGTTTCTTCGAACAAGAGCTTTGTATAGGCATCTGTAAATTTAGGAGTAAGCTCCGACTTTTCGTTATCATAAAGCTCATAATGTTCGTTTGAAAACAATATATCTATGTTTTCAAGAGTATCCATGACCTTAAATTCAGCCGAGTCATTATTCTTTAAAAACTCTACAAACAACACCTTTTGATCGCAACCAATACAGCGAATAGCCGCTCCGATCGCCGCAGTAGTTTTTCCTTTTCCATTTCCAAAATAGCTCTGTATCATAAATGAACCTCCATCTATCAATTACCGTTTGCGGCGTAATATCCACCAACATCAACACCTAAATCACAGGTATATACCCATTCAACTTTATCTCCTGCTTTTAGCTGATAACGGGAGCATCCGTAGTTCGGGAACCAACCGTTTACCTTATACATCCATCCCGAAAGCTCACCGCAGTCAAATTCATATAGGTTAGCTATACCCTCAATATATGCACTGTTATATATTGGGGTATCTTCAAATTCCATATGTATTTTATTTCGTTTCATTTCCCGAAGAAGTAAATTAAACACGCTTTCTCCTTCATAGAATGTAACTGTCTTTTCTGCAAATATAACACCGTCTTTGGGTACAATATTAACCTTTTCTTTGTCAAGCCAAGCAATATTTTGAAGTATTGTATCGCAACGAACAGATAATGTGCAGGTAAGCTCTTTATCTGATATAACAACATCCTGCGGTTCGATAGGAAGTGGCTTTCCTTCAGGAACAGGATCAGTAAGGTATTTATCTTTGCCTGTACTTTCGTTTATGACCATTCCGTTTTGAACAGAATATACTTTATCTCCGTTTTCAACCGAAGATGTCTCACTTTCTTCCGCAATGCGGTCAGCTAATGCAACCTTTTCAGCAGGTGTTAAAGCAGTGCCATCTGTACTTTGAGGTTTGTTTTCTTCCGTAGCAGACTCATCAGCTTCTTTTATGGGGATTTCACTGACTTTCTGTTCGGCTTCAATTTGTTCTTCTTTAGGTGTTTGGGCAACAGGATTTTCTGTAGAAGTAGGCAAATCGGTTGGAACGGATACATCGTTTTGGGAAACCTCTATACTTCCTTTAGGTTGCGGTGTCCATCCTCGAAGCCCCGGAGCATCGCCTCCATACCAAAATATAAAGGCAAGAATTGCTATTATGGCTGCTCCGATTATTATTTTACTTTTATGTTTCATCAAGTTTTATCACTTCCTATATGAGTTCTGCTATCGATAGCATATTGTAGAGCATATCTGCAATTTCTGCTCTTGTAACAAACTCTTTTGGCTTAATGTCCATTACATCTTTTGAAAGGATACCTTCTTTGTAACAAAAAGCAAGAGAGGTTTGTGCCCAATCTGATGCTTTTACATAGTCAAGAAATTCTGATAGGATATTTCTTGCTTCAAAACTTTGTATATCCGTATTCACTCCGCATAGTTTTGCTGCTCTTGCCACCATAACTGCCACTTCTTCACGAGTAATCGTTCCGTTTGGATTAAACTCTGTTTCAGACACACCTTTTATGATACCATAAGAGTATGCAGTATTTACATAAGTATAATACCAATCAGTTTCCTTTACATCAGCAAAAACGGATATATTTTTTATGGGAAGACCAAGTCCTCTTGTAATAATGGTGGCGAACTCGGCCCTTGTCATTGTGCTGTTTGGTTCAAAGCTACTTTCTGCTTTTCCATTTATGATATTTCTTGATGCAAGTGCTTCGATAGCAATTTTTTTATCATGACCTGCAATATCCGAAAAAGTCTTGCCGGGAGTTGATATACTCATTTTTTTTACATCTGCGTGTTTATCTTTAAGCCCAACGGTGTTATCTTTACTTTCAGATACCGAAATGGCATCTTTCATTCTGTAAAGACTGTTTTTACCCTCGTTCATTCTTTTAACGGCAACAAGACCATAAAACGCCTGCTCGGTCGACATCAGATTAACGCCGCTTCCGTCTGCTGTGTGCCTAAATCCGTTTCCTTTATCATAATATGTCAAAAGGTTATCAAGAATGGTATATCCGTTTTTTACAAATCGGCTGTCATCTATGGGAATACCAAGTTCACAAAGAGCCACAAGTACCTGAACACAGCTTTCTGAATTTGAAGTTCCCCAACTAGAAAAACCGCCTTTGTCATCCTGCTTTTGTGACATTGTATTGAGTGCTGTATCTATTGACGTCTTAACACTTGGATTGTCCTGATATTTAGCGAGAGCTTGAAGCGCCATACCGGTTATATCGGGATCAGAAATACCGTCACCTGATGTAGCCGCCTTTGTTCCTCCGAAAAGCGACCAACCACCATCGGGAAGCTGACAATCCAAAATTCTTTGAATATACATTTCTCTTGTTGCCTGAACGGTAGCATCAGGATTCTTTGGCATTTCATAGTTTCTGCTATCAAGAGCAATAAGCGCCCAAATAGGACCATTCATTCCTTGCCATATTGTTTTCTCATAATCACCGAGAGGTGTTAAAAGGTTATATCCTGCAACATCAGTAGGATTTTTACCAATTGCTGTAAGTGCTACAGTAAGCCTTGAGTATTCTGTATATTTCTTGTCATGAAGATTGCCTTCACGATCTTTCACATATTCCTCTACATGTTTATAATAATCCTGATAATATTCTTCGGGAATTTCAATACCGCTTCGTGCGAGTCCCAATACTGCCCATTCACCGCCGATAGAACCTACCTGTGGCTCACTTACGGTTTTATAGATATAATTTGCTGTGTCAGAAACAACATAATCTATATCGTAACTGTTTTCAGCAGAAGCAACACATCCCAAACTCAAAACCATTATCAGACATAAAAATACTGATACAAATTTTTTCATTTCATAAGCTCCTTAACAAAAGTGCAAAGGCGAGCAGTCTGATTTTGAGGTCAGACTGTTCGCACAATACTACTAAACTTATTTTGCTATATTTTCGCAAAAACGCATAAGAATTGCCGCAACCTGAGCACGTGTTGCAGTATCTTTGGGTGATAAAGTGGTTTCACTTGTACCATTTACCAAAGTCACAGAATTTGCCCATTTAATTGCATCAAGTGCCCAATCGCTTACATCTTTTGCATCGTTAAAGCCTTCAAGATTTGAAGCTTCAGTCACATCAAATCCCTGTATCTTAGCATAGCGATAAATAATAAGTGCCATTTGTTCACGGGTAATATCTTCATTAGGTGAAAATTTATTTTCACTCACACCGCTTACGATATCATTCTCTGCCGCCCAAGCCACTGCATCAGAATACCACTGACCTTCAAGTACATCAGCAAAGTTATGATTATTCGCTTTCTCTTCAGGGTCTGCCATTCTGTAAAGAACCGTAACAAGCATTGCTCTTGTCATTTTGCTTTCGGGTTCAAATCCATTACCCGTTCCTTGCATAAGGTTGTTTTCATAAACATATTTTACAGATTCATAATGCCAATCGTCTTTTTTAATATCGGTGAATGTTTTTTCTGTAAATTCAGGCTTTTGAGTAGACTCATTTTCATTGAGTAGTTCTTTGTCGTCTTTCATCTCTTTATCTTTAGTAGAAGAAGCGGAGCCGCCACTTGTACCGCCTGAGCTTTTCTGTATTGTAATTGTTATTTTGTCTGTGTCAGAAGGGGTATCTCCTGCATATTCTGAGAAAGCACTTTCAATTGTGATAATCGTTCCATCCGAAACCGGAATTGCTTCCATCGCTTTGTATGTTTTATCTCCTGATTTATAAGTAACCTTTGACCAATAGTTTGCTTGTTTCGCTTCAAGACAAATAGATTTTGTGGAAGAAGAAACAGAATAAGTGTATTCCGCTACATCCTCACTGAATGAAGGAGATAATGTGCCATAGTTTGATTTAAAGTTAATGCCCGTGATTTCAGCGCTCGGATTTGACCAATCGCAACCAATATCAGCACCAAGCTGACAGGTATAGAGCCATTCAACCTTATCACCATCTTGTACAGTAAACTCTGATGCTCCCATGTTAATGAACCAATTATTGTGCTTTATCATCCAACCGGATGCCGCGCCTGCATCAAATTCACCAAATGAAGAATAATGTTTTCCGTTTAAGGTAAAGTTTCCAATTGATGAGAGGTAGAAGTTGCTTGTAGCACTTCCGGTGTATGATGCTTTTATGTCCAGAGCCTTCAGAAGTCTTAAGGTAACTGTCGCAATTGTATCGCGGCTTTTGAAAGGAACTTCGACTTCTTCAATAATTTCTCCAAGCGCATTTTTATATACAACACCGCTTTCACCTGATTTACGCTTACCAAAATCTTCAAAGCTTACTGTTACATAACCCTTGATTTCACTTCCTGAAATATCGAACTTGAGATTTGAAACATCGATATCGTCATCATCGGGCTTTGTTGTAGTTCCTGTATTTCCACCAACCGTTCCGCCGTCTGTATCGCCATCATCGTTTCCGTCATCGCCGCCACTTACATCGTTTGATTCTAATGTAATAGTAATGTCAGGAAGAATACTCCTTGAATAGTAAGTGCTTGTAGCATGAAAATCAGCCGGAACACCTTCATCTGTTATATTTCTGTGTTCTCCCGGAGCACTTCCCATACTGTTAAAATAAATATATCCGTCTGTAAGAGAAAAGCTATCTCCGATTTCTGCATCTTCCGGAATCGTCACATCCAAATACGCATTCGCAGGGAAATTGTACTGAAATGAACCTGCCGTCTGAACCTGTGCTTCCCCTAAAGTATAGGTAAGCTTGTGTCCGTAGATATATCCAGGGTTATAGATACCTGACATTTTACCCATCGGGAAATGAACTCCGTCAAAAGTAACTCTTGCAACATCTCCTGCGCTTAAGTTTTCGCCGGGATTTGTAACATTGGAAACGGTGTAAGTGATTTTATCGCCACGAACAACCTGATATGAAGTAGTACCGTCATCTTTTGTTACTTTTAAGATGTTATTTCCGCTTATAATTCTTGCAGTGTAATTATCATCTTTTTTGTCAAGCTTTGTCCATATTTTTCCGTTGTCATTACTGAATTCAACCTTGCTTACAGCACCTTCCGTAACAGTAGGAAGGAAATCGAGTGTTGTATATTCGCCTGTGAAATATAAGGTATCAAATTCCGCATCCCATTTTGTCTCGCTCTTAATTCCAAAATCTACATCAGTTGCAGCATTGGCAGTTTGAACAATGACAAGACCTTTTCGTGCTTCATCGCAAGCTCCAAATGTAAATTCAGAAAGTCCATTATTTGTAGTTAAATTACCCGAAATAATATCAAGTGCATCGTAGCCAATTTCAAGGATTGCAGTACCTTCGCCGGTTGCGGTAATATTAAGCCAATTGTTTTTAGCGTTGCCGTTACCGTTTGTTACAGGTGTAATACTGATAATATCTGAACCGGATAAAATGTTGTAGTTAAAATCAGGCTCAATCATTATGTTTGCAGTATCACTATTGATAACCTGCCAAACTCTGTATACACGAAGTTTAAAGGTTTCATCTTTCGCAAGGATAAGTCTGTTCTGTTCGTTTACATTAAGAAGTAAACTATCATCACCGCGCGATCCGAAAAGTGTAGTTTTATCATAATCAATATTAGCATTGGGTGATAAGTCTTCATCACTCCAGGTTACTTTCTTTTCTGTCCCGCTGATAAATCCTGCCTTTGTTATTTTTCCTTCCTTTGAGACTCTGTAGGAGTAAGAGTCGCTACCCGAAGAAACATTAAAATAGTATGTCTTTGATCCATTAGATTCGTTCTGAATTTCAAGCGGTGCAAGCTCCGAGACATTATAATTTTTGTTCTGGCGAAACGCTTTCGCTTCAGCATCCGCAGGAACATTTAACTTAAACGCATTCTTATAGCTGAGTTCAACCTGAGTATCATAAACCTCAGAATTTCCTGTGAAAATCGCTTTATTATTCGCTTGTGTACTTGCATAAACCGAAGTCAAATCTCCAAGTGGCTTTGCATAAAATGTGTAAAGTTTTTCATTTCCTGTTGCAGCAAGGAAGAAGGTATAGTAGGATATTCCGTCTGCATCTGTTCCGCTTGCTCCAACGGTTGCAAAGTTACCATCATAATCGGCAACTTCAATCTTCGCTTGCTCTGTTGTTACATAAATGTCATTTGCCTTGGTAGGAATAAATATATGAACCTCACGGAATGTTACAGACGAACTTTCCGAAACAGGGATTGACATACCGCCAAGATTTATATCATTCTTTTTTGCACGAATACTGATGGTACCAATGTTTTCAGGTACTGTTACGGTATAGGGAACAAAACCATCTGAAATAGTTCCGCTTTCGCTTACAAGCGCATCGCCTAAAACATCTATCTTATCATCGTTATATCCATTTGTAATATAGAATTCAGGAACAATTCCTTCAGGAATCAGAACGGTAGTATTATATGTAACTACGGGGTTTGTAACATTTAATGTAACAGTGTAGGTATCTGTCGATGAATCTTTGCCATCATTTGCCGTAAATACAAGGACATATTCGCCACCGATATCTGGTGTAAAACTGTAATTTGCATCAGCATTTATAGCACTTTCATCATTGATTTTAACCCTATATGTAAGAATATCACCATCTGCATCTGTAAAAATATCGTCAAGTTTTACGGTATAAGCTGTGCCGGCTGTTACATCAGCTACAGCTGTAGCAGATATTCCATCTGCAAGAGTCGGAAGTTCATTTTGTTCTTTTTCAAAGCGAACAGCAACATCGTCATAAGCAAAGTATGCAGCTTGTGAAAATCCGTAGCCGTTGTCACTGGTTCCGACCATGTTGAATTCAACTTTTGTTACAGCGCCAAGAGCCGAAAGATCCCATTTTGTCCAATCAAGGATCATTTCTTCAGGACCGTTCACCATATATTTCTCTACAGTTCCAACTTCAGCTTCGCCATCATAGCCTGTCGCCACTACTTTTACATAGTCATTTTCTCCAATGCTGGCAGTAAGGTCGTTTCCATTCACACAACAATTAAGAGCATAAGTCGTTGTGTTTATATACATATGGTCGATCACTCGAGCTTTGCCATCAGCAAAAGAAAGTGCAGGTAATTCTTCAGCCATATTATATGCTGAACCATCTATATAGCCATAGTGTACAGCAAAGTTATCAGAACCGTTATGTCCGCCACTTGTTGTTGCAAGTCCTTCCACATCAGCTTTGTAAACGGTAATCTGTGACTGGTAATCTCCGTATGTTTCTATATCAGCGGTATTGTAATTTGAGATAGCATGACCGCCGCTCCAATAAGCAAACGTACCATAGGACTGACACAATCTGCTTGAAAGCTCCGTATTGCCTTCGTCATGCCATTTATATGCTTCTTCCTCAGTCGAGTAGCCCATACCACCACCGTAGAGCAAGTCTCCGCCATATTGCGAATCATCGATTAAGCTTGACCAATTATTTCCTCCTGCAAAGTTGATGCCACCTTTATAGTCCGCATCTTCAAATGTAAGGATTCGTAAATCGTAATTTTGTTCACCTTCTGTCGCAAAAACACCAACAGGTAAAAGCGACATAAGCATTGTAACCACCAATAATACGGAGGCTATACTGTTAAATGCTTTTTTTAGTTTCATTTTAATTTCACTCCTCATTCTGCTTTTTTAATTCATCACTTATTTGCTTCATTACAACATTCCACGGTCCCAATCTCTTTATGTAATACTCGTATCCAATCGTATTTATAGGGGACATTCTTTTCCCTTGCTTTTTCTTAAGGCTTTTAAGAAGTTCATATAATTCTGCATCGGTATCTGCTGAATGCTTTTGGGCAAACTCAGCTTCTAATTTGATGCGTTCAGGCTTCTTGAACTCTTTTTTCAGTTTCTTTTCAGCCAACTGATTAATACGATTGAGAGAGCCGTGATTGATAACAGATTTTGAACCTTCTTTCCAATTCATTTTCTGTTCTTTTTCAATTCGCTTTTGACTTTTTTCTTTAAGTCCTGCACGCTCCAAAATACGGGGCCAGGGACCAAGCCTTGCTTTTAAGTAGGTGTGCCCAATAACTTCGTCTTTCTTAGGGCATCTGCCAAGCTCTTTTGAACATTTTACGAGATATGCGATAAGTTCTTCGTCTGTATCACTTTTGTGTAATCTTGCAAATTCTGCTTCTTGTCGTTGAAGCATTTGTACATCAGTTTCTATGTTTTTCACCTCCGGTTTTTCGCCGCAGGCAATAAAAAAACTGCGGCAATTTTTCTTTCAAAAAATTACCACAGCTGAGTTTTTCTGTGATGAATCACAATTCAGAAGAGAACATTAGGCAAAGCCCTGATAGATTCGCTTTAAAAAAGTAAATATCAGCGCCTCAACTGAAAACATTATCCCTATGCAAATGAGCACTTACGAGATAACATCAAAGCAGGTCTTGTGACTCGTGTCATATAAGGTTTATATTAACCTTGCATTTTTATGCTCTGCCTTCTCAGTTTCCCAATGACCGGCTTTCACCGACGAACATAAAAACTTCGACACACACACCGACAGAATTACGCAGGGGATTCTCACCCCATTCCCTTTCCACTGATTATGCCTTGCTTATAGGCTTTTACGACATAACCAACACTCTGTGTGAATATATTAAATTTTACTTGATTATTTTACCACATATCTACAAAAAAATCAATGCACAAAACAAACAATTTTTATAACAAAACAAATATTTTGATGGTTAAAAACTTTTATTTAAATTCTGGTAGGATATAAAATCAATTCTATTTTATAATAAAAAAATCGGTTTACTCGATTTCGTTTTTCTTTGTTTAAGGCGTGTCATATTTTAATATGATGGTTAAGCTACGATTTGCCGTAATTGGCTCAAAAAAACGCTTTGTATTGCATTTATCTTTGTTAGTCGAGTAATTCTGCTTATTTTATTCTGCCATTCTCAAAACGGGCAATTTCGTTTGCCTTGTACTATTGCAATTTCGCACATTATGTGTTATAATTCTATTTAGTTAGTCGTACTGTTGATAATTATTTTGACCACATGTTATCCCACAGTTAGAAATGTAACAGGCGGAAACAGTGGAGATAAGATGGCTAAAGAGTATTTCGAATGTAGCAAAAAGGGCTAAAAAGAGTCAAAAATGTTATAAACTATGTTATAGCAGCGCTTCGGGACGAAGAGGCCGCAGGTTCAAATCCTGTTATCCCGACCACCTTAAACCTCAGTAACCAAGCGGTTTCTGAGGTTTTTGCTTTGGCTGAAAATATGTATTTTTTTAATTTGACCACATGTGTTTTTGATTCAAATACAGGAGTGAATTTCCGTCCTGTTGAATACATATCTCACATGCAAAATTAAAAATCCAGCATATTTAGAGTGAGTTCTGCTGTTCCTCTGTCATCGGTATTGTTAAAATCTACATAATTAAATTTCGCACTAAACTCAGTTCTGTAGCCTGTTTTACTAACAGAAACATCTGCATAATCACAAGAATACCCGTGCACAAAAGCCATACAAAAAGGATTATTTACACTTACACAAGCATATCCAATACTTAAAGTAATGGAACGCAATAAATATTCAGATGCAGTTACATCGTTATTTGCCGCATTTTTGGATACAATACACAACGAATATGTTTTACCGGTTCATTTCAATTCCAGAACAGCAAAGAGCATTGAATATATTCACCGTCATTTTCGTGAAAAAATTTCTGTTTCAGAACTTGCTGAAAATTCACATCTGGAAGAAAATGTTTTTATTCGTAAGTTCAAAAAACACACAGGTACAACACCTTATCAGTATATAAAAAGCCTAAGATTAACCTATGCAGTCTCCATGATACGAAGCGAAGAACATACCCTTGATGCAATTGCAAGCGAATGCGGATACAGTGATGCCACTTCACTATCTCATGCAATAAAAAACGAGTACGGAAAATATCCGGGAGAAATCCCCAAAATCACAAAGCAGAGATATTAATATATCAAATCAAAACGCTGTTGTCAAAGTAAATATAATCCAATACTTTTTGATATCAATGTAAAATACAGATTGCTTACAGTGGTTGTTAAGATTTATCATTGTTATAACACTTGGAAATCACTACGAATAACGCAAAGTCAACTAACAAAAAAATCCTGCTAAACAAAGTCGATTTTAAATAATCTCGGCTTTATTTAGCAGGATTTCTTTAGTGGCAATTTATGAATTTATAATTTTTTGTAAAGTGTGAGTCCCTTAGCTAAACAGGAAAAACATATGTATCCCTTTGCAAACATTTTATATTGCAATTATCCTACAATATAATTCCTATTCCGTAACAACAAGAGCGATAAAAACAAGCATTTCATCACCGGTATTTCTAATTGAATGCCCCTGACCCGACGGGGTTAATGTTACCATTCCCGGAGCTACTTCAATTTTGTTTCCGTTATCATTATAGCTACCCTGTCCAGAAAGAATAAAGTATGTTTCACTTTCTCCAATGTGCATATGATAATCCACCGCCTCGCCCGGTTTTATCTGTACCAAAGAGAAAGCTCTTATTCTCGGATCTGATTCATCAAAGTCTGCAAGGTCAGTCATAAACATTTTTTCCTTGCCTTCTGTGTTTAGCTTCGTTTTAGTTTTAAGTTGTTGTATTTTTTTGTACATATGAAAACCTCTCTACAATTAAAGATTATATTTTTACTTTTCAATCGCTCATCAAACTCATTATAGAAAATCTTTTCTCATGGGTGAAAAAGTATCCAAAAGCACTCCCGCTTTTATACAACGGCAACCGTGCAAAACATTTGGCTCATCATACATAGTATCACCGCTTTTTACAATCTTCGTTTCATTTCCGATTGTAAATTCAAATTCGCCAGAAAGCACATACGTCGTCTGTGCGTGAGGATGTGAATGCATATCTCCTACCGCACCCTCTTCAAAATGGACTTCAACATGCATAAGAGATTCGCTGTATGCCAGTATTTTTCTTTTAACTCCGTTTCCTAAATCACAAAATTCACATTTATCCCAAAACATAAAAGGGGTATTCATTTTTGCACTCATTTTATTACATCCTTTCATTATAACGAACTTTTGTACAATTTATTAATTTTCAGTTCGTGTCAACTCTCTATTTGAATTTATATGTTGTTATTTTATCGTACTTGTCCCCTTTTTTTAGAACCACATTCGGAAAGTGTGAATACTTCAAACCATTTGGAAACGCTTGAGTTTCAAGACAGAGAGCACCGTAATGAACATATTTTGCTCCATCTTTATATTTTCTGTCAGGATTAAACTCAACCGGAAGATAAAACTGAACTCCAGGTTGATCTGTATACATTTCCATCGTGATTCCGCTCTTGTCACCCTTTAATATACCAGCCAAGCGATAGCCACTGCCATCAAGGATAAGGTTGTGGTCATAGCCACCAAACATATCAATTTGTTCATGCTTGATTGCAAGCCGTTCCTCAATTTTTGACTCTTCAGTAAAATCAAACGGAGTTCCCTCAACCAAGCGAATCTCACCACACGGTATAATTTCCTGTGTATTGGGCGTATAAAAGTGGCTTGCCAACCACAGGCTCTGACCTTCAACTGAGCCGCTATCATGACCGTTGAGATTGAAATATGAATGATTCGTCATATTGATAACTGTATCCTTATCGCACATAGCCTCATAATGAATGTGCAGAGCATTATCAGTAGTTAGAGTATATGTAACCTTAATATGTGCATTACCCGGAAAACCTTCTTCTCCATCCGGACTCAAATAGGTAAGCACCAGTGATGGCTCATCACCGTCCACACATTCTGTGTTCCAGATTTTTTTATTAAAGCCTTCTTTGCCCCCGTGAAGATTATTTTTTTTATCATTGGCAAAAAGCTTATAAGTTTTACCATTAAGCGTAAATTCTGAACTTTCAATTACGTTTGAATTTCTGCCAATTATTGCACCCATATAATCCGCATTGTCAATATACTCATCAAAATTATCATAGCCGAGGACGACATCTATTCCGTTATATACAAGACGGGTAAGAATTGCTCCATAGTTTATAATTTCTGCACTTAAACCTCTGCAATTATCCAGTGTATATGCATATATATCTTTTCTATTTAACTCTCCGTATTTTTTACTTATTATACTCATATTTAATTTTCCTCAAATTTGATAAGATAAAAAGTCCAGAATCATCCGGACTTTTAGAACTTTTTACGGCTTGTGAAAGCAAGTTTATACTATAGCAACTTTAGATACCGATTTCTCGATAGATATCACCTTTTTGCATCTTACATTTCAACAACAGCCTTTATTAGGTTTCTCTCTTTAGATTTTAAAAGTTCAACCGCGTTTGGCAGTTCATCGAGGGTAAATGTATGTGTAACCATATCATGAACGTTTAATCTTCCGCTTGCTACAAGAGACACAAGCGAATCCCAACCTGCACAGTACTCAAGAATTCCGTGAAGTCTTAACTGTTTCATAAGCATTTTCATGAATGGAAACGGAATCTGTGCCTTTTCGTCAGGAATTCCGTAGTATAAAACATCTCCGCCTATCTTACACACATCAAAACAAAGTAGTATACTGTCAACACTTCCGGCAGCGTCAATAACATAATCACAACCTTCTCCGTTTGTCAGTTCAACTACCCTGTCAAGCACGTTTTCATTCTGTACATCTATGACCACATCTGCCCCAAAAAACTTTGCATATTCAAGTCTTTTTTTACCCTTTGCAGAAACTATTATTTTTCCTGCTCCGCTAAGCTTTGCCGCCTGTATAAACGCAATTCCTGCAGGGCCTGCACCCTGAACAAACACACTGCTTCCGGGTTTAATTCCGATTCTAAGCACAGCACCGAACGGGCAAGCAACACTTTCAAGTATTGCCGCATCCCTGAATGGAATTTCTTCCGGTAATTTCACAAGGCACTGCGCCGGAACTCTTACAAACTCAGCATATCCTCCATTATAAGGTGTGTAGCCTATTTCCATTCTGTCAGGACAAAGTTCCTTTCTGCCTCTTTTGCATGCAGGACATTGTCCGCAGGAGATTATTGTATCAATTACTACTCTGTCGCCCTTTTTCCAGCCTTTTACACCCTGACCTATATCTTCAATCTCTCCGGCAATTTCGTGACCTA
The DNA here is from genome assembly GCA_045635885.1 of Eubacteriales bacterium. Classification (GTDB taxonomy): domain Bacteria; phylum Bacillota; class Clostridia; order Oscillospirales; family CAG-272; genus RGIG4608. The sequence goes on along the minus strand of JAZTWO010000015.1, from coordinate 24,680 downwards.
ACACGTGCGGAGGCTTTGCAAGAGATATATTTCCTGAAATCATATGTACGTCTGTTGCACAAACACCAACAGCCTTCACCTTTACAACAACATGACCTTCATCTGCCACAGGCTTCGGTCTTTCGCATATACTAACGTGATTTATCGCATCCCAAACCGCTGCTTTCATAATATATCTACCGCCTTTATTTTATCTTTTTAATGCCTTTGAACAATTCGTCAAGTTCAGCATGCATAGAAAGTCTGAGAGCTCTTATTGCCTGTTCATCGACCACCTGACAATGTCCCATCGGGAATCCTCTCTGCTCATAAACAAGCTTATATCCGCTCGGGAACATAACCGAATCCGCAAGTCTGAGAAGCTTAAGTGCCTTACGGTTCAGCTCCTGTGCCTCTATGATGCGTCCTTCATTAAAAAGCTCATATATTTTTGCATTTACCTCAGGAACAATTACCGAAAATGCAGTAACCGAACCCACACAGCCTGCAAGAAGTGCAGGTACAATGCAATCATCAGTTCCCGTCATAAGTGCAAAATCAGGACGGTTTCTGCGGACTATATCTGCTTCGTGAGCTATCTGCTTCATATTTCCCGAAGAATCCTTCATACCGACAATGCGTTTTTCGTTAAGCAGTGTTTCAAAAGACGGAATTTCTATGGTATTGGTAAACATCGGAATTTTATAAAGAATAAGGTCAATAATATTCTGGTCTGCCATATACTTATAGTATCTTATGACATCTTCCTGCTTCATGGTGAAATAATACGGCGGACAAATCATCGCAGCATCATATCCAAATTCGCGTGCCGCCTTAAGATATTTTACGGAGGTTGCAGGATTAGGGTCAGAAGCGCCTGCAAGCAGTTGTTTCTTTCCGCGCAGATGCTTTGCTGTAAATGCCATAAGTTCAATATTTTCTTCGGGAGAAAGACTTACAAATTCTCCTGTTGTACCACAGGCAAAAAATCCCTGAATATCAGATTTCAACAAAAAATCCAACTGAAATTCAAATGCATTATAGTCAACCTTTCCCTCTTCGGTAAAAGGAGTTAACAAAACGCCGTAAGGTCCTTTAAACATTTTCTTCTATCCTCTCACAATATATTCTTCTTTATCAAGTGGAAGAGTACACAGTCTCTCATATCCGTTTTCCGTAATCAGATAATTATTCTCAAGCCTGATTCCAAACTTGCCGGGATAATACACAGCAGGTTCAAGCGTTACCACCATACCAGGTCTGAGCGTTTCTTCGCATCCCGGAACAAATCTCGGCTCCGAAACTATTTCTTCTGCAGGAAATGTGCCTATACGGTGTCCTGCATGGTGAGTGAAGGCATATTCCGAACCGGTTGCATTCCGGACAAGCTCCCACAAATCTCCGCCCTTTTTTCCGGGGCAAAGATTTGACTCACCTGCCTCAATGGCACTTACAACCATGTCGTATGCTTTTTTCTGTTCATCTGATATTGTGCCGATAAAGTATACACGGGTCAAATCAGACCACCGGTTTTCTGCACAAACCTGCAAATCAAGCAAAACCACATCGCCGTATTTTATAACACGGTCGGTAGGTGGACCTTCAATCTCTGCAGTCCGCTCGCCCGAAATCAAATCACCTTGCCAATCGGGGCAAACATTTGTGATTATGTCAGCGAGTTCCTTTTCTGTCATACCTGCACGGATATTCTCTTTTACAGCTTTATGAATAAGGCTCTGAAGTTCCCACGCAGTCATTACTTCACCTCGTAAAATTTAAGAACTTCCTCGTCAATTTCAACACCAAGACCGGGTTTTTGAGGAATGTTCACAAAGCCCTTTTCATCAATAGCAAAGTGCTTTTTAACAAGATTCTTTGAAAGAACTGTTTCCTGACAGCAATATTCAAGCCAGAGAGCATTTGGAGCTGCTGCAATAACCTGCAGCGAAGCACTCATAAGTATGCCTGTCTTGAATGCATGAGGAATAACGGGAATCTTGTGTAGATATGCCATATCAATAACCTTTTTGGCAATAGTGATACCGCCGCAACGGCTGATATCCGGCTGAATAATATCAATTCCGCAACCTGCAATAAGTTCATTGAATTCAAACATTGTTCCAACCTGCTCACCTGCAGAAATTCTCATATCAACACTGTGAGTCAGTCTCTTATACGCTTCAAGGTCATCAGGAGTAAAGGGTTCCTCAACCCAATAAACATTCTCCTGTTCAAACTCTTTACAAAGGCGGATAGCAGTCTTTACATCTCTCCATACCATACCGATATCAATCATAAGCTGAGGATCATCGCCCATTGCCTTACGGCACATCTTTACAAGTTCAAGGTCTCTCTTGTCACTCTGACCAAGTGCACCCCAACCAAACTTGATGCCTGTATATCCCTGAGGAAGATATGTATCTGCAATTCTCTTAATTTCATCTTCGTTATCAGGCATAAGCACGCTGCAGTATGCAGGAATCTTATCACGGAAAGCTCCACCTATCAGCTTATGAACCGGAACACCAAGCTTTTTACCAAGAACATCCCAAATTGCCATATCAATACCGCTCATTGCGTGGATAGCAGCACTGCGTCGTCCGTAATAGTTTGCAAGATTATACATCTTGTACCATATTTTTTCAACATCAAATGGATCTTCACCTACAACTATATCACGAAGTCCCATACATACCATATGAGACGCCGGAGATTCAACTATTGCTTTAACAACATAAGGAGATGAGTCTACCTCACCAATACCGGTAATTCCCTCATCTGTCATAACCTTGATAACAACAGTGTCCTGACTCCCGTCACCAATCATACTAATTTCGGGTTGTCTTACGATTATTGCTTGTACGTCTGTAATTTTCATTAAATCTTCCTACCTTTCTTTATTCTAATACAGAAAGCATCCTTGCCTCTGTGATGTGATTTTTTAATACATCTATAACTTTTTCATCTTTTTCAAGCAGCATTTTTGAAATAATCAAATGTCTCTCCTTAAGTGTATCCTTGATTTTTTCTGAGTGACTGAAATTAAGCATAAACAACTCACGGATAACCGGTGCAATAGTCCCCCATACCTGTTTAAGCACCTTGTTACCGCTAATATCAACAAGTATTTCATGAAAAAGAGAATCGCATTCAAGAAAATCCATATCGTCTGCCACTTCCATGACTTTAATAAGTCGTGAAATATCCATGTGATCTTTATCAAGAATATGCCTTGCAGCACTGCACTCAACATATGTACGCATCTCATATAAATTATTGATATCGTCATAGCTCAAACTGCTTATTCGCTTAGTACCATTAGGCATTACCCTAATTAGTCCCTCTTTCTCTAATACAGTAAGTGCTCCTCTCAATGCCGCACGACTGCACCCGTATTTTTCTGCGAACTGCAATTCTGTAATAGGGGTTTCGTCTTTTAAGTTTTTAAAAATAATATCACGTCTTAATTGCTTTAATACAACCTGAACCGTGACGCTTCTATTCATAGTGCTTTGCATATATAACATCTCCTCGGATAATTATATACCAACAAGCAAAAATTGTCAACAATTTTTCATATTTGTGTCAACATTTTTGTTTGTTGGTTTTTGATGTATATATTACGCCTTGCCTAATCACTGCATCAGCGCAAAACCTCACTAGCGAAGTAATCTTCGCTATCGAATATAGCTTCACTTGCAGCCATGCAACCTTAGTTGCGGTGACATTCAACCAAATATGCGGAACAAAAGGTTTAGATGCAGATCTTTTTAGTAACAGCTCGTGTAAAGTTAGGGCTAAAAAATAAAGTTTACAACTCAACCGTCCTCTTGAGTTATTAAATCAAAATGGTAGTTGTTCCATCTTTTTCTATAATATGCTCTGTTACCCCTAATTTTTGCATCCATTTACGTGTCTGCACTGTACGCCATGGTCCGGTATCAAACCCATCTCCGTTATCATTGTTCCAAAGCCATTCCGGTGAAGCCCAAAAACGTTTTTTGGGTTTTATGTATTTGTAAAATTCTTCATTTACACCACCTTGTCCATGATGAGCAAGTTGAGTATAATCCGCATAAAGTGTTTCAGGACTACAAGTTTCCATTACATCCTCTCCGCCTTCTACCCCTAAATCCCCAAGAATTAAAACTCTTGTATTCGGGGAATCTATGCGATAAACAGCGGAACTATTATTTACAAAATTAGAAACAATTTTTTTGTTGAAGACTCTTAAAATGTTGACCTTAATTTCATCAAATTCAAAAACTTCATCTTTTTTTATGCAGTAAAAACAATCATGAAAACGCAAAAATATCAATTCATAAAACTCTTTCCACATCACAATCTCTTTGTCATACCGGGCTCCATATTTTTTCAGCATATCAATGTCAGGAAAATTGCATAACACTCTATCCACCACAATTTCCGAACTGTTTTTGCATATCTGCAAAAAAGCACCTATGTGATCATGGTGAGGATGTGTAAAAAACCATGCATCAACATGGCTGTTCGCTTTTTCTTTCAACATTCTTAATAACTGCGAAGAATCCCCTGTCGTACCACCATCAATTATAATCGTTTTTGTTGCTGTTTGTATAACACACCCAAACATTTGAGAATTGGTTGAATTACCTAAAAAATATAATTTTGTCATTTGTTTTCTTCCTTCAATCTTACTCCACAAAATTCCGCTATAAGAGGTATAAAATTTAAATGCAGTAAATTTTATCTAATTATATGTTTTTAGTAAGTGTCATAAAACAAGTATCAAAACTTTTACCGATTTCAAAATCAATACCGTTTTTAACTATATCCCAGCCAGCTCGCACATTTCCATTTGAGCAGGCATAGGTAGACGCGCCATCCACAATCGGATAGACACAAATATTATTTTGAAGCGTTTTTTTACTAAATACAACAAGTTCAATCTCAGAAAACTCTTCGTCTCTGAACTCCAATACCAGCATTGTGTCTGTATCAGTAAGAATATGACACACCGCTTTTTTCCAAAATTCACGTTTGCTCTTGAATTTTTCAATATATTTTTTTAAGTTGTTGAATACTTCATCCGAGATAGCAGTAAGATCAAAACTGAGTCCAACAGGGCTTGAAGTGAGAAACCCATTTATCCAACTTTGGCTCACTCCTCTAACATTGTCCCATACGGCATCACCACAAGCAATTATCTTATCACTTTGTTCATAAGATGCATATACCGGTGCGATTTTTCGAGCTGAAGCTATGGTCAGCCAGCTTTCTATCCATTGAGGTGCAAGACGCAATAGCGAATTTTTGAAAATTTCCACTCCATAATAAGGGCACTGATTATCACTTAACCAAAAGCTATCATATAACATACCGTCACGGAGCGTCATTCTCATACCGCCGGATGCACAATTTTCAGTATACAAATCAGGGAATCTTCGATGAAGATCTTTTATAAATCGTACATGGCCTTCGAAATATGAAGTGAATCCAGAATAATACACATCGAATTCTAAATCTGCATTAAAATCAAATTTTACAAATTTTGCATCAAAACGTTCAATGAGTTCACAAGTCTTGTCAAAAATATATTTAAATGCATCGGGATTTGCAAAATCAATAAAATATGAACCATTACCCATAAGATAATATTCCGGATGTTCTTTAGGTGCATTAGCTTCTAAAGATGCACATTCAGGTTCAAGCCAGAACCCAAATTTCATACCAAAATCTCTGACCGCATCAGCAACTTCTTTCATACGCCCCCTGAAACCAAACGACTTATTTTCTTCCCAATCTCCTCTCATATCACCCCAGTTTTCGCCTTCACCAAACCATCCGGCATCAACAACAAAATATTCCACGCCTATTTCTGCTGCTTTTTTTATCTGAATCATTATATCCTTATACGAAAAGCGGTCGAATTTATAAAGCCAACTATTGTATATAACAGGCATTTCACGCCTGGGATAGTTAGTATGGAGAAATGAATGGAGCTTCCAACAATCAAGATCTGTCTTATTGAAAACCTCGTAATATATTATCTCCGGAAGGGCAATTTCATCTCCCGGAGTAAGTTCTAAACTAAGTCCTTCGGAGTTTATTCCCATTTCAACTTCTACATATGTAGATATGTATATGTAATTGTTCCAGTTTTTTCGTTAATATACACATTGTCAGATGTCCATGTGCCCTTATATGTACCATCTTCGTTAAAGCATGTTCCCCTGATTATTAACCCTGAAAAATCTTGTTCAAAACACTCATAATAAAACCTAGGACTATCATCCTCTGCAATATATACCCCAACCCAAATACCTTCTAAGTATTTATTCCCAAATACTAGTTTTTTTACAAACTTACATTTTATCATTATCATTTCTGCTAATTTTAGTATAAATCGATATGTGCCAAGAGAAATTATCCCACTTAAAGATACTCCCCAAAATAAGTTTGTCTTTATAAAATCAGATAATAGACTCCAAATAAAGAATAGCATTGCGGTTGTTATCGTAAAAACAATAGTTCTTAATTTTTCGTATTCCATTTTTCTCTCCTTAGTATTCTAGTTGTAGTTTTGTACAATTATTGTTTGAATATTATTGATAAAACAAATATGCTATTTAAGTAATATCCGTTCATTGATTTTACATGGTAAATTGATACACATTATAACTGTTAAAGGATCAATATCATATTCACAAGCAATTATATGGGCATCCACCATGATGCATGTGAGTATGGCATCACCATCATTTGAAGGAATTTTTGTTTTTCTTATTTTATCACATAATTCAAGTTTTGTTTTTATTTCTTGTCGCATTTGTGGACTTAGTAAATTAAACTGACGTAAAACTATATTATACGGGCACAAACTCCTAACCAAAAGATTGTATTGTTTCAATAATGCCAAAAATTTTGACTTACTCATTGTTATATATTTAATTTTCATGATTGATTTCTCCAAAATTCTTTTGTTTCTACAAACTCAATTTTACCAGTAGCAGATAGATTAGGCAGCAACTCTTTCACCTTTTCACACTGTTCGTCAGAGTAATAGTAATAAATACATTTGTCAATATTCGCATTATTAATTGACTCGAATATATGAAAATCATTCCAAGGTGAAAGACCCAAAATTTCGATTTCACCAGTAATTGATTTCAAATCATCAAAATAATAATCTTCAGAAAATTTCACTTCAGGATGTTCAACCTTTAACTTCACTGCATATCCCATATTTGACACAAGAATATTCTTATCATTTAGCCAGCTATCTACATCATTTTTTACAGTTTCATTCTCTTTATATGCAATAGCTAATTTTTCTACAGCACTATTTGCTAAGGAACTTTGGTTTATTTGGAGTTCCTTATAAGCTCCGCTATGTGTAGATACCGCATTTGAATACAGATAAAAATAATTCAAATCTACATTGATATTTTCTGTAGGTGGGTTAGGCAATTTATTTCTTAAAGAATTTTTGTTGTATGTATCCGAAAGTTTATCAAAATGTCCGTGTATATGAAATACTTCTATATCAACTACGGAATCGATATTTGAATCATAGTTTGTTGTAAATATTTTGTCAAAGCTTTTTAGGTAATTTATAAATTTATCTGAATATTGCAAATGCAACTTATTTAATTCCCCGTCATTATATATAGCAAAATAATATGCACTTTTTAAAGATTCTCTTATATAATACATTTCAGGATTAGCAGTGTTGGTTTTATGACAAACCAAATCATGAATTAAATAATAATCTTCAAACCCTATATCTGTGATTCTTAGCGTGTTAAGCCTATTAGAATACTGTTCCTTAAAAGAAGCAAGCGATTTGATTTCAGCAGTACAGTTTGCATATTTATCATATACTCCATTTATTATATTTGGAATTTCCAGGAACAATAATCCTATATAATTTTTTAATAAATACGACTCGTTCACAATAATATGCAGCGGAAAACCATCACGGTCACAATTTTTCAGAATTCTTAAAACAATTTGTTGTGTAGTATAATTTTTATTATCAAATTGTATATTAATCCCGTTACCAGTCAAAAGATTTCTCATAATTTACACCTCAATTTATATTTATTATACCACAAAAAAGTTTATTTGGCAATTTATAACAACTTTTTCTTATGCGAACTTTTACTTAGAAACTAATTTTCTTTCTCTACACTTATGTCGATTCACAACAATCATAATACTGAATTTGTTTGATTTTAGGAAATGCTTTTTGAAAACTAATATTTTACAGAGTTCTATAATTTAGATTTTCCTATTTCCATTTTTATAAATATATGTAAAATTATTGATTAAAATGTAATCTTAGGGTATAATTATAAGAAATAAGTCATATAATAGTTAAAAACAATGTTACAACTACAAAGGAGGAATTAATATGAAAATAACTTTTTTTGTTGGAAATGGATTTGATTTAAATCAAAATTTAAGAACATCATATCCTAATTTTCTAAAAATATATCTAACAAATAATAAAAACGATTCAGATGCCATAAAAAATTTTAAAAAGAATTTAAACATGTATGATTGTTGGAGTGACTTAGAACTTGCCCTTGGCAAAATTTTAATTCATTATGACGAAACAACAATTGAAGATTTTATTGAGGGGTTAAATGATATAAAGAAAAACCTTTCTTTATATTTGTCAGAACAAGAAAAAAAGTTTAAATATAAATTTAGAAAAATAAAAAAAGAATTAAAGCGTACTTTTTCCTTGTACTACAATAAAAAAGGTTACCTTTATCCGTTCTTTGATTTATATGCTGATAATTCGGAAAGCAATGTAATCAACTTTATTACATTTAATTACACTAAAATTCTCAATAATATGGTTGCTAAAATTCGCAAAAAAAGGTACTCTTTTGATACAAAAACAACAAACAATTCTATCGGACAGGTTGTATCAATACACGGAAACACTAATAAAGGCTTTATTTTGGGACTAAACGATAAATCTCAAATAAACAATGACAAACTTAAAAACAACGACAAATTGTTACGACACATAATTAAATCAAATCAAGTTACAACTATGAACAGATGTAATGCACATAACGAGGTTCAAAAAATCATAGATAATTCAGATATTATTTATGTATATGGAATGTCATTTGGTGAAACAGATGCTACATATTGGCAAACTATAGTTAGCTGGTTAAACACAAATTCATCTCACAAACTAATTATAAATAATTATGACCCCGCTTTTAGTCCAATCGACATGGGAACCATATCTTATAATTTTCAGAAAATATCTAATGTATTCAAAAACTATGGAGCTAATACAAACATATTGGAAAAACAAGTTTTTTACGTAGAAAACTCCACCCTTTTTAATTTTGTAAAAAAATCGAAAAGACGCAGAGTATAACAACTAAAATGAGCTTATAGCAAAATTTATTTTGACCACATGTAAACCCACAATTAGAAATGTAACAGGCGGAATAAATGGAAACAACCGCGCTAAAGAGCATTTTCGATGTAGCGGAAATGTCCAAATAGAGCCATTTGTGGCAAACAGCACATTCTAGAAGCGCTTCGGGACGAAGAGGCCGCAGGTTCAAATCCTGTCATCCCGACCACCTTAAACCTCAGTAACCAAGCGGTTTCTGAGGTTTTTGCTTTACTTAAAAATATGTATTTTTTGAATTTGACCACATGAAATTTTTGATTTATTGTGAGGTAAAACATACAAAGATTTACCAATTTGATTTATATATATAATTGTGTTATAATTCATTTTGAAATAATTTATAAAAGGAGTATTCTTATGAATAATGATCTTTTTAAAGGAATTACTTTAGACACATCATATACTGCTAATATTGCATCGAGTATCCAACGAAGTTTTGACGAGGATATTCAACGAACTCAAAAAATTGCTGAGGAAACGTATCAGAATCGCCAAAAGATGCAGAAAGCCATTGAAGAAACAGCTGAAAACACCGCCAACACAAATGTACAATTACAAAAAGTTGTTGAAAATCAAAACGAATATAATTTTATTGACACAAACCCAATAGAAAAGAGGTTAAGCATGCATTTTATGCTTAACCTCTGGTTATATAGATTCTATTCCATTGTGCCGACCATTTTATTTATGTCACCGTCCGAGTCTACTATGATGGTTTTTGTTTTGCTTGGAGCTACATAACGCCGCCTTTTATTGCCTTTTCAACTTGTTCATACAAGGTTTCGCCTTTAAGCCATGTACGGTCGGTTACTGCATATAAGAGTAATGATTTTTTATCGCACTTCATATTTTGCTCCTTTATTCAGTGTGTCTGCATCCATATTATATATTGCATCTATAATGTGATTGCGAAGGCTTGAATTTCCCTCAGTATCTTTCATATTCGATACTCCAATCTCGCCGGCAAGTCCCATAAGACACACAGATGCTGCAACAGCTTCAGTTATATTATCGGGATTTGCAACTGCGTAAGCAGTAGTCAGTCCCGAAAGCATACATCCTGTTCCTGTGATACGGCTCATCATAGGTGAACCGTTACGAATCACATAGCACTTTTTACCGTCTGCCACTAAATCTATAGCACCGGTTATCGCAATAACTGCTCCTGACTTTTGGGAAAATGCTTTTGCAAATTCGACCATTGAATCAAGATTTTCTTCTGTTACAGTATCTGCAGCATCTGCATCTACACCTTTGGTTGTTCCGCTTCCAAGAGCAAGAGTTTTAATTTCCGATATATTTCCTCTTATAACATCGGTCTTGATTTCGTCCATAATTTTAACTGCAGTTTCTGTTCTGAGTTTACTTGCACCTGCTCCTACAGGATCAAGAAGGATAATATGACCAAGTTCTTTTGATTTCTTGCCGGAACCTCTATGCTTCTCTTATTCAGTGTTCCGATATTGATATTAAGTCCTCCGCAGATAGATGTAATATCCGAAACATCCTCCGGCTCATCTGACATAATAGGGCTTCCGCCTGATGCAAGCAGTGCATTTGCAACATCGTTAACCGTAACATAGTTTGTGATGTTGTGAATAAGCGGCATTTTTTCCTTCACATTTTCAAGACATTTTCCTAACATAATTTACCTCTTTCTCCGAATTGATTTCGGTTTTAATTTTGTCAATTATATAGCAAGACTTGAAAACAAAAAGAGGATACCGACTTGGCATCCTCCAACATTTCTTAAAACTCCCGAACATATATCGGGCATCCCTACGTTGGCATTATCCAAATCAGGTTCTCGGTCGAAGGTCACACCTTCCTCTCAGCCTGTTATACAAGCTCCCGCTATTTAATTGCATTTAATTTTACAAACAAAAAGAAGCCGCCGATTTGGCAGCTTCCGAATTTCTGTATTACTTGCGATATTACACAAGACATTCCTACGTTGGCATTATCCAAATCAGGTTACCGGTCGAAGGTCGTACCTTCCTCTCAGCCTGTAACACAAGCTCCCGTTTCTTATATTGTTTTGTATATTATATCACTTACGAATGAAAATTACAATACTTTTTGTAAATTTAATTTTTTCATCGAAAACTAAAATTTTTATGATTTCTCAGTTCCGCTTTTCTTTGTTTAAGGCGTGTCATATTTTGATATAATATTTTTCAAAATTATTGACAAAATATCATTGTGATGATATAATGATTATGTAACATCACAATGATACGGAGAGGTAATTATGAGTAAAATAATATTATTACATGGAACAGATCACATTATAGAAGTACCTGATATAAATATTGGTAATGAACATAATGATTACGGAAAAGGGTTTTACTGCACAAAAACCGAAGAAATGGCAAAAGAATGGGCATGCAAACAGAACACGGATGGATTTGTCAATAGCTATGAATTAAATACTGATGGCCTTAAAATTTTAGATTTGACTGATGGTCAGCATACGGTTTTAAATTGGATTGCAATTTTGCTTAAATACCGCACATTTAAATTAAACTCTGAAATCGCTATTGATGCGAGAGATTATATTATAGAACACTATTCTGTTAATATTAGTGATTATGATGTAGTTGTTGGATATCGTGCCGATGACTCCTATTTCCAATATGCTGAAAGTTTCGTTTCTAATGGCCTTCCGCTTCGCAGTTTAAATAAAGCTTTAAAACTTGGAAAACTCGGTGAACAAACCGTTTTGGTATCACAAAAAGCCTTTGATCAGATTAAATTTATTGATGCTGCGCCTGTATCAAAGGATGAATACTATCCAAAATTTATTGATCGTGATTCTTCTGCAAGAAAAGCATTTAAGCAAGAAATCAAAAAGAGTAAAGTCTATCGTGATGATATCTTTGTACTTGATATTTTAAGAGAGGAGATGCAAAATAATGACCCACGCATACAGCGAATTATATCTGAGTGATGCAAAAAGTTGTCTGGCAGATATGTTTGACTATATAATTAATGATTGCAAGCTTGAAAATGATTGGGTTGCATCACTTTTCGTAACTACAGGATATGCCCAAAAATTCGAAACTGGCAATCCTGCGATTCTCTCCGGAATGTCAGGAATAGAACTTGGCAAAGCAATTGTAAAAAAGGCTTATAATAAAAAAGATGCACCTGATGCAAATTTCCGTGAAGACCGTTCTCCTGAATATTGGGCAGGTTGGGCTTTGGCAGAATATCAATGGTTTTCAGGTCGCAGATTTAAGGATATCTTTGAGCGTATACCTCTTTCGAAAATTATTGATATGTATTCTGTTTATCATGAAATGGATATAAGTCAGTTTATAGATACAATGGAGAAATTCTATAACGAGGCAATTCTTGAAACCAAACTCAAGAGAATCCGTGAAAATCGTGGAATTTCACAATCAGAACTTGCAAAACTTTCAGGAGTTAAACTTCGCTCTATTCAAATGTATGAGCAAAAGGTTAATGACATTGATAAAGCTCAGGGACATACATTATATAAAATCTCAAGAGTCCTTGGATGCAACATTGAGGATTTGTTGGAAAACCCAATGAATTAAGAAACTTAATTTGTGCAACAGCCTGTTGCACAAATTCCACAAAACATGCTCTTATGCAAACTCCATTATTAATTACTTACAAGGCTATATTCTGTTTTTGGAAAAATGCGCGTTAAGGGGATAAAACTATCAAATTTTTACAGAATTATACTCTTAATGATGGTTTTATGTTAGTGATTAAATGCGATAATCTTGTTTTCGTGTAAATTTGTATTTATGTTAATCTTGTTTTCGTGCAGTTCAGTTGTTCAAATTTTTTTCTTTGTTTAAGGTATATCATTTTTTTATATATAATTACTCAAAAAAGCCAATTGACCACATGCGTACCTACAACTGGTATTTTTTCGTCACGAAATTGTTCGTAAATGTCGCATTGCATATCCAATTTTACTCAGCTGTAAATTTAATTCTGTTCGTTAGAAATTTACAAAGGTGAATTTTTATAATGATTTTAACGGCGCGATTTTCTTTGGTTAAAGCATAATAAATTTTGATATGATATTTTTTTGAAACTCTTCCGCAAAGATTTTATTTTAGTCCTATTGCGGAAGGGTTTTTTTGACCACATGTAAACCCACAGTTAGAAATGTAACAGGCGGAATAAATGGAAACAACCGCGCTAAAGACCATTTTCAATGTAGCGGAAATGCCCAAATAGAGCCATTCGTGGCAAACAGCACATTCTAGTATCGCTTCGGGACGCAGAGGTCGCAGGATCAAATCCTGACACCTCGACCAGAAAAAACGACTTGTTGAAACAAGTCGTTTTTTTAATGAAATTTGCCTACGGCAAGTGAAATAGCTTCGCTATGAAATACACTTCGTGTATGAAATATTGCTACGCAATATGAAAAGGCAAATTTTATTTCATATCGAACGAAGTGAGATATTTCATTAAATAATTTAGCTAAAATGTCACCGATGATTCGTAAAAAAAATAACAAAAATCTTCTGCATCTATTATGTACTCGAAAGCCAAAGTTAAAATCCTGTCGACTTTTGTCGATGGGATTTTTAGTTTGTATTATTCATTTTTCATTATTCAATATTCATCACTCATTTGACAGGATTTTCAATGAATAATGAAGTCGCTTCGCTGATGAATAATGAATAGTTATCTTTGTGTCTCCATTTTTTATCCTTGCCAAAATGAAAAATTTATGTAATAATATACTGTGAAAAATATATTTTATGGAGCACATTATGACAAAATCCGAATTTTTCAAAAGAATTATTGTTTTAACCATTGGAATATTCTTTGTGGCACTCGGAGTTGCCTTTACAAGGCACAGCACACTGGGAGTATCTCCCATTTCCTGTGTCGCAAATGTTTTAAGTCTTAAATTCACCTTCATATCCTTTGGGACATGGGTTTTTATGTCCTACCTTACCTTCATCCTCTGTCAGATTCTTATTTTGAGGAAAAATTTTAAGCCTTATCAGTTTTTTCAGCTACCCCTTTCCTTTGTTTGCGGATATTTTACCGACCTTGGGCTCTACATTGCAGGCTTCATCCAAAACACCGAATATTATGAAAAGCTTATTATAGTTTTTCTTGGATGTATAATACTTGGAACAGGCATCTGCATATCCGTTATGGCAGACCTTATCTTAAACCCGGGAGAAGCAATCATCAAGGTTATTTCCGATGTATCAAAAAAAGACTTTGGAAGTACCAAAATTGCCTTTGATGTTTTTTGCGTAATAACAGGGGTTATTTTGTCGCTGATTCTCTTTAAGGGGAAAATTATGGGTACCCGCGAGGGAACCCTAATTTCCGCCATTTTTGTCGGATTAGTGGTAAAATTTATGAAGAAGATACTTGAAAAACCAATAACTCATTTTATAAAAGGAGAATGATTATGGGAACAGTTTTTAATATTCAAAGATTTTGCCTAAACGACGGACCCGGCATCCGCACGACAGTTTTTTTAAAGGGTTGCCCTCTTAACTGTCTTTGGTGTCATAATCCCGAATCAAAATCAAAAAATCCTGAAATACTATATCAACCGTCAAAGTGTGTCGGGTGCGGAGCCTGCATCACGGTTTGCCCCGAGGGTTGCCAACAAATAAAAGACGACTCTCATATCTTTGACAGAAAAAACTGTATCCTTTGCGGAAAATGTGTAGAAGCTTGCCCCGCCTCCGCCTTGGAGATGGCAGGCAAGGAAATGAGTGCAAAAGAAGTTTTAGATGTTGTTGAAAAAGACAAATCCTTCTACGGTGATGAGGGCGGAATGACAGTCTCAGGCGGTGAGCCATTTTATCAATTTGACTTTTTAATGGAGCTTATTTCCGAGGCAAAAGAAAGAGATATAAAGGTTTGTATCGAAACCTCAGGCTATACAACCGAAGAAAATATAAAAAAGGCAGCCCCTTATGTTGACTTCTTCCTATATGATTTTAAGGAGACAGACAAAGAAAGCCATAAAAATTGGACAGGTGCAGAAAATACACTTATTTTGAGTAATTTAAAGGCTTTAAATGATATAGGTGCAAAGATAATTCTCAGAACACCGATTATCCCCGGCTACAACGCCAGAGATGAGCACTTTGAAAAAATAGGTGAGCTTAGCAAAACCTTTAAAAACATTAAAAAGGTCGATGTTGAGCCCTACCATCCCCTTGGTGCGTCAAAGTCAGAGAGTCTCGGCGTAATATATCAGCTTAAAGACCTTGAATTTCCCAAAGACGAAGCTGTTAAAGAATGGGTTGAAAAAATCGGCAAAAATGCTTCTCGCCCTGTTCAAAAAGCGTAAAATAAAACCGTGGAAAATTCCACGGTTTTTCTTTATTTTCTATCTCCATTTAAGTTTTACGGCAGAAATTCCGTTCTCAGGATAATAAACGCTTAATAGATATGCATCGCCATCCTCGTCAAAAACAAGTTCAGGGGCATGTGCATTAAGCATCGTTATCGGTGCAGAACTAAATAACTCTTCAAAGGTTTCCCCTGCAAATACCATTGTTCTGTGGTCGTAGCATCCGCCTCTTGCATCGTACATACACCAAAGCAGATAATATATGCCGTCTCTTTTAAACATAAAGGGCGATTCTGTCTCACAATCTTTAAATAACGGAGCTTGAAGAACTTTCTCCTCCGACCAGTTGTCCATATCAGGGGATGTTCTGTATTTTACATATCCGTCTTCTGTGTATAAAAGATAAAACACTCCGTCCTCTTCAAAAACATAAGGGTCTCTTGCAACAGGACTTTTACAGGTAAATAAATCCTTGGCCTTATCCCACTTTTTAAAGTCCTCGCTTACCATTCTCATCATTTTTAAAGGACTGTAAATTATCTGGTACTTTCCGCCGTGTTTCATAATGTGAGGTGCCCACATTTCAGGCTTTTCACCGGGTCTGTCTTTTGGATATAAAATCTTTTCATTGTCAGAAAAGGATTTTTTATAGAAAACATCCTTAAAGCTTTTACCCTTTGCTGTTGCATGGAAAAGCTGATATTCCGCCTCGTGAACATCGGACAAGTCAAAGGAATATTCATTCTTAAAGCCCTTTGGTCTTGGATGGGTAATTCCTACCATATGCCATATGTCCCCCTCCTTTAAAACGGAAAAATCATTTGTTATCCATTCATCATAAAATTCTCCATCTTTAAAGCTTTTTGTGTTTTCTCCTTTATATGTATCCCCTTTTGGCTCATATATCTTTACATACTCCCCGTCAAATTCGGGAACAGGTATTCTCTTCAATTCCACTTTAACTTCTCCGCCCTCATTAAGTTCAGGCGAATATATTATTTTTTCTCCCATAATCTATCTCCTTTATGAAAAAGTCCGGGGAGCCCCGGACCTTTAAATTATCTTTTTGCTAAAACTTCTTTTTCATAAACTTTTATATCTTCAAACCATTCTCTGTCTGCTTTTACCCCGCAGCGTCTACAATATTCTTCCCACACATCTCCGAATGGCATTGTCTTTACTTCGTCCTGAATAACTTGAAGTTCAGTAAGCTCATTGTTGTTTTGAAGCTTTAAAAGTAATTCATTTGGAGTACAAAGTGCATTAAGAAGAGCTTTTTGCCAGTTTCTGAATCCAAGGGTCCAGGCAGAAACTCTGTTTATGCTTGCATCGAAATAATCAAGTGCCATATAAACTCTTTCAAGTGCATCGCATCTTACGATTTCCTTTGCCATTTCTCTTGTTTCATCATCAAATAATACTACATGGTCACTGTCCCAGCGAATCGGTCTTGTTATATGTAAAGCAATTTCAGGGAAGAAGCAAAGCAGTGCCGGAATTTTATCAGACACAACTTCTGTCGGATGATAGTGTCCGTTATCCATAAGCGGTAGACAACCCTCGTGTGTTGCCGCAAAGGTAAGTGAAAATTCTGCACTTCCTGCTGTGAATGCCTCAACACCGATACCGAAAACCTTTGATTCAACACAAGGCTTAACAAGGTTTTTGTCAAATGGCTCTGATAAAATCTCTTCGATAGATTCCTTATATCTCATTCTCGGACCCAATCTGTCTGCCGGAATGTCTTTATACCCGTCCCCTGTCCAGATGTTCATAACACAAGGAACGCCTGTCTCCTCTGCAAAATACTGTGATATTCTTATACAAGCCTTTCCATGTTCAATCCAGAATCTTCTTGTGTCCTCATCGGGGCTTGAAAGAGTAAGTCCGTCCTTTACTTTGGGATGCGAGAAAAATGTCGGGTTAAAATCAATACCCATATCTCTTTCTTTTGCAAAATCAACCCACTTTTTAAAATGCTTGGGTTCAAGCTTATCTCTGTCAGCTTTTTCGCCCTCTTCAAATATGGCATAGCAAGCGTGAACATTTAATTTCTTTTTACCCGGACAAAGAGACATTGCCTTATCCATATCAGCCATTAGCTCTTCGGGAGTTCTCGCTCTTCCCGGATAGTTACCTGTTGTCTGAATACCGCCTGTTAAAGGGCCGTCTGTATCAAAGCCTTTAACATCGTCACCTTGCCAGCAATGAAGGGAAACAGGTATATTTTTAAGTGTTTCTATTGCCTTTTCTGTATCAATTCCTAATTTTTCATATATAGCTTTTGCTTCATTATATCTTGACACTAATATCTCCTCCTTTTTTATACAGTAATTCTATCACAAAAAAGTAAAATTTTTAATACCTTTTTAAAGTTAGAGGGTAATTATTTCCAATTACCCTCAGACCGCTGACAAACTCGGTCTACCGCAAGCAGATTATATTAAATAAATACAAAAGATTACAATTAACATATATGGCTTTTAAAAACGGTGCAGTCCTCATCGAGATAACTGCACCGCTTCTTGCTTTTTGCGAAATTGTTCTCTACCGTACCCTCGTACGCCGATGAAAACAATTTCACAAAATATACCCTTCATTTCTCAGCGTCTTTCAACTTACGGACTTTGTCCGTAAGTTAAAGGGTAATTGTTTCCAATTACCCTTTTAGTATTTTTATTCTTCAAAAAATGCCTTTGGCATAGTAGGTTTAATTATTACAAGTACTCTGTGGTCGTAGCCTGATATGTCTGAAAGATTAACGCTAACCTGACCCTTTTTGAAAGTCTTTTTATATGTGTGCGGATAGTCGAAAGAAACTACAAATGGCTCGTTATCCGATACAACCGAAAAGCTATCCTTTGATACATTGTTATTTTTGTAGTTGTTAAGTGTCTGGGTATCATTTGCGCCCACATATTTGGAAATAGGTGAAACATCTATCCATCCATCAATAAGTGAATAGTATTTAAGTCTCATTGCTGAGTCAACATCACTTGCCGAACATCCGTTAAAGGTTGTGTTATAGTAAATATCCTCCGGACCTAGCGGATGCATATATCTTCCTGACATAATCTTTCCAATGTCGGTAAATCCTTCTGATAAAAGATTTGGCATTTTGTCCATTGAGCAAACCAAAATTTCTGCATCCTCTTCAATGTCAAAGGTAAGATATGCATCCTTTATACCCTTATGCTCTGTCTTTCTAAGTAAATCATAAAAGTCATCGTGTCCGAATACAAAGTAGTCATATCCCTTATACTTTGAATCAAGAGTTGCAACCTCCATATGGTTAAGGCTTATCGGGTCACGCCCCTGTGAGAAAAGCCTTGCACCGAAGAGTGTTCCTCCCTCATTTTCTTTAAGATTTGTATAAACCTTTAAAGACTGTGAGTGGTCTGTTGTTCCTGATGTTGTCTCACGCTTAAATTTAAGTGTTGCAACATTTGATGTTGACATCTGTGAAGGAGAGCCGTTTAGTGCAGAAGTTGTTGCAGAGTCGTATGTTAGCTGTGAGCCGGCAGTTGCTCCCTCTACTACATGAATTTTTGCACCGGCAATTTTAAATGTTATGTCAATCTCACGCTTTGTACCCTTTGCCCCTGTAACAATAACTTTTGCCTTTAAATTCTCAAAATCATATATTACTTGTGCAGTTGACGAATTATCCTTTACCTCTGCTCTTATAAAGGGCAGATATTCCTTATCATAAGGAACCTCAATTTCATAAGAGATCTTCCCGTTTTCAAAGCCCGAAAGTGCCTTTCCATCAACAGTTATACCTACAAGCTCTGTACTGTCAGTATTGTAGAACGCAGGAGCCGACAGCGGCTTTAAGCTGTCCCCGAAGAGATAGGCTTTTACAACATTATATCCTAAATTTTCAATAAGGGCAGTTTTGTATGCACCGTTTTGCTCCCCTTTTGAAACATTATTAAGTGTATCACTCTTATATCCTGCAAGGTACATATCAGTTGTCACTGTCTGTGGGAAAAGTCTTGTTGTTGCTTTAATAAAGCTCTTTTCACCGCTTAAAGCCTCTGAGAATGTAACCTTTTCAGTAATGTCTGAATCCATACTTGATACATATGAAGGCTCTGACCAGTTACCTTTCATATTTTCTGCATTCTCTCTTACAAA
The DNA here is from genome assembly GCA_045635885.1 of Eubacteriales bacterium. Classification (GTDB taxonomy): domain Bacteria; phylum Bacillota; class Clostridia; order Oscillospirales; family CAG-272; genus RGIG4608. The sequence continues at coordinate 4,806 of JAZTWO010000015.1, read as the reverse complement.
TACGGAATTTACACCCTCTGAAACCGCGAAAATGTACGGAGATGAAATATCTTCATAAATTGTACCGCCGATTTTTATATCGTAGGTTCTTTTATTCTCCTTGTCGAAGAATACTGCAACAGAATTTCCTCTCTTTTGAAGAGCAATATTCTCTACACTCAGTTCATCAGGAGAAAGTACGCTCACTTCTGTATTAATAAGTGAATAGTTACCTTTATTTATAAAGAATTTCACATCGCCGCTGTTTACTACCTGAGCAGAAACACCCCTTTGGTATGTTGCTGTGTTTCCTTCTCTGTCTTTAAGACTTGATGCATTTTCAATATCCAAATATTCATTATCGTTTCCGAAAGTTATTTCTGTATCGCTGTCACAGCTTAGTGAAATTTCGCCATATCCCAAAGCCAAAGATATGTTATCCTTCGAAGAAACGATTACATCATCACCTTTTTTAAGGTATGTACCATTTGTAAGCATTATTGATTTTTCGCTTAATGTTACTGCCGCACCCTTAAAGGTAATGTCCCCTGCTGTTACTGTCTCTGTTTTATCAAGAAGACTTACCAAAACAACTGTTCCGTCAGGATAAGTCAACTTTACATAACTGTCAAAATACTCGGCAGTCGGTGATTTTGCACTGCCACCGGTTTCGTAAAGGCTCATTGAAACAATCATTTTCGTTTCTTTCAGCTTTTCTGTGGCAAAGGATACTCTCTTTTGCTCTACTTCCGAAATTGTTGGAGTATATGTCGTTCCCTTAAGGGGACTTGTATAAGCCCCATAATAGCTTGCAGTTGTAGTTAAAGGATATTTAACCTCTGCTTTAAGCTTTTTATCACCGGATGTTGAAATCAAAGAGTTGTTTGTATATTCAATACTATTCGGTGCATTGAACCACCATTCAAACTTGGAAGAATTATCCCCTGCCGCGTCTAAATCGTCGACAACGATAAACACATCAGGTCTTATGTAGATAATGTTTCTGTCAAACTTATCAAGAAGTCCGTTATATGCCTCATGAGCCTCACCTGTTGTTGAGTCGAAGTCTCTGTGATTTACGAAAAGGGGAACATTTCCCTTTGCATCAATACTGTCTATACCCTGACCCTGTGCCCCGTCAACAGTTATGGTGTTGTGTGAAAAGCTCTGTCTTGTTATATTTAAATCGTGCGGTGAATGGTAGTAGTCGTAATATCCGCTTACTCCCGCAAGCCACGAATTGTTATTTCCCCACTGAATGATAAAGCTGTTTTGGTCTCCGTGAGAGTGGTTGTAAGAGCCATAGGGACTTGATTTAAAGGTCATCTGAACTCTTCCGGGGTCTGTTACACTGTTATTCATAACTACCCAATCAATATCAGTAAAGTTATGTGCCATCGGATAGTCAGTTGGTGCATCTTCTGTTTTATCATAAATACTGCTTGTATAATAGGAGGATGGCTGTACCAGTATATTTCCCATATCCTTTATTATCCAACGGGCAAGTTCATTATCACCAAAATATGCAAGTCTTGTCATTGCATCTCTTACGCCCGGCATACCAAGGCTTGATCCTCCTCCGCCATCACCGAAGGAGCCCTTTGAACCGTTGGGATAAGCATAAAGTACCCACTCTGCCTCATTCCTGCCCCAAGCCTTGTCATAAAGATTTATAACATCTGCTGCGGCAAGGATGTCTATAAAATCTTTTGAGAATATGGTTGAATAGGTATAGTAGGCAGTACCCTGCGCCCATCCGCCGTCCTGATTTGACCACGGGTGCATCTGTGCTATATACAAGGGAAGAATATCTGAAAGCCACTCTCTCGCCTCAGGAACCTCATCCACCAGCACATACGCCGCAATAGCTGTAAAGCCAATGTTTGACCAACCGTGAGAATCTCCCGGCCAGTTTTCAATACTTTCTAAAAGATCAAGCATACAAGCACCGTTATTGTATCTGTGAGTTATTCTCTCCTTTATCATATTTCTTACAGTCTGTTTTTCTGTATCTGATAAAAGATTATATATCCAGTCATACACCATTGCACCCTTATACACGATTTCTCTGTGTATCTGGTCCTGGAAAGGATATGAGGTTGAGCCTGTTATATCCCAGGACGACATCTCTAAAAGTGCTTTCTTTGCAAATGCACCAATATCTTCATTGCCTGTTATAAGATATGCAAAACCGGCTGTAAACATCTGATTGATAAAATCATCGGTTATCGCCTTTGTCGCACTCATGGCAACAACATACTCTTCATATTTACCCTCAACATATCTGTCTCTTGAAAAATCCCAGTAGGTTGAGCTTATCTCAGGTCTTGCGGGCAAATTGTCTGCCTCTGCATAGGATAATCCCTTTGAAATATATACACTTCCAATGTATTGTGCAACAGAGTTTGTATTTCTTAAATCTCTGAAAGCTGAAAGCTCACTTGGTGTTGTAAACACCCTCGGATGCCCAGATGGAATTCGGCTTAAAAGTGTATCAATATCAGGAACTAAAAACTCTTGTGCGTCAGGGGAAATCATAAATCTTCTTGGTTTTGTATAAAAACCTATTCCGCCGCCAAAGTTATATTTAACAGACCAATAATATTCCTTTCCTGTTTCAAAGGTCTGGTTAAAGTTATAATAAGCAGTTGTTAAATTTTTCTTTTCATATGCTATATTTTGGCGATTCTTATCTGTTGAAATCACAAGGTCATAGCTGACAGCACCTGATAATTTCTGCCAGGTAAAATCGGGTGGGTTCTGCTCAGATACATATTTATCCGCAGGCTTAAAGAACATAAAATCATCATCAAAGCCTGCCGCACTGACTGTTGCGGTAATCACAGGAGGATTCTGACTCTGCTTTGTACTTACGCCAAACTCTACCGCACCGTACCAGGCATCAACAAGAATTGTCATATATCCTTGTCCTGATGCAATTGAATCGTTTAAGTAGCTTGTTATATCAACTGTATAATATCCTGAGTTTGTGGGATAAACATTTTGTATAATCGCACCCTTTTGTGCAGTGTTTTCCGAAATTGAAGCTGTGTTTGATACTCTTCCTGTTGTTCTGTATACCCTGAAATATGGACTTTCCCCATTTGCAGGTACAGGAACAGATGCTATATGAATTTTAAGCTCTGCGGAATTTACCCGTAAGTCAGTAGAACAGCCTGATAAATCAACTGTGTAGTAAACGCCTTTTTGTGAATACGCCTTATGGGGAACACTTCCGCTTCCCGACCCCACTTCCGACACTAAAAGCGGTGCAGGGGTGGTATCCTCTTCCCATACGGCGAGTATCTCTTCAATAATGTTTTTTGCGTTTGTACCAAGACTTGATGCAGTCTCTGTTTTATCAAAAATTGCACCTAAGGTTGTTCCTAAAATCGTAATTGCTTTTGCTTTATCCGAAATGGCTGTAACAGATGGGTAAGACATTGCAAGTGAGTTGTGTCTTACTCTGAGTCCGCCTAAACCGTTTGCATCATATATATCTTCAATCTTTAATTTCCCGCTCTTTACAAGATATGCAGCAGTAACATAACCCATATAAGGGTTCTGATAACCAACTGTTGCAACTGTGCTTGTTCCTGCTACATTAGTTGTCCAACCATTTGATGCCGTCAAATCATTTTGAGCTCCTGACGAAAGAACTGTTACCTTTAAATTCTTTAAGGCATAGAATTTCATAGTTTCATTCTGTGATGCATTCTTATTTGCAGCTGTTGGAATAATTTGAAGTGCACCGATTAAAGATGCATTATTAAGCCCAACAATCGACATTTCACCTCTGAGAGGTGAACGGTCCATTGAATATGGTGAGCCCGTATCATAGTCGCCAAAGTTTCCTGCTCCGTGGAAGCTTTCCGCAACATGCCAATCCCCGCTAAATGATGTGGCTGTATCTGTTGCATCTGCCCCGCCGTAACAGGTTGGGATGATGTCTTTGCCATTTGCATCTCTTCCCTCAGTCCAATAATTATACTGATTGGTAGTATTTGTACTGTGAAGAGGAGTATTGGGACTTCTTCCTATAACATTATCCCAAGGGGCATTCTTTGAGCCATATACCCCGTCAGTTGGCTGAACAAGGATTACAGTTCCAAATTTGTAATAGTCAAAAATAAATTCCACAAGGTCGTCCCCGTCCCCTGAAAATGTCTTTGAGTAGCTGTAAGTAAGGGGAAACATCTGTAATTGTGAAAAATTCTGTTGAAAGGTTAAATCACTGTCAGTAAGCTTTGTCTCACCGTAAGCATAAACCTTCTCCGCCTTAAATACTGAGCCAAAAAAAGGCACAATAAGACTTATACAAAGTATAAAGCTCAGTGCCGATTTAAAAAATTTTTTCATATGACTTCAACTCCTTGTATGTAAATATTTAATTATATATAAAGTTAAAACTTCTTTGTTATAAGGGATAGACAGTTCAGATGCCAAGCATTAAGCTAAATTTTGCAACAAGCTGCAAATCTAAATTATTTCGCTTTGCTCCATAGCTAAATTGTTTCTTCAAAACAGCTAAATTAAATTCGCTTATAGCTGACCGCAAGGTCAATTTAGCTACATAGTAATTTAGCGTACGCAAGTACATTTAGTTCGCCGTCAGGCGAATTTAGTTGTGGTCGCAGACCTCATATCCCCTACCCTCTGGGCAGTACCACCTCACCACCGCCTTCGTCGGAGCCTCTCCTCAAAGGAGAAGCCTAAGCCTTCCCCTCGGAGGGGAAGGTAAGTGGGGTTCCCGAAAAGCGTGAGCTTTTTGGGACAGAGGAAGAGCAAGCATAAAAACGAGTATTTTTGCAAAATGCAAAAATCGAG
>JAZTWO010000014.1:0-6271 GCA_045635885.1 Eubacteriales bacterium | reverse complement strand
CGCCAAAGATTTCGCGCAAATTGTATTGCTTTATTGAAATAAAGCAATACATAACGTTTTTCTCGTCACCTCGAAAAACTGTAATTTGCTACTGAAAAGCATAGTTATTTCGCCATCAAAAGTCGAGCGCACACACAAAGTAAATTTTTGAACATCGAAGCTTTAGCTTTGATGTTCGTAGTACGAATAATAAAATAGCCGTTGAAAATTTATTTTCATAAGGATATTTTGCTATTTGTACCGTCAATTTGCTCGCGAATTGCGAAAATTTACGACGACTCAGCACAAACCCACGCGATTGTTGTGTCCACTTTTTTCAAAAGTGGCGCTCGCCGCGCAGGCGATCTTAACGTCAACTAACATCTCTACAAATCAAAATTTGAAGCGCCTCAAAACAAAAGGAGCGCTCGCACGAGCGCCCCTAAATGCTTATTTAATTCTATTCAGGTTTGTAACCACAAACAAATCATATTTCCAACACTTTGTATATTTAATTAACACAAAAAGGCAGAAAAACTCTGCCTTTTAATAAAATTATTTAAATAATTTCCCCTGCCACATATCATTTTCAAACAAAAACTTGTCAATATCATTGATAACCGCAACCTTTTTGCGAGACCAATCGGGTGCTAAAAGCTCGTCAGCCATTCCATCTCCCGTAAGACGAGCAATGACCGTATCTTTATGAAAATACTGCAATGCATTGGCAACAAGTTCAATATAATGCTCACGTTCAAGAGGAGTATATTCCCCACTTTCGTACCATTTGGCAAGTACTGTTCCCTTTATAACGTGCAAAAGATGGATTTTCACCATATCGGGACGGAGCGCACCCACCACCTTAGCGGTTTCGAGCATCATCTCGTCGGTTTCATTGGGAAGTCCAAAAATAATATGCACGCAAATGCGAATTTTGGAATTTGCTTTGCGCAATTTTTTATATCCTTCAACAAACTTCTCATAAGTATGACCACGGTTTATAAGCTCCGCAATATCGTCATGAACGGTCTGCAAGCCAAGTTCGATTGTCAGATCAACCCTATTGCCAAGCTCTGCAAGGTATTCCACGATATCATCGGGCAAACAATCGGCTCTTGTTGCAACGTTCATTGCAACAACACCATCGCAAGTAAGCGCCTGTTCAAACTTTTCCTTGATTTTTTCAAGCGGCGCATAAGTGTTTGTACGTGCTTGAAAATAAGGAATAGTACGCTCGGTGCTCCATTTTGAAGAGAGCTTAGAACGAGTTAATTCAAATTGCTCTGCGATAGAAAGCGTTGCACTTTCGGCAAAATCCCCACTTCCTCGAGATGAGCAATAAACACAGCCACCGTGCCCACATTTTCCGTCCATATTGGGACAAGAAAACCCTGCGTCAAGCGGAATTTTGGCACATTTGCCACCGTAAGTTTTCTTCAAAAAATAGTCGTATGTATAGTATCTTTTGTTACTATCACTATTTTCAAAAGGATTCACATCGGTTTGTTTTCTTCCCTTTTGCTTTTTTGCCAAAAGCTTCCCCGCTTCTGCATAAAGCACCGGAGAAGTCAGTGGATAAGTGAGTTCCTGCGGTAACTCTTGAAAAAGCGCAATTTCCTTCATCTCGCTTTCCGGTAATTCTCCCAATGAACGAACTATCGCTAAAAAAACCATTCCGTTTGCATTGCTTTTTGAGTTATAGCCGTTATAATCACAAACCGGATAAACATCAGCATCAACAATTCCGCTTTCTTCAAAAAGTTCTCTTTTGGCTGCCTCAAGCGGTGTTTCGCCTTGTTCAATATGACCGCCCTGCGTTTCCCATGTATTGCGATTCTTGTGCTTGGAAAGTATCCACTTCCCATTAAAATTCGAACAAATTACAGTATATTTATAGGTCTTCAATGAATTAAGAGGATGTATAGTACACCTCAATTCTTTTCTTATACTTTCTCTATCCATTATATTATTATATGCTTTGGAATTCCGTTTTCATATTTCACATCAAGCTCACCCTGAATAAGTGGCAAGAGGTAACGAGCGCACTCGTCGGTTACGGAATTTCCTCTTTTATTTATGTATTCGTCATTAACGTGCTTAACTTTATTTGCAATTTCACTCACGTCACGGTGAGAAATTTCAACGCAATAAGGTACAGTACTTACTCTTTCAATTGTCATCATCTGACGGCTTACACCCTCACTTGCCGCCTTTGCCGCCGCACGTCCAACACGCACGCTTTCTTCAATGTCGGTTTTAGATGCGAGATGTGAAGCGCATCTTTGAGGAAGATTGAGTTCAATTGAACGCACCTTGCAACCAAATTCATTCTTAATTGCAATTTCGAGCGCTTTGCCTGTTCCCGAAAGCTGTTTGTGACCGAAAACGTCGGTTGAAGCAATGCCAAAGCCCTCACAAACATAAGTGCCATCGGCAAATCTAATTCCTTCGCTTACCGCAACAACAACATTGGGTTTAACCTGAAGGATCGCCTTCAAATCGGCAAAGAATTCTTCTTTATTAAATGCTCGCTCGGGCAAGTAGATAAGGTCTGCAACCTCACCTCCAAATGCCTTAGGAATTCCTGCAGAAGCAGTAAGCCAACCTGCATCACGTCCCATAATCTCAACAACGGTCACCGCTTTTGTGGTATAAACTGCACAATCACGGATAATTTCTGTCATTGTTGTTGCAATATATTTTGCCGCAGAAGCAAAGCCGGGTGTGTGGTCAGTTCCAACAAGGTCATTATCAATAGTTTTGGGAACACCGATAACTCTCATTTCATAGTCGCACTCTTTTGTGTATTCAGAAAGCTTGGCAACCGTATCCATTGAATCATTTCCGCCGATATAGAAAAAATATCTTATATCATATTTCTTAAAAATTTCTATTAACTTTTCATAGGTTTCTCTACCCTCGTCAATTTTAGGCAATTTCTTTCTGCAAGAGCCAAGAGCCGCCGCAGGAGTTTGCTCAAGAATATCTATCTTTTTAGAATCTGCAAAAAATTCAGAAAGATTAACAATATCCTCTCTCAAAAGTCCCTCAACTCCGTTTTTCATTCCGTAAAGAACGTTTATTGAACCGTTATGAACATTTTCAAGAACGCCACGGATAACACCTGCCAACGTTGCGTTTATTGCCGCAGTAGGTCCTCCACTTTGTCCAACGATTGCATTACCGATAAGCTTTGACATATAAATATCACCTTTCTTTTTGATGAATACGGGCGATTAATTAATCGCCCGTTAGAATATTATTATTTCAAAAATCCGTTAACAATCTGCTCTTCAGCTTCCTGTTCGGTAAGACCGAGAGTCATAAGCTTGATTAACTGCTCGCCCGCAATTTTGCCAATTGCCGCCTCGTGAATAAGAGAAGCATTAATGTCGTTTGCGGTAATTTCAGGAATAGCACGAACACTTGCATTATCCATAATAATGGCATCACACTCGGTGTGACCGTAGCACTCGCTATTTCCGTTGATTTTAGATAAAAACGTTTGCGTAGAGTTATCCTTTGCAACGGAACGAGAAATAACGTTTGTGCTTGAGCCCTCTCCGTTAAGGTCCACATTAAACACGGTTTCTGCGTGTTGCTTTCCGTGCGTCATAATCTTTTCTTTAACGATAAGAGTTGCGCCCTTTCCAACAATCGCCTCTGTGTTGCGAATAGTGGAGTCAATGCCCTTAATTTGAGTGGTTTCCATTTCAAGATATCCACCCTCATCAATTTCGATAATGGTTGTGGGATTCATAATGTTTTCACCGGTTCCCTCTTCTTCACCATAATGACGCTCAACGTATCTAACTCGTGCGTCCTTGCCAACGTGGAATGAGTGAATACCGTCGTGAGCAGAATCCTGATCGCCACAGTTGTGAATACCACAACCTGCGATAATGGTAACGTCCGCACCCTCGCCAATATAGAAATCATTGTAAACCATATCCTTAAGTCCACTTTCACTGATAATTACAGGAATGTGGATACTCTCGTTTTTAGTGCCTGCCTTAACGATAATGTCAATGCCGGGCTTGTCCTCTTTAGAAACAATATCAATATTGGCAGTTGTTTTTCTTCCTGCCGCCGCACCGTTTTCACGAATGTTATAAGCTCCCTCAGGAACTGTGTGAAGGTCGGCTACCTGCATAAGTAAATTCTTTTTAATCTGATCCATAGCCGCCCCCTTAAATATTTTCAGTTAAAACCGAGCAAGGCGCACCCGATCCAAGAACAGAAGGCATAATCTCATCCTTTGTTCCGCTTTCACGGATTTCACCGTCGGCAATAACAATAATTCTATCGGCAATATTCAAAATTCTCTCTTGGTGGGAGATGATAAGAATAGAACCATGTGTTTTTTCGTGCATTCTTTCAAACACTTTAATAAGGTTATTAAAGCTCCAAAGGTCGATTCCTGCCTCGGGCTCATCAAACACAGAAAGCTTTGTTGAACGAGCAATGATAAGAGCAATTTCAATTCTCTTAAGCTCACCACCCGAAAGTGATGCGTTAACCTCACGGTTGATATAATCCCTTGCACAAAGTCCAACCTCCGAAAGATAGTTGCACGCCTCCGCAACACTGATGGGCTTGCCTGCCGCAAGTGTAATAAGATCTTTAACAGTAAGTCCCTTAAAACGAACGGGCTGTTGGAATGCAAAGCTAATTCCTTTTTTTGCTCTATCGGTTATGGACATATTTGTAATGTCCTCACCGTCAAAAAGAATTTGACCACTTGTGGGCTGATAAATGCCCGCTATAATTTTTGCAAGCGTTGACTTACCACCGCCATTAGGCCCGGTGATAGCAACAAAACGCTCGTCTATTGTTAAATTAATATTTTTCAAAATTTCTTTGTCTGCGCCGTTTTCATCTTTAACGACGTAAGACACATTCTTTAATTCAAGCATTTTAGCTCCTTTCTAAAATTTATATATCAACTAATTATTAACTAATAAAATAATGTTTTACAGTTTGACATTATATTATATCATATAATATTCGATTTGTCTATATTTTTTTAACACAAAAGACAAAATAAAAATAGCGAGAGGATTCCCTCTCGCTATTTTGTTTAAATATCTACTCTGTTTCGCAGTTTTCCGTCAAAATATGCCTTGATATTCTCCTTAACCTCGCCAAGAAGTCTCACCCTTGCTTCGTATGAGCCCCAAGCCATATGAGGAGTTAAAAGAACGTTATCCCTATCCATTATCTCATAGAATGGATGGGTCTTTCCAAACGGCTCGCAGGAATAAACGTCGCAGGCAAATCCACCAATCTTGCCCGATTTAATCGCCTTCGCAATAGCAAGCTCGTCCGTTACCGCACCCCTTGCAACGTTAACCAAAATCACACCGTTGCGCATTTTGTTAATTCTATCTGCATTTATAAGATTACGAGTGCCATTATTGAGAGGAGTATGGAGTGTGATGATGTCACATTCGCTGCAGATTGTATCAATATCAACGCAAGTATAATCCAAAATAGCTTCCCTTTTATTCACAAGGACATCGCATCCAAGCGCTTCTGCCACCTTGCCAACCGAACGTCCAATATTTCCAAAACCGACAATACCCCATTTAAGTCCGTTAATTTCGTGATAAGTGGGAGCAAGAATATTGGCAACTCCACATTCGCTATAAAAACCACTTGAAACGCTTCTTTGATATTCCTTGCTCTTATTAATCAATTGAAGAACTAATCCAACGGTGAGTTGTGTAACATTGTTGGTTGAATAGCCAACCACGTTGCAAACTCCAATGCCCTTTTCTTTGGCATGCTCGATATCAATATTATCAAAGCCCGTGGCAGTAACGCAAATAAGCTTGAGATTTTTAGCATCTGCAAGCGTTTCTCTATTCAATTTTAATTTGTTTGTAACAACAACGTCGCAATCTGCAACTCTTTCTTTAATTTCGCTAATTGTGCTTGAAGGATAAATTTCAACCTCACCAAGTTCACAAAAATTTGAAAGGTCAATATCCTCGCCCAAAGCAAGTGCATCTAAAAATACTATTTTCATATATTTTCTCCAAGATTTTTATTTCATAAATTGTGATTTATCAAATAGTTACAAAGATAAAAAAGGTCGCTTTTGAAAAAGCTCCGCAAAACTTTTAAACGTGGGCGTTAAATTAATCCACGCAAATTGTGTCAATAAATTGACACATAACGTTTTTCTCGCCATTTTAACAGGCGGCTCGAAAAACTGTAATTTGCTAATACAAACTATAGCCATTTTGCTATCAAAAACTCTATGTGCAGAGTAGCAAGACGCAGTTTT
>JAZTWO010000013.1:0-3758 GCA_045635885.1 Eubacteriales bacterium | reverse complement strand
GAGGGAGCAAAGCGACCGAAGGATCTTGTGCGGATAGCGAACTATAGACTATTTGTTCCAAACTAACTTCTGTAGGGCATGCCGCCTCGACGACCCGAACAAAAAAGGGAACCCTCACGGGTTCCCTTGATTTTTATTTTTATTCAATTCAATTATCTCTGAACACGACCGGAGCCGTCGCCACCTGCGAGCTTTTCAACTTCCGCAACGGAAACACGGTTATAGTCGCCCTCAACAGAGTGCTTAAGAGCGGAGGCCGCAACTGCGAATTCAATTGCGCTCTGTGTATCCTTACCAGAAAGAAGAGCATAAATAAGACCGCCACCAAAGGAGTCGCCACCGCCAACACGGTCAACGATATGAAGGTGATATGACTTAGAGAAGCAATAGTTTTCGCCGTCATAGAGCATACCTGCCCAGTCGTTATCACTTGCAGAAATGGATGTTCTGAGTGTAATAGCAACCTTTTCAAAGCCGAACTTGTCAGCAAGCTGCTTTGCAACGCTCTTATATCCTTCGTGATTGAGCTTACCGCCATAAATATCAGTACCTTCTGCTTCGATTCCGAAAACGTCCTTTGCATCTTCCTCGTTAGAAATGCAAACGTCAACGTACTGACAAAGGTCAGTCATAGCAGCTCTTGCCTGATCTCTTGTCCAAAGCTTACCACGGTAGTTAAGGTCGCAAGAAATCTTAACACCTCTTGCCTTAGCCGCCTTACATGCCTCACGGCAAATTTCAACAAGATTGCCACCAAGTGCGGGAGTAATTCCTGTAAAGTGGAACCAATCTGCACCTTCAAAAATGGAATCCCAATCGAAATCTTCGGGCTTTGCTTCTGCGATAGCGGAGTGAGCACGGTCGTAAATACAAACAGAACCTCTTTGAGAAGCGCCCTTTTCAAGATAATAAATACCAACTCTATCGCCGCCACGAACAACCTTTGATGTATCTACGCCGAAATAACGAAGAGAATCAACCGCCGCCTGACCGATAGCGTGCTTGGGGAGTTTTGTAACGTAAACGGAATCAAGACCGTAGTTTGCAAGTGAAACAGAAACGTTAGCTTCACCGCCACCGAAAGTAGCTTGCATCTGGTCGTTCTGGAAGAAACGGTAATAACCGTTGGGAGCAAGGCGGAGCATAAGCTCGCCGAATGTAACAACTCTTTTCATTTTTCTAAATTCCTTTCAATCTATAATTTCAACAAATTAATGACAAATGTGGAACGCAAAGCCACCGATTTCGTCTGCAAGGTAGATAAATGTCATCTTGCCTGCCTTGTCAAAGCGAGCAGTGGAGTGATCAAACTTAACGCCACGGCGTTCAAGGTGATAAACCGCACGTTCAACGTTGTTTGTTTGAATACCAACGTGACCGTGAGTACCCTTGCCGGGTGCGTGCATAATTTCAATTGATTCAGATGCGAAGGTGGAAGCGCTTGCAGCTCTTGTGCCAAGACCGAAAATACCGTTGATAGCATTTGCATCAGAATCCGCCTCGTTCTTGCTTGTATCGTTAATAGCCATGTGTTTGAACTTAAATCCGAGCATTGTGTCAACCGCCTGACGAACAAGCTTTGTAATACCGTCAAAGTCACCTGCTTCAATCATATCTGCCTTAACCATCCAGCTACCGCCACAACAAACGATCTTGTTGAAAGAGAGATAGTCGTTTACGTTGTTAGGACCGATACCGCCCGTGGGCATAAATGTAACCGCACCATAGGGGGCGCTCATTGCTTTAATCATATTGATACCACCACTTTGCTCTGCGGGGAAGAATTTAACTGTTGTAAGACCCAAAGAGAGTGCCTGTTCAATGCCTGTGGGATTATTGATACCGGGAATAATGGGGCAACCTTTTTCCTGGCAATATTTAACGATTTCGGGATTAAATCCGGGGCTAACAATGAATTTTGAACCCGCTTCAATTGCTTGGTCAACCTGCTCTTTGGTAAGAACTGTGCCCGCACCAACAATCATATCGGGATATTCTTTTGTAATAGCGGCGATTGCATCCTTTGCAGCAGCAGTTCTAAATGTAATTTCTGCGCAGGGGAGACCACCGTCGTTAAGCGCCTTTGCAAGAGGGAGCGCATCCTCAACTCTGTCGATTTTAATTACAGGGACAATACCAATGAGAGATAATTCTTTTAAAACGTTCATAATATTTCTCCATTCCCGCTATTTAAAGCGATTAGATTTGGTGGCAACATTTTGCCATCCTATTTCATTTTATATTTTATCAATAAAAATAGCAAATGTCAATAGTTTTTTTAGTGATTATTAATTGCTTTTGAGTCAAAAATGGTCGAAATTATGTTAAAATATCCAAAAAAAACAAAGATGAGGAACGAATTTTCAGTCGTTCCTCATTTTACTATGTAACTGTAAACGTTTTGTCTTTCAAGGGCAGCTATAATGTCCTCGTCGGTGTTGTTAATGATTGCAACAGCATTGTATCTACCCGAAAAATATACAAGGGGAGAGAGAGCATTTTCAACTTGTTCACTATCCATACCATCAAAATCCACAACAAAAAAGTCTGCAACCTTCATTATTTCCGCAAGTATGGAGTGATTGCTCACGTTTGAAATAAGAGAGATGGGGAGCATAATCCCAATGGGTGTTGTGCTTGCCGCAAGCTTGAGGTTGAGAAGATATGATTGATAGTGCAAAGCGTCGGTTTTGGTGATGCTTTTGGGGAATTGTACGATTATTTGGTCAAACACGTTGCCTGCCGCTTCGCTCAAAAGTGAAATTTCATTCGCCTCAATAATCAATCTTTCGCTAACGTCAATACTTGAAGAAAACGAGGATTTGAAAAATCCAACTGCATAATCGTTGTAATAGTCAAAGTGATTTTTAAGTCGAGAAAGCGCAAAATCCTCATAGCTTGGTTGAGAAATTTTGCTTGAAATGTCGGATGTATAAATCAAATTTCCCTCATTGTCAATCATCTCAACAAAAAGCGCATTTCCTTTGCTTCTTGCATCCTGTGTCAAATCGGAAATGGATTGCTTTAAGCCGGCATCGTGCAAATCAATAAGATAAGCGTGTAGCTTAACGCTCGGATTTACCTTGTCAATGCTTGGCAAAACAATGCTTGAGCTTGATGGTGGGACGGTTGTGTTGCGTGATTCCTCTGCCTTTTTTGAAAGGTGGTTTCCCAAAATAACGGCAAAAATAAAGCTTAAGAAAATAAGAAATAAAATGATAAATGGCACTGGATTGAGCTTCTTTTTGCGAGAAAACTTGGTGTTTTTTGTCAATTTACCAACCTTGTATGCCTTTTTGTTTGCCCTGCCGCCCGCATATTTTTGCGCCATGTTGCCACCTCCTTAAACAGAATTTTTGCCCGAGAATAATATCTCACTCTAAATTAACATTCTACATTAACTTTATTAATAATTTGTGAACAAATCACCTTTCCGTGTTGAAAAGTTTTTAATAGTGTGATATAATAAGTTTATTAAGGTTGATATTCCTAATAACGAAACAATATCACACCCATAAACACCGCAGAGTAACTTCTGTAGAGTTAGAGAGTACCGTTTTAAAGTTACAAAGTACCGTTTTAAAGTTACAAAGTACCGTTTTAAAGTTACAAAGTAAAGATTTCCGCTTTTGAAAAAGCTTGGCAAAACTTTTTTATCGCTTTGGTTTGTGGTGGTTTGACGTAAATTTTCGACAATTTGCTTGCAAATTGTCAGTTCACCCCACAAAATCCGCTTACGAAAATAAATTTTCGACGTG
>JAZTWO010000012.1:0-5638 GCA_045635885.1 Eubacteriales bacterium | reverse complement strand
TCCGTGAGCCGAAGGCTCGCTTCATAGGGCGAAGCCCTGCTTCATGAGTTGCTTCGCAACTCGCTTCATGCACTTTTGTGCGCTTCGTTTCCAAACTCTCATATTTTAATGAAGCATTCGCTTCGCGAATACGAAGCGGTGCGTTGCACCACGAAGCACTCGCTCCGCTCGTATTAAGCAAAGCGCACTATGTAACTTTCCGTGAGCCGAAGGCTCGCTTCATAGGGCGAAGCCCTGCTTCATGAGTTGCTTCGCAACTCGCTTCATGCACTTTTGTGCGCTTCATTTCCAAAAAAGACAGGACACCATTCGGTGTCCTGTGTTTTTTTGTGGCGCCACCCAGATTCGGGCTGGGGGTAGGGGTGGTGCAGACCTTTGCCTTACCACTTGGCCATGGCGCCATATTTAATTAACAGATGAATTATATCACAAACATTTACAATTGTCAAGGGGTTTTTGAATATTTAAAAACAAAAATACACAAATAAACACTCTTGCAATCTTCAAACTTATATGTTATAATATTAACAACAAATTCCAACTATATTTTTGGAGGATAAAATATGAAAAAGTACATTTCCCTTTCCTTAGCAATCATTTTGATTGTTCTTGCATGCTCTGCCATTGTTTCCTGTGGCAAAAAAGAGAAATCCGCAACCCCACCCACAATCAATGGTGTAAATCTTGCAAATTATACCATAGTTTATGACCAGCAGGGGCTTGATTATAACCAAAGAGCCGCAGAATACATCAAAAATCAGGCACAAGCCAAATACGGTGTTACTCTTGAAATAATCGACGATAATTTCGACCAAAAACCAAACGAAATCGTTGTTGGCGAAACATCCCGCCCCATTTCCGCTTCTCTTGAGGCAGAAACCGAGGGTTTTGAATTCGCAATTCTTGCAAATGGCGGCAGTATCGCACTCGAGGGTGACTATTTCATCATTGCAGCAGCGGCATATTTCTTTGTTGATACCTATGTAACAGGCGACGGCGCTTCATTAAACGTTCCCGAAGCAGTTACAGTAAATAAACCCATCACAAAAGAAGCGAAAAATTTCATTATGCTCATTGGCGACGGTATGGGCGTTTACCAAACCAAGCTTTTTGAATATATGGAAACTCCCTGCGACTATAGTGACGGTGAAGATATGTTCTATGGTTATTACTTCCCCTATATCGGCACTTCAAGAACTCAATCTCTTTCAGGAATTACAGACAGTGCGGCAGGTGGCACAGCACTTGCATGCGGACATAAAACCTATAACGAATATATCGGACGTGATAAAGACTTCAATGATGTTAAATCCCTTACCGAGCTTGCTTATGAGCTTGGAAAATCTGCGGCGGTAATGTCTACAGAAAACGAAACAGGAGCAACTCCCGCATCCTTTGCGGCACACGCAAGCGACCGTGATAGCACCGCAGATATAATGGATTCTTTGATCAGTGCAACTCAGAAATACGGAACAATCATTGACTGTGGTTATGACTATTACACCGCAAGCCGAATTCCCGTTATTGAAAGACATATCCAAGAAAATCTTGAAAAGGTTGCAGAAAACGAAAATGGTTTCTTCTTTATGTATGAAGAAGCATATATCGATAAGCATTGCCATAATAACGATATGAAGAAAACATTTGAAACAGTAATCCGTTTCAATCAGGCAATTGCACTCTTTATGGAATTTGCATTCTATAATCCCGACACATTCGTTCTCATCACCGCCGACCACGAAACAGGCGAGCTTTACCCCGACGAAGACGGAACACTCAACTATCATTATGGCGACCATTCAGCAGCCGACGTACTCATTTTCGCATACGGACAGGGCGCAGAATTGTTCAATGGAAAGAACATTGAAAATATCCAAATTGCACACACAATCGCAGCACTTATGGGTGAAGAAAACTTCGGTGACCAAAGCGAATATCAAAGCTTAACTAAAAAATAAAACACAAAGGGATGCCAATCGGCATCCCTTTGATATTAATTAATTACAAAGCAAAATTTTCGTTTTTTTGAAAAAACTCGGTGTTTAATATTATTACCAAATAACAATTCTCTTTTCGGGTTCGATATACATCTTGTCGTTTTCGGTAACGCCAAATGCCTCATACCATTCCTTAAAGTTTCTTGGAGGCATGTTTGCACGAAGGAGTGTAGGACCGTGAACGTCAACTGCCAAAAGGAGCTTGCGATATTCATCTCTCGCCTTCTGACACCAAACTCTTGCCCAGTTGCAGAAGTATTCTTCATAAGAAGCACCTTCCATTCTTGACATAATATCAAGAGTAACAGACATACCACCGTTGTCCGCCATATTTTCACTAACGATAAACGCACCGTTAACAGTTCCCCAAGGAAGCTCAATTCCGTCGAACTGTTCAATCATCTGGTTAACCTTTGTTTCAAATCTCTTAAAGTCATCTTCAGTCCACCAGTCGTTGATGTTACCGTTTTCGTCGCACTTTGCACCGTTTGAGTCAAATGCATGTGAAATTTCGTGACCGATAACTGCACCAATACCACCAAGGTTTTCACTTCTTGTCTGCTTCAATGAGTAGAATGGAGGCTGAAGAATAGCTGCTGGGAAAGTAATATCGTTAACGAATGGGTCATAGCATGCGTTAACCAAGTGACCGGGCATTGCCCAGTTTTCGGGATTAGTTGGCTCGTCAAGTTTTTCAAGCATATCCAATGTGCGAACCTCACTAAGAGCTTCCATAATTTCAAAAAGAGAGTTCTCAGGATTGAAAACAAGCTTATCATAAATTGCTCTCACCTTGTCAGGATAGCCCATTTTAACGCCCATAGTAGAAAGCTTCAAAATTGCCTTTTCTCTTGTCGCTTCACCAAGGATTTCGTTTGTCTTGATACGTTCCTTGTATGTATCAATAATCTGATATACAATTTCAGTAATATCCTTCTTCGCTTCTTCGCCAAAATACTTTTCACCGTAATAAATACCAACGGGCTCAGAATATATGCCGGAAGCAAGACCATAAGCAAACTTTTGAGCAGACTGCATTACCGCAACACCAGTAATTGCACGCATATACATACCGCCAAGTTCACGAAGCTCTTCAGAAAGATAAGAGCAGAATCTAAGAAGACCTGTAACGTAAGCCCAGTGCTTGTAAAGCACAAGTGTGTCCGCATTAAGAACACTTGCAAAACCGCCAAAGAAACGAGGCTCTGTAACAACAATTGTTTCGGGAACACGTCCGAACAAATCGTTAAGCATACCCTTAAAATCAACGGTTGAAACCATAGCGGCAACCTCATCTACAGGCATTGGATTGTACATTTCAACATACTTTGACCATTCCTCGTTTGTCTTAACAAGACCTGCAAGAATTTCGTCAAACGCAAGAGCATCTGTAACGTACTTTTCCTGCTCCTCTGCAGAAAGGTCTGTTTTTGCCATAACCGCCTTTGTTGCATTCGCCCAAAGGCCAAGAAGCTGTTCCTTTTGCGCAGCTCTTTCAGGATTGTAATAGGTTGCGTCAGGAAGAATTACGCTCGCACCCTGAATGTAAACAAGGCGTCTTTGGGTGTTCTTCATGTCAGTTTCAACCATGATGTTAAGGGGAGTGGGAATTCCCTTTAATGTCAACTTTTTGTATAAGCCGCTAAAATCGCCAATCTCCTTAATTTCATCAAGAACAGAAAGATTTTTAAGGGCGGGAGCAATACCGTCCTTTGCCTTTCTATCAGCATCCATAGCGATTGCATAAAGCTCGCAAGCACGTTTAAGATAATCGTTTGGATAGGACTTTGAAGAAGCCATTTCTTCAAACTCACCCATCATAATTTTTTCAACACCGTCGGCAAGCTTTGCAAAACCACCGGCAGTGGGCTTGTCGTCGGGAATTACAAGCTCATCAAGTGTCTTTTGGTTGACGAACATATAAAGGTCGTCTTGAATTCTAATGTTTTCCATAAAATTTTCCTCTTTCATTCTATATTAATAAACTCTTTAATCGTTCATTTTCAATTAATTATAACACAAAAAAATCCAAAACGCAATACATTTTAAAGAAAAAAGCAGTGTTAATTTTAGTTGATTTTTATTTTTTGCCCATATTTTTCAAGATATGCAAAGATATTTATTATCTACTGCTCAACTCAACTATTGCAAAAAACATAATAACGTGATATAATAAAAAAAGAAAGGCGGTGTTTTTGTGGAAAAATTTGGTGCAATCGAAGCTTATGAAAAATCAGAAGAAACAAAAGAAAACAAAAAAACACCCCTGTGGGTAAAAATAATAGCAATCATTTTGCTCATCGCACTTGGCTTGTCTTTGGAATATTTTCTTTTGCTCCACCCTATAAACAAATTAAAGCTTCGCTTTCTTCTATATGATAATTTCACCATTGAAATAATCGTCCCCAACGTTGGACTATATCCCAAAAAAGCAACCATTTACGTTGACGGAAATATAATGTTATTCAATGACACTTATTATGAAATTGATGACGGAGAGATATATACCTATCATAAGGATTTTAACGGAAATTGGCAAAAGCAAAAAAGCGAGGATTTTTCAGCATCTGATAATAAAGAAATAATGTATAAGCTTTTTAACCGCCGCAATTATAAGCGGTCTAAAGATGACTTATATTCTTGGGTGACAAAGGACAACGTAGATTTAGGTGAAATTGGGAGAGCAGGCATCGAGCGATACGAAGGAAATATAGCCATAGTATTATACGTCGGAATAGCAACAAAAATCTATATGTGCTTCACCGACTTCGGCAAAACCCACCTAACTCCCCCGTGGCAATAAATAATAAAAGGACGCATATGCGTCCTTTTTTTGCGTGCTTTGTTCAGTTTGTACATATAACATCATTCACATCGTAGGGACAGGCGTCCCCGACTGTCCGTTCCAAACATATACTAACTTTGTAGGGGCTGCCTTTGGCAGTTCGCCTAAATTAGTCACCTTCGGTTTGCGCGGGTTCTTCGCACATTTCCCACCATATTGATTGTGCGAACAACTCGGGCTCGACATGGTTTGCCACAAGTGGCAAACAAGCGAATTTTCTTGATGGCTTATGCCATCACTTTTGCGAGCAAAGACACAAACTTGCCCTGTAAGACGTGCAATAAAAAAGCACCACTATTGTGGTGCTATAAGATAACGGTATGCTCGAACTTTTATGGCACTAAAGTGCCATAAAGCTAAGTTTGTTTGATGGCTCACACCATCACTTTGCAAGCAAAGACACAAACTTGCCCTTTGCAAACCTTTGGTTTGCGCGGGCTCTTCGCACATTTCCCACCATATTGATTGTGCGAACAACTCGGGCTCGACATAGTTTGCCACAAGTGGCAAACAAGCGAATTTTCTTGATGGCTTATGCCATCACTTTTGCGAGCAAAAGACGAAAAGTTCGCCCGCTACTCGCTTCGCTCGTTCGAGCCCTCGCGCCTGTAAGGCGCACTCCATAAAGAAACAGCACCCTATTGGGTGCTGTTTCTTTATGGAGCGGATTACGGGGCTCGAACCCGCCACCTTCGCCTTGGCAAGGCGACGCTCTACCAAATGAGCTAAATCCGCATATTTATGGTGCCTCCGGTCGGAATCGAACCAACGACACGGGGATTTTCAGTCCCCTGCT
>JAZTWO010000011.1:0-11840 GCA_045635885.1 Eubacteriales bacterium | reverse complement strand
TTTATCGAGTAGTTACAAAGATAAAAAAGGTCGCTTTTGAAAAAGCATCGCGCGAACCCCCAAAGCTCATAAATGTCGCTTCGGGGAACCCCGCACGCAAAACTTTTAATCGTGTGAGTTAAATTAATCTGCGCAAATCGTAATGTTTGATTGAAATCAAACATTACATAACGATTTTCTCATGCATTCGAAAATCTGTGATTTGCTAATGCCCAACGTAGCCATTTTGCTATCAAAAACTCTATGTGCAGAGTAGCAAGGCGCAGTTTTTGTTGCATTTATGCAACAAAAACGAGTGTGACGAGCGCGAAGAAGTGAGTCACGCGCATTGCGCAAAATTTGTTTACCCTAATACGATTAAAAGTTTTTTGCGAGCTTTTTTTCAAAAAAGCGAAAATTTTTATCTTTGTAACTTTTCCTATAAATCAAAATTTGAATTACGCAAAACAAAAAGCACGTCAATTTGACGTGCTTTTATGTTTGAATTAATTAAGCAACTTCAACAGTTCCGTCTTCCTTAACGGTAATGGACATTCCGTCCTTAACATAGTTGAGAAATTCGTCGCCAAGGGAGTCGACAACAACCATTTTCGCCTTTTCGTCATTGAGCCAAACGTCTGCAATTACAACGCCTGCGCCTGCGAGTGAGTCGATGGGCTGGCTAAAGAGCATTGCAGCGGGTTGACGTCCCATTGCGCATGCGCAATAGAGAACAAGACCACCTGTTGTTGAGCCGATTGTTTGAGGAAGGCAAAGTGCCTTGCCCGCCATTTGCTTATTATAGAGATCGGGGTTATTCTGGTCGCCACAGGTTGCCTTTTTATCGCCAAACTGAAGTGCGCCCTGGAATGAAGCAAGAGTATTAAGTCCTGCATGGGAAACAACTGCTTCTGCAGTTACGTTGCCGGGAGCAACAACTCTACCTTTGAATACCATCATCTTACTTTACCCCCTTTGTGATTTTTTCAAGAATTTCTTCGTCGGTATAGTAGCGAGCTGTTGTATATGTACGAAGCTTGTTTGACGAAGTAATTACGGGCATGGACTTGGAGAGAGGATTGTTCATGTACATAAGAGGGCAGATGTAAGAAAGAATTACACCTGTTGACTTAAGACGAGCTGCATATTCTGTCTTATTAAATTCCTCAATAACTGCGGGAGCAGATGTGAACACTGTGGGAATTACAACCTTTTTATTTCCTGCTTCTGCAAGAGAATCTTCAAGGCGAACAGTCCAAGATTTGAGCTGTTCCAAGCTCATGTGAGGACAACCCATAAAGCAGAGCTTGGGCTTTGCGTCCTTCTTCTTCCAAATTACAGGATAGGAATCATAAATTCTTTGAAGCTCGGCATCGTCAATAACGTAAGTTTTTGCGCCCTCTGTGATAAGGGACTCGCCAAGTTCCTTCGCCTCGGGAGTGAGGTTATCAACGTGATAAAGACCAACCGCACCGTTAGAAGCAGTAGCCGCGCCAAAGTCCTTAAGGAAGGAGCAAGCCGCGTCGTCAAGCTCGTCGCCAAGCCACTTATCAAGACCCTTGATATAGGGAACGTCTTCCATAACCTTCATACCGATTGCAGAGCCAAGGGGCTGTGCTTCGGGCTTCTTTGTTGTTTTAATTTCAACAACCCAAGTTGCCTTTCTTCCTTCATCAGTCAAAAGACCGAAATAGGGAACGTAGCCAACGATTGAGCCCATAATATCGATAATACCGGAGTTACGGTTACATCTTGCGCCAAGAACGGAGTTTGCATAAACAACCGCACTTGATTCTGCCCAAGAGAGAACCTCGCCCTTTTGGGGCTTGTTGCCAACCTGGTCAAGATAGCAAGCGCAAGTGAATGCGTTTTTATCCATAAGACCAAGTGTTTGAAGCTGACCCTCATAGAAATCCTGCTTTGAGTACATTGCAACGTTGAAAACAATCTTTTGCAAGATGTTTTGAGGAACGTTGGGGTCTAGGGGACGGGGGTCGGCAGAGAATTTCTGCTCTGACACAACGCCTGCGTCGATAAGCTGCTGCATAAGATCGAAAACGGGAGTCATCATCTTAAGGCCGAAGCTTGTTACAAGGTGATTATATTTACTTGTTACGGGAACGAGCTTTTCTGCGCCGAAAAGTTCACCGTAACGAACCACTGTTTCCATAACCTTGGCAAGAGTTTCACCCTTTTCGCCATTGAGTATGGCCTGCTGTTCATTAGTTAAAATCATATTCGAAAAGTCCTTTCAATATTAATAGAAGATTATCAAATCTTCATTGCTACGTCCCAAGCGCCCCAAATAACGCTTCTAAGGTTACCAACCTTCTTTGCGTCACCAATAACGTGAACCTTTTTGTTCTTAACAACGGGTGCGGGATTATAACCAATGGATGTGATTACGCTATCGCAAGGAATTGTTTCATACTGACCGTCCTTGTGCTTAACGATAACACCACGGGGAACAATTTGATAAAGACTTGTTTCAAGATGAACGGGAACCTGATTTGTTTTAAAGAAGTCACGAAGGTAACTTGTGTTTGCAAGGCAGATACCCTTTGTTACGATAAGGTCGTCCATCATTTCAACAATAACGGGCTGTTTACCCTTAAGATAGAGGTCATAAGCGATTTCGCAACCTGTAAGACCGCCACCGATAACAACAACCTTTTCGCCAACCGACTTGTTGCCAAGAAGGTAATCAACCGCTTCAATTGTTGTGTGCGCACCGTTAACGTTAAGGCGTCTTGCTTTAGCACCTGTAGCGATAATAACCTCATCTGCCTTAAGTGCCTTCACATTTTTAACCTCTGCGTTAAGGTGGATTGTGATATTGGGATATTTTCTGATTTCTCTGTTATACCAAGCGATAAGCGCACGGTCCTTTTCCTTAAAGGAGGGAGCAGCTGCTGCGATGAACACACCGCCAAGCTTATCTGTCTTTTCATAGAGAGTAACCTCATGGCCACGCTTTGCAAGAACGATAGCGGCTTCCATACCACCGATACCGCCACCTACAACAGCAACCTTTTTGGACTTTTTAGCGGGCTTGAGGTTGTATTTCTTTGACTGCATTGTTTCAGGGTTAAGTGCGCAACGAGCAAGACCCATTGTGTCTGTAAGATCCTGAGTATTATGGTGACCCTTTGAAGAAGAGAAGTTAAAGCAACCGCTATGGCAGCAGATGCAGGGCTTAATTTCCTCAACTCTATCTTCAATGAGCTTTGTAATCCATTCTGCGTCAACAAGGAACTGACGAGCAACACCAACACCGTCGATTCTGCCTTCTGCAACTGCCTGCGCACCCACCTCTGCATCCATTCTACCTGCACAAACTACAGGAATGTCAACAAACTTTTTGATGTGTGCAACGTCTTCAAGGTTACAGTTTTCGGGCATGTACATCGGGGGATGAGCCCAGTACCAAGAGTCGTATGTACCATTGTCTGCGTTAAGCATATCGTATCCGCAATCCTGAAGATACTTAGCTGCCTTTTCGCTTTCTTCCATATTTCTGCCGATTTCAACGTAATCTTCACCGGGCATTGCGCCATAGCAGAAGTCCTTCATCTTGGATTCAACTGAGTAACGAAGAGAAACGGGGAAATCTGCGCCGCATTCTTCTTTAATTGCCTTAACAACCTCTGCGGCAAAGCGATAGCGATTTTCAAAGTTGCCGCCGTATTCGTCTGTACGGTGGTTGAAATATTCAATTGCAAACTGGTCAAGAAGGTAACCCTCGTGAACTGCGTGAACCTCAACACCGCCAACGCCTGCATCCATGCAAAGCTTTGCAGTTTTTGCAAATGCTTCAATAATTTCGTGAATTTGCTCAACAGTCATCTGTGGGCAAGTAATTTCGGGAGCCCAACGAGCAGGCTGAGGAGAAGGAGAAGCAAGCTCGTGATTTGTATCAATAATGGGCTTAACAAGAACTCTTGTTACAGGGTTTTTGTGAAGTGGAGCAACAAGCTCTGTAATCGCCCAAGAGCGACCCATACCTGCGGTGAGCTGAACGAAAAGCTTTGCGCCTGTTTTATGAATTTCGTCCATAAATTCCTTCAATTCATCAAACATCTTTGGATTTTCCCAAAGCCATTTGCCCCAGAATGTATCACGAAGGGGAGCGATACCGGGGATGATAAGACCAACGTTATTGTTGGCGCGTTCTAAGAAGAGTTTTGCTGCCTCTTTGTCAAAATGGCAACCGCCAAGCTCAAACCAACCGAAAAGGGATGTACCACCCATGGGGCACATTACGATACGGTTTTTGATTTCAACGTTACCTACTTTCCAAGGAGTAAATAAAGCTTCGTATTTTGGATTTAAGTTTTCCATAATCAAAGTTTCCTTTCGTATATAATATTACATTATATTGTAACATATTAGCGAAATTATGTCAATAAATTATCAAAAAAAATGCACGAAAATAAAATTTTGTATATTTTTTTACAAAAATGAATATTAATTCAAATTAAATGAATAAATTTTCAAAAATAATAAATAATTATTTAAAAAATGTGAATATTATTTCAAAAATCTATTGACAAACTGCATTAAAAGTAGTATAATTCCTTTCGCTGTGTTTTATTGAATTTATATGGGAGAAAGAAATGAAAAGCATTTTAAAATTATTTGTTGTTTTCGCTCTTATTTTAACTCTTGTGTTGGGGCTTGTGTCCTGCTCTATAAGGGGGAAAGAGAACAGATCTGCGGTCAAAATAATTGACGTTAAGCTCACAAACGAGCAGTACGCATTCGTTTGCAAAAAGGGGAATAGTGAGCTTGTTGACAGTATAAATTCCTTTATGGAAGAAATCAAAGCAAACGGAACGTTTGATGCGCTCGTTTCAAAGTATTTTGAGGGCGAGGGCGAAAAGGTTGGATATACAGTTACTACTACCGACGTTACAAACACAGAAAACAATTTTGTGGTCGTTACAAACTGCCCCTTTGAGCCATTTGAATATATGGAAAATGACGGAAAAATCTATGGTCTTGACATTGAGATCGCAGCGGCATACGCCGAGTGGGCAGATCTTGAGCTTGTGATCAAAAACATCGGATTTAATGAAATTTTCGTTCAGGTCGAGGCGGGATATGCCGACATCGGTATGGCAGGTATCACCGCAAGTGCGGACCGTGCTGAAATTTACGATTTTACAACACCCTATTACGAGGCATCTCAAAAGCTCATAGTTCCAAGTGATAATACCGATTTTGACAACTGTAAAACGGTAACGGAGGTCGAAGCCGTTCTTAATTCGCTTGTTGATAAGTCAATCGGTTTTCAAAACGCAACAACCGGCTCGCTTTATATCACAGGTGACGAGGATTGGGGCTTTGTGGGATTTGCGAATATTGACGGAAAATCCTATTCCAACGCGCAGGTTGCCATAAGCGACCTTATAAACGGAAATATTTATGGTGTTATGCTTGACGAAGCGCCTGCAAATATGATTATTGAGGAGATAAATGCTCAACAAAAAACAAGCTGGGGCGCGAAATTTAAGAATTTCTTTGAAACTCTTTCAAACGAGCATTATATCAGCATTTTCCTTCAAGGTCTTTTTAATACAATAAAGGTAGCTATAGTTGGTCTTATTATCGGTGTCCTTATCGGTACGGTAATTGCCATTATTAAGGTCGCTCCCAAGTATAAGTTGATTTACAAAATTCTTGATAAAATATGCTCATTCTATACGCTCATCTTCCGTGGAACACCGATAGTTGCACAGCTTCTTATCGCGTATTACGTAATTATTCCAACGCTCGATATAAATTTGAGCGCGCTCACAGTTGGAATGATAGTTTTTGGTATGAACAGTGGTGCATACGTTTCAGAAATTATGCGTGGCGGACTGAATTCCGTTGACAAGGGTCAAATGGAAGCCGGACGTGCGCTCGGCTTGACGTATCCCGCCACAATGCTTAAAATTATTGTTCCGCAGGCGGTTAAAAACATTCTTCCCACGCTTGGAAATGAGTTTATCAGCTTGATAAAAGAGACATCCGTTTTGAGCTTTATTGCGGTTTATGACCTTTACAAAGCGCTTCTTGACGTTGGTATGGTAAAATATGACAGTATGGTGCCATATCTTATGATGGGACTTATCTACATTGTGCTTGTGCTTATAATCACGGTAGGCATAAAATTACTTGAAAGGAGATTTGCAAAAAGTGATAGAAATTAAGAATTTACATAAAAGATATGGCGAAAAAGACGTCCTTTGTGGAATTACCACCACTATTCACGAGGGCGAGCAGGTGGCTATCATTGGTCCTTCGGGTTCGGGCAAATCAACCTTCATTCGTTGTATCAATTGCCTTGAAGACCCCGATGACGGTGTTATTATGTTCGAGGGTGAAAATATCGCAGATTTCAGCGTTGATATTAACGTTCACCGTCAGAATATGGGAATGGTGTTCCAAAATTTCAATCTTTTCAATAATAAAACCGTTCTTGAAAATATAACTCTTGCGCCTATTCATATTCACGGTAAGAGAATGAAAAAAGAGGGAATGAGCAAAAAGGAAATCACAGCTCATTTTAATGAAAAGGCAATGACCTTGCTTAAAAGAATTGGACTTGAGGATAAGGCGAATGCATACCCCTCCACACTTTCAGGTGGTCAAAAGCAGAGAATTGCGATTGTTCGTGCTCTTGCTATGGAGCCGAAGGTTATTCTATTTGACGAACCAACCTCGGCACTCGATCCTGAAATGGTAGGCGAGGTGCTTGACCTTATGCGTGACCTTGCCAAAGAGAAGCTCACCATGGTAATTGTAACTCACGAAATGGGATTTGCCCGTGAGGTTGCGAGCCGAGTGATGTTTATGAATGAAGGGAATATCGCAGTCGACGGTACTCCCGAGGAGGTTTTTGGCAACCCCACCCACCCAAGACTTAAAGAATTCCTGTCCAAAATTCTTTAATCTTAAGGACAAAATAGCACAAAAAATAACCCAAAATTAATAAATGTTAAAAAGCCACCTGTAATATACCGGTGGCTTTTGTTGTGTGAAAAGAAGTTAGAAAGTAAGGATATGTTCTTTTTCGAGAAAAAGAACCAAAAAGCTTTTTTAATCGCTTTGGTTGGTGCTGGTTCGACGTAAATTTTCGACAATTTGCGAGCAAATTATCGGTTTGACCAATAAAATCGCCTTGTGTGAGTAAACTCCCACCGACGATTTTCTCGCCCAAACTACGAAAACCCCTCTTTCAGAGTGATTTTCTAAAATTTACTCTGCTTGTGCGTAGCCGTGAGGTTTTATAGTTAGATAAAATCACCATATTGTATGTATAATGTCGCTCACCGTAGGGGCTCACTCCGTGAGTCCGCTTCCCAACCTCAACTAACTTTGTGCCTTCCCATTGAGGGGAAGGGGGACCGCCGAGGCGGTGGATGAGGGGCTCGCCATTTAGTTTATGCAATAGATTTCACCACAAACTCCGTAGGGACAGGCGTCCTCGACTGTCCGCATCCAAACACAAACTAACTTCCGTAGGGGACGGCGTCCCGACGTCCCGCCACTACCACTGAACGTAGCCATTTTAGTGGCGGTGTGTCTATAATTTAAATTAGCAAATTAGATTTTTCGACAAGGGAGAAAAATCATCTGTTCCAACTCGTTGGAACAATTTGCGCAGATTTGGTTTTAAAAAAGCATTTAAAAAAGTTTTTTGCGAGCTTTTTTTCAAAAAAGCGAAAATCTTTTCTTTGTAACTCCCCGATAAATCAAAATTTGAATTTCCAACAAACAAAAAACGCACCGTTTTGCGATGCGTTTCTTGATATTTGATTAGAACAACTCGATAAGCTCCTTAGTGCTTTTTGTAAAGTTGCGGATACCGTCGTCGGTAATAGCCGCCATATCTTCAATGCGGCAACCGTATTTTTCGGGAATATAAATACCCGGCTCAAAGGTAACAACGTTTCCTGTTACAAGCTTTGCCTCGGGCTTTGCACCAAAGGAGAGGCGAGGACTTTCGTGAATGAACATACCAACTCCGTGGCCAAGGGAATGACCAAATCTGCCCTCAAATCCTGCGTTATTGATAATATCACGTGCGATTTCGTCAAGGCGATAGCAACCACGTTCACCGTTAGCGGCAGCTTCAAGTGCCTTAATTTGCGCTTCAAGAACGGTGAAATAAACCTTTTTAATGTCCTCATCGGCTTTTCCAATGACAACTGTTCTTGTCATATCAGAGCAATAGCCACCGTAAACGCAACCGAAGTCCATTGTCAAAAATCCACGTTCAAGCTTGACGTTGCGTGGAACACCGTGGGGCATTGAAGAAGCAGTTCCTGAAACCGCAATTGTGTCAAAAGAAGTTCTTTCCGCACCGTTTTTGCGCATAAAGAATTCAATTTCAAGTGCCACGTCAATTTCGGTCATATCGGGGCGGAGAACATTGATGATGTGAGAGAAAGCCGCATCGGTAATTCTTTGCGCCTCTGCCATATTGTTAAGCTCGTCTTCGGTTTTAACCATTCTCATTTCGTTGAGGATTGCAGAAGCACCGCCAACGTAATTCACCGTGCCCTCGGCAACTCGCTGGAAGTTTTGAAGGTCTTCAAGAGAGAGTGAACTCTCCTCAACCAAAACTGTATTCACACCGTGATCAAGTGCCAAAGAAGCAACTGCCTTGAGGTGTCCCTTTGGAGTCATAATTTCAAAATCGTTGTGATTAACCTGAGCACAAGCCGCCTCAAGATATCTGAAGTCGGTCAAAAGGAATGCCTTGTCCTGCAAAACAAGAACGTAACCGTCATCGTAGTTGAAGTTCGTAATGTAACGTTGATTGAGCGTTGAAGAAAGCAAAATGCCCTCAACGTTTCTTTCTTTCATTATTTTTTGTAATCTTTTTACCTGTGACATTTTTTGTCTCCTTTATATTAAGTGAATATTTTTTTCAAGTTTTGATTTATCGAGATGTTAGTTTATGTTAATATCCCTCTCACCGCTTACGCGGAGCTCTCCCAAAGGGCGAGCCTTTTTCGAGCGAATGCTTACAAATCAAAGCCTCTCACTCAGGGAGAGGTGGATTTGCCGTAGGCGAAGACGGTGAGGGAATTTTGTTCAAGTAACTTCTCCCCGATAAATCCCAATTTATCTCATTCTGTGCTATCCCTCTCACCGCTTACGCGGAGCTCTCCCAAAGGGCGAGCCTTTTTCGAGCGAATGCTTACAAATCAAAGCCTCTCACTCAGGGAGAGGTGGATTTGCCGTAGGCGAAGACGGAGAGGGAATTTTGTTCAAGTAACTTCTCCCCGATAAATCCGAATTTATCTCATTCTGTGCTTTTTAAAAAATCTTTTCAAAACGGGCTTTTCAAGGGCACGTTTGAATTTGAAGAAAAGAGATTTTTTATCCTTGATTGGTGGAACAAGAATTGCCCTCATTCCGTTAAATTTACCTGCGCAAACGTCGGTGAAAATCTGGTCGCCCATAAAAGCGGTAGTTTCCTTTGTGGCATCAAGAGCGAGAAGCGCCTTTTTAATTGTCTTTTTAGCAAATGGTTTGCCACTCTTGGCAAAAGCAGGTGCGCCAATGCTCTTGTTGAATGTTTTAATTCTGCAATCGCAGGAATTATTTGAAACGAAAGCAAAATTAATTCCGTTTTTCTTAAGGGAATCGAGCCACGAAAGAATTTCCTCACTCGGCTCGCTCATTTCATATGGAGCAAGGGTGTTGTCAACGTCGAGCAAGAGGGTTTTGATATTTTCCTCAAGCAAAAATTCGGGTGTAACATCACTAAATTTACCAAAATAATAATTTGGAGCTAAATAATCAAGCACCCAATCACCCCTTTCCACTAACATTATTATTATAATATCAAAATCGGAGCTATTTTTCAATCCTTTTTTAATAATTTTTTGAAAAAATTCCAAAAAAAGTGCAAAAAACTCTTGACATTGATAACATTTTGTGTTAATATAATGGAGCGTTGTTTAATAGCGCAGATGCGAGTGTAGTTCAATGGTAGAATTCCAGCCTTCCAAGCTGGTCGCGTGGGTTCGATTCCCATCACTCGCTCCATTTTGTGCCTTTAGCTCAGCAGGATA
The DNA here is from genome assembly GCA_045635885.1 of Eubacteriales bacterium. Taxonomy (GTDB): domain Bacteria; phylum Bacillota; class Clostridia; order Oscillospirales; family CAG-272; genus RGIG4608. The sequence continues at coordinate 1,785 of JAZTWO010000011.1, read as the reverse complement.
GAGCAACTGCCTTCTAAGCAGTAGGTCGGGGGTTCGAATCCCTCAAGGCACGCCATTATGGTGGGTATAGCTAAGTTGGTTATAGCGCCAGGTTGTGGCCCTGGAGGCCGTGGGTTCGAATCCCATTACTCACCCCATAAAAAAGCCATCTGCAAAAGCAGGTGGCTTTTTTGTCAACATTCTTTGCGGAGGTGCTTTGTGTTTAGGTTTGATTATTTAGATAAATCAAAAAAGGACGAAATTCTCCCCACACTTTTTGACATATTTTACGAAAATATGTTCGCAATTGCACCAAGCGAATTGCCGCTTGAGGACGAGAAAAACGAATTCGTTTGTGAAATTTCAAGGGCGCTTGAAAAAGAGCCACGCAAAATAATTCTTTGCTATTGCAAAGGGGAGTTGGCGGGTTTTTTGATGTATTACACCAACCAAAATTTGCTGATGATTGAGGAATTGCAATTGATTTCAAAATATCAAAAAACAATGCTTTTTTATCGGCTTTGCAAGTTTTTAATTGCAAATTTGCCCGAAAATATTGAGAAAGTTGAGTCCTTTGCACACAGGCAAAACGCAAATTCGCTCTCACTTCAGGCAAGTCTTGGAATGCAGCTAATTGAGTGCGAAAGTCCACTGTTCCACCATCTGCGTGGGGATGCAAAAGCTATTGTTAAACGATTTGAAAGAGGATAATTATGATTAAAAAGAGCATTAGAATAAAGCTCACTTCACTCCGTGAGGCGAGCAACGATCATTTTTTTGACAGTCTGCTTGAAGACGACGTTGACATGTTTGAAGAGCATGAGCTTCACATAGAAGACGAAGAGCCCGAAGGCCCAATTGAAATGTATACCGAGGGCGAGCTTTACATAACCGACGAGCGAGTTATAATCGCTTATGACGAAAGTGAGCTTACGGGAATGGAGGGCTCTCACACGCAGGTGCGCTTTGAACGATCAACCCCCGGGCTTGTCACAATGATGCGAAGCGGCACGGTGAATACCATTCTTGTGTTTGAAGAAGGGAAGCGCCATATCTGTGCTTATCAAACTCCATATATGCCTTTTGAGATTTGCGTTTTGACCAAGTCCGTTAAGAACACCTTGCTTGAGGACGGTAAAATCGACCTCGACTATATCGTTGAAATCCGAGGTGCGCAAGCAGAACGCACACAGTTCAAAATTGAAATATTTGAGCAACCTGAATTTGCATAAATAATCATAGCACCGTTTTTTAAACGGTGCTTTTTTAGTAAATTGGGATTTATCGAGTAGTTTGCATACGCAAGCTCTTGCCTCCCTCTGACGAGGGAGGTGGCGCAGAACTCACGAGCTTGCTCGTTAGTTCAGGCGACGGAGGGAGAGAGCCTTATTTAAAGTAACTTTTTGTTAAGAACTCTCCCCCACCCGACTAAAGTCGGGACACTCCGTGCCAGTCCCTTTTGTCTGCGTTGCAGACATTTCCCCACACCGTGGGGAATCACCCTCGACAGATGGGGCCAAGTGTTTGTGCTGTTCCTCAACATCTCGATAAATCAAAATTTGAAAAAGCTCCGCAAAACTTTTAATCGTGTGAGTTAAATTGATCTGCGCAAATTGTTCCAATAAATTGGAACATAACGATTTTCTCATACATTCGAAAATCTGCGATTTGCTACTGGGTATGTAGCCATTTTGCTATCAAACGGCTATAGTTTAGCAAAGTAAATTTTAGAAAATCACTATGTAAATAGTGGTTTTCGTAGTTTGGGCAAGAAAATCGTCGGTGGGAGTTCACTCACACAAGGCG
>JAZTWO010000010.1:0-36711 GCA_045635885.1 Eubacteriales bacterium | reverse complement strand
CTCAAGGATGACGTGCGGAGGCGGTATTGGTTGGTTGACGTTTAATCGGGTCGTCGAGGGTCTCGCCTGCGGGCTCGGTCACGCTCGCGTTCTGACAACACACTGTGTTGTCATTCATTGCGCTCACGACACTTCGTGGCGCCGACCCCTACGGTGTTTTCGGGTATGATATTGCTTATCGTAGGGACTCACTCCGTGAGTCCGTTCCCAACGCAAACTAACTTTGTGCCTTCCCATTGAGGGGAAGGGGGACCGCCGAGGCGGTGGATGAGGGGTTCGCCATTTAGTTTATGCAATCGATTTCCCTACAAACTCCGTAGGGGCTCACTCCGTGAGCCCGCTTCCAAACCCAAACTAACTTCCGTAGGGGAGGGGTTTCCCCTCCCGAATTTAACACAAACTAACCTCTGTCGCATCTCCGTCCCGAACTTAAACACAACCAACCTCTACCACCACCCCAGCACGTCATTCTCAAGGGAGCAAAGCGACCGAAGCATCTTATGCGGACAGCAAACTATCGACTTTTAGCTTTTAACAAAAAGTTACATCTGTTCGCATTCTCCATACATATGTTCTTGATACACAAAGCTCGAAAAGGTATAATTGCCATATGCCTCGTTTATGGCAAAGCAAAGGAAATACATCAATATCAAGGCAACAAAAACTATCCTTTCCCGCTTTTTCTCTCGACTTTTAATTCTCTTTATTCTATATCTCATTTTTCACCGTCCCTTCGGTTAATATATATTCAAACAAGGTGAAAAAATGACCTCAAATCAATCAAAAAAGCCCCCTTTTTTGCAAGGGAGCTTTATTTTTTTATTTTGTAATAAATTTAAGATAGGCATTAATGAATCCGTCGATATCGCCGTCCATAACCGCCTGAATATTTCCGTTTTCGTGACCTGTTCTTGTATCTTTAGCAAGAGTGTAGGGCATAAATACATAGGAACGAATTTGTGAGCCCCACTCGATATTCGCCTTGTTACCCTGAATATCTTCAACTCTTTCAAGATTTTCACGAATCTTAATCTCAAGGAGCTTTGATTTGAGCATTTTAAGAGCAGTTTCTTTATTTTGAAGCTGGCTTCTTTCTGTCTGGCAACCAACAACAATGCCCGTGGGCTTATGCAAAATACGAATTGCAGAGTCGGTTTTGTTGATATGCTGACCACCTGCGCCACTTGAACGGTGGGCGGTGATGTCAAGGTCCTCCATACGAAGCTCGATTGTATTGTCGTCTTCAAATTCGGGCATTACTTCAATTGAAGCAAATGACGTTTGACGTCTGCCGTTTGCGTCAAAGGGGGATACACGAACAAGGCGGTGAACACCGTTTTCGCTCTTGAGGTAGCCATAGGCATTTTCGCCCTCAACCATAATGGTTGCGCTCTTAATTCCTGCGGCATCACCGTCGAGCCAATCGAGGAGCTTAACTGTGTAATCGTGCGCCTCTGCCCAACGAGTAATCATTCTATAAAGCATCTGCGCCCAGTCCTGCGCCTCTGTGCCGCCTGCGCCGGGGTGGAAGGAAACGATTGCGTTGTTTCTATCATATTCACCTGAAAGAAGGATTTCAATTCTCATTCTTTCAGACTCTTTTTCAACAAATTCAAGCTCGGATTTAACTTCTTCTGCATAGCCCTCTTCGTTTTCTTCGATAGCCATATCGGCAAGGGCGATGGCATCTTCAAGACGTTGTTCAAGTCCGTTAAACTCGTCAAGCTTTTTTTTGCCCTGTTTAATGGATTGCAAAATTTTTGAGGAATTATCCTGATTTGCCCAGAAATCGGGATCAAGAGTTTTCTCTTCCATCTCGTTAACCTGCTTTGTAAGCTCGTCTATGCGAAGGGAATCACGAAGCTCAGCAATCTCTTTTCTCAAGCCGATTAACGTATATTTATATTCTTCAAGTTCGATAATCATTGTATTACTCCGTTTCGTCACAAATTAATCCATTTTATATATTACCATATTTTATCCTTTTTTGCAAGATAAATTTCAAAAAAAGTCTTAATTGGGCGATTTTATTCGCAACAAAACTTGACAACGTTGACGGACGGTGATATAATGTTCATAAAAAATAATGATTGGAGTGAATAAGATGTCAAATAAAACTGAAATTTTAGCACGTTTTTCCGCATTGGAAAGGGAAGTTAATGAAAATGGCGAAAAGCAAAGCGCCATAAAGAAAACTTTCGCCCCACAAATTGCAAAGCTTGAAAAAGAGCTTGCCGCAAAAGAGGAAGAAAAAAATGCCCTTGCAAGTAAAAAGCCCATGTTCGGCTTTACAAAGGCAGGGAAAGAGCATGCCGCCAAAATGGATGCGCTTGACAAGGAAATTGCCAACGTTAAAAATCAAATTAAACATGTTGGCGACGACAACGAGGAATTTTGCGCACTTAAGAAAAGATTTTCAGCTATCTATCCCGAATATAAGGAGTTAGAAGCCCAGTTAGCAGAAATCAATTTTCACGAAAAGCTTGGTGAAAACTGTGTTATGATTTTTGCAACAGGACACGCTCCAAAAGATTTGATTGAAATTAATATTGACGGTAAAGAAATGGGCACGTTGCCTTCACCTGTAGGATTTTATCCTGTGGGAGAGGGTGCGCACACAGTTACTGTTACAAGAAATTATGGCATTACTGAATCAGTTCAGTTTAGACTTAACGGAACTAACAAATACCTTTTCTATAAGTTTGAGTATTACGGAAACGGATATAGCAACAACGCATCCAACACATTTGAAGAATTTGTCAGAGATAATGCTGTGTTTGCCTTTAATGTTGATGCTATTAAAAAATATATTTTAAGTTTTTAAGGGAGAATTTTATGAAAGACGAAAAAGTGCTTCAAGCTTCCATTAATGAATGTGAAGGAAAAATAGCAAAAATGAAAAAGGATATTGATTCCTATTACGATGCCCTTGAATCAAAGGTTGCTCCTCTTATTAAAAAGTCAGAAGAAAAGGAAGCGGAAAAAAAGGATATTGTTAAAAACAACGTGCCTGCATTCCTTTGGGTAATTATTGCTGTTTTGGCGATTGGCGCAATCGTTGTGAATGCTATTGGAATTCTTTGGTTAAGAGGAGTGTTGTTTGTTGCTCTTATTGGAGTTGGTGCCTATACATTCATCGGTAAATCCAAGTGCGATAAAGAATACAATGGCAAGATTGCTGTTATAGATAAAGAGATTGATGATATTCAAGACAAAATTGAGAAAATTTATGATAGCGATCCCCGTATTGCAAAAACCGAAAAAGCTATTGAGGATGCAGAAAAAGAACTTAAAAAGCTCAAGTCCGATTACGCAGATATTGAGGTTCTAAAGAAAATCAGTGAAAATAACCTTATCATTTACTGCAGCTTTGTGGGAATTGGTGATAACAAATGTTTTCCTGTAATTGACGGTGTAGAGCATAATGCTATGCCTGATAATTTGTATATGTATTATCTTAATCCGGGAGAACACACAATGTTTGTGAATATCGTAAGATCCGACGGTATTTTTGATATTGAGGATATCAATTTCCATTTAGATGGAACTAACAAATACGTATATATAAAGCACGATATGCGTACATATGAATTTGAGACAAAGCACTATGATAGCTTTGATGAGTTTGCCGCAAATTTCGGTGATGCAAATCGCATAAAGGAAAGACTCGTTAGATTGGTAGAAAAGAACGGATAAAAAAATACTGACCGAGAAATCGGTCAGTATTTTTTGTTGTTATTCAAGAATTTCAAACTTATATCCAACGCCCCAAACGGTTTTAAGAACCCATTTGTCGCTAGCACCCTCAAGCTTTTCACGAAGACGCTTAACGTGAACGTCAACTGTTCTTGAGTCACCAAGATAGTCAAAGCCCCAAACTTTGTCAAGCAACTGATCTCGTGTGAAAACACGGTTTTTGTTGTTTGCAAGGAAATAGAGAAGCTCCAATTCCTTTGGGGGAATGTCAACTAATTTTCCGCAAAGCTTAAGCTCATATTTTTGAAGACTGATTTCGATATTTTCAAATTGAATAATTTCGTTATCATTTTTGGGTGCAGCGTGTGAGCGAGTGCGACGAAGCACTGCCTTAATGCGTGCAGAAAGCTCTTTTATATCAAATGGCTTAACAAGATAGTCATCTGCGCCAAGCTCAAGCGCAAGCACCTTGTCAAAGGTATCGTTTTTGGTGCTTATCATAATGATTGGCTGATTAGAAACTTCTCTGATTTCACGGCAAACCTGCCAACCGTCCTTTTTGGGCAAAATGATGTCAAGAAGGACAATGTCGGGGTTGTACAATTTAAAGCTGTCAACGCCCAAAAAACCGTCGTGAACCGCCTTAACCTCGTATCCTTCTTTTTCAAAATAATTTTTTAGTGTTTCGCACATCGAAACATCATTGTCGATTACTAAAATTTTAGTGTCTAACATTATTCTTCTCCTTTGGTGGATTTGAACCTAAAGAAAAAATCAAAAGATAAATTTTTAACAATTTAGTAAAAAAATCAATCAAAATAGTTGAAAATATTGAAAAACTTGAAACAATTTTTAAACGAATTGTTATGTTCATAAAAAATTATAACACAAGTTTCAAAAAAAATCAACCCAAAACTGAAAAAATATTTCAAAAATACAATATTTTGCGAATTTTTGATTATTCTTGACACCGCTATAATTTTTTAGTATAATGTTTTTATCAATTTTAGAGAGGTTTAAACTGTGGCACTTTCAACTGATTTGCATTCCAAACATAGAAAAAGATTTAAACAAAGATATTTACATACTAAATCTCAAGGATTTAGTAATCACGAGCTTATGGAATTACTTTTGTTTTATTCCATACCACGCAAAAATACAAACGAAGTTGCGCATCTTCTTATTGAAAAGTTCGGCTCAATCAACGGAATAGCAGAGGCATCGATTGAAGAATTGAAAACTGTTCCCGGAATTGGTGACAACAGTGCTGTGCTTATCAGTTTGATAATGGAGTTTGCCAAAAATTATGCCGAAACCGTTAAAAGCGAGCCCAAACGACTTGATTCAATGACGGCTATAGTTGAATATGCAAAGAATCAAACCTTTGGTGCAGTTAAGGAGCTTGTTTATTGTGTTTGTATGGATGATGGATTTAACGTTGTTGGCAACAACTTAATTGCAGTTGGCAATTTAAACGAATCCCGCCCTGCGATCAGGAGCGTTATTGAGCTTTGCGTTCTTCGACGTGCCACAACAGTTGCCATTATTCACAACCATCCAAATGGTGGTGTTGATCCATCACAAGCGGACATTGATTTCACAACAATGCTTGAAAGGGAGCTTGACGTGATTGGTGTGAAACTTGTTGAGCACATTATTGTCGATTCAAAGGGATATACACCCATACTTAAGGAGCTTCGTAACAACGGTACAATTAAGGTTGTTACCTTTAAAGAATAAAGGAAGAAAAATATGATAATCGAAACAGAAAGACTCATTTTTAGAGAATATACTAAAGAGGATTTTAACTCACTTAAGGAAATTATATGCGATAGCGAAACAATGAAATATTACCCCAAGCCCTATGACGAAAACGGAGTGAACAGATGGCTTGATTGGTGTATTAACAGTTACGCCCAAAACGGATTTGGACTTTTTGCTCTCGAGCTTAAAGAAAACGGAGCTTTTATTGGCGACTGTGGAATTTCGTTGCAGAAAATCGACGGTGAAATTTTGCACGAAATCGGCTATCATATCAACAAAAAGTATTGGCGACAGGGATATGGAAAAGAGGCGGCTGCCGCTGTTCGAGATTGGTTTTTCAACAACACCGATCACGATTGCGTATATTCGTATATGAACGTTGAAAACGTGCCGTCATATTCCACCGCCAAGGCAATCGGTATGAAGAAAATCAAGAAATATTATGACGGCGAAGAATTTTTGCTTGTTTATGCTATTAAAAGGGAAGAATGGCAAAAAATGAAAAATTGTACTTGAAAAATAGTAACGACTGTGTTACAATAGAAATGTATATATTTATTTGAAAGGATTTTATATCATGACAAAGAAATTATTATTATCAATTTTGTCCCTTGTGTTAATCGCATCATTTTTTTGCGCACCTGCCTCTGCAAAGGGGATTGACGCAATTGACGTGGATGTTGAAAATGGCACTCTTGATGCCGCAGGGAATCATGGACTTAATGACCTTGAATATTCAATTTATTGTGAATTGAAGGATTTTATCAAATCCGTTGCTTGCGGTGACGTATCTAATGCAGAATACGTTTACACAACCAATCTTTCAACTTTGACTTGGACTGCAGACGAGCTTGGCTGCAAGCTTGGTGACTACCTTAGTAACGAAGCAGAGGCGATTTTGAGAGCAAAGTTTATCGAGGCGATAAATTTCGAAAAGGTTTATCTCAAGCTTTTGTACGATCTTCCTTATGATCTTTATTGGCACGATAAGACACAGGGCGTTGCATATCCTTATGATTATGAGTGCAGCAGCTCTTCCGTTAAAATTACAAGTATAAAATTCAGCTTCTACGTTTCTGCAGACTATTCTGAAAGCGGTGAAGAAAAAACATTTGTAACTTCTACTGAAGACATTGCCCGTGCAAACGAGGTTATTGATGCTGCAAAAGCAATTGTTGAAAAGAATAAGGAACTTAGCGACGTTGAAAAGTTTAATTCCTATATCACTGAAATTATGGCTTTGGTAGATTACAATTTTCCCGTTGCAGATAGTTCTGAGAACACATTGTACGGTGATCCTTGGCAGTTGATTTGGGTTTTTGATAACGATGAGTCAACAAAGGTTGTTTGCGAAGGCTTTGCAAAGGCATTTAAATATCTTTGCGATTTGACTGAATTTGAAAATGACGTTGAATGCTATTTGGCAAGCGGTGACTCCGGCAACGGTCCTCACATGTGGAACGTTGTTAGTGTAAATGGCGCCAACTATTTGGTTGATATTACACTTTTGGAAAGCACTTATTCCTCTCAGACAATTGACTTCCTTTGGGGTGGTAAAACCGAAGACGGTGGCAAGAGCCACTCAATTTCTCTTGACTTCCTTGGTTATATGGCTCCCACATACGTTTATGTATATGAGGACTTTATGCAGGAAATATACGGTGAAGGTTATCCTGAATTGAACAGGGGCAACTATCACGTTGGACACAATTTTGATGAAGAAAATTGGCACTTCAATGGCTTTGAGCACTGGATTGAATGCTTCTGCGGAGTGAAGAAGGACGTTGCTTCTCACGACGATGCAGGCCGTGCCGCTACTTGTACAGAAAAAGCAATTTGCGGTGTTTGTAACATTGAATACGGCAAGACATTGGATCACAATTATGGCGAGGATAACAAGTGCGTAGATTGTGGCGAAGAAAAGAAGAATGAAGTAACTCCCGACGATAACGAACAGGAAAATACACCTGAAAATCCCCCCGAAAATAACAATGAAGATAAAAATGACGATGCTAAAGAAGAAAATACTCCAACAATCCTTGACGAAATGAAGGAAAGAATTGATAACGAGGAACCTGCTAATATTTTTGAAGCGATAATCGTGTTGTTCTTGGGAATTTTCAAAGGCATAATGAAAATAATTGAAGTGTTTGCATAACACAAATTGCAGGTCACCAATGTGACCTGCAATTTTTTGTTGTTAAACATTCTACAATAGGCAATAAAAAATAACTTGACAAGTAAAAAAAAGTTGCTATAATAAAAATAAATTACTGTATTTTACTAAGGCGTTGCCAAACGAGTATAGGAATAATATATAAAGGAGTTACAAAAATGATTAAAATTTGTTTTGTTGGTGCGGGTAGTACAATTTTCGCCAAGAATGTTTTGGGCGATTGCATTTTGTCAGATGAGTTGGGTGAATTTGAAATTTCACTCTATGATATTGATCCTGAAAGATTAGAGGATTCAAGAATGATGTTGGAAAACATCAATAAAAAGTATAATGGCAAGGCAACGATCAAAGCAACGTTGAATAGAAGGGAAGCACTTGATGACGCATTGTTTGTTGTTAATGCAATTCAGGTTGGCGGATATGAGCCCTGTACTGTGACAGATTTTGAAATTCCTAAAAAATATAATTTAAGACAAACTATTGCAGACACTTTGGGTATTGGCGGTATATTCAGAGCATTGAGAACAATTCCTGTATTGGAAGAGATATGTGCTGATATGAAAGAGGTTTGTCCTGATGCGTTGTTTATTAACTATGCAAACCCCATGGCTATTTTGACAGGGTATTTACAGAAATATTTGTGGCCTAATACAGTTGGCTTGTGTCACTCGGTTCAGTGTTGCACACAGGGACTGCTTGAGTCGTTGAAGATGAATGAATATGTAAATAATTCCCGTTGGGAGATTGCGGGCATCAATCATCAGGCGTGGCTTTTGAAGGTTACAGATATGGACGGAAATGACCTTTATCCCGAGATTAAGCGCAGAAGCTTGACGGGGGATTATTATGAAACAATGAAATGGGACCTTGTGCGTCACGATTTGATGCACCGCTTTGGATATTATATTACCGAGAGCAGTGAGCACAACGCAGAATACAATCCATGGTATATTAAGAGCCGTTATCCTGAATTGATTGAAAAATATGAAATTCCGCTTGATGAATATCCTCGTCGCTGTGTTAATCAGATTGCGGAATGGCACAAAATGCGTGAAAAGCTTGTTTCTGAGGATATTGAACATGAAAAGAGCAGGGAGTTTGCAGCCGGTATAATTAATGCGATGGTGAATGATGTTCCTTATATTATTCACGGAAATGTTCAAAACAAGGGATTTATCACAAATCTTCCTAATGACTGTTGCGTTGAAGTGAAGTGCGTGGTTGACCGTACAGGCGTACATCCCACATACGTTGGTGAATTGCCTGAACAGTGTGCAGCTATGAACAGATGCTGTATCAATGTTCAAAATATGACAATATTGGCAGCCCACGAAAAAAGAAAAGAGCTTGTGTATATGGCGGCATATCTTGATCCTCATACACAGTCCGAATTATCATTAGATGACATCAAATCATTGTGCGACGATTTGTTTGAGGCGCATAAGGATTGGTTGCCCGAATATAAATAATAAATTTTAGTACATCTTTTAGTGAAATTTTAATGTCTTAATACACAAAAGCAGGAAGAGTTGATCTCTTCCTGCTTTTGCGTTTCTATTTATTTTGCGTTATTGCTTATAGGTTGCTGTGAAAATTATATGTTGATCGTAATCACCAAACTTGCTGCCGAAAATATTGAATCCACCCGGGTGCTGTGCATTCTTCTTTACCTCTATACCAAAGGTTGTTTTATTGTTTTCCTGAAGCTTTAAATTGTTGAGGCAAATGCTTTTATTCACCAATTTCTCATTAAGAAATACACCGTTCGATCTAATGCTTATGTTGGTGAGAATACCGTATTTTGTGCTTTCGGGATACCACCAGCTTGGAGTAAATCGTCCGTATCGGTCACCGTAATCTCCCGTGGAAACAAACGTGCAAATTTCAATGCCATTTATTGAGAAAGTGATGTCGCTTGGATAGTCGTTATTGAATCCGGGTGCTTCAGAGCAAATTTCAAGAGAAATCTTGATTTCGTCAAGCTTTCCTTCTTGGGCATAATTGTTTGGAATGGCATAGAGAAGGGATCCATATCCCTCTGACCAAATTACTTGGGCATTGTGACGTCCTGAAACGAATACGTTGTGGGGGTCACCACTCATAATTTGCTTTTCATCGGTGGCAATTCCGCATTGATCTGAAAATTCGGCATCAATATATTCACCTATATTGATTGGATAAACAAAGGGCGCTCGGCTTTCGGGCTTAAGGTGTCCGTTTGAATTTCGAAAACGGATTATGGCTATATTGGTGCTATAGGTATACCAATGAAGCGTACCCTTGCCCTTGGTAGAAAAGCTTTTTTTGATAATTCCCGCATCCTCTAAGATATTTAGATGAAATATGGTTGATGAAAGGGGTAATTTAAGCTCCGCCGCTATCTCTGAGGCAAGCATATTCTTCTTGTTAACCAAACGAATCATTTGTATTCGAATGGGTGATGATAGGGCTCTTCCCAAAGCGGCTAACTTTGTCGTATCCTTTGTACCCTCAATATCGTATATTATTTTGCTATCTTCAATAAAGTCATTATCGTGTTCTTGCATATCTTTTCCCCCTGAATTTTCATTAGGTACAGTAATATTGTAGCACAAACCTTGATTAAATGCAATATCTTGTATGCTTTTTCTATTGAAAAAATGTTGATTTTGTTGTAAAATACTAATTGTATAGGACTATTAAATCAAAAATAGGTAAAATTGCACAAATTGGAGTGAGCAAATATGTACAAATTATCTTGTAGTTGCTCACTACACAGGGATTGGTTGCTTTTCTTTGTACATTTTCTAATAAATGATACTTTTTCAAAGCAAATTTTAAGTGAAATTTGGGCAATATTGGTTGGATTATAAATCGCTTTTTCAAAAGGCGTTATAATATATTTTCATTAATTTATTATGTGATGGTTTTTCAATTAGAAAAACTATTGCAAGTTAAATGACAGGAGGCAAAAATTATGAAAAAAACATTTAGTAGAGTACTGGCTTTGGTGCTGGTATTGGTTATGGCAACGGGAATAGTTGCTTGTGGTCCTAAGAAGCCGGATGCTGCCGGCGACAGAACCGTTATTTATTATGCGGCTGCTTTTGTAGATGCTCAAATGCAGGATGCTTATAAAGAAATGGTGGATACATATAACAATACACAGGGTATTATTGACGGTGTATACGTTCAGTTCCGTGCAAATCCCGGTGTAATTTCCGGTTTGGAAAGCGCATTGCGCAGTAACTATCAGTATGATGTAATCGAAATTAGAGACGATTCATATAAGGCATTGGCTACAAACGGCAATTTCTTTGTAAATTTGGATAGCTATTTGACAGATGACGTTAAGGCAAAGATGAACTGGAGTGATATTCCTGAATCTTTGATTAACCGTTACCGTTTGAACACAACAAAATCCGCTAACGGCAAGTTCCAGGCAGGCGAAGGCGCAAGTCTTTTGGCTCTTCCCAATGGTAGCGACCCTCAGATGTTGTTCTACAACAAAAATATGATGGTTGCAGCCGGCATTAACATTATTTCTGTTCCTGAAAGCGAATTGGCAGCATATAATGCCGCTAACAACGCAAATCTTATGCCTCACGGTTATGCTGAATATAAAGAAGCTCCCTTTGTAGATGCAAAGAGTAGCACAAACCAAGCAGGCAAGACTGTTTATAAGGTATTTAATGAAGCTATTGGTATGAACTGGGAAGAGCAGCGTTGCCTTGCTAGTGCATTCACAACATCCGATCAGTTTGGTTTTGTAAGTGAATGGTGGTTCAATATGGGCTTCTCAGTTGGTGCGGACTGTATCGGTTGGGATCCTGCTTCTAACAACTACAAGCTTACTCTTGGCGACAAGCAGCCCGGATATTTGGCTTTGGAAGATATTACAGTAAACGGTAATAGCTATAGCAAGGGTGAAGTACTTCACTATGAAGACAAGACATTCTTGAACAACAACGCAGCTGAACTTGCAGCTTTGAATGGCAAGATTTACGCACTTCCTTCTACTTATGATGCAATTTTGGAATTCACTCGTTTGGGCGTTCCTTCAAATAAGCAGACCGAAACAGGCGTTTATGGTTACGGTGTTGCACCTTCTACAACAGAGGGACGTAATCAGCTCTTTACTTCAGGCAAGTGCCTTATGCTTGTAGAGGACTTCCGTAATATCCAGTCCTTCAAGAACGTACTTGGCGCAGGCTTGGGTATGGCTGTTACTGCACAGTACCGTGAGTATGTTGGTGGCAGTACATATACCGAAAACGGCAAGGAATATTTGAAAGTAATCGGTGAAACTTACGACGGTGAAGTTTACACCGGTGAATTGCATATGGAAAACGGCACACCTATTGTTGGTGAGGCTGCAACTGAAAGCGAATCTTTGGGTCTTTTCCTTCCTGCAAATACTAAGAATAAGAATTATGACGAAGCGTTCAAGTTCGCATCTTGGGTAGCAGGTCCTGAGGGACAGGCAATTTTGGCAAAGGGTAATAAGTACGTTCCTAACCAGACATCTATCGGTATGGGCGAAGCTTATAATTCTTCTTCAGACCGCCTTATCTCTAATATGTGGGCAGGTGGCTTCTTGGCACAGCGTGCAGAGATTGGTGACTACACATATTTCACCTCTACAACATGGATTACCGAATGGTCCGTGCCCTTTAATACAACGGTTCGTGAGGGTAATATGACATTGGCTGATTTCTTTAATCAGTATGAGAATACAGCAAATCACTTGTTGAAAGGTATGAACATTTACATTAACGGGAGATAATTTATGACTCAAAAGAAATTATTCACGGATAACATGCAGAACAAAAAGCGAAAGTGGAGAAAGGAACAGATTTTTGCGTTTATTATTGCATCTATTCCGTTGCTTGGCTTTATCATTTTTAATGGCTTTCCTTTGTTAATATCTTTTATAGGTATGTTTTGCAACATAGATCTTTATGATCTTAATAATATTCAGTGGAATAATTTTGAGGGTTTTAAGTCTGTATTTATCCCTGGACATGCCTATGAACTATTTTATTTTGATTTAGCAAAATATTTCTACAAGGCAGTGATTATAACTGCGTGGATTGCATCCACGCAGTTAATTACACTTGCAATTGCGCTTTTCATTGCTACACTTTTGCACCAAAAGCCAAAAGGTGCAAAGATGTTCCAAGTTTTGTTCTTTATACCATACATTTGCTCTACAGTTGCAGTTTCTTTGATGTGGAGATGGTTGTTTGCAAGTGACGGTGGAATTTTGAATGCCATTTTGGGCACAAACATCGACTGGCTACGCAATCCGGACACAATTACTTGGACAATTATTGCAGCTGTTATTTGGCAAGCACCGGGTTACGGTATTGTTATGTATAAGGCGGCATTTACAAATATTAATGAGTCTTTATACGAGGCGGCGGATGTAGACGGCGCAAACGCTTGGCAGAAATTCTGGCATATAACCTTGCCAAGTATTAGCCCCACCACGTTCTTCTTGTTACAGGCGGGCGCAATGGCAGGTTTGTTGACCTACGATTTGGCAGTTTTGATCATTCCAAATGCTTGGGGCTCTCCCGGAGGCGTGGATTCTATGGGTCTTACTCTAATTCGTTTGGTATATTACTTAATTACAAACTCTTCTACAAGCGATGCCAATGGCGTTAGCTATATGGTTTCTTGTGCTTGTGTAATCAGCTGGATGCTTTTCCTTGTGACAGGCATTATATCAATGATTATGTTCCGACTTAGAGAAAAGAGTTCGAAGTAAAGGATGGTGAATAATATGAAAAAGAAATTATCTTTTGGGAGAATTTTGATTATTCTTGTGTTACTCCTTTACGCAGTATTTTTGTTTTTCCCCATTGTTACGGTATTAATTACGTCATTTACTTCAAGCGAGGAATTGGCAAGCTCAGTTGATTTTATTTGGTGGCCCAAAAACTTTACTTTGGATGCCTACAAAGCAATTTTTGAATATGACTTCTATTCAGATTTAACCGGTATGCCCGGCTTGTTGCTCGGCTTTGTAAACACAATGTGGCTAACACTGGTTCCATTGGTGATTGGTTTATTTGTTTCGGGTTTTTCTGCTTATGCATTTTCAAAAATGAACTTTCCTTTCAAGGAACAACTCTTTAAACTCTCGGTAATCATCCGTTCCATCCCTTTGGGTGCATTCAGCGTTATTTCTTATGTGTTCTTTTCAGCGATCGGTTGGACGGGAGAGAAGGGTTTCCTTCCTTTGTTAATTCCCGGTATGTTGGGTAGCTTGGGAACAGTATTTTTCCTTCGTCTGTTTTTTGACGGAATTCCCAACTCGCTAATCGAGGCGGCAATGCTTGATGGTGCTGGATTTTTCCACTGTTTTACAAAAATTATGTTCCCACTTGCAAGACCTGCCTTTATAGCACAATTTATTTTTGGTTTTGTTGCCGGCTACAACAGTTATTTGGCTCCTCAACTTTATTTGCAAGATCAGCCACAGTTTGTAACCTTGCAGCTATACTTAAGCCAAATCAGAGAACTGTTTCCTGAGCTTGGTAGCGAGAACATTCACATGGCTGCGGCTATTTTGGGAATGTTGCCGTTGGTTATTATATACTGTTGCCTTCAAAAATACTTTATTGAAGGTATTGCTGAAGGTAGCGTTAAAGAATAAATGGAGGTGCTTTAATGAAGAAAATACAAACTATAGCATTACTTTTGACCTTAAGTCTGCTCTTGTCTTGCACAATTCTTCTTACGAGCTGTGCTAAGCAGGTGCAGTATGAAATCCCAAGTTATCAGGGCCTTGTGAAGGATGGTCAAACCAAAGCAGAATTTAATCAAGAGCTTTTCTATCGTAACGATCATAAGATTGATGACGCTGCGGACCCCTTTGTTTTTGATAATACTGCTCGAGACGGATATTACTACCTTTACGGTACTCACGGTGATATTTTTTGCTATCGTTCCAAGGATTTGATGAATTGGGAGCCTGTTGGTAATGCTCTTGATATTCAGGACTTTGTAAACAATCAACCCAGTGAGGTACGCAAAACCGTCTGGAAGGATATTTGGGCACCTGAAGTAGTATATGATCCTGACGATGGCAGATACTATATGTTCTTTAGTGCTACACCTGATGTTGATACTAACGTTACAGCAGGAGAGGGTGTAATGGAAGGATCATATAAGGAACTTATGATGGTTGCTGTTTCTGAATATCCCGACCACGGCTTTGTTCCTGTGAACTTTATGGATGCTGAAAGCTGCGGTGAGGAGAATTTGCACGATTTTAATACAACTACCGGTGTTAAAGATTCGGAAACAGGCGAATATTTACCCGCATGGCCCCACTATTTTGCTAAGTATTTGCTTTTTGACCCTGCAGAGTATATGGCGTTTGCAGAAGCAAATGGCGGTTTTAGAGGTGCTGGTCGTGGTGGATTCGAAGGCGCAATAGACCCCCATCCTTATGTGGATGAAAATGGTGATAAATATCTGTTTTGGGTAGATAGTAGTGGCTCTGACCGTATTTCTGTTGTGAAAATGATAAACTGGTTAAAGCCCGACTGGTCCACCGCTAAGATTCTTGCTTGTCATAGCTTCTATACAGTAGAGGACTATTTTGCAGCTCTTGATGGCGAGATAGTTGAAAACGTTCCATATGAATTGACAGGAACTTCTATTAACGAAGGTCCTGCGGTTCTTGAACATAATGGCAAGTATTATTTAACTTTCTCTGTTGGTGCATATGCCGATAACTCTTATCAGGTGATTCAGGCTGTTTCTGATAACTTGACAGGACCTTATCGCAAATTGACTTTGGAGGAAGGCGGTATATTGATGTCAGGCGAACTTTCAGGCAGCCAGGACATTACCGGTACAGGTCACCACAGCTTTATACAAGCAGGTGATCAGCTTCTTATGATTTATCACCGTCACAATGACCCAATAGTGGGTGGCGGTGCTCGTAACCCCGCAATAGATGAAATCAAATGGATTACTATTAAGGACAAATACGGCAACGATCTTGACGTTATGTATTCAAATGGTCCCACCTCTACAGTACAACCTAAGATCGAAGCCTTTTCTAACTATAAAAACATTGCTGACGAAGCAACTATAAGTGGCCATGCAGACGCTAAATATTTGAATGATGGTCTACTTTCTGTTTATAAATATCTTAATGATGACTTTGGAAAATATATTCAAGAGACTGTAATTACAAAGACCACTACCTTCACATTGGACTTTGAAGAAGCACGAGACGTGCGTGCGGTTATGGTATATGCTTCTAAATATGAGTGGGCTGCTTTTGATAAGATTGCACGAATAGAGTTTGTATGTATGGTGGATGGTAATGAAGTTATTTATTATATTAAGGACGTTAAACTCAGTGCAGAATGCTATCAGGCAAATGACTATGACGGATCTATTTTCTATATTTCCCCCGGCGCAGCTGCCTATGCAGAGTTTGCCGAAATGAACGTAAAATCTATTAGAATCACAATTGAAGTGCCTGATGGTCAGGATTCCGTGGGTATTTCTGAAATTCGTGTTTTGGGTAAGTAAGGAGGGGGCATTATGAAGAAAATGAAAATTATGATTTCTAAACGAGCTTTGCTTGTACTTACTATTACAATGTTAGCTATAATCCTTGTGGCATGTGGAACTAATTTACGCATTAAGGAAGTTCCTTCAGACAAGGAATATACATTTACAAATCCTGAACCTGAATTAGCAAAAACTGATGAAGGTTTTAAAATTGATGGTATCGCAGATGAAGAGGCATACAAAAACGCAAATTGGTTGTACTTAAACAACAATGGTGAGGGTAACAACGTAAACATTGCGGTAACAAGCCACTTTGGTGAAAGGGGAATGTACTTTGTGTTCGACGTAACAGAAAGCTTCCCAATTTATGTAAATCCCAACAGATCTTCTGTTTTGAACAGTGGTATTGAATTGTATTTGGCTCCTGCCGGCACTAAAAATGACAGGGAAAACAATTTCTTTGAAATCGACCTTCAGCCCACCGGCAATATGGTATTTAAGATGACCAACGGTAAGTGGGGCTATGTCGATGCAAAAACAACCAACGACAAAATGGCAAGACTTGGCGCTACCACCAAGGGTGGTCCTGTTAATACAAATGAATGCTACGGTTATGTATTGGAGTTGTTCATTCCTTGGGATTATTTAGAGTGGTTGGGTGTTGATGTGGCTAAGATGCAAGAGCACGCTCTTGTAAATGTTGCTCACATTACATCTTTTAACTATGCTGGAACAAATACCAACATAGACAGATATTGGTACAGCTTTGCCGATCAAATTGGAGCTGCCTTTAATGACGTTTATCGTTACTATAAGTTCGACGAAAATGGTGCGGTTGGCACAGTTCCCGTTACATTTGTTAACGGTGAGCATTACAGCATTTCCGGTCAGGCATCTGTGCTTTCCGGTAAGAACGCCACAGTTACCGTGACACCCGAAGCAGGATATTCCATTACTTCAGTGTTGGTTGACGGTAAAGAACGTATTGGCGATGTAAAATATAACAGTGACGGTAGCGCAACGCTTACTATCAACAATATTACAAAAGAGGTTACTGTTTCTGCTGTTGCAGAGATTATGACAGAAGGCAATAGTACCCTTAGCGGTCAGTTGAAACTCAAAAACGTCTTGTTTGCTGATAGCTTTGACGATGTTTCCTTTACATGTAACGGTTCACCCGTAACTATTGACGAGAACGGTAATTTCGAGCTTAAGGATCAGCCTTCCGGTTACTATGAATTGCGCGCGGAAAAGAACGGATATACAACTGTTACTCGTGGCGTATACTTGAACCGTGATACCGAGGTTAATGTGGAATTGGAATATAACCTTTTCCATTATAATGACGCAAATGCTAAGAACTGGGTGCTTGATGATCAGAATGAAGGCATCGTATATAAGAACCCAGGCAGATCATGTGTTCTTACTAATGATAGCTTTGATGATTTTGTATTTGAGATGACACTCAAGTATGACACTGAGCTTGCAAATATTGGAAGCTCATCCGACCACAAAGAGCAACGTATGGGTATGCGTATCATATTTGCCAACGGCAAGGAATGGTATATAAACGTACTTTACCAAGATGGCTCTTATAGATTGCAGTATGCAACCTTGGGCAATAGCTTATTTGAAGGTTGGCCCACCAAGTATAGATTCAACGTGGGTCAAATCGAAAAGCTTCAAAGTGCTGACGGCATTAAATTGAAGGTTGTGCGTCAAGGTAATATCGTAAAGATTTATATTGACGGTCTTCAGGTAGCGCAAGAGACGTTGAGCGCAGAATATGCGGATATGACCGCACAGCTTGGTATGGATGCTTGGATTCCAAACGAAACTCCCTTTGAAATTCCTTTTAGTATTTCAGGCGAGATTTCTAAATAATTTTATACCTAATGCCCACATCTGCTATAAAGATGTGGGCAGGGAAACAAACAACGTAATCAATGGCATTTGCTAAATGCTTTAGATTATAAATTTTTTGAAAAAGGAGAAAAACTTATGAAAAAAGTATTATCCCTGATCGCTATTTTATGTTTAGCGTTAGTGTGCTTTGTTGGTTGTAATAATACACAATCTACCACCAAGGCACCGTGTGAGCATGATTGGGCAGAAGCAACTTGCATAGCTCCCAAAACTTGCTCTGTATGTGGCGTAACTGAGGGCGAAGCTCTCGGTCATAATCCGATAGAGGTCTTTGGACAGGCTCCCACTTGCACAGAGCCCGGTCAAACGAACTTCGTTTACTGTGATGTTTGTGACGAGAATCTCTCGGAAGCTAAAGAGATTCCAGCTCTTGGTCACACCGAAGAAACTGTAGCGGGCAAGGCTCCTACTTGTACCGATGCTGGTTTGACCGACGGTAAGAAGTGCTCTGTTTGTGGTGTAACTACTGCAGAACAGACTGCTATTGATGCATTGGGTCATACTCCTGAAGCGGATGATGGTGACGTAACTACTGCAGTTGTGTGTGCTAACGGATGTGGCCACATCTTTGTTGAAGCTAAAGAAGCAATCACTCTTACAATTCCTGAATTTGCAAACGGCGCAGTTATAGCGGACAAAATGAACTATGCTATCGGCGATACCGTTAAACTTACAGTTAACCCCGATTGGGGCTATGCACAAAAGCTTTACATCAACGGTGAGGCTTTGATTATTGATTGGAATAACAATGTTTATACATTTGTTGCTGAAAAGGATACATATGTAATCAGCGGTTCTTTTGAACTCGTTTTGGATATGGTAGCAGGCGACGTGACAAGATGGGATTTTATCAACCAGGCTCACGGTCTCATAACAACATACTATCCCAACAACAATGACGCTTGGTGGTTCCAGATTAATGGCGATTACAAAGCATTCTCAATCAATGCCAAGAACTACAAAGAAGTGGCAAACAGCTATGAAGGTATTCCCGGTGGTGAGGGTTGGCGTATTGCATTGTATATGAAGCTTGATAACGGAAATTATTATGCTTTCAGCATGTGGGTTGACGCTAATAAAATCTACGCTTACCAACATTTCGGTGGAAAGATTGCCGGTGATAAGGACTCTACAACCGGATGGAGTGGCGCTTGGCGTAACCTTGCTGAATGGAACGCAGATGCAACCGCAGCTTTGAATGGCGACGGTGCTGAATTCAAGCTTGAACGTATCGATGGAAACCATATTCAGATTTCCTTCGGCGGTGTAGTTTTGGAAACTTATGAAATGCCCGGTGTTACTGTTGAAAACAAGGTTGTTGCTGTTGGTCTCCATCACTGGGGTAACAGGGGTGCATACGTTGATATTCCTTTCGCAGTAACTGAAGCTTGTGAACACACTTGGGTTGATGCAACATGTACTGCACCCAAGACATGTTCTATATGTCAGATGACTATTGGCGAAAAGCTTGAGCATACATACACTGACTATGTATCCAACGGTGATGCAACATGTACTGAAGACGGTACAAAGACAGGCACTTGTGTTTGTGGCGCAAAGGACACAATCGCTGATGTAGGTTCTAAAGTTGCTCATACTGAAGAAACTGTTCCCGGTAAGGCTGCAACTTGTACTGAAAACGGTTTGACTGATGGAAAGAAGTGCTCAGTTTGTGGTGCAACTACAGTTGAGCAGACAGTTATCCCCGCTAATGATCATAAGGATGATGATGGCGACTATAAATGTGACGTTTGTGGTGCTAACTTGTGCACCGACCACGTTGAAGAAACAGTAGCAGGCAAGGCTGCAACTTGTACTGAAGACGGTTTGACAGACGGTAAGAAGTGCTCCATTTGCGGTAGCGTTATGCTTGCTCAGGAAGTAATTCCCGCAAAGGGACATACAGCTAATGCAGACGACGGTAACTGCGCAACCGCAGTTGTGTGCGCTAACGGATGTGGCTACATCTTTGTTGAAGCTATGAATCATGATCCCGAAGCAGACGACGGAGACGTAACTACTGCAGTTAAGTGCGCTAACGCAGGCTGTGAGCATATTCTTGTTCCCGCTAAGGAAGCGATTGCTTTTACAATTCCTACTCTTGAAAACGGTACAATTACCGCTGATAAGAAGAACTATGCAGTAGGTGATACAGTTACTTTGACAATTGCTCCTGCTAAGAATTATGCGCAGAAGCTTTATATCAACGGTGCTCCTATTTTGGTAGATGCAAATAGCAAATACAGCTTCGTAGTTGAAGCAGGCAAGACATACGAAATTACAGGTGAATTTGTTAACGTACAGGGCGCTTGGTTCTGGACTGCTGAATATATTGTTCTTAACCAGGCACACGGTGTATTCCACTCACCCGTACCCACAGGTGGAGAAAAGAACGGTGAGCTTGTTCCCGCAGCAGATAAATACTGTGGCGGTAAGGTTCTTGTTAAGGATCCTTCTCACGGAACAAAGCAGGACTTTGCTATTGTACTTAAGATGACATTCTCTGATGGTCAGAAGGCAGAAGTTCGTCTTGTAAACAAGGACGGCAATGGTCACTATATGGTACAGTCCATGAGCGGTATGTTCGGTAGCTGGAAGTGGTACTACGATCTTAACGACGAAGAAAACGCTGCTGTTGCTAACGGTGAGGGCGTATGGTTCGGTCTTGTTCGTTACGGAACAGATATAGAACTCTCTGTTAACGGTAAGGTTCTTCCTCATCGTGCCGACACACCTATTACCTTGGCAGAAACTACTGTGCTTAACCAGTTTAAGGTTACAACCTACAACTATACATATGCAATTGACGTTCAGTATGAATTTTATTTGAATGGTCAAGCTCCTGTTAAACCTGAGCCTCCTGTTGATGAAGATGATGAAATCATTAGCATCGGCGAATTTGCAAACGGTACTGTTACTGCAGATAAGGATAGCTACGAGGTTGGTGATACAGTTACTTTGACAATTGCTCCTGCTAAGGACTATGCGCAGAAGTTGTATATCAACGGTCAGCCTATTTTGGTAGATACAAACAGCAAGTATAGTTTTGTAATTGAAGAAGGCAAGACTTACAACATTACTGGTGAATTTGTTAACGTAAAGGGCGATTGGTTCTGGACAGCTGAATATGTTGTGCTCAATCAGGCACACGGTGTGTTCCACTCACCCATACCAGCAGGTGGAGAGAAGAACGGTGAATTGGTTCCCACAGCAGATAAATGCTATGGTGGTAAAGTTTTGGTTACAGATCCCTCTCAAGGCACCAAGAAGGATTATGCCATTGTACTTAAGATGACTTTCTCTGATGGTACAAAAGCAGAAGTTCGCCTTGTAAACAAAGAAGGAACAGGAACTTATATGGTACAGTCTATGAGTGGTCTTTTAGGTAGCTGGAAGTGGTACTATGACTTGAGTGCTGATGAAAATGCTGCTGTTGCAAGCGGTGAAGGCGTATGGTTTGAGCTTGTTCGTGAAGGAACAAATATCAAGATTACTGTCAACGGTAGTGTTAAAACACGTGGAGACATAACTGTTAACGTACCTGAAAATGTTGTGCTTAATCAGTTCAAGGTTACAACATACAACTATAGTTATGCAATTGATGTTAAGTACGAATTTTATATGACTGAATAATTCATTAATTTAATTATCAAGAGGGGCGGCATCGCCGCCCCTCGTTTTCAAAAGATATCACTGAAAAATGTTTTCTACCGTTACGATAGAAACTGTTTTTGAATGATGTCTAACAATCCAAATTCATTTATAGGAGGACGCATAGATGACAAAATGGAGAAGAATTAAATATCATCCCAATTTGCCCTTAGGCGAAAACGGTCAGCGTGTTACTGCCTGCGCTGAACATATAGAGCTTTCTAAAAATGCCGCTAAGGAAGGCATGGTTTTGCTAAAGAATAGTGGTAACATTTTGCCCTTCGCAAAGGGGACAAAGCTTGCTCTTTTTGGCATTGCTACATTTGATTATGTCAAAGGTGGCGGTGGTAGCGGTGATGTAACGGTCTCCTATACGACGAATCTTTACGAGGGATTTAAAAAGCTTAATGACCGTGTAGAGGTCTGCGAGGAATTGGCAGACTTTTACCGTAATTATATAAAGGAAATATCGGATACATTCTATTGGCCCGGTCAAAAGCCCGAACCTGAGCTTCCGAATTCTTTGTGCGAAAGTGTCCGTGAGTATACCGATACTGCGGTGATCTCTATTTCTCGTTTTTCAGGAGAGGGATGGGATAGAGATCTTAAAGGACACCCTATGTACGAGGAAGGAGATTTCTATCTCTCTAATGCTGAAAGAGCAATGGTGGAGCAGGTAAAGAAGTATTTCCCTAAGATTGTTGTTGTTATGAATGTGGGCGGTATGGTAGATACCGAGTGGTTCTGCAACGAAAATGCAATACATAGTGTGCTTATGGCTTGGCAGGGAGGTATGGAAGGTAGCACTGCGGCAGCAGAATTGCTGTGTGGTATTGGTAACCCTAGCGGAAAGCTTACCGATACCTTTGCAAAGCGCTTAGAAGACTATCCTTCAACGGAGAATTTCCACGAGTCAGAGCTTTATGTGGACTACACAGAAGATATTTATGTCGGCTACCGATATTTTGAAACTATCCCTAGTGCTGCAGCAAAAGTTAATTATCCCTTTGGTTTTGGTTTGTCCTATACAAACTTTGAGTGGAAAATTAGGAGCGTAGAGCATAATGACGGAAAGTTTACTGCTAAAGTTTATGTCAAAAACATAGGAGACGTAGCGGGTAAAGAGGTTATTCAGGTTTATCTTGAAGCACCACAGGGCAAACTTGGAAAAGCAAGTCGCAGCTTGATTGCTTTCCAAAAAACAGAGCTTTTACAACCCGATTGTGGTCAGGAATTAACTCTTGCCTGGGACTTATATGCAATGGCATCCTATGATGACTTGGGCAAGGTAGCAAAAGCGGCTTACGTCTTGGAAAAGGGAATATACGGCTTCCATATTGGCAATTCCGTTCGCAATACTTTCTGTAGCACTTATGCATACTGCTTGCATGAAGATTTGA
Source organism: Eubacteriales bacterium (assembly GCA_045635885.1). GTDB lineage: Bacteria > Bacillota > Clostridia > Oscillospirales > CAG-272 > RGIG4608. Next base: position 13,575 of record JAZTWO010000010.1, on the reverse strand, counting down.
TTGTTGAACAGCTTAGCACAAAGCTTCAGCCTAGCGCACTTAAAAAGCGACTTCTTGCAGATGGTAGTTATGAGGAACTTCCTCTATTTGAAAAAAAGATAGAATCTTGTGATTTTATGCCCAAAATACCCGAAGAGGTGTTGCAAAACGCGTATACACCAATGCGCCTTGTAACAACCGTGCCCCGCGATAGAGATACAAGGGATATTCACTGGTTCGATGAGGTAGCAGAGGGAAAAATCACACTTGATGAATTTGTTGCGGGACTTCCTGATGAAGCTATTTGCCATATGTTGGGTGGACAACCCAATTTTGGTGTTGCCAATACTTGTGGCTTTGGTAATTTGCCCGACTTTGGTGTGCCCAATGCGATGACGGCAGATGGACCTGCCGGTGTTCGTATTAATAAGGAATGTGGCGTGTACACCACGGCATTTCCGTGTAGCACACAGGTTGCATGCACTTGGGACCCACAAATTGCTTATGCAATTGGTGAAGCAGGCGCAAAGGAGCTAAAAGAGAACAATTTGGCAATTTGGTTAACACCTGCAATCAATATTCACAGAAGTCCTATGTGTGGCAGAAACTTTGAATATTACTCCGAAGACCCATTTGTAGCAGGTATGATGGCGGCAGGAATGGTGCGAGGCATACAATCTCAAAAAGTATCTGCCTCCGTTAAGCATTTTGCACTTAACAATAAAGAAACCAATCGCAAAAATAGTGATTCCCGTGTTTCTGAGCGTGCCTCCCGTGAAATTTACTTAAAGGCATTCGAAATTATAGTAAAAACTGCTGACCCGTGGTATATTATGAGCTCATATAATTTGATTAACGGCGTTCGTGCATCGGAATGTGGTGAACTGCTGACAGATATTTTGAGAGATGAATGGGGATTTGAAGGTATAGTAAGTACGGACTGGCATACCTATTCTGAACACTACGTAGAAATAAATGCGGGCAATGATATCCGTATGCCTGGTGGTTACCCAGAACGATTGCTTATAGCGCTTGAAAAAGGCGCAATTACAAGGGAAACATTAGAGATCAGCGCAAAACGTGTGTTGAACATGTTATTAAAGTTAGATTAAAAATTTTTAGCACAGAGGAGTTTATTATGTGCGAACAGATTAATTGTAATATTCCTCGTCCAGAGCATCCCCGTCCCGATTTTATGAGAGATACCTTTTATAATTTGAACGGTGATTGGGAATTTGTTTTTGACGATGATAATATAGGTTTAAAAAATGGCTGGTATAAGCCAGAACATAGATTTGAAAAGACCATTACCGTTCCATTTTGCTATCAAAGTGCGGCAAGTGGTATAGGACCTACGGACGAAATTCATTCGATTATGTGGTACCGCCGAAAATTTACTGTTCCTGCAGAAATGCAGGGAAGAACCATATTGATGAATTTTGGCGCGGTGGATTATGAGGCAACTGTCTATGTCAACGGAATGGCGGTTGGTGGACACAAGGGTGGATATACACCTTTTGGATTTGATGTTACTCCCTTTTTAGAGAAGGGCGAAAACGATTTGTGCGTTCGGGTTGTGGATATGCCCGACCCCATTCAACCTCGTGGAAAACAGTATTGGAAAGAGGGATTGTTTGCTTGCCTTTATACTGCAAGCAGTGGCATTTGGCAAACGGTTTATTTGGAAGCGGCAAGTGAAACGAGAATTGATTATATCCACGTTACTCCCGATATCGACAAGGGATTGGCTTCTGTAGAAATTTTGCTTAACAATGTTCCAAACAAAAAATTGACACTTGCACTTGAAGTTAAGTTAGAAGATAAGGAAATTCGAAAGGTTGTAACGAATACAGTCAATCGAAACGTAACTATTGTTATTGATATGGATACAAGGGATACTTTTTATCCCGTGGCTTTGTGGGCACCCAATAATCCTAATCTTTATGATTTAAGGGTAGAACTTTTAGATCAAGAAGTTCAGCTTGATGCGGTGGATACCTATTTTGGTATGCGCAAGGTAGAGGTGCGAGATGGTGTGGTATATCTCAATAACGATCGCATTTATCAAAAGCTTATTTTGGATCAGGGCTATTGGCCTGATACAATGATTACGCCACCCAGTGATGAGGCAATTCGCAAGGATTTGGAATGGACGAAGAAGTTTGGATTTAATGGGGCAAGAAAGCACCAAAAGATTGAAGATCCTCGCTATTACTATTGGGCAGATAAGATGGGTGTTCTTGTTTGGGGTGAGCTTCCCAGCGCCTTTGCTTTTACTGATGAAGCGGTAGAAAATTTAACAGTTACAATGCAAGAATTCATCCGTCGCGACTTTAACCATCCAAGCATTATTACTTGGGTACCTTTGAATGAAAGCTGGGGCGTACCGCAAATTGTTTCTAACAAGAAGCAACAAAATACTGCGTCTATGTTGTATTATTTAACCAAAGCGTCAGACGGCACACGAATTTGCTCTGGAAATGACGGTTGGGAGCAGATGCACACTGACATTTGCGGTTTGCACGATTACAATAGCACAAAGGAAGTGCTTAAAGAGCATTTTGCAGATCGTGATTTCATTGAAAAGCAGACCTGTGACGGTCGAAGAGCTTACGCAGATGGCTATATTCCTACACAAAAAGAGGCATTTATGGTAACTGAGTATGGAGGCATCGCTTTTGCTAACATTGGATTGCAAGGTGAGCTTGGCGGCATGGAAACTTGGGGTTATCACGGTAAGGAATCCGACGAAGAAACCTTCTTTGCCCGCTATGAAGCATGTACTGAAGCTATAACAGAAATCCCATTCTGCCAAGGCTATTGCTATACACAGTTGACTGATATTATGCAAGAGATTAACGGTCTTTTGATGCCCGATCGCAAACCGAAGGTGGACGTGGAAAGAGTGTGCCAAATTAATCAGAAAATAAACTAAGTGAGATTTGTATAGAGGTATAAAAATGAAAACAAAAGCTATTCGTTTATATGGTGCGGATGATATTCGCTTAGAAGAATTTGAATTGCCGGAAATTACCGCTGATGAAATACTGATTCGAGTTGTTAGTGACTCGGTATGCGCCTCCACATATAAAGCTATTAAGCAGGGTAGTGCGCATAAGCGTGTACCAAATGATGTGGCAGAAAATCCTGTTATTATCGGTCACGAAATGTGTGGCGAGATTATTTTGGTTGGTGAGAATATAAAGAAAGATTGGCAAAAAGGTCAAAAAATCGTTATTCAACCTGCGTTGAAGTTGCCAAGTGGCTATGACCCAGGTTATTCATATCCTTATATTGGTGGTAATACTCAGTATGCAATAGTGCCCAAAATCGTATTGGAGCGTGGTTGTTTGCTCCCATATGAGGGTGATAGCTATTTTGCGGGCTCACTTGCAGAGGCGCTTGGATGCTGTATCCGTGGCTATAAAGGTTTTTATCACACGGACTACACCAACTATGTGCGTACAGACGGAGCAAAAAAGGGTGGTCGCATAGCCATTCTTGGTGGCGCAGGTCCTATGGGTATTGGTTGCGTGGAATTGGCAGTTGGCTATGCAGGTGTATCTCAGATAGTTGTTACCGATTTGAACCAGGCACGTCTTGACTATGCCGCAAAAATGTGCGACCCTGCAAAAGTCAAGGAAAAAGGCATAGATTTGCAATTTATCAATACAGGGAATGTAGAAGACCCCGTGGAATATTTGAAACAGATTTCCGAAGGCGGTTTTGATGATGTGTTTGTTATGGTACCCGTTCCGGATTTGTTCTCTATGTCTGAAAAAATATGTCGTGAGGATGGATGCATTAACTTTTTTGCAGGTCCTCCCATACATGATATGCCGGGTAGCTTGAATTTGTATCGAGTTCACTATGACGGTATTCACGTTGTTGGAACTGCAGGTAGCATTCCTGAAGATATGACGGATATTTTGGATTTAATCAAAGATAACAAAATCAATGCAGGTGCGCTTGTTTCCCATATTTTAGGTATGAAGGCAGTACCCGAAACACTTTTCGCAATGGCAAAACCAAGCGGAGCTAAAAAGGTATGTTACAATGAGTTGGATATTCCGTTAATTGCCATCGATGACTTAGAAGAACTTGGTAAAAACGATCCAATGTATGCCGAACTTGCTGTTATTGTTAAAAATAATGGTGGTTTATGGTGCACCGAGGCAGAGAAGTATCTCTTGGAGCATGCACCTCGTCTATAAAGGGGAGATAATATGAAAATATATACATTGACTTTGAACCCTGCTTATGATGTTCACGCATTTGCAAAAAGTTTGGCACTAAACTGTGAAAATTTGGCACAGATACAATCACGAGAGGCCGGGGGAAAAGGTGTTAATATAAGTAGAGCGCTTTGCAATGCTCAAATTCCCAATACTGCTATTATTGTGCTTGGAAAAGAAAATGGAGATGAGTTTAAAAATGCCATCTCTGAGGTGGATTGCGTTTTGCTTGAAAAAGAAGGTAGAATTCGAGAGAATTTGACCTTCCATCTTGAAAATGGAAGCGAAACACGCATAAGCTTTACAGGTTTTCCTGTGGATGACGGCATTCTTAAAGAGGTGCTTGACAATATTGTAATTGAAAATGATATGATTGTTACATTCACAGGTCGTGTTCCTGCTGGAGTTAGCAAGGACAAGGTGAAGGAATTTTTAAAAATCCTTCACAATCAGGGAGTGCGTGTTGTTTTGGATTCCAAATCGTTTACGATAGAAGATATTTTTGAAATTCAACCTTGGTTAATTAAGCCCAATCAAGAAGAAATATCTGAATATTTGGGTTGTGAAATCAAAACACTTGAACAAGTGCTTGAAAAAGCGGCAATATTTACCGAGCATGGTATCATAAATACTATGGTAACACTTGGTGAGCAGGGCGCAGCGCTACTTACCAAAGATAAAGTATATATAGCCACCTGTCCTAAGATTGATGCCATTTCCACCATCGGTGCAGGCGATAGCACTATTGCAGGTTTCCTTGCAGGAACTTATGCAGGCGAGGGCGCTAACGGATGCTTGAAAACTGCCGTAAGTTTTGGAACGGCTGCCTGCTTGACGGCAGGCACTTTGCCACCTCAAAAAGAAGACATTGATAAAATTTATGCACAAATATGTGTGAGTGAGGTAATGTAAAAATTAAAACATATTGCTTTTGGAGGTAACTTTATGAGCAAAATTTATATTAACAATGATTGGCTTTTTGCCACAAGCTTCAAAGAAGAATATATTTTCGGAAATGTTGATGAAAATATGACTAAGGTTAGATTGCCACATACCACAAGTGAGCTTCCATTCAACTATTTTTCCGAGGAAGAATATCAAATGCTTTGTGCATATCGCAAGGTTATTTATGCTCCGAACGAATGGTCTAACAAACGTGTAATTATTACGTTTGAAGGTGCTGCACACTATGCAGAAGTGTTTCTTAACGGTAAAAAAATCGGGGAACATTATTCGGGCTACACCGCTTTCTCACTTGAACTTACAGGCAATCTTAAATTTGAAGAAGAAAATATTCTTGTTGTTAAATTAGACTCCAGAGAAAATTTGAATATTCCTCCATTTGGCAACGTAATCGACTATATGACATATGGTGGAATTTACCGTGACGTTTATATAGACGTAAAGGAAAAATGCTTTATTTCTGACGTTTTTGTAAAACCTGAATTTACAGGTAAGATTGTTAGCGATATTGCACTTAACGGTGAAATTCCTCTTGGTGCAAAAATAAGACAATCCGCTATGCTTGAGGATAGTGAAAATGAAATTTTAATTAGTGAAATTGAAATATCAAATCACGAATTTTCAATTAACGGATATATTGAAAATGTAAAGCTTTGGGATATCCAAAACCCCAATCGTTACATCGTTACTACTGAATTAATAGCAAATAACGAAATTATTGATACACATCAAGTTAAAGTTGGATTTAGAAAAGCAGAGTTTACCAAGGAAGGATTCTTTTTAAACGGCAGACGAGTGCAAATTCGCGGACTGAACAGACACCAAAGCTATCCTTACGTTGGATATGCTATGCCCGAATCCATACAAAGAGATGATGCAAGGGTATTAAAGGGTCTTGGTCTTAATGCGGTAAGAACGTCACATTATCCCCAATCGCAATATTTTATTGACGAGTGCGATAAAATCGGCTTGCTTGTGTTTACTGAAATTCCCGGTTGGCAGCATATCGGAGATGAGAACTGGAAAAATCAAGCAGTTAAAAACGTTGAAGAAATGGTTCTTCAATATAGAAATCACCCTTCGATCATCATATGGGGTGTAAGAATTAACGAGTCGCGTGATGACCATGATTTTTACGTTCGCACCAATGAGACGGCTCACAGACTTGATCCCACAAGACAGACGGGTGGTGTTCGTAACTTTAGCAAGAGTGAGCTATTAGAGGACGTTTACACCTACAACGACTTTTTCCACGACGGAAAGAGGGCGGGATGTGAGCCCAAGGCAGACATCACAACAAACAAGGATAAGCCCTATTTGATAACCGAAAATAATGGGCATATGTTCCCAACAAAGAGCTTTGACAATGAAGATCATAGACTTGAACAAGCACTTCGTCACGCAAGGGTAATTAACGATGTTGCATCTCACTCCGATATTTGTGGTAGCTTTGCTTGGTGTATGGCAGACTATAACACGCACAAGGATTTTGGTAGTGGAGACAGAATTTGCTATCACGGTGTTACTGATATGTTCCGTAATCATAAGATGGCAGCTGCAGTTTATAAATCACAAGGTGATTATGAAAATGTGCTTGAGATCTCATCGTCTATGGACATTGGTGAGCATCCTGCATCTATCAACGGAAAAATATGGATATTTACCAATGCAGATAGCGTTAAAATGTATAAGAATGGGAATTTTATCAAAGAATATGTACCTCACAACGAGCATTTTCCAAATATGGTTAAGTCACCAATGTTGATTGACGATTATCTTGGAAATCTTCTTGAAACCAAAGAAAAAATGCCTCCTAAAAAAGCGAGATACATTGCTAAAGCAGTTAACTTTATAGGGCTTTACGGATATCCCAACATCACTCCCATACCCAAAAAAGTTGCTATTAAATCTTTGATTTGTTATAAAACGACAGTCGATCAAATCGTAAATCTATATGCAAAACATGTTGGAAATTTGGGTAGTCAGGGTACAGTTTACCGTTTTGATGCAATAAAAGACGGCAAGGTAGTAAAAACTGTCACTAAAGCTCAAATGAATGAGATGAGCCTTAAGATTGAAGTATCACATACTAAACTTCATGAGGGCAATTCTTATGATGTATCCGTTGTAAGAATTCACGCAGTTGATGAAAACGGAAATCTTCTCCCTTATTGTAACGAGGCAATTAAGCTAACGGTTGAAGGTGGAATTGAATTGATTGGACCTGATATGATTTCGCTTCGTGGCGGAATGACAGGCTTCTACGTTAAAACCACAGGCGAAAAGGGAGAGGCTAAAGTTAAAATTTCTTGCCCGAGGGTTGAAGATATAATTATTGAATTCGAGATAAATTAATTTTTTATAAAAGGTTATTTAAGTTAGGAGAAGGATATGTTTATAGCTAAGCAGATTTCATCACTTCATAAAGTGCGTGCGGTTGATAATCTTAATATGAATGAGATAGCAAAAGAAACCGTGCTTCGTGGTGAACGATTTACCTACCAGATATGTTTAAAGTCAGATGCGCCTGTGATAGGTAATATCAGCATTGAATCCCCCTTGCTCGATAATATACGCATTTACACGGTTGAAAATTCTGTGATGGATGCCCCTGTTATAGATAAAGTTAAAGAGATTGGATATATCACAACCGAACCGGGACTTATGCCCGATTTACTTCTTCCAATCGAAAACAATAGTGTTCTAACCGTAAACATAACAGGAAAGACCTTGTGGATTGAGGTAAATATACCAAACGATATGGCAAAAGGCGAATACAAAATCAATTTTTCATATGAAACGTTTGATTTTACAGCGCCTGATACCACTCATGCAATAACTGCTATTAAGACCATGGCTGTTGAGGTTTTGCCTGTAACAAAAAAAGAGCAGAGTCTTATTTACACACGTTGGTTTTATGCAGACTGTATAGCAGATTATCACAACGTACCAATCTACTCTGATGAGCATTTTGACCTTATTGAAGCTTACATACACGAGGCTGTGGATGTAGGAATTAATATGATACTTGTGCCCATACATACCCCTCCTTTAGATACAGCAATCGGGACTGTGCGTCCTTGCGTTCAGCTTGTTGATGTCAAAAAGGTTGGCAACGAGTATATTTTCGGCTTTGAAAAGCTACAACGCTTCATCAATATTTGTAAGCGTTCAGGCATACGTTACTATGAGATGGCACATATGTTCTCACAATGGGGGGCAAAGTATGCCGCAAATATTATGGTCGAGGAAAATGGTGTAAAGAGCTATATGTTTGGATGGCACGTGGAATCCACTTCACCTGCATATATTGATTTTTTGAAGCAGTATATTTCTGCGATTTCAAAGGAGCTTGAGCTTCTTGGCGTTGCAGAAAGTACCTATTACCACATTTCAGACGAGCCCACGATTGATAAAATCGACGCTTATCGCACGGCGGTAGAAACGATACGCCCATTTATCGGCAGTTGCCACACCTTTGATGCGTTGTCATCCAAGGAATTTTATGAGCAGGGACTTGTCGAATGTCCTGTTACACTGGTGTCGCATATTCACGAATTTCTTCCGTTTAATATACCAAATCAGTGGGTATACTACTGTTCTGTGCCACAGATGACTTATACAAATTCATTTATGGCAATGCCATCGTGTCGCACTCGCATCCTTGGAATTTTGATTTATAAATATGATATAAAGGGATTTTTGCATTGGGGATTCAATTTCTATAATTCCTTGGTTTCATATTACAAGATAAATCCATACGTTACAACGTCGTGTGACGGATATCTCCCTTCGGGCGATTCATTTATTGTTTATCCCGCAAAGAATGGAGCTTATCCTTCAATTCGTGGCAAGGTTACCTATGAGGCAATTGGTGATTTGGATCTTTGCCGTACGCTTGAGGAGTATATCGGTCGTGACGAGGTTGTGAAGATGATTGATAAATTTGCCGATATGGACTTAAGGTTTGACTGCTATCCGCTTGATAGTGATTTCTTGCCGAAACTTCGTGCAGCAATGATTGAAAAAATTAAAGAATACGTTTAATAAAAACAGGCCGTCGTGACATTGCACGACGACCTGTTTTATTTATGCTTTTTAGTATTTAGAGTGATGTTTCACTATGTTTATTTTTTTATCAAAGTATGAAATTTTCAAGCACGTATTTAGCAATATGCTCTGAATTATCACAAATTGTTTGATCTGCAAGCTCTTTTAGTGCATCGCATGCATTGGCAACGGCAAGTCCAAGACCCGCTTCTTCGATCATGGAAGAATCGTTTTTGCTATCACCAACCGCAATCACATCTGCAATATCAATGCCGAGCATATCCGCTAAGGCAATGAGAGCTTTCCCCTTGCCGGCATCAGAGGAATACACCTCAAGGTAGCCTATATTAGCATGCACCGCGCAAAGTCTTCCGCTATCCTCAAAAATCTGCTTGCTATAGTGAGCTGCTTCATCAAGCTCAAAGAACAAAATAATCATTTCAATCTCGCAAGACGAAAGGAGAAAGCTTTCAAAATCATCTACCGCCTCGGCGTACTTACTGATGATATGTCCAAAATATGCATCAATGCCACAAGTATTCAGAAATTCAGTATTGTATTTATTCTTATCAAAATAGGATTTTCCACCTTCCTTCGCAACAATAAACACATTATATGGACGAACGGTTTCCAACACCAGACTCACAATATCTTTTGAGATGTAATGAGTGAGAATCGTTTTTTCTATATTTTTATCAAAAGCCACAGCACCGTTAGATGTGATAATATATCGAATGTCGGGACAATTTATCAACGAAGGATCTATTTCGTTCATCGAACGCCCTGTGGTTGGCACAAACTCAACTCCGAGGCGCTTTATTTCCGAAATTGCGCAAAAATTTTCCTTGCTAACACTTTGTTCTTTATTCAGAAGTGTTCCGTCAAGATCACTTGCAACAATTTTATATTTTCTCTTGTTTTCCATTTTAATTTATTCCTTTTCTTTTTTTCCAAGAATGTCAATTCGAATCAGTGCGGAAATTAACCGAAAAAAGCGCCGAGCCCATGCATAAACATAGCAGTAAGCCTCGTTTGCTCTTAAATTGATATGCGGAAATATTGGTCGCCATTGCAACAATGCCTATTGCCTGAATCCAAAATTCCATAAAATAAAATCCTCCAAATTCGTTATTCGTCATGATTTCTCATAACGATTTTCGGAAAGGTTAATTACACCCGAGCCGACAGTTTGTGCAAATCCTCCCGGAAGAGTAATGTGCGCAGTAACACCTTCAGGAATTTCAAATTCGTAGTGAACGGTATCTCCCTCGTAATACCAATGCGAGGTTATCTTGCCCGAGCGAGATTCGATAGATGCTTTAGCAAAGCCGAGCTCACGGCAGGGATGAGGAGTAATGCTAACCTCTTTGTAAGCGGGTGCCGATTCAACGGGAGTGATACCAAGTGTGGTAGAAAATATCCAATCGTAAACCGCACCGTAAGCATAATGGTTAAATGAGTTCATATCGTCACTCCAAAAGCTACCATCTTCCTTAATGCTATTCCAATGCTCCCACATGGTAGTAGCACCGTGAGTTACAGAGTAGAGCCAAGAGGGGGGGTGTTCTTGGAAGAGAAGCTTATACGCAAGGTCGGTTCTGCCTGCAGCGGTAAGAACGTGAAGTATGTATGGCGTGCCTACAAATCCCGTGGTCATTCTGTTGCCGTTATTTACAATCATTTCGCAAAGTTTATCCTCAAGCGCCTTTTTTTCATTTTTCTCATAAAGACCGAAGTGGAGAATAAGAACGAGGGCGGTTTGAGTCATACCCTGACGAACAGTATCAATTACTGAGTAGCCAGGAAGAGTCACCTCGGTGAGAGGGAATTCTGCCTTGGGCATACCGCCTTCCATAAAATATTCTCTGAATGCCGCACGAACATTATTGTATAGTTCACGGTATTTTGTCATATCCTCGCCAATAACCTCACCTGCTTTTATAAGAAGGTTTGTTGAGTGTGCAAAGAACGCACTTGCGATAAGGTCGTTTGAGGTAGCACCGATAAGGCTGTCAGCACCTGCGTCCATAGCGAGCCAGTCACCGTAATGCATGCCACCAAGCCAAAGATATTCTTCGCTTCCTGTGGAATGAATATATTCAACCCATTTTTTCATCATGGGGAAGTGTTTTTTAAGCAATTCCTTGTTTCCATACGAAAGGTAAAGCTCCCACGGAATAATGCACGCAGCATCACCCCAAGCGGCAGAAACACGAGTAACACCGTGCTTGCGAGCACGAGGGATAACACCCATTATTGCGCCGTTTTCGTGTTGCTCAATGCTAACGTCGGTAAGCCATTTGGTAAAGAATTTTTCGGTATCATAGTTTATGGATGCGGTGCGACAAAATACCTGTGCATCCCCCGTCCAACCCATACGCTCGTCACGTTGAGGGCAGTCGGTGGGAATGTCAAGAAAGTTGCTCTTTTGACCCCATATGATATTATGATAAAGTTGATTTATCTTTTCGTTGCCACAAACAAAGTTGCCTGTGCGCTTTATATCCGAATGAACGCAAATTGCCTTGAAATTGTTTTTGTCAATTAGATATTCGGGACATTCAACAAGATGAACGTAGCGGAATCCTTGAAAGGAGTAGGTGGGCTTGAATACGTCATCATTTCCCGAAAGAATATATACGTTTTCATTTCTTGCGGATCTCATATTGCTGTTATAGAAGTTGCCTTCCTTGTCAAGCACCTCACCGTGATGCAAAACTATGCGATCTCCACATTTACCCTTAACCGTTACTTCAACGTATCCGGTCATATTCTGACCGAAGTCAATAACGTATTCACCCTTTGGTGTTTTTATAATATCAAGTGCATCAAGCTTGTCTATTTCTTTTATCCACTCACCGTCCTGAGGAACAGTGGTGGTATTAATTGTAGTTTCAATAGCAGCACCAAGGCACTTTATCTTTGCAGCAAGGTCAACTGTTTCACCGTGATAAATATCCGAGGAGGTTATATGGGTAGTGAAGACCTTAAAGCTTGAGTCGGTGAGTATATCCTCTTTTGTTCCGTCTTGATATACAATATTAAGTCTTGCAATAAGCGCTATCTCGTCGAAATACAACTGTTTCTCACGAGAATAACCGTAGTGACCTACTGCCCAACCGGGAGCAACACCAATGGATAGCTCGTTGTTATTGTCAATAAGCTCGGTAACGTCATATTCCTGATATAAAACTCTTGTTTTATAGCTCGTAATACCGGGCATAAGTACGGCATCTGTTATTTTTTTGCCGTTAAGTTTGGGGGAGTAAATTCCTGCCGATGATACATAAAGCGTTGCTGATTTTACTTTGTTTTTTATAGAAAAGCATCTTCTGAATTCGGCTGCCGCCATTTGCATGTCGACGGGTGACTTTATCCATTTTGCATTAGTTAACATAAACGTCTCCTATAAAGCTTATTACTGCTTTAAATACACTGTGTATTCCTGCAATTTATCTTTTTTGTTGTATAATTCGTGATTTCCGGTGTTTCTAATATAGAAAACTACACGATCTGAGTAGAGTTCAAATACTAAGAACTGCGCAATAAGAGGTGTACCTGTGTGGGGATAAAGTCTTTTTTCTTCCAATCCACCGTAGCCTTCGATTGCATCATTCTCAAAATGCTCCTCCCAAAACGGTCTAAGTCCGCCCATATGTACCAAGGAATAAGAATATTCCTTGCCCTTAGAGTCTTTTGACTCAAGATTTGCATCAAGTGGCATATTATTATCATCAAGATGCAAAACAGCACCTGAAGAATAATTTCTAAAGCAAGCTCTCTCACCGTGCAAATGACCGTATAGATAAAATGTATTTTGATGTCCCTTGAAAATACTGTAAAACAGATCCTTGTCTCCGTTTATCATAGTTTCGAGCAGTTCACCGTTATTCAAATAGTATATCGCTGATAAATGTCCGGTAACAAACACGCATTTTTTGCCGTCTGGGTCGATTTCGTCAAGCTTGTTCTTGACCCAAATCATAGTTTCACTGCTATAATATCCCTCGTGAGAATTAAATGCAGTGTCGGGATGTATATTAATTCCGATAAAATCAATACCGTTTACAACATAGTGAAACGCACCTAAATAATGCTCATTCGGCTTTTCCTTAGAGTAAACCGCAAATTTCTCACTTTCAGGTAGCTCGCCAAATGCGTTATCCATAAGATCGTAAAAATCCGTAGTGTTATAGGGCTCGTTCTCCTCGGTTCCGATGTCACCCATTATCATGTCGTTGTTGCCGGCAACATATATGACCTTACCGTCCTTTACGCTTTCTGAAACACAATTGTGAATTTTTTCTTTAATATCAAGGAAATTCTTCTTGGGTAGACTGCACGACAT
>JAZTWO010000009.1:0-5182 GCA_045635885.1 Eubacteriales bacterium | reverse complement strand
AAGGTGAAACCTTCAAAGCGACGTTGTTGCAATTTATAACTCAAACGGTGCAAAGGTGGTTGAATATCGCTACGATGCATACGGAAATTGTACTATTGCAAGTTCTACTACTGATTATGCCCTTGCAACTGTAAACCCCATCAGATACCGCGGCTACTATTTTGACCAAGAAACAGGTTTGTATTTCCTCAATGCAAGATACTATTCCCCCGAATGGAGACGATTTATCTCTCCTGATAACACCGCATACCTTGACCCCGAATCCGCAAACGGTCTTAACCTCTATTGCTACTGTAATAATGATCCCGTAAATTACGCCGATCCGAGTGGACACAAATCAAAATGGTGGTGGAACACACTAAAAATCGTAGGTGCGATATCAATTGTTGCAACTTTAACTATTGCTGCTACGATAGTAACTGGTGGAACAGCAACCGTTCTTTTAGCTGGTGCGGCTATGGGTTCCGCTGCAGGTTTGATTGGTGGCGGAATCAGTGGAGGCATTTCATCAGTAATATCCGGAGGAAACTTTATAGACGGATTTGCTAATGGCGCATTGAGCGGGTCTATTACAGGAGGTGTTTCTGGTGCATTTGCCGCATCCTCTGTAGGTATCTGGGGTCAAGTTGGAATTAATATGTTAATCAGCGGAACCAACTATACTATCACAAATTATAACAATTTTGATTTATTAGATTTTGGAATCAATATGTTTATAGGAGGATTGGCTGGATTCGTCGGTGGTGATGGTTGGATGAAGCCATGTACTACTTTTGCTTATGATTTGGCACTCAATGGTGTCAAAGGTTCGTTTGTTAGAATAGGTTCTGGATATTTAAGAGAATTTGCTGATCCTATAATTAAATCCACAATTGTTGGAAGCTCTACATTTGTAACAGAAATCATACGATTAATGAGATAAGGAGTAAGATATGATATTTAAATGGATGAATATGGCTTATTTAGCTATTTGGATCTTTAATTTATTAACTATCTATGTTGCTAAACGATTAGATGATTATGATATTAATAAGGTATTATGTAATCTTTTAAAATATCATCCTTTTATCTTGATTGTTATTTCAATAGCTATTATGGTTATTACTTGCTCTTTAAGTGTAGATACCACAAGAACAATTATGGGTATTTACTTTTTAGTAACTTTCTTTGATTTAATTATAACCAGTTTATTTGTATCTTTTTTTGAAAGATGTATAAAAAACTGAGTTATATTTAAACATGTAAATTTACATTACGATATTTTAAGAAATATTATTAATATAGCCATAATAATATTATAATATCAAGAGGCGCGGATTTCTCCGCGCCTCTTTAACTCATATTTTGAATTTCGATTTATCAAAAAATCCAAACTCGGCCACAAAAAGCCAAATTTTCTGCCCCACCCAACCGTGTGCCAAGAAATATAGAACCCTGTGTTCAGGGCGGTGTCCTATCGTTGCCTTTACTGCTCCCAACGTCCGCCAATCTTCGAGGACAAGTCAACTCAAAAGAATGCGGGAGGTCTGCAAACCAGCACCGAAATATATTTCGGACTCCTTTAATCAAATGTAGGTTCAATCACCTTAACATCACGTGTTGCGCAGGATTTTTTCAAAACAAATTATCTTTCTGCGTCGTAATCAATTTCGCTTGCGAAAAGATCGTCAAAATAGTCAGCAACTCTGTCGAATTCAGCGTCATCATCAATAGAAACAAGAGTTTCTTCGCCGTCCTCAACAACGATCTTCAAAATTGTGTACTCGCAGAACTCCTTATCGGGATCATCCTCTGCGGGAATGAAAGCGTAATACTGATTGCCATTCAACTCAGCTGCGCCGATAAGCTCAAATTCTCTTTCAACACCCTCTTCATCAACAAGTGTGAAAAATTCTCTTTCTGTATTGTTAGTTTCCATATTAAAAATCTCCTTTATTAGTGTAACATTATTTTACTAAATTTATTCTCGTTTGTCAATAGATTAATAATCAAAATCTAAAATTTGTGCAAGTATACTATTGCTCACTTCAAAACCGCTTTCGCTCAAAGCTAAAACTTCGTCATTTTGCAAAAAATAGCCCAATTTCTCAAGTTTTTTCACTTTTTCGCCATATTTTTCATCAAAATCAACATCAAAACGAGCTAAAAATTCAGATTTTGAAATTCCCCCACTCGTTCTAAGTCCAAGCATCAGGAATTCAAATTCCCTTTCAGATGGCGAAATTTCAACCTCATTTTCAATATACTCACCCAAAAGATATTTCTGCAAATCCTTTGTGTTTTCAATTCTCTTGCCCGAAAAATCGGAGTGAGCAGCAAGCCCCAAGCCAAGATATTCATCAAGTCGCCAGTATTTACTGTTGTGCCTTGATTCTTTTCCCACCTTGGCAAAATTGCTTATTTCATAGTGATAATATCCTGCCTCTTTCGTGGCAGAAACCACCAATTCATACATATCAGCCACCGTGTCGTCATCTGCAAGAGAATATCTCTGCCTCATTTTATAAAGCGGAGTCCCCTCTTCAAGCTGCAAGGAGTAAATCGAAATATGCTCCGCCCCAAGCGAAATAAATTGCTCAAGCGAAATCATCAAACTTTCCATTGTTTGTGAAGGAATTCCAAACATCAAATCTATGCTAATATTGTCAAATCCCGACTCTCTCGCACACAAAAAAGTCCCCCTCGCCTCGTCAAAGCTGTGACGCCTTCCAATCAATTTCAGTTCACTGTCAATAGCGCTTTGAATGCCAATTGATAACCTGTTCACCCCAAGTGAATGAAGGGCAGAAAAATACACTTTCCCATCATTTAAATGCGTTATCGGATTGCACTCAAGTGTAATCTCCACGTCATCAGAAATGGCAAAATTGTGGCGCACCGCACTCAAAATTCTGTCAATTTGCTTCGCACTCAAAAGCGATGGTGTCCCGCCACCAAAATAGACGGTGTCAACCAAATATTCCCTTGTTCCCCTTGCCTCAATTTCACCGATAAGAGCATCAACGTATTGCTCCCTCTCATCTTCCTCCCTGCTCACAAACGAACAAAAATCACAATAAAGGCATTTGGTTTTGCAAAACGGAATGTGTATATAAAGCCCCAATTTTCTTGGGGCTTTTTCATTATTAATAAAATCAATCATTGTCATCAAGCTTAAGAACCGCCATAAATGCCTCAGGAGAAACCTGAACTGAGCCAAGCTGACGCATCTTCTTTTTACCTTCCTTCTGTTTTTCAAGAAGCTTCTTTTTACGGGTAATGTCACCGCCATAGCACTTTGCAAGAACGTCTTTTCTCATTGCCTTAACGGTTTCACGAGCGATAATTTTTGAGCCAATAGCCGCCTGAATCGGAACCTCAAAAAGCTGACGAGGAATATTTTCCTTAAGCTTTTCTGCAATTCTTCTTGCTCTTGTATATGCCTTTTCTTCGTGAACAATGAATGAAAGGGCGTCAACCTGATCGCCGTTAAGAAGGAAATCAAGCTTAACAAGTTCGCTCTTGTTGTATTCGTCAAGCTCGTAGTCAAGCGAAGCATATCCACGTGAGCGACTCTTGAGCGCATCAAAGAAATCGTAAATAATTTCGTTCAAAGGCAACTTATAGTGCAACTCAACACGAGTTGTGTCAATGTATTTCATGTCAATAAAAATACCACGTCTGTCCTGACAAAGATCCATAAGACCGCCAACGTATTCTGTGGGAGTGATAATAGATGCCTTAACAAGTGGCTCATAAGCAGCTTCAATTTCGTCAGGAGAGGGATAGTTAGAGGGATTGTCAACCATAACAACCTCACCGTTACGCTTTGTTACTCTGTAGATAACGCTGGGCGCAGTGGTGATAAGATCGAGATTGAACTCTCTTTCAAGTCTCTCCTCAATAATTTCCATATGCAAAAGTCCAAGGAATCCGCAACGGAAACCGAATCCCAAAGCGATTGAAGTTTCGGGTTCAAATGTAAGTGCCGCATCATTGAGCTTAAGCTTTTCAAGAGCATCACGAAGGTCTCCGTATCTTGAACCGTCGGCAGGATAAATACCTGCATAAACCATGGGCTGAGCCGCCTTAAAGCCAGGGAGTGCTTCCTTTGTGGGATTGTCAACAAGTGTAATTGTATCACCAATTCTTGTGTCGCCAACGCTCTTGATTGAAGCGGTAAAATAACCAACCTCGCCTGTCTTAAGCTCTCCGCAGGATTTCAAACCAAATGGCTCCATAGTACCAACGTCAACAACGTCATAAACCTGACCTGCACTCATCATCTTAATCTTGTCGCCAATTTTAAGTGAACCGTCAATAATCTTAACGTAAACAACAACGCCAAGATATGAATCGTAATATGAGTCAAAAAGCAATGCCTTAAGTGGCTCAGCTTCATCGCCCTCGGGTGCAGGAATAAGATTAACAACCGCATCAAGAACTGATTGAATGTTAAGGCCGGTCTTAGCCGAAACCGCAGGACATTCCTGTGCTTCAATGCCGATAATATCCTCAATTTCATCTCTGCAACGTTGAATATCAGCGCTTGGCAAGTCAATTTTGTTAATTACAGGAACAATTTCAAGGTTGGCATCAACCGCAAGATATGCATTTGCAAGAGTCTGTGCCTCAATTCCCTGTGTTGCGTCAACAACCAAAAGTGCACCCTCGCACGCATTAAGCGAACGTGATACCTCATAGTTAAAGTCAACGTGACCGGGAGTGTCAATAAGATTGAGAACGTATTTCTCACCGTCGGGCGCAGTGTAGTCAAGCTTAACTGCTCGAGCTTTAATGGTGATGCCTCTTTCCTTTTCAAGCTCCATATTGTCAAGCACCTGCTCTTCCATCTCACGTTTTGTAAGAGTCTGAGTCGCTTCAAGAATTCTATCCGCAAGCGTGCTCTTACCGTGGTCAATGTGAGCAATTATTGAAAAGTTTCTAATGTGTTTTTGTCTTTCGTTCATTTTGTATATCCTTAAAATAAATTAATTTACAAATAATATTTTTTCAAAGTAAAAATTTCCGCTTTTGATAAAAGTTAGAAAGTAAAGATTTCCGCTTTTGAAAAAGCTTGGCAAAACTTTTTTATCGCTTTGGTTTGCACTGACTCTACGTAAATTTTCGATAAAACACGAGTGTTTTATCGGTTTGACCAATAAAATCGCCTTGTGTGAGTGAACTCCCACCGACGATTTTC
>JAZTWO010000008.1:0-3068 GCA_045635885.1 Eubacteriales bacterium | reverse complement strand
TAAGAACGGAAAAAGCAAGTAAGCACAAGGCATTCTCGATGTTTGCCTTGTGCTTCTTTTTTGCATATTTTACTTTTTAATTTGCCGCTTTTTACCTTTTTATTTTTCACACTTGCGGTAGAGCAGCTTTTTCGATAGTCTGATGCCTCGAATTTTCGAGGCATTTTTGTTTTTATTATTCAATTACTCTTTTATAGGGTCTGTCAATCCAACGCTTTGTAAAGAAAAGTCCTGTGTAAGAGAAAAGCATAATGCACATTTTTGCAATTGCAAAGGATTCTTTTACAATCAAGCTCTTGGATTCTTCAGACATAACCTCAACCGTCATTTTGATTGAATTGATAATGTTGTAGGTTACAAAATATTCAAGGAAGGTTTCAATATCCTCTGCAAGATAAAGAAGCATGATAAGACCTGAAGCCAAAATTCCAACCGCCAAAAATACAAAGTTCAATGCCAAAAATACATAGAAAACAATGTTTATTGTCTTTTTGTGCGCTTTATAACGGTCTGAAAAAAGGTTTGTGGATGAGAAGAATACCGATCCATAGCAAACCAACGCAACCATCTGCGCCAAAATGGAAATGCCGTAAATTGTTACAAGTGTTATATACACCTCGATGCGATCTCTTGCACCGGGGGTTTCTTTTGTCAAAATAATGCAATCTCTGATAATTCCCATCAATTCTAACGAAACAAAAAGAATGAATGGAACGCACATAAGCTTTGTTCTAACCTTAAAGCAAAGCAAAACAATCAAAAATGCAAAAACAAGCAATGAAAGTGTATACAACGACAAATATGTTCCGTTCAAAAGCGAAACGGACATTGATGTGTGTGCAACACCAAAGAAAAGATAAGTTATAAGGAACATCAATGGCCAAATTGGTGTTCTTACCTTTTTTGGTATTTCGTAAAATTCTTGTTCATAATTTCCCATAATTCTTCTCCTTTACTTGATTTTTCTTGAGGTTAATCGTTTTGCAACACGGTTGATATTACTTACAAGCATGTCACCCGTAATTCGCAAGCTAATTTCGCCCGCATTTTTGTTATAAAATTGATTGTTTTTAACAATGCTGTCAACGTCCTGATATCCGTTTTTCATTATGCTGCTTAAAATAAATTTTGTTCGCTCATAACCAACGTCAACCATTTTTTCAATGTTTTTCTTGCTGAAAATGATGGACTGTGAAACAATGGTTTCGCTTGGGAAGGTTATTTTGATAACCTTTTTGTCAAAATCAGGAGTTTCAAATCTATAGCAGTTTTCGTCAAAATAAACGCAAATTATGTAGTCAAGGTCCAATTTTACAAAGGGCATAACGGGAATGTTGTCCGCCATTGCACCGTCGTAATAAGAAACGTTGTCAATTTTAACCGCACGGTTGTAAATTGGCATTGCAACACTCGCCTTTAAATAAAGCGGAATGGTTTCACCCTCAACCTTTGAAAGATCCTTATACACAACCGTTCTATTGCTAAAGTCCAAAAGTGAGCAGTAGAAATGAGAGGTTGGTTCAGTTCCCGGAACATAGAGGTTAACAATGTTCTGCTGCAACTGGTTGCTTCGAAGAATTTGGCTGATAATCATTCTGTTATCTTCGTTACAAAGACTAAGCCACATCTCCTCGCCCTTATCGAGCTGACCGGTTGCAAATGCATATCCGTTTAAAACACCGATAGAGGCGCAACTAAAATATTCAATTTCATTAAGCGGGATAAATTCTTGCACGGCACGAAGCGCACCAATTTGGTAAGCACCCTTTGCCATACCTCCCGACAAAACTATTCCTATTTTCATTTACTCCTCCATAGAATTTTAATAAAATAGTGCATACTTGCGTTAATTATACCACCTTTCGACTTTTTTGTCAAGATTTTGTTTGTAAAATGGGGTGGCAACAAAAATCGGGGCAAAGAAAAACTTTGCCCCAATTGATTATTTATCCTGTTCGATAAGAAGCTTAATTGCCTCAATTGCAACACGAATTGCCGCATCGGTATCGTGATTGTGAGTGTCATCGTTGTCAAGTCCTGCGTCGTATCTTTCCTGATTCCAAACTACAGAGAAAACACCGCCGCTTCTTGCTCTAAGGAGTGAAGAAACAACAAAAAGTGTGCCGCTTTCCATTTCGCTTGC
The DNA here is from genome assembly GCA_045635885.1 of Eubacteriales bacterium. Lineage (GTDB taxonomy): Bacteria > Bacillota > Clostridia > Oscillospirales > CAG-272 > RGIG4608. The sequence continues at coordinate 925 of JAZTWO010000008.1, read as the reverse complement.
CTTAACACCAAGCTTTTTCCATGCATCCCACTGCGCAAGAAGCTGGGGAGCTGTGGGCATTTTTGCAGGTCTGTGTTGGCCGTAGAAGGAGTCCTTTGCCTGAACAACGCCAACGTGTACGTCGTGATTTGCACTGTCACCCTTTGCCGCCTTTACAAGTGCAAAAAGCACATCTGTATCGGGAACTGCAGGGAAAATTGCAGGTGCATATTCAAGGGAAGTTCCGTCTTGACGAACCGCACCGTTTGCAACCACAACGTCGCCCGCCTTGACGTCAAGGTCAATGCCACCGCAAGTACCAACACGAATGAACGTGTCCGCACCGCAAGCTGAAAGCTCCTCAACCGCAATGGCAGTTGATGGGCCACCAATACCTGTTGAACATACACTCACCTTTTCACCCAAAAGTGTTCCGTTCCAAATGCAGTATTCACGGTTCATACCAAGAAATTCGGGATTATCAAAGAATTTTGCGATTTTTTCGCATCTGCCGGGGTCACCGGGAAGAATTACGTATCTTCCAACCTCGCCCACACACGCAGGAATGTGATATTGTTTACCTTCTGTTTGAAGCATAATATTTACCTCTCTTTTTAAATTACAAAGTTAAGAATTGTTCTTTTTCGAGAAAAAGAACCAAAAAGCTTTTTTAATGTTTTTTATGAATAACTTGTGGGGGAGAATACCATCCTCCCGTTGAAAAAATATAAATATATCGATGCGGGCTCACGGAGTGAGCACCTACGATAAGCGACATCACACCCGAAAACATCGTAGGGGGCGACGCCACGAAGTGTCGTGAGCGCAATGAATGACAACACAGTGTGTTGTCAGAACGCGAGCGTGACCGAGCCCGCAGGCGAGACCCTCGACGACCCGATTAAACGTCAACCAACCAATACCGCCTCCGCACGTCATCCTTGAG
>JAZTWO010000007.1:0-10214 GCA_045635885.1 Eubacteriales bacterium | reverse complement strand
TCTCCGTCTTCGCCTACGGCAAATCCACCTCTCCCTGAGTGAGAGGCTTTGATTTGTAAGCATTCGCTCGAAAAAGGCTCGCCCTTTGGGAGAGCTCCGCGTAAGCGGTGAGAGGGGTATTAACATAAACTAACATCCCGATAAATCAAAATTTGAATAATTTTGTTATAAATATATTGTAACTTTTTTGATTGCAAATGTCAATAATTTATTGACAAATATATAAAAATTTGATATAATTAACTCAACCCAAGGTTGATTTTGTGAGGTTATAACAACATGAGAACACAAGGTGAAAGAATTAAAAAATTGAGAAAATCCAAAGGTGTTACCCAGCGTGAGCTTGCGCAAAGACTTGGCATATCAGAGCAGGCGATTTCTAAGTGGGAGAAGAATCTTTCTAATCCTTCAACAAAAAATCTTTTGCAAATTGCCAAAATTTTTGGTGTTTCCATAACATATTTCTATCAAGACGAAGAAACTCAAAGCAAGAAAATCGCTCGTGAGGGCGGAATGTCATCCTTGCGTGAGTTATATAAAATTGGGCGTGGGCCTTCAAGCTCGCACACCATTGGTCCTGAACGTGCGTGCTTGCGTTTTAAGGGTGAGTATCCTGCCGAAAGTTACCGTGCAATTTTGTATGGCTCGCTTTCAAAAACAGGTAAGGGTCACGGAACGGATTACGTTATAAAGCAGACCTTTTTGCCCTGTGCGTGTCAGGTGGAATTTGACTTTGACACCGAATGCACCGTGCATCCCAACACAATGGATTTGATTGCCATAAGTGGTGGAAAAGAGATTGCAAAGCAACGTTTTTACAGCGTTGGTGGGGGAAGCATTATCGCAGATGGCGAAACTCTTGCCAAAAGTGAGATGATTTATCCACTTGACACATTCAAGGATATTGCCGATTTTTGCCGTGAAAGAGGCATAAGAATTTGGGAATACGCATTTGAAATTGAGGGTGAGGGCTTCTATTCCCACATGGAAAAAATTTGGGAAGCCATGAAGCACTCTATGCAGGCAGGACTTGAGGACGAGGGAATTTTGCCCGGTGGTCTTGGTGTGCACAAAAAAGCGAAACAGTTATATAATAGCTATAAAGAGAACGAAAACCGTGAAACTCGTGAGGACAGACTTGTTTGTGCGCTTGCGTTTGCCGTTGGTGAGCAGAATGCTGCAGGTGAAAAGATTGTCACAGCTCCCACTTGTGGTGCGGCAGGAGTTCTTCCTTCTGTAATGCTCCACCACAAAAACAAAAAGGGAGCGACTGACGACGACATTATAAAAGCACTTACAACCGCAGGTGTTATTGGAAATCTTATCAAGCACAATGCGTCAATTTCGGGTGCGGAATGCGGATGTCAGGCAGAGGTGGGAAGCGCTTGCTCAATGGCGGCGGCGGCCCTTGCAGAGCTTTATGGCATGGACATTGACAAAATTGAATATGCGGCAGAAATTGCGCTTGAGCATCATTTGGGGCTCACTTGCGACCCCATTTGCGGCCTTGTGCAGATTCCCTGCATAGAGAGAAACGCAGTTGCGGCAATGCGTGCAATTAATGCGGCAAACCTTGCTGATTTGCTTTTTGACACAAGAAAAATTTCATTTGATAAGGTTGTTATCGCCATGAAGGAAACAGGCGACGATATGAGCCCTGCATATAAGGAAACAAGTGAGGCAGGACTTGCTAAAATTGCAGTTGATTAGAGGTGTTTTGATGAAAATAGTTGTTTTAGCAGGCGGACTTAGCATGGAACGTGACGTTTCATTAGCAAGTGGATCGCTTATTGCAAACTCTTTGCGTGATTATGGACATAGTGCAGTGCTTGTTGACCTGTATTACGGAATTAAAAAAGAAAAAATGAATTTCGACGATATGTCGGATAGATATACTTATAAAATACCCGAAACTGAGCCAAATCTTGAAGAAGTAATTCAGTCAAACAATGGCAGACGTGAGCCCGTTGGTGAAAACGTTATTCGTTTTTGCAAAATGGCGGACGTAACGTTTTTGGCTCTTCACGGTGGTGTTGGTGAAAACGGAAAGCTCCAAGCACTTTTGGAGATGAACGGAATTAAATTCACGGGAAGCAGCTCCATTGGTTGTATGCTTTCAATGGATAAGATTATTTCAAAGGAGCTTGTCTCACAGGCGGGAATTCCTACTGCAAACTGGCTCACAAATAAGGATAGCATTGACGATCTTAAATCCCTTGTACCTTGTTTTGTAAAGCCCTCGGATAACGGCTCAAGTGTTGGTGTTACAAAGGTTGTTAGTGACGTGGAGCTTGAAGAAGCACTTGCAGAGGCGCAAAAATTCTCACAAAGTGTGCTTGTTGAAGAGCAGATTGTGGGAAGAGAGTTTTCGGTTGGAATTATCGACGGCAAGGCGTTGCCCCCCATCGAAATTATCGCTTCGGGCGATTTCTATAACTATCAAGTTAAATATCAATCAGGTCTTGCGCACGAAATTTGCCCTGCGCATCTTGACAAGAGATTGACCAGAAAACTTCAAGGTTATGCCGAGCATGCACATAGAGTGTTAAGACTTGGTTCTTATTCACGAATTGATTTTATTATGGATGATCATGGCGAATTTTTCTTCCTTGAAGCGAATGCGCTCCCCGGAATGACTCCCACAAGCTTGTTGCCGCAGGAAGCGGCGGCAGAGGGGCTTGGCTACACAGACCTTTGCTTAAAGCTTATTGAGCTTGCAAAATAAAAGCCACAAAATAAAAAAAGAGAAAAAAGCACAAATTTTAAAGTGCAAGTTTCTCATAAGAATAAAAATCGCCGACAAAAATCGGCGATTTTCTTTATTTATGTGCTTTAAAGTTTATTTTCCAAGCAAGAATTTTCTTGCCGCTTCATATTCCTGCTTTGCGGCATCTGCTTTTTTTAGGTTTGCAGGTGTGTTGGGCTTTTTGATAGCTCGCAGGAGTATGTTTTTGGGAGTTTCTTCGGGGTCGATAAGCTCAACTGCCACGCAGGAATAGTTGTTTGCCTCAAGTCGCTTTAAGCGAAGTGCGTCGGTTGCAGCGTCGCAAAGCTTTTGGCGAAGCATTGAATATTCGGTGACAAATTCAAGCTCCTTGCAATTTATTGTGTGGTTAAGCTCGTGGTGGCAACAGGGAGTTGACAAAATGACCTTTGCGCCCTCTTTTATTGCCTTGTCAAGCACAATGTCGGTTGCAATGTCGCATGCGTGGAGCGAGATTACAAGGTCGGGCTTTTCTTTGCATTCGTACTGTGTTATATCACCGCAAAAGAACTCAAGATTTTCAAAATTGACATCCTTTGCCACCTTGTTGCAATATTCAATAACGTCTGCTTTAAGGTCGACGCCATACATTTTAACTTCACGTCCCAACACGTTTTTAAGGTAGTGATAAACCGCAAATGAAAGGTAGCTTTTTCCACAACAGAGGTCATAAACAACAAGCTCGCCCTCACTCTTAAGGTTGGGATAAATATCACGAACATTTTCAACAAATTTATTGATTTGGCGGAATTTTGACTGTTTTTTGTCATAAATTCTGCCGTTTTTGTCGCTAACTCCAAGGTATTGAAGAAAGGGGGCATCGGGCGTGATAATGTGATTTTTTTCGTGATTGTTGCCCGAAATTTCTGCCTTTTGAATGTTTTCTGCATTGATTTTTTGCGCAAGATTATTCACACCGATAAGTGTGATTTTGCCCGATTTTGCCGCCTTGTATTCGCACTCGCCTGCGGTGGTGATTAAATTCACCTGCATGCAAGAATCAACAAGCTCGCAAAGGCGATTTTGCGCATTTTGGTCCATATAAACGTTTTCGTGCTTTGCCTTGTTGTCAGAGTGAAAGCTCTCAATTTGAAGGCAGAGCTTTCCCGATATATTTTTCAAGGTTAAAGTGCTTTTAATGATGGATTTGTCTTTGTGCTTTGAAAAAACCGCTTTTTTAAGCACCTGTTTTTCTGCAGCAGAGAGAATAACAGAGGCAAAATCCTGAATTTTAACATCGAAATTCATCATAATTTTGGTGGTCTCCTATGTTTGCTCATGTTAAAGAGCTTTCTCATTCTTTGCGAAATTTCTTCTTTTTTCTTTAGTGTTTCATCTGCCAAAAGAACTACGTTTGAAAAATTTTTGCCATCGAAATCAACGCAAAAAATATCGTTAACTTTAATTTCACCCAAAATTTTTTTTGGAATATAATATCTTTTATTATCAAAATCAAGGCAGACACCAAGATTTTCTTCATATCTGTCAAGAACTAATTTTAAAGTCATATTTAAGACCTCTCAATCAAAATATCCTTTTTTGTAAAGAAGCTCGGCAATAAGCACTGCACCACCTGCCGCACCACGAAGTGTGTTGTGAGAAAGACCGACGAATTTATAGTCGTAAATATGGTCTTCACGAAGTCTGCCAACACTAACACCCATACCACCGTAAATGTCACGGTCGAGCTTTGCCTGTGGGCGATTGTCCTCTTCAAAATAAGTAACGAATTGCTTGGGTGCGTGGGGAAGCTCAAGTATTTGTGGCTCGCCCTTGAAATTTTGCCAAGCGGAAAGAATCTCTTCTTTTGTGGGCTTCTTTCTGAATTTAACAAACACCGCAGCGGTGTGACCGTCGCTAACGGGAACACGAATGCACTGCGTTGTGATAACGGGGGATTTCGCCTTAACGATTTCACCGTTTTCTATGCTCCCCCAAACCTTTAAGGGCTCTTGCTCGCTTTTTTCTTCTTCGCCACCGATATAGGGAATGATGTTGTCAAGCATTTCGGGCCATTCAGAGAAGGTTTTGCCCGCGCCTGAAATTGCCTGATAGGTGGTGGCAACTATTTCATATGGCTCATAAGAAAGAAGGGGAGTGAGGGCGGGAACGTAGGACTGAATTGAGCAATTGGGCTTTACGGCAATAAAGCCACGCTTTGTTCCAAGTCGTTTTTTCTGCTCTTCAATAATAGCAAGATGCTCGGGATTAACCTCGGGAATTACCATGGGCACGTCGGGAGTTAATCTGTTTGCCGAGTTGTTTGAAACAACTGGGATTTCTGCCTTTGCATAGCTTTCCTCAAGCGTTTTTGTATCTTCTTTATTCATATCAACTGCACAGAAAACAAAGTCCACCAAGGGGGCAATCGCTTCAATTTTTTGTGCGTCCATAATTATCATATTTTTATATTCTTCCGGGATTGGAGAGGCCATTTTCCAACGTTCTCCCACCGCCTCAACATAGGTTTTTCCTGCACTTTTTGAGCTTGCAATAAGGGCGGTTATTTCAAAATAGGGGTGATTTTCAAGCAGGGTTATAAATCTTTGACCAACCATGCCCGTTGCACCAACAATACCAACTCTTTTTTTCATAAAGCTATCTCCTTAATTACAGATTTCTTTATAGATTATATTTTTATGCACTCCACGGTCCTTGGCGCAGCTTTTTATTGCGTCCATTTTTGAAAGACCGTTTGAAATGTAGAATTCAACGTGCTCTTCAATGCTCATATTGAGCCAAAAGCTCTCACTTGCTTGGGATTTTGTTCTTCCCTCAACAATAAGCACATATTCGCCACGGGGTGCGTTAATTTCATAGTATTCTACCGCAGAGCCGAGGGTGAGGCGAAGTACCTCTTCATTTTTTTTGGTCAACTCACGGCAAAGTGAAATTCTTCTATCCTCGCCAAAGGTGTTTTTCATATCCTCAAGTGTGGCTTTGAGCTTATGTGGAGCTTCGTGAAAAATCATTGTTCGTTTTTCGTTTTCAAGTTCATTTAAACGTTCACGTCTTTCGCCCTTGTTGGCAGAAAGAAAGCCCTCAAAACAAAATCTTCCTGTGGGAAGACCTGAAAGTGTGAGCGCAACAATGCCTGCGCAAGAGCCGGGAATGGACGTTACGGGTACGTTTTGCTCGGCACAAAGGGCAACAATATCTTCACCTGGGTCACTTATGGCAGGTGTGCCTGCGTCGGTGATGAGCGCACAGCTTTCACCGTTTTTAAGACGGTCAACAATAATTTGACCACGTTCACGTTTGTTATGCTCGAAATAGGAAACCATGGGCTTGCTGATTTCGAGGTAGGAAAGAAGCTTCATTGAGTTTCTTGTGTCCTCGGCGGCGATAAAATCCACCTCGGACAAAACCTTGATTGCTCGCTCAGAGAGGTCTGCAAGGTTGCCAATGGGAGTTGCCACAAGATAGAGCATTCCTTTTTCAATTTTATTCTTTTCATAATCCAAATTGGTGGATTTGATGCTGCTCATATTGCTCCTTTCACACAAATTGTGTTAAAACATAAAATAATAGTAATTAAAATTTCGGGGGTAATTATGGCTATAAAAATCTATATAGACCAGGGTCACAATCCATCATCTCCAAACGCAGGGGCAGAGGGAAATGGATTTGTTGAACAGAATTTGACCTATGAAATAGGCATACGCCTTGCCAATCTTTTGCGTTCAAACGGGAATTTTGACGTTAGGGTATCTCGTCCAACGCCACAAAGCTCGCTTGGAACAAGCAATTCCACAAGTCTGCGTGCAAGAGTTGATGGGGCGAATGCTTTTGGTGCTGACTATTTTGTCAGTTTGCATGCAAATGCCTCGTCAAATCCTGCAGTTTCGGGGAGCGAAGTGCTTGTTTACTCTTCTCCAAGCGTTGCAAGTGAGCTTGGTGAGGACATTCTGCTCTGGCTAAATCGCATAACCGGATTGCGAAACCGTGGTATTGTAAATCGCCCGGGGCTTTACGTTTTGCGAAAAACCCAAATGCCTGCCGTTCTTATTGAAATGGGATTTATATCAAATTTAAATGATGCCATGCTTATGAACAATAGCCCCGAGCTTTTTGCAGAGGGTATTTACAATGGGATACTGCAATATACGGGGCTACTTTAAGATTGCTTTATAATGGCTCACCTGTGTAAAGGGAGCGGTTATCGAAGATGACTGAGGGATTGTTTTGAATCTTGGTAATAGAGTTAATTACACATTTTTAAAAATTCTTCCTCGTCAATGATGTTGATTCCAAGGCTTTTGGCTTTTACTAATTTGCTGCCTGCGTCCTCACCTGCAAGAACGTAACTCGTTTTGCCTGAAACCGAGCCCGAAACCTTGCCGCCCCTATCCTTAATCATTCCGCTTGCAACGTCACGGCTCATTGTGGGGAGGGTGCCTGTAAGAACAAAGGTCAAACCTTCAAATCTATTATCAAGCGCCACGAAAGTTGAATTTGTGTTAAGACCGAGGTCAATCAGCTTTTGGCAAAGTGCGATATTATGCTCATTCGAGAAGAAATCAATCACACAATCGGCAGTGATTTCGCCAAAGTCTTGAATTTCGCAAAGCTCTTCTTTTGTGGCTTTTATTAGATTTTCAAGTGTTTTATATCTGCCTGCAAGTGTCTGGGCAGCAACCTCGCCAATATTTCTGATGCCGAGGGCATAAACAAGGCGCTCAAGACCTGCATTTTTAGAATTTTCGATTGAATTTATAAGATTTTGCGCACTCTTTTTGCCCATTCTTTCAATTTTTGAAACGTTTTCAACTGTGAGAAGGTAGAGGTCGGCGTAATCCTTTATAAGAGAATTATCAAGCAAAGCATTTACAATTTGAGGGCCAAGACCATCAATGTTCATCGCGCCCTTTGAAGCGAAATGCTCAATGCTTCGTGAAAGCTGGGCGGGGCAGGATGGATTTACGCATCTGATTGCCGCACCGTCGTTGTCATCACGAACAACGGGCTCATTACAAGAGGGGCAGTGGGTGGGCATAAAGAATTCAACCTGTGTGCCATCTCTTTTTTCGGGGTGTGCGCAAAGCACTTCGGGAATAATATCGCCCGCTTTTCTAACTGTTACCGTGTCAAAAAGCTTAATATCTCGCTCACGGATAAAGTCGAGATTGTGCAAGGTCGCGCGGGAAACACTTGTTCCCGCAAGGCGAACCGGCTCGAGCACGGCGGTGGGAGTTAACACTCCCGTTCTGCCAACGGCAATTGTTATGTCGGTGAGCTTTGTCTGTTTTTCTTCGGGCGGGAATTTATATGCAACCGCCCATTTTGGAGTGTTAGTTCCTTCACCGATTTTTACCCTGTCAGAAAGTGTGTCGATTTTGATAACCACACCGTCAATGTCGTATGGCAAATCGTCACGCATTGCGCCAAGATGCTCGATGTGGGCGATTATTTCGTCGTATGACGAAACCTTTACTCTATCTTTAAGAACGGTAAAACCGAGTTCATTAATTGTGTCAAGTGTATGTGTGTGCGATATGGGAGTGCTACCGTCACCAAAAACGTCGCCAGACTGAAGATTGAAAACAAAAATATCGAGCTTTCTATCCGCACAAATCTTGGGGTCGAGCTGACGGAGTGAGCCGGCAGCCGCATTTCTTGGGTTTGCAAGTAGCTGTTGACCATTCTTTTCACGTTCCTCGTTCAAGGCATAGAACACCTTTCTTGGCATATAAACCTCACCTCTTAAGCAAAATGAGAGGGGCTTATCTATTGAAAGGGGAATGGAATTTATCGTTTTGATGTTTTGTGTCACGTCCTCGCCAACGGTTCCGTCGCCACGGGTTGCACCGTTGACAAGAATACCGTTTTCGTATGTCAAGGCAACAGAAAGGCCGTCGATTTTCGGCTCAACCGAGAAAACGGGCTTTTCCACAATGCCTGCCATTCGCTCAACAAAGTCCCTGATCTCCTCGTAATCAAACACGTCGGAGAGGGAGTTCATCTGCACCGAGTGAGTCACCTTTTCAAATTTATCAAGGGGAGTTCCGCCAACTCGGCAGGTGGGGGATGTGGGATCAAAATACTGTGGATTTTCTTCTTCAAGGCGAACAAGCTCTGCATAAAGACGGTCATATTCAAAATCAGAGATTTCGGGGTCGTCAAAAACGTAATAGCGCTTTGCGTGATAGGTAAGCGTTTTGCGAAGCTCCTTAATTCTTTCAAAAATTTCGTTCATATTTTTCTCCCAATTTAGTTAATTTAAAAGGAATTTTGTAATCCTTTCCATTGATTCATTATACTGCTCATCATTTGAGTTATAGAACTTAACAAGGCAGTCAGAAAGCGCAGGAATGCTTGGAGTTGAATAATCCCTGCCTGCAACGTATTCGTCCCAATGCGCAAGCTTCCAAGTATCCCTTGGGGAATTGCGGTTAATCATTCTTTGGCGAGTAACCTCAATGTCGGTTTCAACCCAAACTACAACAAGATCTGCACCAAGATTTGCAAGTTTTTCTTTGAGCTGTGTTATATATTCGTTGTCTCTAACCTCTCTTGTAAAGGGGGCGTTGATAAGCACAAGGTCTGCATAATCAAGTGCTTCAAAGCCAATATCAAGAATTGCGATATATTCATAATTTCTGATGTTATCTTCAAAGAATTTGGACGAACGGTTAATTTCTTCGCCTGCAACGTGGTATATTCTGTTTGAAAGGGGAATGAGCGCATCCTTATCAAGATAAACGATATTGTGAAGCGCCTTGGCAATCTGCTTTGAAACGTATGTTTTACCTGATGCCGGTGGTGATGTAACTAAAATCATTCTTTTTTTCATGTTGATTTTCTCCGGTATTTTATATAAGTAGAATTTTTTACCTCAGTAATTAATAATTTTATCATATTTTTTGCTAAAAGTCAACATTTTAATCGTATTTTTCGATTGTTAGTACCGTTTTTTCACTTTAGCTTACAAAGTGCCGTTTTGGGTTAGAAAGTACCGATTTAAAGTTAGAAAGTACCGTTTTCCGCTTTTGAAAAAGCTTGGCAAAACTTTTGGCCGCTTGGGTTGCGTGGTTGTCTGCGTAAATTTTCGACAATTTGCGAGCAAATTATCGGTTCACCCCACAAAATCCGCTTACGAAAATAAATTTTCGACGTGGATTTTATGTGCCGAACTACGAAAACCAATCCCCAAGGATTGTTTTTCTAAAATTTACTCTGCTTGTGCGTAGCCATAAGGTTTTATAGTTAGATAAAATCACAATATTGTGTATATAATGTCACTCACCGTAGGGGACGGCGTCCTCGACGTCCCGCACTCAACACAAACTAACTTCCGTAGGGGAGGGGTTTCCCCTCCCGAACTGAACCTCAACTAACTTTTCGTTTGGAACAAATAGTCTATAGTTCACTATCCGCACAAGATCCTTCGGTCGCCTTACTCCCTCGAGGATGACGTGCGGAGGCGGTATTGGTTGGTTGACATTTAATC
>JAZTWO010000006.1:0-23319 GCA_045635885.1 Eubacteriales bacterium | reverse complement strand
TGTTGTCACAACTTCACCGTTAGTTGTTGTAGTGCCTACTACGTTTTCATGATCAACTTCACCAAAGCAAGCGGTAAGTCCGCCAACAAGCATGATAAAGCAAATCATAAGAGCAAGCACTCTTGTGAAAATAGAGTTGTTTGTCATAATCATTTTCCTTTCTAAAATTTTTATATGAGTCTCAATTTTCGGAAACGAAAAAACATAAATCACCGCCACCGAGCTACAGCACCCTGCCGAGTCACCACCCGACCGAGCCAATTTATGCACTTTCGTTTCCGCCACACCCCAAAAGTGTGGATTTTCGCCAAAAATTGCCCGTTTACGTTTTGTTAACAAAAGTACACACTTTTGTAACATAATTTTTAGCAATTATTGGCATAACTTTAATAAGTATATCACAAATAAAAAAATAAATCAATATATATATAGAAAAAATAATATGTTTTTGCATATTACACAAAATAATAAAAACGAATTGTTCATAATGTCAAAAAACCACCCTTAAGGAGCAAAAAAATGATTAGAATTTTGCATTTTATAACCGACAAAAACATAGGTGGAGCAGGCAACCTTCTCTGCGCCCAAATTCAAAACATGAACCCCAAAAAGTTCGACATCACCGTCGCCCTCCCCCACGAAAGCGAGCTTATAAAAAAGCTCCGCCCCCTCCCCTGCAAAATCGTCACGTTCAAGCACGGAGGTGACAGGTCTTTTTCACTTTTAAACCTTTTCGAATGTTATAGAATAATACAAGAAGTCCGCCCCGATATAGTCCATTCACACGGTTCCCTATCCTCACGAATCGCTTCGACAATTCTACGAATTAAAAGCAGAATTTTTACAAAGCATTGTGCATTTAATATGCACAAAACTACGATATTTTTCGACTTTTCTCGAGTGTTTGGAGGATTCAACAACCTGCTTTCCACCTCAATAATTGCAGTTGAAAATTCAGCTAAAAAGGAACTTATAAAAATGGGTTGCAACCCAAAAAAGATAACCACAATCGTAAACGGAGCGCCCCAAATTCGCCCCTTCTCAGAGGAAGAAAAAGCATTTTACAAAGCAAAATACGGACTTGAAAAAGATGATTTTGTCATATCATATTTCGCCCGACTTGAAGAATATAAAGGGCACAAAACCCTGCTTGAAGCGGCAAAAATCTGCCAAAAATCGCATCCAAACTTCAAGTTTTTCATTGTTGGCAACGGCTCTCAAAAAGAGAATTTGCAAAGCTATGCCAAAGCCTTAAAAATCGAGAATTCCGTTGATTTTATTGGCTTTTTAGAGGACGTTTCCCCAATTTTCAACCTCACAAATCTCAATGTAAATTGCTCATTTTTAAGCGAAACCGCCTCCCTTTCTATCTCTGAAGGCTTCAGTTTGGGGCTACCCTGCGTGGCTACTAACATTGGCGGAAACCCCTATATGTTGAAGAACGAATCTTGCGGTTTGCTTTTCGAAGCGCAAAACCCAAATTCTTTAGCCCAAGCAATATGCAAGCTATATACCGACAAAAAATTATACAAAAATTGTTCCCTCTGCGCTTCAATAAGATATGCCGAAGAATTAAACGATAAAATAATGACTAAAAAATTGGAAAATTTATATTCAAAAGCAAATCAAAAGGAGAGCTGATGCTCTCCTTTATTTCATAACAACGTTCCCGTTTCCAAGAAGATTTTTCAATTGCTTTAATGTGTAATCCGTTGCGTCGAAGCCGAGCCCTGATGATTTATATTGCTTTGTGGAGTTATCATAGAAGATAACTTCAGTTGCGCCCTCAAATATTTCAACAAGATTTTTAGCATAATCAAACTCTTTTGAATCAAGTGCGGGCACTCTTAAATAAAGCTTTCTTATTCTCTGCTCTGCGCCGCCAAATACTTGCTTTTTATCTTCAAGTTTTGGCGCATTGTTGATTTTTTCATCATTCGGACGGTATTCACCGTTCTTTTGAAGCGGTTTGATGCTTGAAACAATCAGTTTTGCGCTTTCGTCCTCTCTAAATTGCAACGTACCATTAACGCAAAGGGCTGCGTCCTCGTTTATAAAACGAGCAACCTGTGTATATGCACGGGAAAAGGCAATACATTCGATTTCTCCGTATCTATCTCCAAGTGTGAAAAATGCCATTTTATCACCGTTTTTGGTCATTTTAACACTTATTGACCCAACAATTCCAACTATGTTGATAAACCTTCGTTCTGCGCCATCAAAATCATTCAAAGCAACAATTTCTTCGTGCGCAATCGAGTCTATATGGTCACGGTATGAGTCAAGTGGGTGCCCTGAAAAATATAGCCCTGTTGCCTCCTTTTCCTGCGCAAGCTTAATGGACAACGGAATTTCGGGCAAGTCGGGGTATTTAAAGGCAAGTCCTGTATCAAGTCCCTCTGCCATTGAGAAAAAGTCGAGCTGACCTGCGATATTATTGCCACGCTTACTTGTTGCACCGTCTATTATCATTTCATAGCAAGCCATCAACTGACTTCTATGCTTTCCAAGATGGTCCATGGCGCCACTTTTGATAAGGGATTCAACCTGTCGCTTATTCATATCGTAATCGCTCATTCGGTCAATAAAATCATCAAATGAGGAGAAAGGTCTTCTCTTTCGCTCTTTTATCGCATTAGCAACAAAATTTTGCCCCACATTTTTAATTGCCAAAAGCCCAAAGCGAATATTGTTTTCACTAACGTGAAAGTACATTTCGCTATTGTTTATATCAGGGGGTAAAACTCCAATGCCGAGCTTTGCACAGTCGGAAATATATTCAGCTATTTTGGGCATATTGCCAAGCACACTTGTAAGTAATGCGGCAAAATATTGCTTTGGATAGTGAGTTTTAAGATATGCGGTGCGATAAGAAATTATTGAATAAGCAGCCGCATGGCTCTTGTTGAAGGCATAATTTGCAAAGGAAATCATATCGTCAAAGAGTTTTTCTGCTTTGTTACCATCAACGCCTCTTGAAATTGCCCCACTAATAAAGGCATCTCTTTCAGCTTCAAGCACGGCATGTTTTTTCTTTGACATCGCACGTCGCACAATGTCGGCATGCCCAAACGTGTATCCCGCAACGATGCGGAAAATGCTCATTACCTGCTCTTGATACACAACAACGCCCGACGTGGATTTTAATACATCCTGCAAAATTTCAAGCGGATATTCGATTTTTTCGGGGTTTTCACGGCACTCAAGATAGTGTGGAATTGAATCCATGGGTCCCGGACGATAAAGCGAAATGGCGATAATAATATCCTCAAGGCTTTGTGGCTTTAATTCCGACAAGAACTGTCGCATTCCCGCACTTTCAAGCTGGAAAATCCCCTCAGTCATGCCTGTGGAAATTAAATCGTAGGTTTGCTTATCGTCAAGTGGGATTTTTTCAATATCAAAATCGGGATTTTGCTCTTTTATCTGCAAAACCGCATCATTTACAATAGTTAAATAACGAAGCGCCAAAAAGTCAAATTTGAGAAGTCCCAAATCTGCCACCGCATCCATATCATATTGAGTTATGGCCATTCCGTTACTGAGAGCAAGCGGAACATAATTATAAAGTGGCTTGTCCGTGATGACAATGCCTGCCGCATGGATGCTCACGTTTCGTGGCATTCCCTCAAGCGCCATTGCGGTGTCAATCAGTTTTCTGTTTTGATCGCTCTCTTCATATTTAGCACGAAAATCGGGGTCGAGCAACGCATCTTCAAGCGTAATTCCAAGCATTCGTGGAATTTTTGTTGCAATTGCATCAACGTCTGCATAGCTCATTCCCATGGCTCTGCCCGTATCTCGAATTGCCGCCTTTGCAGCAAGTGTGCCAAAGGTTGCAATTTGTGAAACGTGGTCGCTACCGTATTTTTCTTTCACATATTCAATAATCTCGTCACGTCTGTTATAGCAAAAGTCCATATCAATATCGGGCATGCTAACACGCTCGGGATTTAAAAATCTTTCAAACAAAAGGTCAAATTCAATGGGGTCAATGTCGGTGATATAAAGCAAATATGCCACCAAGCTTCCTGCGCCGGATCCACGTCCCGGTCCCACGGGAATACCCTTGCCTCGAGCAAAGGCAACGTAGTCCCAAACAATCAGGAAATAGTCGCTATAGCCCATTGAGTCGATTACAGAAAGCTCATAATCAATTCTTTCGATATATTCGTTTTTGTTATGATTTTTATAGGAAATCGTACCGTTTTGCTCACGTTTTTCAAGTCCTGAAAGAACAAGTGAGCGCAAATATTCCCCTGACCCCTTACCATCCGGCACGGGGTATTTGGGAAGGATGAAACCATTATTTTCAATCTCAAAATTGCATCTTTCGGCAATTTTGACCGTGTTTTCAATAGCCCCCTCGTATTTAGAGAAAAGGAGCTTCATTTCATCCGTATCTTTATAATAAAATTCGTCGGTTTCAAAGCCAATTGGTCTGCCCTCGGTGATAACTTTATTCATTTGAATGCACATCAAAATTGCCTGTGTGTCGGCATCTCGACGGCGAAGATAGTGACAGTCATTAGTTGCAACAAGTGGCAAATCACACTCCTTGGCAAGTCGCACAAGGTCGGGTAAAATCTGCTTTTGCTCTTCAAAACCGTGGTTTTGTATTTCAATGTAAAAATTGTCTTTCCCAAAAATTTCGGCATATTCAAGCGCCGCAATCTTTGCCATGTCGTAGTCGCCTGCGGTGAGCATTCGAGAAATTCTTCCCGCAAGACAGGCAGATAGAGCGATAAGCCCCTCACTATATCGTTTAAGAAGTTCCATATCCACCCTTGGTTTTGAATAAAAACCTTCGGTATAAGAAAGAGAAACCATTTGCAAAAGGTTTTTATAGCCAATCTCGTTTTTGCAAAGCAAAACAAGGTGGTAGGGTTGTCCGTTTCCACTTGTTTTATCAAATCGTGACCTTGGAGCAACGTAAACCTCGCAACCAACAATTCCCTTTATCCCCTCTTTTTTACAAGCGGACAAAAATGCAGGCGCGCCAAAAAGAACACCGTGGTCGGTCAAAGCCACCGCATCGTGTCCGCATTCCTTTGCCCTTTTCGGTATATCACGCACTCTGCATGCGCCATCAAGCAAACTATATTCACTGTGTAAATGTAAATGTACAAATTCAGACATGGTGTTCTCCTTTCAGGGAAGTTAGTTGGTTAGGACGTGGGGCTTTTTTTAAAAAACCGCCCCACACCCCTAAAAACTATAAAATATGGGTGTAAGTGTAGCCGTAAAGTTTGCAAAAACTCTACCGAATTACGCGCAAATCGTGTTGTTTTGTGAAGCAAAACAACACAAGACGATTTTCTCGTCACCTCAAAAATCTATGATTTGCTATCCAAACAATAGCCATATTGCTATCAAAACAGCTACGAACAGTGTGCTTTCGCGAATTCGCGCTCACCTAAGCCTTTCAATTGAGGGGAAGGCTTATTTTCTATTCGCAATATTCTCCGCCATTTTCATAATTTTGGCGAAGCGATTATTGAGTGTTGATTTTGTGATTGGTGGCTCGTGCATTGAAGCAAGCTCGGAAAGAGAGGCGGAGTGATTTTCAAGTCGCAATTTTGCGCTCTCGGTAAGCTCACTTCCTATTTTTTCAAGAAGTCCTGCGTTTTCAATAATTTCAATGGCACGAAGCTGCTTTTGTGCCGTTGCAACCGACTTTGCGATATTAACGGACTCGCAGTTTACTGCCCTGTTTTCTTGAACGATAATATCTCGTTCAATTCTCCTGTTCATCACCTCAAAAAAGGCGTTGTTTGCCTGCATTAGATTGAGAATATCCTCGATTCTATCGGCTTTTTTATAGTAAATTCCCGTTGTGTTTCGTCTTGAAACGATTTTGGGGGCAATTTTGCATGCGGTAAGAAATTCAGTTAAAATTCTTGCACGTTCTGGGTGTTGAATTCTAAATTCAAGATGGTTATTTCCCGCAGAAAAGGTCACAGTTGCACGGGATAGGAAAATCCCACGAACGAAATTCATTCGGCAGAAATTACATTTGAATTCCATATAGTCTTTGATTTGCGCTCCGTCTTTATCAAGCGAAGCAACCTTTTTAGCCATTGACGGAAATGTGAATTCAACACGAAAATAGTCCCTGCCCACCTTTTTTACAACTGAAAGAGTTACTGCCTTTGAAAATTGGCGTTCAAAAACTCGCTTGTAAAAATCGGCATGCTCTTCACTTGAGGCGTCCAAATATACTCTGTCACCTTCAACAAATGCATCAAAAAGCAAACCGTATGCAAGCGCACGTCGGCAACAGGTTTTGTTTGGTATTTCTTCAATAAATTCTTTTTTTATATCTTCTGAAAAAGCCATTTTTACTCCACAAATTCAATTTCACATTCAAGTGAAACGTCGAATTTTTCTTTAACTGTTTTTTGTATATAGGCAACCAAGTTTTCAATATCAGTTGCGGTTGCACCACCCTTATTTATTACAAACCCTGCGTGCTTTTCGCTAACTTGAGCACCACCGATTGCATATCCCTTGAGTCCGCAGTTTTCAATCAATTTGCCTGCAAAATACCCCTCGGGACGTTTAAAGGTGCTTCCTGCACTTGGGTATTCAAGCGGTTGGCTTGCCACTCTTTTTGCTTTATATTCATCCATTTTTGCCTTGATTTCATCACTATTTCCCTTTTTTAATTCAAAGGTCGCAAAAAGAACGATTAAATTTTTATAATCCATAAATGCGCTATGGCGATAAGAAAAATCACAATCTGCACCGTCGACAACGCAAAGTATTCCTCTATCCATATCGAATGCCAAGCATGATTCAAGGACCTGCGAAATTTCGCCACCGTATGCGCCTGCGTTCATATATACGCCGCCACCCACACTGCCCGGAATTCCGTGGGCAAATTCAAGTCCTGCAAGTCCGTTTTGATGGGCGAAATTTGCAAGGGATGCCATTGAAGCACCTGCACCTGCAACAATGCAATTTTCGTCGGTTACGTCAAGTCCTATCTTCGAAAATTCGCCCAAGGATACAACAACTCCATCAAATCCATTATCCGAAACAACTACATTCGATCCCCTGCCAAGCAAGACGTTGTCTATATCATTTTCGTTTAAAAAGGCATAAAGCCCTGTTAACTGGTCCACGTTTTTTGGTTTTACAAGCACACGGACAGGACCGCCAACCTTAAATGAGCAAAGACGTGCGCCTGCAACGTTTTCTTCAAATTCTATATTCGATTCCTTTAAAAAATTGATAATGTCTGCCATGATGAATTCCCCTTTTTATTTAAGAATATTCAAAATTTCATCAAAACTCTCCACGGTATAGGTGATATTCCAACCCTGTGGAGCTTCCTTTTTTATAGGGTTATACCAGATACAATCTATGCCCGAATTTATTGCGCCCTTGATGTCGCTTGAAAGTGAATCGCCTATTACTATCGCTTTTTCACGGACATATCCGTCAATTCCACTTTCCACTGCATCAAAAAACTCTTTGCAAGGTTTTTCATAGCCCACAACCTCTGAAATGAAAATCTTTTCAAAATATTTGGTGATGGGTGACATTCCAAAGCGTCCGTCTTGGGTGCTTTTAACTCCGTTCGTAATAATAAACAATCTATATTTTTTTGATAACTCTGTAACCATCTCTAAAGCTCCGTCAAAAAGCTGTGCTTCGTGGGCAAGGTTTGACATATAGAGGTCAGAAAGCTCCTGCGCTTTTTCTTCAAATCCATATTCTCTTGAAAATTCAACAAAACGAGCAAGCATAAGACTCTGCTTGTCAATTTCGCCACGTTCAAGCATTTTCCAATATTTGACGTTTATAACGCTATATCGCTCAATAATTTCGTCGTCGCTTGGAAGACTTAACTCCTCAAGCGCTTCTTTAAGCGCACAATATTCGCCTGTTTTGAAATCAAAAAGAGTGTGGTCTGCATCAAAAAGCAAAAATTCGTATTTCATAAATGCTCCTAAATTATACTTATTCAGTTTATTATACTATACATGAAACGTTTTTTCAATGCAATTTTGCAAAATTATTATATATTTATATAAAATTATATTAAAATCTATTGCATATTTCGAAAATTTGCGCTATAATATAAAATGACTATTTATAGGATTTTATTTGGAGGGAGAAATGAAGATAATTGGTTTAACCGGCCCTTCCGGTGCAGGAAAAAGTACACTTTGCAATAAATTTGCAGAGCTTGACATTCCCTGCATTAACACTGATGAAATTTATCACAGTATTACAAATTCTAAATCTCCCTGCCTTGATGAGCTTTGTGCAAAATTTGGAAATTCTATCATAAACGAAAAAGGTGGGCTTGACAGACCTGCACTTTCAAAGCTTGTTTTTGAGGGTGAAAATGCCAAGGCAAACCTTGAAAGTCTTAACGCAACCACGCACAAATACATTTGGAAAGAAACAAATAAGTTACTTAACGAATATATGAAAGAGGGCAAAAAAGCGGTAGTTATTGATGCCCCTGTGCTATTCTCTGCCAAGGTTTTTGTTGATGCTTGTGACTTTATTATCTCTGCCCTTTGCGACAAAGAGGTGCGAATTGAACGAATAATGAAAAGGGATAATATTTCAAGAGAAAGAGCCGTGGCAAGAATCAATTCTCAACCAAGTGACGATTTCTTTATTCAAAACAGTGACTACTGTATAACTAACTGTAGTATAAGTGATGAAACGTATGGGCAATTATTTGCCATTTTGAAAGAGCAAAGCATATGCGAATGAAAAATCTTTCTAAAACTTCAAAAATCAAATTAATAATTCTGATTCTTGTAATTTCAATCATCATAGGACTTTTTTCTGACATATTGCTAACATGCATTGAGAAATTGATTTACCAAGAGAATTATTATGATCTTGTGATGAAATATTCAAGTAAATATTGCGTTCCGCCAGAGCTTGTTTTTGCGGTGATTAATGTTGAAAGCAACTACGACAAAAACGCAGTTAGCTCGGCAGGGGCGATTGGGCTTATGCAAATAATGCCCTCAACTTATGAGTGGATTGCATCCATTTTGGGTGATTCGGCAAACGTTTCCCGTCTTTACATTCCAAAGGTGAACGTAGAATACGGAACATACTATCTTCGATATCTTTACGACATATTTGATTGCTCTTGGGAAAAGGCGTTAATCGCTTACAACTGGGGTATGGGTAATTTTATGAGATTTATTGAGGAACACGGATACATAGAGGGGAATTTTGGTTCAATTCCCGTTTCTGAAACGAGAAATTACGTTAGAAAAGTGCTTTATCATTGGGAAAAGTACAAAGAAATATATAACAATTCAGTAAATAATTGAAAGGAAATAAAATTATGGAAACAAAAGAACTTAAAGAACAGCTTTTTTACAAAAAACAGAGTGTTTATGAAAAAGCAACTGACGAAGCTATTGACGAAGCTTATGCTTTTGCAGTTGACTATATGAAATATCTTGACAACGGTAAAACTGAGCGTGAAGCAGTTGATGCCGCTATTGTGATTGCAGAGGCAGCAGGATTTAAGCCCTATACACTTGGTCAAACACTTAACGTTGGCGACAAGTGCTATTACAACAACAGGGGCAAAAATCTCTTCCTTTTCACAATCGGTAGCGAAGACCTTAACAACGGTATCCGCATTTCTGCGGCTCATATCGACTCACCCAGAATCGACATTAAGCCCGTTCCCCTTTATGAAGACGAGGGTATGAGCTTCCTTAAAACTCACTACTACGGTGGTATTCGCAAATATCAGTGGCTTGCAATTCCCTTGGCTCTTCACGGTGTTGTTGTAAAGGCGGACGGAACTGTTGTTAACGTTGTTATCGGTGAAGACGATAACGATCCCGTTCTTTACATAAACGATCTTCTTCCCCACCTTGCTGCCAACTACAATACAAAGCCCCTTGGCTCTGCTATTGAAGGTGAAAAGCTCAACATCCTTATGGGAAGCAGACCCCTTGGCAACGAGGACAACGCAATTAAACTCAACACAATGAAAATTCTCAACGAAAAATATGGTATTGTTGAAGAGGATTTCCTTACTGCAGAGCTTTCAATCGTTCCTGCTCTCAAAGCCCGTGACGTTGGTCTTGACCGTTCTCTTATCGGTGCTTACGGTCACGACGACAGAGTTTGCGCATATCCCGCACTCAAGGCAATTATCGATTCTGCCGACAGTGAACACACACTTATGTGCATTCTTGCAGACAAGGAAGAAACAGGTTCTGACGGTAACACAGGTATGCAGTGCGACTTTATGATGGACCTTATTGAAGAAATCGCAATCGCTCGCGGTGCTAACCCCAGAGTTGTTCGTGCTAACTCAAAGTGCCTTTCTGCAGACGTTTCTGCAGCTTATGACCCCAACTTTGCAGAAGTTTTTGAAAAGAGAAACTCCGCACTTCTTTCTTGTGGCGTAGTTCTTACAAAATACACCGGCTCTCGTGGTAAGGGTAGCACAAATGACGCTCACGCAGAATTTATCGGCTTTGTTCGTCGTGCTATGGCAGAATACGGAGTTATTTGGCAGGCAGGCGAGCTTGGCAGAGTTGACGTTGGCGGTGGCGGTACTGTTGCTAAATACATCTCTATGCACAATATTGACGTTGTTGACCTTGGCGTGCCCGTTATCGCTATGCATGCTCCCTTTGAAGTTATTTCTAAGGTTGACCTTTATGAAGCATACAGAGCATTCTGTGCTTTCTGCAAATTTTAGTTTATAAGTCACATCACTTAAAACTGAAATTTAAAGAAAGGACTTAAATTAAATGCTTAACAAACTTAATTTTGCCGAACAGAGATATATTCAAATTGAGGGTGAGATGAACGACCCCGAAATTGCGGCAAATCCCACGGAATTTACTAAAAGAATTAAGGAATATAACTCCTTAACTCCTGTTATTACTAAATTTAGAGAGTACAAAAAGAACGAGCAAGAGCTTGCAGATGCATTCGAAATGCTTTCTGAAGTGGATGCAGAAATGAAGGAGATGATTCAAGAAGAAATCTCCATTTGCAAGGAAAAGAGCGAAAAGCTTTATGAAGAATTAAAGATTTTGCTCCTTCCCAAAGACCCCAACGATTCAAAAAACGTAATTATCGAAATTCGTGCCGGTGCCGGTGGCGAAGAGGCAGCTTTGTTTGCGGGTGTTCTTTATCGTATGTACACAATGTACTCTGACAAAACAAACTTTAAAACAAGCGTTGTTTCTTCAAATGAAACAGAGCTTGGCGGCTATAAGGAAATCTGCTTTATGGTTGAGGGTGAGGGCGCATATTCACGCTTTAAATTTGAAAGCGGTGTTCACCGTGTTCAAAGAGTCCCCGAAACTGAATCACAGGGCAGAATTCAAACCTCAACAGTTACTGTTGCGGTTCTTCCCGAAGCGGAAGACGTTGACGTTGAAATCAATCCATCCGACCTCGTTATCGAAACTTGTAAATCGAGTGGTGCGGGTGGTCAGCACATCAACAAAACCGAATCTGCTATTCGTATCTATCACAAGCCCACGGGCATTGTAGTTTGGTGCCAGGAAGAAAGAAGCCAGCTTAAAAACAAAGATAAGGCAATGAAAATGCTTCGAACAAAGCTCCTTGACATCAAGCAGCAAGAGCAGGATGAAAAAATCTCATCCGACAGAAAATTGCAGGTTGGTACGGGTGCAAGAAGCGAAAAAATCAGAACATACAACTATCCCCAAAGCCGTATAACCGACCATAGAATCGGATACACCACACATTCACTTGAAAACTTTGTAAACGGTGATATTGAAGATATGATTGATGCGCTTATTACCGCTGATACGGCAGAAAAACTTAAAAATTCAACACAGAGCTAATTAATATGAACACAAAGATCGTTAGAATTGATGACAAAACTGAATATGGCGAACAGCTTAAGGAAGCGGCGAAAATCATTCTTAGTGGCGGTCTTGTAGTGTTCCCAACTGAAACGGTTTATGGTCTTGGCGGAAACGGACTTTTGGCTGATGCGGCCAAAAAAATCTACACCGCCAAGGGCAGACCGAGTGACAATCCCCTTATTATTCACATAGCAGACCCCAAGGATGCCGATGGCTATGCCCACACAAGCGATATTTATTATCGTTTGGCAGATGCATTTATGCCGGGACCTTTGACAGTTATAATGTCCAAGAAAGAGTGCATTCCTTACTCCGTTACGGGCGGACTTGAAACTGTGGCGGTTCGTTGTCCATCCCACCAAATAGCTAATGCACTTATTAAGGAATGTGGTGTTCCGATCGCCGCGCCAAGCGCAAACATATCGGGGCGTCCCTCTCCAACAAGCGCAAAATACGTTATTGAGGATATGGAGGGCAGAGTGAACATGATAATTGACGGTGGTGAGTGTGAGATTGGTCTTGAATCCACCATTGTCGCAATAAACGAAAATTCACTTGTGCTTTTGCGTCCGGGTGCTATAACATATGATGCTCTTTGTTGCGTTTGCGAGGACGTTAAAATCGCTCCTGCAGTGCTTCAAAAGCTTGCGGAAAATGAAAAGCCCCTCTCCCCCGGTATGAAATATCGTCATTACGCACCAAGCGCAGATTTTGTTTTGCTTGACGGAGATGAAAAGGACGTGCTTGATTTTATGATAAACGAGCAAAAGGCACACGGTTGTGCCGTGCTTTGCTATGATGAGGAAATTTCACATCTTGATTCCTCCCTTTCAATATGCATTGGTGAGCAAAATGATCTTAC
Organism: Eubacteriales bacterium; assembly: GCA_045635885.1. GTDB lineage: Bacteria > Bacillota > Clostridia > Oscillospirales > CAG-272 > RGIG4608. Next base: position 10,596 of record JAZTWO010000006.1, on the reverse strand, counting down.
CACTCAAGCTAAAAAGCTATTCACGGCTTTGAGAGAGGCGGACAAGCTTGGTGTTGACAAAATTTATGCGCATTTGCCCACACTTGACGGTCTTGGGCTTGCGCTTTACAACAGAATGATTCGCGCTGCGGCGCACACTATAAAGAAGGTTTAATATACCAAAGAAAAGGACATTTAAAAATGGCTAAAAAAAGCAGTAAAAAGGTTACTGAGGTTAAAGAAATAATTCACAAGCCCGCTATACCACAACCCATAACTGAAACTATAGAGAAAAACTATATGCCATATGTTATGAGCGTTATTGTATCCCGTGCTATTCCCGAAATTGACGGTCTTAAGCCCGCACACAGAAAACTCCTTTATACAATGTATAAGATGGGGCTTTTGACAGGTCAAAGAACAAAAAGCGCCAACATTGTTGGTCAAACAATGAAGTTAAACCCACACGGTGATGCGGCTATTTATGAAACAATGGTTCGTCTTACTAAGGGTAATGAGGCATTGCTTCATCCACTTATCGACTCTAAAGGTAGTTTTGGTAAACAGTATTCTTCTGATATGAAATATGCGGCAAGCCGTTATACCGAAGCAAAGCTTGACCCATTCTGCGCAGAGCTTTTCCGTGGAATTGACAAGGATGCGGTTGACTTTATTGACAACTATGACGGCACCATGCAAGAGCCCGTTCTTTTGCCAACATCCTTCCCCAACGTGCTTGTTACTCCCAACAAGGGTATTGCCGTTGGTATGGCAAGTGAAATTTGCTCTTTTAACCTTGCAGAAGTTTGTGATGCCACAATCGCACTTCTTAAAAACCCAAAAACAAATACTGACAAAATACTTGAAATTATGAAAGCTCCCGACTTTCCGGGTGGCGGCACTATAGTTTATAATCGTGACATGATGCGTCAGGTTTATGAAACAGGTTCGGGCTCTGTTAAAATCAGAGCAAGATACGTTTATGACAAGGCGCAGAATTGCATTGATATTATTCAAATTCCCTATTCAACATCAATTGAGCTTATTATGAAAAAGCTCACCGAGTTGATTAAGGAAGGTAAGGTTAAAGAAATTGTTGACTTCCGTGACGAAATCGACCTTTCGGGCTTTAAGCTCACTCTTGACCTTCGCCGTGGCACTGACCCCGAAAAGCTTATGGCTCGTCTTTACAAGATGACTCCCCTTGAGGATAGCTTTAAATGTAATTTCAACGTGCTTATAAACGGTTCGCCAAGACAAATGGGCGTTGTTGAAATCCTTACTGAATGGATTAAATTCCGTATGGATTGCTGTCGCCGTGAGCTTAATTATGACCTTAAGAAAAAGAAGGACAAGCTCCATCTTCTTATGGGTCTTGGTAAAATCTTGCTTGACATTGACAAGGCGATTGCCATCATTCGTGGAACTGAAAAGGATAGCGACGTTATCCCCAATCTTATGAAGGGCTTTAGCATTGACGAGGTGCAGGCGGACTATATTGCCGACATCAAGCTCCGTAACCTCAACCGTGAGTTCATTATCAACAGAATTAGCGAAATTGAAGGCCTTCAGCAAGAAATTGCTCAGATTGAAGAAATTCTTGCAGATGAGCTTAAGCTCAAGGCGTTCATTTCAAAGCAGCTCACCGAAGTTAAAAAGAAATATGGCAAACCCCGTGTTTCTATGATTTTGGACGAGGGCGAAGTTGTTGAATACGTTCACGAAGAACACGTTGAAAAGAGTGACGTTCACATCTATATGACAAAAGAAGGTTACTTTAAGCGCATTACCCCACAATCCTTGCGTGGAAATGATGAACAGAAGGTTAAGGACGGTGACAAGGTGGTATTCTATGAATTCACCGACACACTTGCAGAGCTTATCATCTTTTCAGACAAGTGCCAAGTTTTCAAAACCAAGGTTTCTGAATTTGAAAACTGCAAGGCGAGTGATATGGGTGAATATATTCCCGCAAAGCTTGGTATGGAGCCGGGTGAAAAACCAATCTTTATCAAGATAATTAAGGATTATCCCGAAAATCACAATATGGTATTCATCTTTGAAAACGGAAAAGGTGTTCGTGTTCCGATTTCCGCTTATCAAACAAAAGCCACAAGAAAGAAGCTTGTTGGCGCTTACAGCGACGCTTCTCCCATTGTTGCGGCTTTCTATGAAGAAGAAAAGAAGCCATATGACATACTTTTGGTTAACAACCAGAAGAAAGCAATTGTGGTTAAAACCTCGCTTATTCCTCAAAAAGCCAGTCGTTCAAGCGCAGGTACTACAATCTTCACCTGCAAGAAGGGTCAGAAAATCACTCGTGCAAGTGACAATTTCTCTGAACACCTTGACAACACGGGCTATAAAAAAATAAAAATTCCCGCAACGGGAGCCGCAATCTCGGAAAAAGATCTGAAAAAGATTTTTAATTAATTAATAATTACTTTATATAGGAGAAAAATTATGAGCAAGTCAAAAAAACAATCTTCAACAACTCAGCAGAGAAAGTCCGTTAGAATAATCGCACTTATTCTTGCAGGTCTTATGGTAATCGGTGTTGCAACCATTGGTATTTCACTTATCGCCTCCACTCTTGGTCACGGTAATGATACTGTTCAGAGCGAATCACACGACGGTCACAATCACTAATTAGCAAAAAAAGAGCTATCTCACAAGAGATAGCTTTTTTTTATTTTAACTCTTCAAGCGTTGCAAAGCGATAGCCCATAGATTTTAATTCTGTTATTAAAGATTTCATAATTTTAGCGTTGGTTGCACTTGTGGGGTGCAAAAGCATAATTTCACCGTTGTGAATATTATCAATTATCTTTTTTAGTGCGGATTTTTCTGACATTTGGGAATTGTTATCCCAATCGGCATAGGCGAAGCTCCAAAACACTGTTTTATATCCCATTTTATTGGCGTATTCCAACATTTTTTGGTCAAATGTGCCCTCGGGTGGGCGGAAAAATTTGGATATTTCTTTGCCAGTTAGGTCTTTATATTTTTTCTCAAGAGTTTCTATCTCCTCTCTAAATTCAGACTCTGACTTCCCCACTAAATTTTTATGCGTGAGTGTATGATTGGCAACAACGTGCCCTTCGTTCACCATTCGTTTTACAAGCTCCGGCTCTCGATCAATAACATTGCCAAGGATGAAAAACGTACCTTTAACTCCCTCTTCTTTCATAACATCCATTATTTTTGCCACGTTGCCGTTTTCATAACCGACGTCAAAGGTTAGATATATCACTTTATCTTGATTTTCGTCACCGTGATTTTTGTCAACGTAGATGCCACCATATCGCTCCATAAAATCAAATGAAGAATCGCAAACGGGTTGCTTATGCTCTTTGTTTCGTTTGCAATACCAATAACACTCGACAGCATAGCACTCAATCACCGGCACAAACACAAAAATTGCAAGGCACAAAGCAATTATTTTACAAATATATTTTTTCATTTTTCCACCTCCCTTTATTTATATTGTTCGCTTTTTTAATCCAAAATAAAATTGTAATAGTTGACAAAGGGAATAAAAAAGTATGCAAGTATGGAAAAATATGATTGAGCAGAATTTTATTAATAATTTTGAACATTTTTTCAAAACAAAGCATCCAATAAATTCGGTTGCTTTTTTGTTTTTTCAACATTTGTTGAATTATATTTAACAAACTGTTGAGAATAATAATATAAAATTAAATTGCTAAAGTGAGGTTATTATGAAAACAAGAACATCTGCACTTTGTCTTATCGTCATTTTCGTTGCATTCGTGGGTTTTTGCATTGAAAATACATTCACCGCATATTCCTATGGAATTATTAGCAACAAGAATATGATTCTCCCTTTTCTTTTGGGTTATGGATTGACTATTTTGGGATTTAATTACTTTTTTGGAACGCCAAATGAACCTCTATTTTTTAAAAGAAAGTTAAGTATCAAAAATAAATTTTTAGCTTTTATTTATTATTTTGTAATTGCTTTTTTGTGCGTATGCATTGGAGAAATAATTCTTGGCTATTTTATGGAGTGGACTTGCGGCATAGTTTGGTGGAATTATAGTGAGCTTCCACTTCACGTCACAAAATATACTGCCGTGCCTACAAGCTCGATTTTTGCGCTATTAATTACGATATTTATGAAATGGGTATTCACTCCCCTTTTGAATTTATTTTCAAAGATAAATCCCAAAATTTCATCCTTTATTGCAGTGTTCTTTATGTTTCTTTTAATTATTGATTTTATTCACAGTGGACTTTATATGTTTAAATATAGTGAGCTTTTGGAAATTTGGAAAATTAATTTGCCGTATCCATTAAAAGAAATTTTGATTAAAATAAAAGGAGGATAAAATGAATAAAGTTGCTAATATTTTAACTCTATCACGCATGGCACTGGCTATATTTTTATTATTATTTTTCAAGAAAATTTCAGTTTTGTTTTTAATAATATATACAGTGGCAGAATTTACCGATATGATAGACGGCACTATAGCAAGGAAAACAAATTCCTGCTCACATCTTGGTGCTTTGCTTGACTCGGTTGCAGATCTTTTGCTTAACGCTTCACTTTTAAAGGTGGTTTTTTGTATGAGATTAATTAGCAAAAGGTTGTTTGTTTGGTTAATTCTTGCCTTAGGCATAGGCGCAATATCACCCATAATTAATTTGATCAAGCACAAAAAAATATTTTTTATCCACTCAATACCTTGTAAGATAATTGGTGGATTATTACTTATAGTTCCCTATGCCATATATTTTAATTTCTTTAATACTTTTTTGGTTTTTATGCTAACCGTTTTAACACCTGCAATGCTTGAAATTGTTATTATGAGCATTGTTTTGAGTGAGCCTGATCCGAATGCAAAATCTCTTCATTCAATAATAAAATCAAAAAAGCAAATTTTCGTTTGATAGGAGGCACTATGTTTAAAATTCTAATTGCAGAGGATGACCGAGAGCTTCGTCAACTGTTTTCTCACATTCTAATAAAAAATGGTTATTATGTAAAGGGAGTTTCAAACGGCAAGGAAGCTCTTGAATGTTTAGAGCAGGACTATTATGATATGATAATTTCTGACATAATGATGCCTGTGATGGACGGATATGAGCTTGTGCATACACTTAGAAATGCAGGAAATAAAATCCCCGTTATGATGATTACCGCCAAGGACGCCTTTGATGATATGCACAAGGGATTTGTGTTTGGCACAGATGATTATATGGTAAAACCAATCAATATTAATGAAATGGTGCTTAGAGTTGGCGCACTTTTACGTCGTGCGCAGATGATTAACGACAGAAAGTTGGTGTTTGGCAAGACTATTTTAGAGCTTGATTCGCTTTCTGTATACTCTGAAAATGAAAATTTGATATTGCCACAAAAAGAATTTATGCTTTTATATAAAATGGCATCCTTCCCAGGAAAAATATTTACCCGTCATCAGCTTATGGACGAAATTTGGGGCTATGACAACGAAAGTGACACACATACCGTTGACGTTCACATTGCTCGCTTACGAGATAAATTTAAAAACAACTCCGATTTTAAAATCGTGACTATGCGTGGGGTTGGTTACAAGGTGGTAAAGCAATGAAAAGCAAACAAAGATTTAACATGCGCTTTCGCTTGATTCTTACCGTTACACTTGAAATAATTTTTAGTATTTTTCTTGCCATTATGGTGGACAAGCTTTGCAAGTGGGTTTTTGCCGACTTGTGGAACGTTCCACTTTGGATTGAGCTTATTATAATCGCCCTTTTGGTTGGTATATTTGCTACGAATGCTCTTTCAAGATGGTTTATTAATCCGGTAAAACAAATTAACGAGGCAATGGAGAAAATTACTGACGGTGATTTTTCGGTGCGAATTGAAACCAAATCCAGCTCTAAAGAAATCAAAGAGATTTTTTCGGGCTTTAATCTGATGGCCAAGGAGCTTCAATCAACTGAAATTTTGCAAAGCGACTTTGTTTCAAACGTTTCACATGAGTTTAAAACTCCAATTAACGCCATTGAAGGATATTCCATGCTTTTGCAAAACAGCGACAATCTGACCGAAGAACAAAATGAATACATAGAAAAAATAATTTTCAACACCCATCGTCTTTCAACATTGACAGGTAGCATTCTGCTTCTTTCAAAGCTTGAAAATCAATCCATCGCCTCAAAAAAGGTGACTTTTGATCTTGATGAGCAAATAAGAAAATCCTTGCTTTCTTTAGAAGCCCAATGGGAAGAAAAAAGCATTATGTTTGATATTGAGATGGATGACATAGATTTTGTTGGAAACGAGGGGCTTTTGCATCATGTTTGGGATAATATTTTAAGCAATGCCATAAAATTTAGTGATAACGGCAGCGAGGTGAAGGTGCGACTGAATGATTTTGATGACAAAGTGGTTTTCTCTGTTTCTGACCAAGGGCCCGGAATTAGCGAAGAGGATCAAAAGCATATATTTGAGAAATTCTATCAAGCAGATCATTCCAGAAAACATAACGGAAATGGTTTGGGACTTTCTCTTGTTAAAAAAATCGTTGACCTTGAGGGCGGCAACGTTTCAGTTGCAAACAACAGCGATAAGGGATGCACCTTTACAGTTACTTTAAACAAATAAGATAAATAAAAAAGCATCATTCGTTTTTCGAATGATGCTTTTTTATTAAATATCTCTTCTACCCTCGATTGCACGGAAAAGTGTAACCTCGTCCGCATATTCAAGATCGCTGCCAACGGGAATTCCGTATGCCAAACGAGTGATTTTGATTTCAAATGGTTTTAAAAGTCGAGAAAGGTACATTGCTGTTGCTTCGCCCTCAACTGTGGGGTTAGTTGCGATAATAATCTCCTTAACCTCGTCATTTGCAATTCGAGAAAGAAGTTCTTTTATCTTTAACTTATCAGGTGTAACTCCATTCATGGGGGAAATTACGCCGTGAAGCACATGGTAAAGCCCACGATATTCACGAACCTTCTCCATAGAAAGCACTGCTTTTGTATCTTCAAGCACCATAATTGTGCTTTTATCACGACTTATATCGTTACACACCGAGCAAACCTCTTTATCAGTTAATGACTGACACACGGGGCAAAGATGAACCTTCTCTTTTGCTTCAAGTATGGTGTTTGCAAACCCCTGCGCCTCTTCGTCACTAAGCTCAAGTATTGAAAAAGCCAAACGCATTGCACTCTTTCTGCCTATCCCCGGCAAGCGTGCAAACTGTTCAGAAAGCTTTTGTAATGCTTCAATCTGTTCAGCCATTAGAACATACCGGGCATGCTCATCTGTCCTGTGATAGACTGCATTTCTCTTTCGTTAGTTTCATTAACTCTCTTAATTGCCTCGTTAATTGCGGCAACAAGAATGTCTGAAAGTGTTTCAATATCGTCAGGGTCAACGATTTCGGGCTGAATGTCAATTGCAAGAACTTCTCTCTTACCGTTGATTTTTACTGAAACAACGCCGCCACCTGCTTTTACTTCATATTCTCTTGCATCAAGTTCCTCTTGCTTTGCAGCCATATCTTCCTGCATTTTCTGTGCCTGCTTGATCATTGCGTTAAGATTAGTAGGGCCGCCACCCATTCCGTTAGGTATTCTTGCTTTCATTTTTATATTTCCTTTCAATTATTTATTAAAATTCATCAAGAAGGTCGGTATATTCTTCTTCTATCTTGATTTTGCCACTATCTTGCTCGAATATAATATCGCTTTCACTATATCTTTTATCAAGATATTTTGAAAGGTTAGCTGCAAGTGTGTTTTTTATGATGGGCTTATCAATTGCGAAAAGTCCAAATCCATCGTAAAGGGCATGGATTTTATTATCTTCACCAAGATAAGCACGAGTTTTTTTCAAAATTGGGTATGCAGATGGGTCAAGAGATTGAATTGCCTGCACTGCCTCGCTCCACGCCTTCAGCGGTTTTGTGGATTTGGCATTAGGATTTATTGTGGTTGGTTTTGCCTTTACAACCGGCTCATCTGCAAACACAATTTCTTTTTTGGGCTCTTCTTTTATCTCTTCTTTTACTGCTTTTTCTTTTTTTGTTTTTTCAGCCTTTTGTTCAACAGGTTGAACAAAATCACCCGAGGACAAACGTGCCTCAAGATTTGAAATTCTTAAAAGCAACGCTTCGTTTGTAGTGCTTAAGCTATCATCGCACATCTTAACAAAGCAAAGCTCTGCAATTATGCGTTTAACTGATCCGCTTGCCTGCATATCGCCCAAAGCTTCCTCAAGCATTTTGCAATGGTAGATAAGCATTTCCCGTGAGAATTTGCCCGCAAGCACGGTTAAGCATTTAAGTTCAAAATCAGTTAAATCAAGGTATTTTGCGCTTTCTTTTACAGTTTTAACAACTAAAAGGTCACGGTAAAGTGAAATTAAATCCTGCCAAAATACTGATATATCCTTTGATGAGGTAACAACCTCGTCAATCACCTTAAACAAAAATTCATAATTCTTTTCAACAATTGCATTGGCAACAGCCATCATTCTTTCACGGCCGGCTGATCCAATTGTTTCATTGACAACAGAAACGTCAATTTTTGCACCACTTGAAGCACAAAGCTCAAGCAAGCTGATGCTATCACGCATGCCACCCTGTGAATATCTTGCGATAAGGCGAGCTGCGTCATCTTCAATTTCAATATTTTCTTCGCCCGCGATATATTTGATTCGAGACGTAAGAACGTCGGTTGCGATTCGACGGAATTCAAATCTTTGGCATCTTGAAACAATGGTTGCGGGCAATTTATGAAGCTCGGTTGTTGCAAGAATGAATATCGCATGTGAGGGCGGCTCTTCAAGAGTTTTAAGAAGTGCATTAAAAGCACTGTTTGAGAGCATATGTACCTCGTCGACAATATAAACTCTATATTTCAAAAACGATGGTGAATACACAACCTCGTCACGAATGTCACGAATATTATCAACACCGTTGTTAGATGCTGCATCCATTTCAAGAACGTCGGTGGTTGAACCGTTTTCAATAGCAAGACATGAGGGGCACACGCCACAAGGATTGCCGTCAATTACATTCTCGCAGTTAACTACCTTTGAAAGAATTTTGGCGCAGGTGGTTTTACCCGTTCCTCGTGATCCGCAGAAAAGATAGGCGTGGTTAAATCTACCCTCGGTTGCCTCTTGACGCAAAATAGAGGTAATATGATCTTGCCCACAAACCTCTGTAAAGCTTTTGGGTCGCCATTTTCTATATAACGCTTGATGCATAAATTTACCTCCTTAAAAAATATAGTAAAGGCCACGAAATAAGACCATACACCTTAAAATCGAACATCGCCCCTATGCGACATACATACCTACTGCTCAAAGCAGGCGCCCTTGCGGCACACCGGAGAGACTGCTTAGTGCTGCTTGGTTCCCCACCTGACACATTTCACAATTTCCGATTGCGCAAGACCCACTTCTCAACACAGCAGAATACGACACAGACCATAAAAGCTCAGCCCTCAAAAAAGGAATGAACCCCTGCTGTAGCGGATTTCAGGTACAGGGCTCCGCTAATTCCCCGGCTGGTATGGCCTTATTTCGTGGCCTTTTTAATTTGCTCACATATATGACAATATTATAGCAGATTTCATCTCATTTTGCAAGTCATTTTTGAATTTTTTCTTTAAACTTATTAAATTTATTTTCATATACTGAAAATATCGACATTATCAATCAACAAGGAGGATTTTTTATGGCAGAAGAAAAGTCAGTTGGCTATTTAATAGTTAAGGTATCAACCGCAAGCGAAGCAATTCCAATTGAACAGGTTACGGTGGTTATTCAAGGTAATGATGCCGACAACCAAAGCATTTTTTATTCTGAAACCACCAATCGTGACGGAATTACAAGAAAAGTGACCTTGCCTGCTCCCAAAAAAATATTTTCAAGCTCTCCCTCTCCTGCAGAGCGTCCATATTCCACATATAATATCGACGTTTACAAGGAAGGATTTTATCCCCAACATTACAACAACGTGCCGATATTTGAGGGGATAACTGCCGTGCAGAATGCAAGAATTATCCCCATTGCAGAATTTGATGGGCAAAATCCATATTACACGCAAGAGCAAATTTTTGACGAATATGAAAACCCATTTTTATAATTTTAAGGAGTATTTATGCCAGAATTACCTACAATTCCCGAATACATAACCGTTCACTTGGGACCGCCGGATTCTAATGCGCCCAACGTGACTCTGCCTTTTATCGAATATATTGCAAACGTTGCAAGCAGTGAAATTTATCCACTTTGGAATGAAAACGCTATAAGAGCAAATATGTATGCCCAAATTTCGTTTGCTTTGAATAGAATTTATACCGAGTTTTATCGCTCACGAGGGTATGATTTCGACATCACAAACTCCACAGCTTTTGACCAGTATTTTGTTGATGGCAGAAGCTATTTTAATAACATTTCACAGCTGGTGGACGAATTATTTAACGACTATCTTCGAAGACCGGGATTTGTAGAACCTCTGGCAGCAAAGTTTTGCAACGGCACCACAGCTACCTGTGAAGGTCTAAGCCAATGGGGCAGCCAGAACCTAGCCAGACAGGGTTATTCTTCTACACAGATCCTGCGAAGTTATTATGGAAATGTAG
>JAZTWO010000005.1:0-22863 GCA_045635885.1 Eubacteriales bacterium | reverse complement strand
GTCATCAGATCATCGTCATTCTTGAATTTGGTATATCATAAAAAATACGGGTATCAAAGAAATGATGCATTCGCTTCGCGAATATGAAGCACTCGCTTTGCTCGTATGAAGCGGCGGCATTGTCGCCATGAAGCAAAGCGCGATATTACTTCTCCGTGAGCCGAAGGCTCGCTTCATAGGGCGAAGCCCTGCTTCATGAGTTGCTTCGCAACTCGCTTCATGCACTTTTGTGCGCTTCATTTTTCCACCCAGATGGTTCACTCGTTTTACTCGTGAACTAAATTTGTTCGGGAGGTCTTATGCGAGCATAGACCATCCCTTGAACAAATTTGCGAACTGGTTTTTGTGCGCAGGCGCACAAAAGCACAGTCCGTTTGGGGAGTGACTGCAAAAAAAGATAGCACACCTTGAGGTGTGCTATCTTTTTTTGGAGGCGCCACCCAGATTCGGACTGGGGGTAGAGGTGTTGCAGACCTTTGCCTTACCACTTGGCCATGGCGCCATATTTAATTAACAGATGAATTATATCACAAACGTTTGCGCTTGTCAAGAGGTTTACATCTTATTATGTGCTTTTTTGTTTTCTTTTCCTCAAATTTTAATTTTTGCTTGTAAAAAATCAATTATTATGTTATAATGAAATTTAATGATTAGTCCAAAATACATTTATAGGAGTATTAAAATGAAAAGAATAATTGCACTTATTTTGGTATTAGTGTTGATTTTAGCGGGTTGTTCACCCATTTCAAGCAAGCACAAGGATTCTCAACACACAGAACCTTCGGTCACAACAGAGATTGTTAACCCAACAACTCCACCTGACGATAACAATAATCCTGACGCAACTGTTCCCGATGACAATCTTCCTGATGAAAATCAGCCTGACGAAAATCAACCTGACGAAAATCAACCTGATCACAATCACAACTACGTTTCAGTTGTTACACCCCCCACTTGCAACAGTGATGGTTATACAATTTATACTTGTGATTGTGGTGATTCCTACACCGACAACAGAGTTTCTTCTACAGGACACAGCTATACCCCCACAAATGTTACCCCTCCCTCTTGTGAAGAGCACGGATTTATCTTATACACTTGTACAAATTGCGGAGATTCCTATACAGAAAATACAGACGCTTCGGGACACGGATACACAACCACGGTAACACCTCCATCTTGCACAAGCGAAGGCTATACAACTTACACCTGCACCTCTTGTGGCGATTCCTATATTTCAAACAAGGTTAACAAGATAGACCACGATTGCGAAAAGTACACAACCGCACCCACTTGTGAGAATATGGGATATACAACGTATATTTGCATAGTATGTGATTACACATATATTTCCGATTATCTCGATGCCCTTGGTCACACTTGGAAAAATGCTACAACAGAAGCCCCAAAAACCTGCACCACTTGTGGTACAACGGAAGGTGACAAGCTCCCTTCATCAACTCCATCCACTCCCACCACTGCACCCACGCTCTATGTAACCTATATCAACGTAGGTCAGGGCGACAGTATTCTTATTAAGGTTGAGGATTGCGATATCCTTATTGATGCAGGCACTGCCTCATATGGCACTACTGTTTCAAACTATCTTAAAAACAAAAACGTTGACGACCTTGAATTAGTTATTAACACACATCCCGATGCAGACCATTGTGGCGGTCTTACTCAAGTATTCAAGGATTTCACGGTTGAACAGGTTTGGATTTCCAAAGACACCAGCAAAACAACTGCTGCATATAAAAACTTTACAAGCGCAATTACAAACGAAGGATTAGCCGCTAAAAAGCCCAATGCAGGCACTGTATTCACATACGGATATTTAACCATTACCGTTATTTACTCAGAGCTTGTTTCAGGCGACTCTAACAACTCATCAATCGTTACAATGCTCGAATACGGCAGCTTTAAATTCCTCTTTACAGGCGACGTTGGTCAGGTGGCAGAGCCCGACGTTATCGCTTCAGGATACGATATTACTTGTGACGTACTTAAAGTTGGGCATCACGGAAGCAAATACTCAAGCACAACCGCCTTTCTTAAGGCAGTTAAGGCAGAATACGGTGTGATTTGTGTAGGTAGCAACTCCTATGGTCATCCAACATCTGAAACATTGAACAGACTTTCTACAGCAGGCACTACCGTATACCGCACTGACAAAAACGGTAACGTTGTGTTCTCTACGGACGGTAACATTCTTTATTTGCCAAACGGTAGCACCGACACAACGGGTAGTGGATCAGGATTGCCCTCCTCGAATGGATCGTCTTCAGGCGGATCTTCCTCCGGTGGATCTTCATCAGGTGGATCTTCATCAGGTGGATCTTCGAGTGGCACAACCACTTCCAATATATTCATTGGAAACACCGAAACAAAAGTATTCCACCTTCCAACTTGCAGTAATTTGCCTGCCACATCCAAACAAAACGTAATGTACAATTATTGGTGGATTATCAACATCGCAGGCTATACTCCCTGCGGACGTTGTTTGAAAAATTATACCTCATCAACAGTAACATATATTGCAAATGCCACAAGCAAGGTATATCATTTGTCAACTTGCGGTTATTTGCCATCATCTTCAAACAGAGTTTATATTACAAACACCTCGGGTTACACGCCCTGCGGACATTGTATTAAATAAAATAATTTAACCCCAATTCAGTTGCCCGAATTGGGGTTTTGTTTTGGACCAAAAGTCACAAATAATTATTTGATTTTAACAATCTTATTCGCTCCACTTTATATAGAAAGTAAGGTCGGCGTTGACATCCCAATCACCTTCGAATGTTTGAGTACATGTCGCATCGGAATATATACACCCATTGTTTTTTCAATATTCCAATCGGAAGAAAGAGATACCCGCAAGCCCTTTGGAACCTGAACACTCTCAATCTTTTCACTTTCAGTTCCGGGATTTGAAACGATTGTGACTGTGCGCATATTTTCAGTTTCCTGCGCATATTCAAGGAATGGCTTCATTCCCTCAGGAATTTCCACGTTACGAGTAATGGTAACGACGCCTTCCCCAACTGTTCCATCCTCATATAGCGGTGCGGCATTTGATCCAACAAAGACTGATAACGAACTTTCTTTACTTCTTGCCCAAAAGGCTGCCAAGAATATTATTTACAGGTTTGAAAGCAAGCAGACACTTTGTAATAGAATTGACGCACAAATATAAAAATTTGGAAATGCGTGCAAGCTTTAATCCGTGTGTGCAGATTTTTAGAGCTTTTGGACTTATAATATGAATAAAGAAAAAAGACATTCTATATTTTTACAGAGTGTCTTTAATATTTAACTGATTTTGCCCCCCCACTGGCTCCAAAATGACAAATTTCCTTACAAAGTTAAGCACTTCATAATTTGCTTGAATACAAAAAGGACACACAAAATTGTGTGTCCTTTAATTTTAACTAAAATTAGTCAGCGATGTAAGGAAGAAGAGCTACCTGACGAGCACGCTTAATTGCTGTTGTGAGCTTTCTCTGGTGCATAGCGCATGTGCCACTAATTCTTCTAGGAAGAATTTTGCCACGTTCACTGATGAACTTTCTGAGCTTTGCAGAATCCTTATAATCGATATAAGCGATTTTATCTTCACAGAAGATACAAACCTTTTTTCTTCTACGGTTGTTATAACGAACCGGACGAGAAACGTTTTCTGTTCTTTCCATTTTATGAAATCCTCCTGTTAAATTTTTTCGTTAGAACGGCAAATCGTCGTCTGTTTTGATCTCTTCAAAATTGGGTGTTTCTACACCTGAAGAGTAAGAAGGAGAACCGTAAGCATCGGGAACATAGCTTGCAGAACCTGCGTTGTCTGAACGAGAGTCAACAAACATTGCTTCGTCAACAACTACGTCAGTTGCATAGCGCTTTGCACCTGTGTTATCGTTCCAAGTTCTTGTTTGAATAGAACCTGTTACGCAAAGAGATGAGCCCTTTTTGAAATATCTTGAGATAAATTCAGCGGTCTGTCTCCAAGCAACACAGTTGATGAAGTCTGCCTGAGAATTGCTTTGACCATCTGCACCTCTTGTAAATCTGCGATTTACTGCAAGTGTGAAGGACACAACTGCAATTCCGTTTTGAGTCTGCTTAAGTTCCGGATCTGCTGTAAGACGGCCACAAAGTACCACTTTGTTTAAGTTGAGATTTGACATCTTAGCTTACCTCCGAACAAATTATTCAGCGTCAGCTACTTCAGTAACTTCAGCTACTTCTGCAGCTTCAACAACGGGCGCCTTTTTAGCAGCGTTGTTCTTTTCGATTGCCTTAACGTCAAGCTTAATTGTCATTGCTCTCATAACGTTTTCGTCAATGTTGAACAAACGGTCAAGCTCAGCGGGGAAATCAGAAGCTGTTTTGAAAGTTACAACAGTGTAGTAACCCTCTGCCTCGTCATTGATAAGGTATGCAAGACGGCGTTTACCCCAATCAGCAACCTCAACGATTTCAGCGTTGTTAGCTATCAATGTTGTGAATTTGTTCACTGTTTCTTTCGCAGCGTCTTCTCCGTTTGCGAGACTAACGATGAACAGGTTTTCATAAGTATTGATTACCTTTTCCATATTTTACACCTCCCTATGGACTTTAAGTTCGTGCAATTTAATGAATTTTTGCACGACAGAGAGACGGACGCATACGTCCGCATCATATGATATTATAGCAGATTTTTTTATTTTGTCAAGAGTTTTTTTAAAAAAACAAAAGGTATCAGTTTCTAATCTTATCCGCAATCGCTTTTGCAATGGCTTGCGCCCCCTCGGCAGAGGGGTGAACTCCGTCAGAAAACCATTCGTTATGGTATTCGGTTACGGAATAAATATCAACGCATTTATATCCGTTTATAAGTGCAAAGGTGCGAATTTCATTTTTAATGGACTCCACAATTTGAGGTCTGATGTCAAATTTAGTTTCCTCTTGGTTTTTGCGGTCCTTAACAAAAAATGCCTTGGGTGGAGTGCAAAGGATTATCTCAACGTCGGGGTTCTTCTCTTTATATTTTTCAATAAAATACTCATATTCTTCCATAAAATTGATAACACCGTTCCAATTTTGTGGTTTTGAATCGTTTGATCCAAGCATAATTACAACAACGTCGGCATCGTATTCAAGACTGAGTTCATATTGCTTGCTCTCGGTATATGGCTTATCCCCCTTGTTTGACAAGGTTCTGCCACTGTGACCGAAATTTTGAACGTGATAACTGTCGCCAAGTATCTCTTGGAGTTGTGCAGGGTAATTATTCTTTGCCCAGCCGCCAATTCCAAAGCCATAGGTAATACTGTCGCCAATGCAAGCAACCTTGATTTGCCCCTCTTTTGCCTCGGTGTGCTTATGCAAGCCCGAATATCCCTTGTAATAAACAACGAACAAAATCGTTGCAATAATTATTATGATTATAGCGCACACAATAAGCGCAATTTTTGTTTGATGATTCATTTTTACCTCAATAAACAACTCTTTTTGTTGATTTTATCACATTTTATGGGGAAATGTCAATATAAAATTAAAAAAGCACGGTCAAAATTTGACCGTGCTTTGTCATATTTTTAGGTATTTTCTTCTTCAGGAAGCTCTTCAGGAACCTCTTCTTGCGTGGGGAGCTTGACAAAGAAGGAAACGTTTCTGTGTCCGCTAAGAAGCGTTTTGGGTACAGCAACCAAAATCCACTGACCTGCAGTTTCTTCTGTGTCGGATGCAACTCCGATTAAGTTAACTTCAAGTGAGCCGGAATATGCAAAAGTGTATCTTGCAACGTTCTTGGCTTCACCTTCACCCTCTGTTCCCTCTTCAACGTGCTCGGGAATTACAACGCCTGCATATTGATGCCAACCAATTAAAAGTGTATAGTTTTCAAAAAATGCCTCGTTATATTCGTCGTGACTGCAAGTTACATCTGACTTACAGGTGGCGCAATAATCAGTATTGTTAATTTCGTTGCCTATTTTAACCATTCCAACTATTTCCTTAAGGTGCAAAAGCTCCTCATAGGTATCAAATCTAAAAACCGGCATACTGTAATAGCCGTCTTTTTTGGTTGAAGCGTTTCTGATTGAAGGAATGTCCCATTCAAGATAGAATTCTTCGGGCGCATCAAATATTCCGTTTATGGGTGCTTGAGGTAAATCAATCTCCACTTTTTGACCGTCAACGTCATACATACCGCACGCAAAAAGTGTAAATACCGCAGTCAATATTAATATCAACGCTAAAATTCTTTTCATATTCATTACCCCCTTTTATTAGTCAACAAATGAGCCGTTCAACGTTTCAACGTTATATTGGTAGTTTCTTGGGTCGATAATAATCTTTCCCCATTCGGTTGTGCTACCCTTATAATTAATTGTTGAGTTGGTTGTGAATGCATAAGCACCAATTTTGCTAACGTAGTTGAACATTATAATTGTTCTTTCTTCACCGCCTGCCACATTGGTATTAAATGCTCTGTCACCAATGGTTTTAAGACTTTTTGGAAGTGCAATATAAGTTATCTTTGAAACATTATAGAATGCACTTACACCAATGCTTTCAAGTGATGAGGGGAGAACAAGCTCCTCCACAAGCTCACATTCTGCAAAAGCACCGTTGCCAATGCTTACAACACCATAGGGGATGTCAATTTTTGTGAAATCACAACCATAGAAGCTATATTGCTTAATTTCGCTCAACCCCTCAGGAAGAGTTAAAGATGTGAGCGCACAATTATAAAACGCATATTCACCAATGCTTGTGATTGTGCTTGGAAGAACAACACTTTGAAGCGCGACGCATTCTCTGAATGCTCCGTTACCAATGTTAAGAACACCCTCGGGAATAACAACGCTTATAAGGTTGGATACGTTCAAGAATGCTCCCTCTCCAATTTTAGTTACGGGCAAGCCCTTATAATATTTGGGAATTACAATATCAGTGTCGGCGCAAGTTCCAATATCAACAAGTGAATAGCTGTTTTTGTCATCATTCAAGACAAATATCAATCCCTGTGATGCATTTTCTTCGCTATCTTCACCCATAACGTCGATTTTTGCGCTTCTTATAACCTTATTACACATTGTGCATTCGGTGTGCATTTCGCCCTCTTCTTCAGTTGTGGGCGCTTTATCAACAATCCAATCACCCTCGATATGATCAATAGTGGGAATAACCTGATGAGAGATAAGAATTTCGCCACAATCCGCACAAGCTCTGCCCTGTGTAAGACCGGTTTCGGTACAGGTGGGCTCTACTCTTTCAAGCTTAATTGTAATTTTGTGCTTACATTCAAGCTCTCTAATATGCTCACAAACATTGCAAGTATCGTCTTCATCGTTATCGTATGTGTGAGCTACTGTATCTAAAATTTCATATCCTGCCAAAATTTTGCCACATCCAACACATTCTTCACCTGCGGTGCGTCCTGTACTTGAACAAGTGGGGGCTTTTGCCTCTAAAGTTCTAACTTGCTTATGCTCGCATTTGATTTCTCTGACAAAGCCGCACATATTGCAGGTTTCGTCTTTCACGTCATCATATTCGTGATCAAGGGCGGGCAATTCGGTTTGAGCAACAATAATTTCGCCACATTTTGAACATGCCTGTCCACTTGTTACACCAGGTGTTGTACAGGTTGGGGCAATTGCCTCAAGCGAAACTATCGTGTGATTTTTGCAACGCCCAATGCCGGGAATAACAATATTTACGTTAGTTGTGTCATCACCGTCGCCAAGCCCAAATATTCCAAGAATATTGTTTGAAAGCTTTACTACCTCACCAAACACACATGACGAAAGCATAGCTGTCATCATTGTGAGAATGAGTAAAAGCGCAACGATTTTAATTTTCATAAAATCCCCTCCTAATATATATTACAATTCTATATTAGCATAAACCTATTTCTTTGTCAACAATGTTTTACAAAGGAGTGCCGTCGCACTCCTCTGTTTTATTGATAACCGTTAAATCCGTATTTTTTAATTATTTCGGGATAGTTTTTAAAGGCGAAGTTCAAATCGCACTTCCCTTCAACCGAGCCGTTCAGATAGCTCTCGACATTTCCCTTATACTGCCACATTGAATAAAGCCCACTATATTCCAAAATAAGCTCGTCAGATGGCTCGGTATAACGTGCATACCAAACGTCATAAAGGCAGAGCGTTTTTTCACTGTGGAACAAATTATAAAGGAAATTGTTGTTGGTATAAAGTCCCGGATAATAACCGTAATTCACCATTTCAGTCATAAACGTGTGGGTTATCTCCATTATCAACTCCTCGCTAAAGGTGGAGGGCTGATAATCGTTATAGTCCTCAATGTCATAGAACACGGGATATTCAAGCTTTTTACCCACAAGCCAATCAGCAACACGCTTTGCATCTGCAATTGCGTCCTCTTTATTTCTTGCAAGTGTGAAGAAATAAACTCCAACGTCAAGCCCTGCTTCGTGCGCAGCAGCATAATATTCTTCAAACTTAACGTCAAGCGAAGTGTTAAATCCGACACGAAGGATTACAAATTCAACACCCGAGTTTTTAAGGGCGACGAAATCAACCTCTTCTGCATAATATGAAAGGTCAAGTCCAAAGGCAAGACTTCCCCTGCCCTCTCCTGCAGAGCCGCTAAATATATCGGAATAGAAAACATAATCGCTCTTATGCTCCGCATAGCAATTTACACATTTATATATTGTGTAACCGGTTTGCGCTATGTTGGGGCGAACGTATTCTTTGCTATAGATATGTTCGAGTGGCGCAACCACATCCGAAACGAACTCATAGTTACAATTTTCGCAACTGTAGGTTGTAAATCCCTCTTTAGCACAAGTTGGCTCGGTGATATTTTGCACCAAGGTATGTCCCTTGGGTGCAACCTTTTCGCCAATATATTCATAATCGCATTTTGAACACTTAAAGGTTGAATAGCCCTGGTTTAAGCAATCACTTGCCACGGTTGAAATTTTAACCATGCTATGCTCTGTGGGGGAAGTATACTTGCCTTTATATTCATAATCGCAATTTGAACATTCATAAACACTATATCCTTCAAGCGAGCAGGTGGGATCAACCGTTTTAGTCTTGCTTATGCTATGCCCTGTTGGATTGGTGTAATTGCTAACGTATGTATGGTCACAATTTGCACATTCAACAATCGAATATCCCTGCTCTGTGCAGGTGGGGGCAACAATTTGAGAACTTAAATCGTGTCCGTTTGGCTTTTTATAGTCAGTGTTCTTTGAAAATGAACAATCCTTACACTGTTGCTTAACGTAGCCCTGACCTTCACAGGTCGGCTCAATTACAGTAATTGTGAAATCATGCCCCTTGGGGCTTACATAGGTATCAATGCTCTCTGCATCACATACAGAACAAACGTGCAAGGTGTATCCCGCCTCATCACAAAGTGGACTTACCACCGTGTCGACAAGCTCGTGACCCTTGGGGGCAACGAAATCCGCCTCAAAAACATAATCACAACTCACACATTCATAAAGGGTATAGCCCTTTTGGGCGCAGGTCGGCTCAAAAGTGGTCTTTTGACAGAAATAATGCTTGCATTCCTTTGGAACAAACAAGAATATCATTACTCCAAGCACAAAAAGACACACAATCAATATTGCCAATAATATTATAGTTTTAAATCTTTTTGTCATTTTGTTTTCAATTATTCTGCGGCTTCAAGATATGCCTTTTGCTCGTCAGAAAGATAGTCAATTTTAATTCCGTTAGAGCGAAGCTTGATTTCAGCTACCTCACGGTCGATTTCCTGTGGCACTGCGTAAACCTTGTTTTCAAGCTTGCCACGGTTTTTCGCAAGATATTCAAGTCCCTTTGCCTGAATTGCAAAGGACATATCCATAATTTCTGCAGGGTGACCGTTGCCTGCGGCAAGGTTCACAAGGCGTCCCTCTGCAAGAAGATTGAGAATTCTTCCGTCTGCCATTCTATAGCCGCGAATGTTGGGCTTTCTATCCCACTCTTCAACTGCCATCTCAGAAAGGGCGATTTTGTCAATTTCAACGTCGAAGTGGCCACTGTTTGAAAGGAGTGCGCCGTCCTTCATAACCTCAAGATGCTCACGACGGATAACGTCCTTGCAGCCCGTGAGTGTTACGAAAAGATCGCCAATTTTAGCCGCTTCGTCCATGGGCATAACTGAAAAACCGTCCATTGTAGCTTCAAGTGCTTTGATGGGGTCGATTTCGGTAACAACCACCACAGCGCCCATGCCCTTTGCACGCATAGCCATACCCTTGCCACACCAGCCGTAGCCCGCAATAACAACGGTCTTGCCTGCGATGATGAGGTTTGTGGAATTCATAATTCCGTCAAGTGTGGATTGTCCTGTGCCATAACGATTGTCGAAAAGATGCTTACAATCAGCATCATTTACGTCAATCATTGGGTAGTCAAGAAGGCCTGCTCGCTCACGAGCGAAAAGACGGTGAATACCTGTTGTTGTTTCTTCACAACCACCGATAAGATTCTTTGCGTAATCTCTGCACTGTCCGTGAATAAGATGTGTGAGGTCACCACCATCATCAATCATAAGATCGGGGCAAAGTGAAAGTGTTTTGATAAGATGCGCCTCATATTGCTCGTTTGAAACACCACGCCAAGCGTTTACTTCAAATCCATCCTCAACAAGTGCCGCCGCAACGTCGTCCTGAGTTGAGAGGGGATTGCATCCTGTTACCCAAACCTCTGCTCCACCTGCCTTAAGCACCTTTGCAAGATATGCAGTTTTTGCTTCAAGGTGAATGGACATTGAAATTTTGAGCCCCTTGAATGGCTGATTTTTTTCAAAATCTGCCTTAATTGTGTTAAGAATGGGCATATAAGATGCCACCCAATTTATTTTGTCATGTCCCGAGGGGGCAAGCTTAATGTCTTTAATATCGCTCATTTTTGCTTCTCCTTTTTTAGTAGAAAATTATATACATAATAATATTACCATAGTTTGCACATTATTGCAAGAGGGTTTTTTAACAAATTGGGAGGGGGGGAGAAGTTGGTTTGCCTTCGGGGTGGGTCGTCGAGTGGCACAGGGTGAGAAAATGCTAATTTTTTCCACAATATTTCTTGGAGATGAATATTTCTTGCAAAATGCCATATATAATAAAAATGTAATAATTTTAGGAGGTTTTAGAATGTTAAAAAACAAAAACACATTAATTGCTTTAATTTCGCTTGTCATTATTTTGGCGCTTGGAATTTCCATTATCGTTCAATCCGTGGCAATTAAAGAAATGAAAGCCCAAAACGGTGATGCCAAGGGTAGAATTGATTCTTTGTATGAGCATATCGATTCACTTAATTCCGCCCTTAACGACACCTCAAAGGACGTTGAAAATTACAAATCCGAGCTTGAAAGCAACAAACAACAGCTAAAGGAAAACGAAAAAGAAATTGAAAAGAACAAAGAGGAAATTAAAAAATATCAAGAAATACTTAACTCGTGGGACAATGCCACCCCCAACGTTAGAGAAGCTTTTGAAAAGGTAAATAGCGCATACAACGACCTTATGAACGATTCCCATCTTTATCCCACAGGCACACTTGACGGAATTCATGAAAGGATGATGGATGCCTTTTACACCATAATTCGTTCATCCAACCCCAAAAATGTTGCCGACGAATTTGTTAAAAGCATCACCGCCCTTGATTCAAAGAGATTTGACGTGATTATGCAAGGTAAAATTGACACAGTTAGGGCAGACGGAGTGCTTTTCCCCGAGGACGTAGCCACTTATGAGGACGCCCTTGCCTACTACAACACGTTTGCAGAGAATTTTGCAGTTTTGGATTCCTTTGCAAAATTGGGATTTGACAAGGAACTTGCCACAATTTTTGCAATGCTTGATGCCGACGAAGAAAAGGACTTGGCAAACGCATTTATCAAAGAAGTTGAGGCAGTGGATTTGCCCATAACACTTGCAACCTCGCTTAAGGGCGCAATGCTTGCGTGGGAAAATCTTGAAAATGCGCTTGAAGCAACCGACGTACTTGACGCAGAAACTCTTGAAGCACGCGCCTTGCTTGATTCCTACATCAAACACATGGAAGAATTGGCAACTCCCCCACACAACTGCGCGGACTGCATAAGAGCGCAGATTTGCGAGTTGATTGCCGTGGCAGAAGGAGCAACAAGGGCATTCCTTGAAGAAATTGCGCTTGAAATTGAGGCGTGGCTGAACGTTTTTAATCTTGTGGAGGCAAACAGATGTCTTGAAAAGGCGATTGGTAACGTTTGCCCCTGCCCCCACAACTAAAAAATATAGAGAACGGATTTTTCCGTTCTCTATTCTTTATTTTCCCACGCAGAAATGCGAAAAAATCTGCGCAACTATGTCTTCGTCAACCTCTCGTCCGTCAATTTCGGAGAGGTGGGACATTGCAAGCTCTATGTCAACGCCTGCCAAGTCGGGTGAAAGCCCACACTCAAGTGCCTCAAGTGCCAAAGAAAGATGCTTTTCGGTTTGAACAAGGGATGCGTGTTGACGTGCATTGATTAGAATTGCGTCGTTTTGAGTGTCAATTTGCTCGTTTATATACATATCCTCAACCAAAGCACGAAGGTGGTCGATGCCATCGTCATTCTTTGCGGAAATTCGCAAAACGTGGTCGAATTTCTCTTTGAGAACGTCTTCGTTAAGGCGAGTTTCTTCGTCATTTTTATTGATGAGCGCAATCTTTGTTGCGTTTTTGCCGTAAATTGCGTCAATTATCTCTAAATCTTCGCCATCAAGCTCACGGGAGTTGTCAAACACCGCAAGGACAAGCTCGGCTTCTTCAAGGGATTTTAGCGCTCTTTCGACACCGATTTTTTCAACAACGTCGTCGGTATCTCGAATTCCTGCCGTGTCGACAAGTCGAAGCGTTACCCTGCCAAGCGAAACGGTTTCGCTTAAAATGTCACGTGTTGTGCCCTCGATTTCGGTTACGATTGCCGCATCTCTGCCAACAAGCTTATTATATAGACTGCTCTTGCCAACGTTGGGCTTGCCGCAGATAACGGTGCGAATACCCTCCATAACCGCATGGCCCGTTTTATAGGTGGATTTGAGTGCATTGACATCGGAAAGAAGATTGCGCAATGCATCACTCATCTCTGAAGAATCCATATCTGCAAGATCCTCTTCAGGATAGTCAACCTTTGCATAAACCTGCGCAACAAGTGCCACAAGCTGTGAATAGAGCTTTTCGCAGGCGTCTTTAATTTTGCCGCCCATCGCAGAGCGAGCCAAGGTCACCTGCTCGTCATTCTTCGCCTCAAGCAAGGTGCCAAGCGCCTCTGCCTGAGAAAGCGCCATTTTGCCATTCACAAACGCACGGCGAGTAAATTCGCCTGCCACGGCAGGTCTTGCCCCTGCAGAAAAAACCGCAGAAAGCACCTTTTGCGTGATAAAAATGCCACCGTGACAGTTGATTTCGACGGTGTCCTCGCCCGTAAATGACCTTGGGGAGCAGAATTTAACGCAAAGGCCGTCATCTATTATTTTTTCTTCGGAAATAATCCATCCGTAAGTCATCATATTCGGTTTGATTTCAGAAAAGCTTTTGCCCGATGCTGATTTGAAAACACGCTCGGCAATTTCAAACGCCTCGTTGCCCGAAATTCTGATAACCGCCACTCCGCCCTTGCCAACAGGACTTGAAAGGGCTGCAATTGTATCGTAAAAATTCATTTTTGCCTCTCAAAAACAAGAATTATCCTATTGATTATAGCAGATTGGCGACAATTTGTCAATGTTGCGACAAGAAAAAGCGATAGTTTATATCTCTTTGACAAATTCGGGCTATTTCGACATTTTTTTCAGCTCCCTTAAGGCGTCGGCAAGACCGCCAATGCGGTCAATCAGTCCGCAATCGACCGCCTCCCTGCCCTCAAGCACCGTTCCAACGTCGGTTGCAAGCATATCGGGGCGCATCATCATTTCATTAATCGCCTGCTCGCTTGCGTGGGAGTGGCGGCAGATGAACCCAACAATCCTTTTTTGCATATCCGCAAAATAATTGTAGGTCTGCGGCGCGCCAACAACAAGTCCGTTAACTCGCACCGGGTGAATGGTCATGGTTGCGCTTGGCACAATGAACGAGCGCTTTGCCGCCACAGCAATCGGCACTCCGATTGAATGCGAGCCGCCTATCACCAACGAAACGGTCGGCTTTTTCATTGAGGCGATTAGCTCCGCTATGCCAAGTCCTGCCTCAACGTCCCCACCCATTGTGTTAAGAATTATCAAAATGCCCTTCACATCATCACTCTGCTCCATTGCCACAAGCAAGGGGATAATATGCTCATATTTTGTGGTTTTTTGGTTTTGGTCAAGGGTGTAATGACCCTCAATTTGACCGATAATTGTTAAAACCTGAATGCCACTTTCTTTGCTCCCCTCTTTAACATTTTCTAAATTTGTGCCGAATTCTTTTACTTCCTTTTCGCTCATTTTTCGCTCCTGAATTGTTTTCTTTATGTAGATAAATGGGGTGGCGGCGGAATTTTAATATATTTTTGCCAAAATAGAGCAAAAATATTTGTTAAACAACAAAAAAATATCAAAAAAACATTTACAATCAAGAAAAAATATGATATACTAACTATGTATGATAAAAAATCAACAATCTTTGAAAAGAGGTAAAAAATATGGCAAACAAAGTTTTAGTTGAAACTTCTGCAAGACATCTTCACTTGTCTCAGAGCACAATCGAAACACTTTTTGGCGCAGGTCACCAGCTCACAAAGAAAAAAGATCTTTCTCAGCCCGGTCAGTACGCTTGCGAAGAAAAGGTTGAAGTTATTGGACCTAAGGGTTCACTTAAAATGAGTGTTCTCGGCCCCGCTCGTAATGCAGATCAGGTTGAAATTTCTCTCACAGACGCTCGTTCTATCGGCGTTGTAGCTCCCGTTAGAGAATCCGGCGACATCGCAAATAGCGGTGCGTGCATTCTTCGTGGTCCTTGTGGTGAAGTTGAAATTGCTCAAGGCGTTATCGCTGCAAAGCGTCACATTCACTTGACACCTGCAGATGCTGAAGAATTCGGCGTTTCTGATAAGCAGATCGTTAAAGTTAAACTTGATACTCCCCGTGCGCTCATCTTTGATGACGTTGTTGTTCGTGTTAGCCCCAGCTTCGCAGCAGCTATGCATATCGACACTGATGAGTCCAACGCAGCAGGTTGCGCAGGTGTTGTTTACGGCGAAATTATCGGTTAATAGATAGTTAGAAAAGAATGTGGGGCTTTTTTGAAAAACCGCCCCACACCCCGAAAAACTTTTAAAAGTGGGTATAGGTGTAGCCGTAGAGTTTGCAAAAACTCTACTAAACTCCGCGCAAATCGTTCCACTAGTGGAACATAACGATTTTCTCATACATTCGAAAATCTGTGATTTGCTACCAACAGTATAGCCGAATTGGTATCAAATCAGCACAACCCAATGAGATAAAAGTTTTGCGGAGCTTTTTCAAAAGCGACCATTCCAAACACAAACAAATTTTAAAAAATTAAAACTTATTACATAAGGAGTAAAACAAAATGAGCAATGAATTTACATGCGAATACGCAATGAGCCGTGAGGTTCAGGAAATGTGCGTAATTGCCAAGGGACCCAAGCACGGTCCTGCTCCCATTCCCGAAGAAGGCAAATGGGTAGAGGCAAAACAAATTAGCGACATCTCTGCTTACACACACGGTGTGGGCTGGTGCGCACCCCAGCAGGGAGCTTGCAAGCTTTCTCTTAACGTTAAAAACGGTATTATCGAAGAAGCACTTGTTGAAACAATCGGCTGCTCCGGTATGACACACTCTGCAGCTATGGCAGCAGAAATCCTCCCCGGCAAGACTCTCCTTGAAGCGCTTAACACAGACCTTGTTTGTGACGCTATCAACACAGCTATGAGAGAGCTCTTCCTCCAGATCGTTTACGGTAGATCTCAGTCCGCATTCTCCGAAGGCGGTCTTGTAATCGGCGCAGGTATGGAAGACCTTGGTAAGGGCGAACGCTCCATGGTTGGTACAATGTACGGAACAAAGGCAAAGGGTGTTCGTTACCTTGAAATGACAGAGGGCTATTGCACAAGAATGGCTCTTGACGAAAACAACGAAGTAATTGGCTATGAATTCGTATCTCTTGGTAAGATGACAGACTTCATTAAGAAGGGACGTGAACCCATCGAAGCATACGAAAAGGCAAAAGGCACATACGGAAGATTCAATGATGCTGTTAAGTACATTGACCCCCGTAAAGAATAATAAGGAGGTAGCGTACAATGGCAAAATTTGAAGGTTACGAAAGACGTGAGGCGAAAATCCTTGCGGCTCTTAATGAATACGGAATCAACTCCATCGACGAATGTAAGGAAATTTGCGACGCTTACGGCATCGACCCCTACAAGATCGTTGAAGAAACACAGCCCATCTGCTTTGAAAACGCAAAGTGGGCATATACAGTAGGCGCAGCAATCGCAATTAAGAAGGGTTGCACAAAGGCATCCGACGCAGCCGCTGCTATCGGTATCGGACTTCAGTCCTTCTGTATCCCCGGCTCCGTTGCTGAAAACCGTAAGGTTGGTCTTGGCCACGGAAACCTTGGCGCAATGCTTCTTTCTGAAGAAACAGAGTGCTTCTGCTTCCTTGCAGGTCACGAATCCTTCGCAGCAGCTGAAGGCGCAATCAAAATCGCTCTTAATGCTAACAAGGTAAGAGTTAAACCCCTTCGTGTTATCCTTAACGGTCTTGGTAAGGACGCAGCTTATATCATTTCAAGAATCAACGGTTTCACATACGTTGAAACAAAGTTCGATCCTTATACTGAGGAAGTTCACGTTCTCTCTGAAAAGCCCTTCTCAAACGGCCCCAGAGCTGACGTTAAGTGCTACGGTTCTGACTCCGTTCCCGAAGGCGTTGCTATCATGAGACTTGAAAACGTAGGCGTTTCAATCACAGGTAACTCCACTAACCCCACAAGATTCCAGCACCCCGTTGCAGGTACATACAAGAAATGGTGTACAGAAAACGGCGTTAAGTACTTCTCTGTTGCTTCCGGTGGTGGTACAGGTAGAACACTTCACCCCGATAACATGGCAGCAGGTCCCGCTTCCTACGGTATGACAGATACACTCGGTAGAATGCACGGCGACGCACAGTTCGCAGGCTCTTCTTCCGTTCCCGCCCATGTTGAGATGATGGGTCTCATCGGCGCAGGTAACAACCCCATGGTTGGTATGACCGTTGCTGTTGCAGTTGCTATCGAAGAGGCGAGCAAGTAATTCTTGATATGTAAGACTTCGTAGGGGTCATTCACGAATGACCCGCGGGCGATTCATGAATCGCCCCTACAAAATTCAATAAAAAATTTGGACACATCATAAACGTTTTTTCGTTCGTGATGTGTCCAATATTTTATAGTTGTTTGTTATTCTAATATTACCGTCGAGAAAACGGGGTGATGATCTGAAACATACACACCGTCAAGGGGAGGGTATGCGACAAGCTTTGATTCCTCGGGAATGTGATCTGCGTCGGAGAAAATATAATCTATCTTTTCGGGCATCCGGAGCTGACCATAACCGTGAAAAGTTCCGCCGACACATTCGGTTAGGTCTTTGACTTTTCTGCCATCGTGCATCACACTTCTGACAACGGCAATGACCGAGCTGTCGGGCATGCTATTAAAATCTCCCGTAAGCACAAATTTTTCGGGGAATTTTGAAATATACTGTATGACCGCGGCAATTCCAAGCGCTTTTGCACGCTCGCCCACGTGATCAAGATGGGTATTTATAACGCGAAAATTTTCATTACAACCATCCCTGTGTATGAGCAGAGATGTAGCCGTTCTCGGACACGGGCTCTGGTCTGCGCCGAAGGTTGACCCAGGTATATTTGGGGTGTAGGAGAGCCAAAACGTGTCATAAGATATTACTTGGAAGCCTTGATTTCTAACGGCAATTGCTGTGGACTCTCCGGAGTAATCCTTCTCACGTCCACATCCGAAAAACATATATTCCGTCAATGCGTTTCGCATAAAATCAAACATTGATGACGTCATTTCCTGAAAGCCGATAATATCGGGGGATTCATTTTCTATAAGCTCCAAGACTCGACTGCATCTTCCTTTTGAAAATTGGTTTATACCATCGCCCTCGGTGTCAACTCTTAAATTAAAAGAGCATATTTTTACCTTTTTCAACATTGTTAAACGTCTTCTTTCCGGCTTATTTTATCTTCCAAGAGAATTCTTATTTTTTGCAAGATTTATAAGAGCCTTTATTTATAACATCATTTGATTTGAAATAATTATACCATAGTCTACCGCAAAAGTCAACAAATTGGTTTCTTTCATATTATTTTCTTCTGTCTGCCAAGCTTATCAAATACTTTTGTATGTCGTAGTTGCTATCTAAGAGGCGAGTAAATAATCTAATAAAATCATGGCTTTAAGCCAAAATTTTAGACTCCTGAACGTCACAGTTCGGGAGTCTTTTTGTTCCATTTTCGTTTTTGTCCACATTTTGTCCACACAGTGAGACACATCATAGTGATATGGGCGGTAAAAGTTAGTTAGTGTTGGTGCGGACAGTCAAGGACGCCTGTCCCTACAATAGAAAACGATAATTTTTGCGAAGATTGTAGCCGTATTGTCAATCAAAGGATATAATTTTACAAAAAACAATTTAAAACTCGTAGGGGTCGGCGACATCACACGACCCGTGTACAAACACAAGCTAACATTTCGACAAATCAAAATTTGTAATCAACCACATATTGAGACAGCCCCTTCAAAATGAACAAAAAACGACATCACTATTAGCGCTATTGACAACCTTAAAAGTTTGTGATACAATCGTATTTGGAAACGTGCTCAACGGCATATCCGAATTTTATCTTAGGAGGATTGATTATGAAAAATAAGATTAACCTAACGATACTTTTAATTCTTGCTTTGGTTATTGTTTGCACTCTTTTTGCTTGCGCTCCTACCGAGGATGCGTGCAGCCGAGGAGATCACGCGTTTATAGACTGGAAACCAACCACCACCGACCGTTCCGTTTTTTGTCAGTATAGGACCTATACTTCCGTTTGCACCGTATGCGGAGAGATTGCAACGAAAGAGGGCGGTATGGGCTATCACGAATATATTACAGAAAAAGTTGAACCCACGTGCGTATCAGAGGGATATTGGAAAGACACTTGTCAGGTTTGTGATTATAGCTATACGTATATCCTATCGATTGATCCCGATGCTCACCAATATGATGATGCCTACCGCTACAGCACCGTGCTTCACTGGAAAGAGTGTTTGCTTTGCGGTAATATTAAATCAGATAAGATTCACAAAACTAACGAGGAACTATACTGCGAGGTATGTGGAGTTTTCGTTGGTCCTTCCATTGGAATAGTTTATGAAATATCCGAGGATGGCAGCTATGCTATGGTTACCGATTATCTCAGCGGAATAACCTCAATTGAGATAGCGCAATATTACGAGGATATTCCCGTTAAGGTTATCAAGGCGGATGCCTTTAAGGATGAAGTCATATTTTCAATAATAATCCCCGACGGCGTTACAACTATTGAGAGCGGCGCGTTTATGGATTGCACAAACCTCAAATCCATAACCTTGCCCGATAGTGTTACCAGCATTGGAGACGATGCATTTAAGGGATGCACAAGACTTAGCGAGTTGACCTTGTCTTGCAACGTTACCACTATCGGAAGCGGTGCCTTTGAGGGTTGTACTGCTCTTAAGAAAATAACCATTCCCGATGGCATAGAGGCTATTGGAGATCGCGCCTTCTACGGTTGCACCTCCGTAACAAAGATTGAATTTGGAAACACCGTGATAAGCATTGGAAGCTCCGCCTTTGAGGGTTGCACCTCCGTAACAAAGATTGAATTTGGAAACACCGTGATGAGCATTGGAAGCTCCGCCTTTGAGGGTTGCAACCAAATCAGTGACGTTGTTATTCCTGATAGCGTTGTATCCATTGGCGACGGCGCTTTCAGAAATTGCTCCCAGCTCAAAAATTTCACTATCGGCAGCGGCCTTAAAAACGTTGGACGCAACGCGTTTGATAATTGCCACCCATATCTATATCACAAGGGCTATCAAGGCAATTATGTGGGCGACAATTATAATGGATGTGCAATATTGATAGAATTTATAGACAAAAACTGGTGGGATGCCCATTATATCATCGACAAGACGAAAATTATTGCCTCAGGCGCATACGATCAATGCTATTATTTGACCTCGGTAATAATTCCGGAAAGCGTTGTAGCTATCAGCGATGAAGCGTTTGCGGACTGCCAAAGTCTTGAGAGCATTTATTTTATGGGTACTCCCGAAGCTTGGGAAAACGTGACGATAGGCGAGGATAACGATTATCTGCTTAACGCTGAGGTTGAATATCATCAGCAAAACGATTAAATAAAAATAAAAGGTTAACTTCAAATTTTCATTTTTGTCCACGAGATGTGAGACATCATAGTGATATGGGCAGTAAAAGTTAGTTAGTGTTGGTAGGGACAGTCAAGGACGCCTGTCCCTACAACAAACAACGGTAATTTTTGCAAACTCTTATTCGGTTTTATCAGAAATAACTCTTTCAAACATTATATAAAGTTTTGTGTCAATTTTATTGCGCAAACTACCGGGAAGAGTGGATAAGGTAAGAGTTTTGCCCTCCATTCTCAAGGGCGATGAAGAAAAACTTGTTTTTTCAACGCTTGAATTGAAAATCATATTAAGCTTTGCATCGGGATCGATATGTTCATTATACTGGGCCGGGGTCATCTTTATCCACACAATGCTTCCACTCGTGGTGGTACACTTGCAAAGAACATTATCAATTGATACATTATCACTCTGATACAACATATACAACGGTTCAATATCAACTATGTCAACGTATACCTTGGTGTGTGAGTTCAAATTGTCCGCAAACAAAACCGCTTCTGATTTTTCATAACTTATTTTTGATGATTCGACAACATGCGTAACTAATATAAAACATGCAGCGCAAAACATCATATACAATAACATCTTTTTAGCAAAAGATAGATTTCTTATTTTTTCCATAATACTCATAATAATACTCCTAAACATATGTGATTTATATAATGATTGTTTATATTCTATCACATTATTTTAAATTTGTAAACAAAAATATCACAACGCAAAAAAGCAGAGTGCATCTCCTATATATTTTTTGTGAACCAAAACAAAAAGAGGGCTTCTAACAAGCCCTCAACATTTTTAGTATAACACAAAAAAATCCATTTGTAAACCCCCAATTTCGTTTTTGGAGCAAAGTTCTCCCCATTGTACAAAAAACGTTTCAAAAATTCAAACACTATGCCAATTGTTTTTTGAAAAAGAATGTGATATAATTAAATCACAAAGAAAGGATGGTACAAACCGATGAAAAAGTAAATTTATCTTTTCTCAAAGGTTAATTCACCGTGAAAAGTCCGAACAGAGCAAGTGAGAACAATAAAAGTTCCAGTCACTTAAAGAGTATTGATATAGAGTCGGATTCGAATTGCTTTTTATGAAAAGACAGGACCATCGCCCCATAAGTTTTAAATCAAGTGTCAAATGTGGATTTTCCACCCATAATAGTGTTTTGTGATAGAGAAAAGGTTTAGTGCATTTGGGGTAGACAATAGAAAGAGAGGATTAGGAAAGATGTTAGATATTAAGGAGCACGAGGAGTGACCTTTAATTGTGAATTTACGACTCACAGTTAGAGGTCACTTCTGTTTTTTCTTTTTTTCTAAGCAATTCCTTGCCATCGTGACTTTGATATGGCACGTCCCTGTATTCCTTCAAGCCCTCGGAAGAAACCTCTTTCACCTCGCCTGAATTAAATGCCCTTTTCATTTTTATCTTTGTGGCAGATATTACCACATTCTCAATTAATCCCATATATTTCACCTGTGTTGTCTTTAATTTATTGTCAAAACAAGTTGACACCCAATTATATCACGTTTTTTGTTTTTGTAAATAGTGAATAAGATAAATTGATAAAAGACTCCGCAAAGGAAATCCTTTGCGGAGTGTCTGTTTTATCGCTTTTTCTTATTTTCTTTTTTGTCGGTGTGGGGATTGGGTGTTGCGTGAACCGAAGGGTCGATAACAAGCGGCTCTTCAGGGAGCATCCAATCAAGTGCGTTGAAGGTGGGACCCGGATTACGAGGAATGTTAAGCTGATTTGCCACATCAAGCGCAGGGTTAATTGGCGTTGGGGCGAGGGATTCGGGAATTTTCACGTCTTGAAACATCAAATCGGGAATTTTTTGAACGTTTTTCTTGCCTTTTTCTTCTTTTTTCATAAATTTCTCCTTTGTTTTTGTTTTCACTTTTATTTTTTCAAAAAATTCAAAAAATATTCGTTTAAAATCCACTCATACTCCAAAATCAAGATATTGACAAATATTTTTTATTGGTGTATAATATTGTCATAAAAGAAATTTAGCTCAACACTTAAATTCAGGGGGAAATATGTCAAAACTTAAAAAAGCATTAGTAATCACTCTTGCGGCAATTGTTGTTATTTCAATTATCAGGGCAATTATTACAAGAGTTGACGTTGATTCAAAAATTAGCAAATTGCACAATCATAATTAAAAAATGCCCCGACTTTGTCGGGGCATAAGGGTGTCGAAAAACTTTTCGACACGCTGTTAGACTTCGAAAAAGGTAGCTATATTTTTAGTTCTTACAATCGTCGACGTACAAAGGTACGGCAGAGTGTAAGAACGGAAAAAGCAAGTAAGCACAAGGCATTCTCGATGTTTGCCTTGTGCTTCTTTTTTGCATATTTTACTTTTTAATTTGCCGCTTTTTACCTTTTTA
>JAZTWO010000004.1:0-14815 GCA_045635885.1 Eubacteriales bacterium | reverse complement strand
TGCAACAAGACACACTTATGAAAAAGCAACCGTAAACGTTGGCGGTGTTGAGTTTACTTATTTTGATGGCAATCGCTTGATTGCATATAAGAACGGCGAGTTTTTGAGCTTGGAAGAAGCGTTTAATAAAGGTATACTTTCAACTGAAAACCTTGCGGAAATTGAAAAGAACTTTTCTGCTGAAAAAACCTATTATTACGAATTTTGTGATATACATGATTATCCTGTTACAGGACAGCAGGGAACACCATATTTTTTGATGCATCAAATGGAGGAAACTTTTGATAGACTAAAAATGGTTTTGGAATATGGTGGAGAATTGCCGCCAATTAGTTTCTATAATACTGGAAACCTTAACGATCCAACTGTAATTGAAGTTGTTGATAAATCTTTATCCGACTTTAATAACTATTATAAAGGAAAACTGTTTTTCGTTGAAATTGTTTTCGATAGATTTTATTCGAGTTATGAATTAGGTGCATATGTTATTACTATGCTAAACAAACCTGGTGTGCTTTATGTTGATTCTTTATGGCATCCTATGCCAGATTGATTATATCAATAAATAAATTATCGCCCTATCATTGATGGGGTGATTTTTTTGCATAAAATTGTATTTTTGTCATATTTTTTCGCAAAATCCCCTTGAAAAATGAAGAAAATCGTTGTATAATAGATAAGATAAAAATAAATATATGCTGAATTTCAGCAGAATGGAGCAAAATATGAGTACATTACACATTATGGATCACCCCCTTATCGCACACAAGCTTACAATTATGAGAGATAAGGACACTGGTTCAAAGGATTTTAGACAGTTGCTTAACGAAATCGCTATGCTTATGGGCTATGAGCTTACACGTGACCTTCCCACAGAAGACACAGTTGTTGAAACTCCCATTTGCAAGTCAACACAGAAATTGATTTCGGGTAAAAAGCTTGCTATCGTTCCCATCCTTCGTGCAGGTCTTGGAATGGTTGACGGTCTCCTTTCCCTTATGCCCGTTGCAAAGGTTGGCCACATTGGTATGTACCGTGACCCCGAAACACATAAGCCCGTTGAATATTACAGCAAGATGCCTGCAGATATTGACGAGAGAATTGTTATTCTTGTTGACCCCATGCTTGCAACAGGTGGCTCTGCATCCGACGCACTTACAATGCTTAAGGAAAAATATCATTGCAAGAACATCAGATTTATGTGCCTTGTTGCTTGTCCTGAAGGCGTTGCAAAGGTTCAGGCGGACCATCCCGACGTTGATATTTACGCAGCTGCTCTTGACGAAAAACTCAACGAGCACGATTATATCGTTCCCGGTCTTGGTGACGCAGGCGACAGAATTTTCGGTACACTTTAATTGGTGATGCGCAAGGAGAGGGGATAACCTCTCCTTGTTTTTTGTTGATTTGGGTGTGAAAAAGTTAAAAAGTAAAAATAGCGTTCTTTTTGAAAAAAGAACCAAAAACTTCCCATAAGTTTTTTATAAACAGATTTTGCGCAAATTGTGTCAAAAAATTGACACAGATGATTTTTCTCGAAAAAGCGAAAATCGTTACTTTGTAACTCCCCCACAAATCAAAATTCAAATTAAACCGACACTAAAAACAATTATTTGGAGCAAAAATGAAAGAATTTCAAATAAAAAAGAATGATGCAGGGCAGCGACTTGACAAATTTCTAACCAAGGCGGTCAAGGGCTTGCCGATGTCATTGATGTATAAATACATCAGAACAAAGAAAATAAAGGTCAACCGTGCCCGCACCGAGCAAAAGTACGTTTTGCAGGAGGGGGATATTGTGCAGCTCTTTATCAAGGACGAGTTTTTCGACTCGCCCGAAAAGGACAACTCTGCGCTTGCAAATATCACACCCAAGTTGACAATCGTTTATGAGGATGAGAACATCATTCTTTGTAACAAACGTCCCGGAGTGCTTGTTCACGAGGACGACGAGGGCAAGGATAACACGTTGATTATGCACATCAAGGCATATCTTTATCAAAAGGGCGAATATGACCCCGAAAACGAGCAGAGCTTTGCCCCTGCGCTTTGCAATCGAATTGACAGAAACACGGGCGGAATTGTAATTGGAGCAAAGAATGCCGAGGCACTTCGTGTGATGAACGAGAAGATAAAAAACGATGAAATTTCAAAGTTTTATTACTGCGTTGTTCACGGAAAAATGCCCAAAAAGTCAGATACCTTAACAGGATTTTTGCTTAAGGATAGCGACAAAAATCAAGTTAAGATTTTTGATAAGCAGGTCAAGGGCTCAAAAAATATAATTACCAAATATAAGGTTGTTTCCGAGAAAAACGGAATGAGCTTGCTCGAAATCGAGCTTGTTACGGGCAGAACACATCAAATTCGTGCGCATATGAGCTATATCGGTCATCCGCTTTTGGGAGACGGAAAATACGGTGTGAACAAGGACGACAGGGCAAGGGGCTATAAATACCAAGCGCTTTATGCCTATCGCTTGCGCTTTGATTTTGACGATAATAGCGGAGCGCTTGGCTATCTTAAAGGCAAAGAGGTCAAGCTTTCAAAAGATGACGTTTGGTTTTTAAAGGATTTTATGTGAATAATAAAAAAGCACCAAAATGGTGCTTTTTTGTGTTTTTAAAACACAATCCAAGCCAAGGTTGCGCAAATCAGCCCTTGCAAAATCTTAAAAAGAAAGTATTTTTTAAATGAAATGTCCGAATTATCGCATAAGGCAATCACTTGAAAATGAACGCAAAGTCCCGACCAGCCGATAAAAAAAGCGCACAAAATTCTTTTCAAAAGCTCGTTGTTAATGGATTTACAAATGCTTATTCCGTGGGTAATTTCAAGACTTCCAAGCATCAAATTTTGAATTTCAAATGGAATTTCAAGCGAAATTAAAGTAAATTCAAGCACCCTGATCAAAACCGAAAAAAACACCACGCACGCACAAATCAAAAGCATTGCGTGTGCCGAGTGGGCTATGGCATCAACTATCATTTTCGATAGCTTTTTCTTTTTTGCCTTTGAATTAATTGGAGTCACGTTGGAGTGGGAAAGCATTGCGCTTTTTCTGAAAATTTTATTAACAATTCCCAAAATAAAGGTTGAAACAACGCTTATAAACCACAAAATCCAACCGTCGTTTGCGCTATTTAAAATTTCAGGGCCAACAAATCCCGTGATGAATGCAAGACTTGGCATATTTGAAATGGAAATAACGCTTTCGCAATCCTCTTTGGTAATTTCACCGTTTTCATAAAGAATTACTGCGCTTTTGCACGAGGAGGTATATCCCCCAAGCACACCCAAAAAATATGGCGCAGATGATGTTTTTGTAATACCAAAAAGCTTGGAACTTATTCGCTGGAGCTTTATTGAAACCTTTTCAAGTGCGCCGCTTGAGGTCAGTAGCTCTGAAGCTACGGTAAGCGGAAAAAGTGATGGAATTAGCAAAGTTGCGCACGTTTTTAATGCATTTGATGCTTCAATGGTAACAAGGCGAGAGTTTTTCATTAAAAGAACGAATAAAAAAATCGAAGCAATAATTGAAAACGTCTCGCCAAAAGTGAATTTGTTTTTTCGTTTTGATTTTTGCGTCATTTTGTCCTTCTCCTGAACATATTGTGTATTGAATTATATTTTTTGAGGAGAAGAATTATGAAAAGCAGAGAAAAACTTAGAAAAAAGATGCGCCGAGCATTTGAAATAGACGAGATAATTGGCGATTGCGATACTATGGAAATGCGTGGTGACAGGGAACTGACTGTTCGTGAATGTCGCAGAATTCTGCATTATAGCGAAAGCGAGATAAGACTTTTGCTTTGTGGCTATACTCTTGTTATAAGAGGCAACGAGCTTTTTTGCGCATCATATTCGGGCGGTTCTGTCAGGGTCGACGGAGAAATAAAATCCATTGAAATTGACAAAAAGGAGAGCAAAATATAGATGAGTAAACGAAAGCCGAATGCTCTTGTGCGATTTTTTGGATATTGTACCTTGGAAATTCCGCTGTCTGCAAAAGAGCATTTCATCAATATTTGCTTTAGATATGGGTTTATTTATTACGATTTAAAAATCGACCCACAAAAAGAAAAAATGGTGGTTTTAGTCCCCCTGCTTCACTACAAAAGAATATTAAGTGCTTGCCGAGTTTTTGGTGTGCGCACAAAATTGATTTCAAAAAACGGCTTTTTGGAAAAAGCTTGGCAGGGAAGAAAGCGACTTGGAATAACCTTGGGGCTTGTGATTTCATTTCTGCTGATTTTAAGTTCTCAAAACGTGGTTTGGCGCATTGACGTGGTTGGAAATGAAAGACTTAGCAAAGCCCAAGTTATCGAAGCTCTTAATTCAAACGGAATACGGGTGGGCAGTAAAATTTCAAGTCTTGACCCACATTATATCGAGCATATGGTGATGATAAACAACGACGATATTGCTTGGATTTCCATCAAAATTGTTGGCACAGTTGCAAAGGTTGAAATTAAAGAGGTTATTGATACCGAGATCAAGCAAGAGGGAACAAACCCTGCAAATCTTGTTTCTCGTTTTGATGCTCAAATTGTTTCGCTTGAGGTCTATTCGGGTTTTTTGTGCGTTAAAGAGGGCGATTTTGTCCGTGCGGGCGAGCTTTTGGCAAGCGGAATTTACAAAAGTGAGAAAGCTCCTCTTAGATTTACTCGTGCCAACGGATACGTTTTTGGACGTGTCAATGCTACTTTTGAGGTGGAAATTCCACTCGTTCAGACTAAAAAAGTACTAACGGGAGAGAAAATTACAAAAAAATCACTTATTTTTTTCGGAAAATCAATAAAATTTTTCACAAACTATAGAAATTTACCTATAAGTTATGATATAATAAATTATCTATATACATTCAATCCCTTTTCACTTGGCGAATTGCCCATATCAATTTCGGTGGATGAGTATTATCCCTATGAAATGGTCGAGGTGACAATTAGCGAGCAAGATGCGATTGAACAGGCGTATGAGGTGCTTCGACAAAAAATAGATAGCGAATTACCACAGGCGCAAATTTTGAAAAAATCACTCCACGGTGAAATCGTTGACGGAAAGTACGTCCTTAAATGTACCCTCACCGCCATCTGCAATATCGCTAAACAGGTCGAGTTTGAAGTGAGATGATTATAAAGTAAAGATTTCCGCTTTTGAGGAAAAGTTACAAAGTAAAGATGTGGGGCTTTTTTGAAAACCCGCCCCACCCCCCGAAAAACTTTAATCGCTTTGGTTGGGTGGTTGTCTACGTAAATTTTCGACAATTTGCGAGCAAATTGTCGGTTCACCCCACAAAATCCACTTACGAAAATAAATTTTCGACGTGGATTTTATGTGCCGAACTACGAAAACCAATCCCCAAGGATTGTTTTTCTAAAATTTACTCTGCTTGATTGTAGCCGTGAGGTTTTATAGTTAGATAAAATCACAATATTGTGTGTATAATGTCACTCACCGTAGGGGCTCACTCCGTGAGTCCGCTTCCAAACACAAACTAACTTTATGCCTTCCCATTGAGGGGCATAGGGTGAGAAAATGCCTTCGGCAATTTCAGATGAGGGATTCGCCATTTAGTTTATGCAATAGATTTTTCACAAACTCCGTAGGGGCTCACTCCGTGAGTCCGCTTCCAAACACAAACTAACCTCCGTAGCCGTAAAGCTATTTGGTGAGATAAAATCACCATATTGTGTGTATAATGTCGCTTACCGTAGGGGCTCACTCCGTGAGTCCGCATCCCAACACAAACTAACTTCCGTAGGGGAGGGGTTCTCCCTCCCGAACTTAACACAAACTAATTTCAGAGGTAAAAATGAGTCAAGTAATAATTAACGTTGAAAGTAATGAAATAACGAGCAGGGTATTTGGATGTTTTGACTGCAACATCAAGGCAATTGAGCGAGCGTTTGAGGTGCGCATTTCCAATCGTCGAGCGATTGATGGCGACGCCATTGTGATTGACGGTCACGAGGGGGAGGTCGCTTTGGCATCACGTGTGCTCAATCACCTAATAAATCTTGCCAATAACGGTGCCGACATAACCGACCAAAACGTCGACTATGCAATTTCGATGGTTGGCGACGGGAATGGTGATGCATTGAGTGCCAACTTTGGTGACGATTGCATTTTTGTAACAAGCAAGGGCAAGCCCATCAAGGCAAAGACCGTTGGACAGAAGCAATACGTTGATGCGATAAAGAAAAACACAATAGTTTTCGGTATTGGCCCTGCCGGTACGGGCAAGACGTATCTTGCGGTTGCTATGGCGGTAAAAGCCCTTCGTGATAAGCAGGTGTCAAGAATAATTTTGACTCGTCCCGCCATTGAGGCAGGGGAAAAGCTCGGATTTTTGCCCGGCGATTTGCAAAGCAAAATCGACCCCTATCTTCGTCCGCTTTACGATGCGCTTTACGATATGATGGGCGTTGAAAATTATCAAAGACAAATGGAAAAGCAGGTTATTGAGATTGCTCCGCTTGCCTATATGAGAGGACGAACTCTTGACGATAGCTTTATCATTCTTGACGAGGCGCAGAATGCCACTCCCGAGCAGATGAAGATGTTTTTAACTCGTCTTGGCTTCAATTCCAAGGCGGTAATCACTGGCGACTTAACTCAAACGGACTTGCCTTACGGTCAAAAGAGTGGACTTGCCATTGCAACGCACATCTTAAACGATATTGATGACATTCATATTCATCAGTTTACCGACAAGGACGTTGTTCGTCATAAATTGGTACAAAAGATAATTCTTGCATACGATAAATTTGAGAAAAAAGCTCAAGAGAATGCCGAAAAGCGCAGAAATGAGCAAAAAACATTTAAAAAGAGGTAAAAAGCTATGAGTCTTAAAATTTATTTTGAAAATAATCAGGCAAAGCATTCCATTCATTACAATTTGAAAATGCTTATTCGTCATACAATTCTTGAAACCCTTGACTATGAGGGAATGGAAAATGACGTTGAGGTTTCCGTTACCTTTGTTGATAACGATGGAATTCAAGAGCTCAACAAAAAGTTCAGAAATATGGACAAGCCCACCGACGTGCTTTCTTTCCCCTTGCTTGACTTTGAGGGTGAGAGCGAGGAACCCTTCTTTGACGAGCTTTGCAACAATCTTGGCGACATAGTTATTTCCCTTGAGAGAGCAATGGAGCAGGCAAACGAGTTTGGACATTCATTTGAAAGGGAAGTTGCATTCCTCACAGCACACTCAATGCTCCATCTTCTTGGCTATGATCACGAACTCTCCGAAGA
Source organism: Eubacteriales bacterium (assembly GCA_045635885.1). GTDB lineage: Bacteria > Bacillota > Clostridia > Oscillospirales > CAG-272 > RGIG4608. The sequence goes on along the minus strand of JAZTWO010000004.1, from coordinate 7,555 downwards.
AGACGATACCGATATGAGAAGAAGACAGAGCGATATTATGGAGCGCCTTGGACTTGCGGTGAAATAGGTTAGTATAGGTTAGTATGGATAAATTTTTTAAAGTAATTGCTTTTCTTTGGTTTTTTATTTCCGGCTATATTGCAATATATACGATTTTGGGCGCGGCACAAAAGCACGAGCTTGGTATATTTATGTCGTATCTCGTATTTCAATGGTTAATAGCGCTTTCATTGTATTTTTTGGGAGATTTTGTTCGCAGAGTCAAAAAATCCGAAGAAAGAATGGAAAGAATTATTAAAAAAAGGAAAAAATTCGACGAAAGAATTGAAAACATAATTAAAAGGAGAGGTAACGTATGATAAACATTTTACCAACAGTCCTTATGGTTATTGGTGGTGCGTTAATTTATGTTGGTGTTACAAATCCTTTTAACCTTGACGCAGTTCTTTGCTTGGTGATTATAACCTTGGGACTTGCAGAGATTTTTATGGCAATATATGCTAAAAAACTTGCAAAATTAGAAGAAAAGTTCTCCAGATTTATTTATGATTTTGATAGTGATGATCTCCCTATGGAAATATGCAACAAATGTGGCAGAAAATATGATATGAACGTAAATGAATGCCCCTATTGTGAGCTTGAAAGATTAAAAAAGCGTTCAGATGAATGGAGGTAGTACATAAATGCCAAAGTTTTTTAGAATAATATCAATGGTGCTTTTGGCAATTTCGATAATCTTTGCTGTGGTTTGCATTTCAACCATTACGGTGCAGGGCGCACTTGTTATGTTAATTGCAGCCCTGTGCGGTGTGATTGCCGCCTTGGCGCTTTACTCAATGAGCGATCTTATGGAGAGGGTTGCTAAACTTGAAGCGCAACTCGGGGTTGCCCAAAATGACGACAAAAACACAAAAAAGAACAAAAAATAAAGGTGAAATATGAAAAGAACAGGATTTATTGCAATCGTAGGTCGCCCCAATGTGGGTAAATCTACACTTATGAATAGAATTTTGGGTGAAAAGGTGGCTATCGTTTCTTCCAAGCCACAGACAACAAGAAATAGAATTATCGGTATTCACACCGTTGGTGAAGACCAGTACGTTTTCCTTGACACTCCCGGTATCCATCAGCCCAAGAACTCCCTTGGTGACTTTATGGTTAAGGCGGCAAACGACTCCATGCACGATGCCGACGCAGTTGTGCTTGTGGTTGACGCAGGAAAAGAGATAACCAAGGTTGAAGAAAATATTATCGAATACATAAAAAAGAGTGGAGTGCCTGCAATTTTGGCTCTTAACAAGGTTGACCTTTACACCCGTGACGTAATTGCGCAAACTATTACCGCATACGCTTCAAAATGCGATTTTGATGCATTCGTGCCGATTTGCGCTAAAAAGGGTGAGCAGGTTGATGCACTTCTTGATGAGCTTTCAAAATTCCTTTCTGAGAGCGAATGGTTTTTCCCCGATGACATCGTTACCGACCAGCCCATTCGTCAAATGGCGGCGGAGATTATTCGTGAAAAGATTTTGAGAACACTCAATAAAGAAATCCCTCACGGTGTTGCCGTTGTAATTGAGGAATTCCGTGACGAGCCGACAATGGTGACAATTCGTGCAGAAATCTTCTGCGAAAAGGCATCTCATAAGGGAATTATCGTTGGCAAGGGCGGTAAGGAGCTTAAAATGGTTGGCTCCTATGCCCGTGAGGACCTTGAAAAATTGCTCGGCAAAAAGGTTTATCTCAACCTTTGGGTTAAGGTTAAAGAAAATTGGCGTGAAAGCGCAAGAACAGTTGGTAACTTCGGTTATCACGATGAGGAATAAGGTTAGTTAAGGTAAGAATGTGGGGCTTTTTTGAAAAACCGCCCCACACCCCGAAAAACTTTAATTGCTTGTGTTTGTACTGATTTTAAGTAAATTTTCTATAATTTGCAAACAAATTATCGGTACGAACAAGAAAATATCCTTATGAAAATAAATTTTCAACGGCTATTTTATTATTCGTACTACGAAAATCCCTCTTACAGAGTGATTTTCTAAAATTTACTTTGTGTGTGCGTAGCCGTTTTGATAGCAATATGGCTATGCTTTGTAGTAGCAAATTAGATTTTTCGAACGTGTGAGAAAAATCATCAGTTCCAACCGGTTGGAACAATTTGCGCGAAATCTGTTTGCGATAGCGCGATAAAAAGTTTTGCTAAGCTTTTTCAAAAGCGAAAATATTAACTTTGTAATTTTACGAAAGGAAGGTGATAAAATGTTAAGTACAGTTGACGGGCTTGTGATAAAGTCGCAGAATTATGGCGAGAATGACAAGCTTGTGACCATTTTGACTCGTGAGGGCAAGCAGGTGCTTCTTGCAAAGGGCGCGAGGTCAATGAAAAGCAAAATAAAGAATATCACCGAGCCATTCGTTTATGCCAATTTCGAGCTAAATCAAAAGGGAAGCGCAATTCCGTGGATAAAGGGCGGCTCGAGCATAGAGATTTTTTACAATCTTCGTGAGGACGTTGTAAAACTCTTTTTAGCAACCTACGTTTGCGATATAGCAAACGAGCTTTCGGGTGAGAGGGTTGAATGTGAGGATATGCTTCGTTTAACGCTGAACACACTTTTTGCAATAATGAACGATATCCGTCCCCTTTCTCAAATCAAGGCGGTTTATGAGATACGCACGGCGGCAATTTCGGGCTACTGTCCCAATCTTGACTATTGCGAAAAATGTGAGAATGAAAACATAGAAAATGCATATTTTGACGTTATGAACGGTGCTTTAGTCTGCTCGGACTGTTTAAATAAGCAGGGCGAGATTGTAAAGAAAAATCTTTCTGCCCTGTTTGATGACGTGCGAGAAAGAACCGTGCTGATTCCGCTAACTCCTGCCTCACGCACGGCAATAAGATATTCAATAGGTATGACAAACGAAAAGATATTTTCTTTCAATTTAAGCGAGGCAGAGGATTTAAGAACATTTTCAAAGGCGTGCGAGGAATATCTTCTTCACCATTTGGGGCACGGTTTTGACTCATTAGATTTATATTATTCAATTTTATAAGGATAACTATGAAATACTCAGAAAATTTATTTTCAACACTTGAATTTGACAAAATAAAGGCAATTCTTGCCGAGTGTGCAATGACAGAGGGAGCGCAAACAAGAGCGCTCTTGCTTGAGCCGACAAGCGACCCCGTTGTAATTGTTCGCAGACAAAATCGAACAACTGACGCATTGCGTTTGGCAAATGCAAAGGGAATGCCAACTTTTATAAATATCCGTGACGTGTCCGCCTCTTGCGAGCGCGCGGACAAGGGCGCAGTGCTTTCAATGAGGGAGCTTCTTGACGTGGCGGCAGTGCTTCGCTCGGCTCGTATGCTCATTGATTATATCAACGGTAACAAGCTCTTTGATACCTGTCTTGACGAGATTTTTGACCGACTTATTCCCGATAGAAAATTAGAGGAGAGAATTTCTCGCTCCATTATTTCAGAGGATATGATGGCGGATGAGGCAAGTCCTGCACTTGCTGAGATAAGACGAAAAATTCGCCACGAAAACAATAGAATTAAGGATATTTTGCAACAGTATATGAGTGTCGGCTCACATTCAAAATATCTTCAAGAAAATATCGTTACAATGCGTAACGGACGTTACGTTGTTCCTGTAAAGGCGGAGTGCAAAAATGACGTTAAGGGCCTTTTGCACGATACCTCGGCTTCGGGGGCTACCTACTTTATTGAGCCCTCAAGCGTAGTTGAAGCAAACAACGAGCTTCGTATGCTCCAAAGCCGTGAAGAGCACGAAATTGAGCGCATTTTATCTGAACTTTCCTCGCTTGTTAGCGACTCTTCAAGGGCGATTTGGCTCGACTATCAAAACATATCCGAAATTTCATTCTATTTTGCCTGTGCCACTCTCTCACAAAGAATGAGGGGTGTTTCTCCTGCAATTTCAAGGGGAAGAACGGTCAACTTTAAGCATGCTCGCCATCCGCTTATTGATAGGGATAAGGTTGTTCCGGTTGACCTTCGAATTGACGAAGGTAACGATACCTTGATTATCACAGGTCCTAATACGGGCGGTAAGACGGTTACTCTTAAAACCCTTGGACTTTTCGCCCTTATGGCGCAGTCGGGCTTGCACATTCCGTGCGATGAGGGAAGTGAAATTTGCATTTTTGACAATATTTTTGCCGACATTGGCGACCAGCAAAGCATAGAGCAATCGCTTTCAACGTTCAGCTCGCACATGGTTAGCATTGTCAAAATGCTTGACGGAATTACTAACGAGAGCTTGGTGCTTTTTGACGAGCTTTGCGCAGGAACCGACCCCGTTGAGGGTGCGGCGCTTGCCCACTCAATTATTGAGGCGGTGCGTGAAAAGGGAGCTATGTGTATGGCGACCACGCACTACGCAGAACTAAAGGCATATGCGCTTCAAACAAAGGGTGTTTGCAATGCTTCCTGCGAGTTTGACGTGGCAACCCTAAAGCCCACATATAAGCTGATTATCGGAACACCGGGTAAATCAAATGCGTTTGCAATTTCAACAAAGCTCGGACTTGACGAAAGAATTGTTGAAAGAGCAAAGGCGTTTCTTGGCAACGACGATAGAAACTTTGAAACGGTTATTGAAAAGCTTGAACAAAGCAGAATACAAATGGAAGCCGAGCGCAAAAAAGCCGAGGATCTTCGCATAGAATACGAAAGATTTAAGGCAGACAACGAAAAAATCTTAAATCGCAAGCTTGCAGAGGCGGACCGTGAACTTGAAAAGGCAAGGGAAAAGGCGAATGCAATGGTGCAAAGTGCCAAGGCATCAAGCGACTATATTCTTGCCGAAATGGATAAGGTTAGAAAGCAGAGGGACAGCGAGCGACTTGGCGATGCCGTTGACGAAGCACGCAGAAAAATGCGAGATTATATTCGTGAAAACGAGGATAAATATAACCCCGTTGAAGAAAAGGTTGACAAGGAATACGTTCTTCCTCGTCCGCTTAAAATCGGTGACGAGGTTTATATCATCAACATCGACAAAACGGGCTTTGTGGTTGACAATCCTGACAAGAATGGTAACGTTACCGTTCAAGCAGGCATTATCAAGACAAAAACCAAGGTTAAAAACCTCAAATTGATAGAAAATAAAGTCAACTTTATTGATAAATCGGGCAACAAAACCCGTGCAAGCGAATATAAAGCAACCGTTAGCCGCACTTGTAAGGACGAAATCGACCTTCGAGGAATGATGGGTGAAGAGGCGTGGCTCAAGGTTGATAAATATCTTGATGAAGCAATGCTTACAGGACTCCATACCGTCCGCCTCATTCACGGAAAGGGCACAGGAGCGCTTAAAAAAGCACTTTGGGAGCGACTTCGCCACGACACTCGCATAAAATCCTTTAGGATTGGACAGTATGGCGAGGGCGACGGTGGTGTTACCGTTGTTGAACTGAAGTGATTGTAGATTGACAAATTGGGATTTAGCGGGGAGTTTGAAAAAGATACATTTAGTAAATGAGGAAACTCCCTCAGTCGCTAAAGCGACAGCTCCCTCTGCGGAAGGAGCCTCTGTTAGATACACTTTAGTTTGTAGCCATACGGTTCAAATTGTTAGATATTGTAAGGTGTTATGAGGTTTTGCCACACCTCACGGCTACGCGAGATAGAATGTCTTACTGAGCCCTCAACCGCGCGAACCCCCAAAGCTCATAAATATCGCTTCGGGGAACCCCGCATCGCAGAAGAGGGTGGCACGGCATCGCCGTGACGGGTGTAGTTCTCCTCATTCCACTTAAACTAACATCTCGACAAATCAAAATTTGAAAAAACATATGTGAAATTGTGCAAAAAGTCACAAAAAACGTTGAAAAATAAAGAAAAATCATCAAAAAACATCTTGTCAAATTGGGGCTTAATATGTTATAATGGGTCATAATTTGATAATTAATGGGGGAACATTATTATGAAAAAAGAACTTTACGGTGAATTACGAGTAATTGGCATGAAGGGTTGCGAGCAATTCGTATCCCAAGTTGACGAATACCTTAAGGAGTGGAGACACAATAATCCCGAGGAAACATACATTGTTAACCACGAATGTCCAAGATTTGGTACAGGCGAAGCGAAGTGCGTAATTCACGAGACACTTAGAGGAGATGACGTTTACATCATCACAGACTGTTTTAACTATAGTGTTACATACAAAATGTATGGCATGGAAGTGCCAATGAGCCCAGACGATCACTATTGTGACCTTAAGCGTGCAATTGCCGCTATTGCCGGCAAGGCAAGAAGAATAACCGTTATTATGCTCATGCTTTATGAAGGCAGACAGCACAAGAGAAGCGCTCGTGAATCTCTTGACTGCGCACTTATGCTTCAAGAGCTTATGGGAATGGGCGTTACAAACTTTTTAACGTTTGATGCGCACGATCCAAGAATTAACAATGCGGTTCCGCTTAACGGATTTGATAATGTTCAACCCACATATCAGATGATTAAAACACTTATAAAGAACGTGCCCGACATTATTGTTGATAAAGATCACCTTGTTATGATTTCTCCTGACGAAGGTGCTATGCAAAGATGCATGTACTATTCATCAGTACTTGGAATTGACATTGGTATGTTCTATAAGCGCAGAAACTATTCAATTATAGTTGACGGTAAAAATCCCATTGAAGCGCACGAATATCTTGGACAAGATCTTCACGGCAAGGACGTTATCATTGTAGACGATATGATTGCTTCCGGCGAATCCCTTCTTGACGTTGCAAAGCAGCTTAAACAAAAGGGAGCAAACAGAATTTTCAACTTTGCGACCTTTGGACTTTTCACAAGTGGCTTTGATAAAATTGACAAGGCATATGAAGAAGGACTTATCGACAAGATTTTCACAACAAACCTTGTATATCATAAACCCGAACTTGAAGAGAAGGAATGGTGGTGCGAGGTTAATATGTGCAAATACGTTGCATTCCTTGTTGATACCCTCAACCACGATGATACTATCAGCCGTCTTCTTGACCCCGTTGATAGAATTAATAACATTCTTGTTAGATACAATAAGAGATAAAGATATAACTCCACTCAAAACGAGTGGAGTTTTTCTTGTTAGAAAGTAAAGATTTCCGCTTTTGAGGAAAAGTTAGAAAGTACCAATTTCCGCTTTTGAAAAAGCTTGGCAAAACTTTTTATCGCCTTGGTTTGTGGTGGTTTGTCGTAAATTTTCGACAATTTGCGAGCAGATTATCGGTTCACCCCACAAAACCCGGTTACGAAAATAAATTTTCGACGTGGATTTTATGTGCCGAACCACGAAAACCCCTCTTTCAGAGTGTTTTTCTAAAATTTACTTTGTTAGAGTGTAGCCATTTAGGTACACTGTAAATTTTGATTTGTTGAAGAGTTAGTTGGGGTTGGGAACGGGACGTCGATGGTCTCGCCTGTCCGTTTAAACGTCAACCAACCAATACCGCCTCCGCACGTCATCCTCGAGGGAGCAAAGCGACCGAAGGATCTTGTGCGGATAGTGAACTATAGACTATTTGTTCCAAA
>JAZTWO010000003.1:0-39390 GCA_045635885.1 Eubacteriales bacterium | reverse complement strand
AACTTCTCCCCGATAAATCCAAATTTATCAAATAAAAGTATATTTTTGTGTGTTAGCAACATACTATATTATGGAAATAAATTGAAAGGAGTAATTTATGAATCCATTTAACGAAAAGGGAATTGCGCCCGAGAAGGCATTGCAAAATTGGAGTGAGATGTATCCGGAATCCTATAACAAAAAGACGGTTGATCCTTACACAAAAACGCGTATAATTCTAATGAACGGAACGGAATTTGAGGCGAACTGGTTTTCACATCAATTTGCTCGTCACACCGATGACAATGATTTGCGACGCGAGCTTGCTCTTACACGCGAGGTTGAAAAACAGCAGCAGCTTAAAAATTCACTGCTAAAACCTATAAATGAGAGCATTCTCGAACACACGATTGGCTATGAGCAGCTTGCGGTTGACCTCACTGCCGAGCTTGCCAAACGCGAGAAGGATTGCAACGTTAAAAAAGCCCTAGATTTCGCGCTTTTAGAGGACTTTGACCACCTTTACAGATACTCGAATTTGCTTGATATGACTGAGGGAACATCGCCTGAATTTCTTGTTGGCAGATATACCGAGATTATGCCCGGCAGACCTACGATTTCTCACCATAGATTTCCAAAGGACAATGTTAGAAAGAACATTAATTCGAAGCTTGCAGACGTGCAAACCGTACTCGATACGATGATAATTACTGCGGCAGAGCAGCAGACGATGAACTACTATATGAACGTCACGAATTTTGCCTGCAACGATATGGCAAGAAAGCTATATCAGGAAATAGCGCTTGTTGAGGAGGAGCACGTTACTCATTATGAATCACTTATGGATCCCAATGCAACTTGGCTTGAGATGTTGCTTTGGCACGAATACTGCGAGTGCTATCTCTATTGGTCCTGCTACGTAACTGAAACTGATGAATGTATCAAGCATCTTTGGGAATGTAATCTTTATACCGAGATTGGACATCTTCATAAGGCGTGCGAGTTATTGCAAAAATATGAGTGCAAACAGTGGCAACAGGTCATCAAATGCGGTGAATTTCCAACGCCCATCGTATTGCACGAAAATATTGATTACGTCAGAAAGATACTTTCCGACACTGTTCAATATACAACGGGGAAGGATAATCAGTATATCAGAGTTGAGGACCTCCCCTCAAATGCGGATTTCTTCCGTTTCCAACACATCACAAATCCAAGCACCGATATTGTTCCGTCACACAACGTTATTGAGAATTATTTGCGACGCCACAAATATGATTATCGTTTTGAAGTGGCAGAAAATCCGATACCCGCTTTGCGAAATCGCAGATGTGATAATACCGACGTCGGCCGAACACCTTGTGCCGCAAATTCGACGGATTTTTTCTGTAATTAAGTTTAATAAAAGCCGCTGTTTATTAAACGGCGGTTTTTTGTATCATTTTTTGAAAAAAATAGGGTAAAATCCCCACCTAAAAAGTGTTAGAGAGGGGAGAAATAGAAAAAATGCTTTAAAATTCATTTTTTATGGGCTTGGGGGCATTTTTTTGCCAAAAAGCGCAAATATTAACATATTCACAATAATTTGTTTACAAAAAATTAATAATTTTTTTCAAACTTTTTTGTAAAAACTATTGCATTTTTGCCCTATATATAGTATAATGGTGTTGCTTCGTGGTGAGAAATCCCATAAAAGTGTATAGAAGTGGTGAATTTTGAGAATTTCACTCAAATTTTTGAAAGGAGTAAAGAGCATGTTATCAAACAATTTTAAGCACAATGTCGACTCAAAAAATCGTCTTTTTGTGCCTGCAAAATACCGTGAAGAACTTGGCGAAACATTCGTTGTTTCTCAAAGCATTCGCGGAAATTATTTAAAGATTTACTCTCACGCAGAGTGGGAAAAATACATCGCTCCCATTAAACTCCTTCCAAGAAAAACAAGTGAAGAAGCACTTCGTTTCTTGATTGGTAATTCAATCGAGGTTTCACCAGACGGACAGGGAAGAATTGTTCTTCCTCAGTCAATGCTTCAGTTTGCGTCAATCGCCAAAGGAACCGTTATTATCGGATGTGGCGATTATGCAGAAATTTGGGCAGAAGAATCTTACGAAAACAATCAGGCAGAGCAGGATATGGAAACACTCCGTGCAGCTCTTGAAGATTGCGGACTTTAATTATGAGCGGGTTTTCACATTTTTCTGTACTCCTTAACGAGTGCATTGAAAATCTTAACATAAATCCCAACGGTATCTACGTTGACGGTACTGCGGGTGGCGCAGGTCACTCCTCTAAGATTGCTGAAAAACTTGAGGGTGGTTTACTTATCCCTATCGACCAAGATGAAGATGCCATCAAGGTTATCACCGAGCGACTTGCTTCGTATGGTGACAAAGTGAAGATTGTCAGAGATAACTTCTCAAACATCAAAACTGTTCTTGAAAATCTTGGTGTTGACAAGATTGATGGGCTTTTGCTTGATCTTGGTGTTTCATCATATCAGCTTGATACTGCTGAACGTGGGTTTTCCTATATGGCAGATGCTCCACTCGATATGAGAATGGACAACAGAGCTGCTCGCTCCGCTTATACGGTTGTTAATGAATATTCTGCAGATGAACTTAAAAAAATCATTTACGATTTTGGTGAAGAGAGATTTGCTCCCAAAATCGTTGCGGGAATAATTGAGGCAAGACCTGTTAAAACGACCGGTGAGTTTGTTGAAATAATAAAAAAATCAATTCCTTCCTTTGCGAGAAAGGAAGAGTGGAGTTCGGTTAAACGAGTTTTCCAGGCAATAAGAATTGAAGTTAATAAAGAGCTTGACGTTATCGCTCCCACAATTGAGGCAGCGGTTAACTCAATGAACGTTGGCGGCAGAATTGTGATTATCACATTCCACAGTCTTGAAGATAGAATTGTTAAACAAACATTCAATCAGCTTGCTTCCGGATGCACTTGTCCCAAGGACTTTCCCGTTTGCGTTTGCGGCAACAAACCCAAAATCAAGGTTCTTACTAAAAAGCCGATACTACCAAGCGAAGAGGAACTTGCGGTGAACAGCCGTTCAAAGAGTGCAAAGCTCAGAGTTGCAGAAAGAATATAAACGAAAGGGAATTCCACGATGAAAAAAGTTCAAAGCTCCAAAAATCAGGACAGAGTGATTGACGAACTTTGCAAAAGATATGAAAATCGCGGAACTAACTATGATAGAAGTCCTGCCTATGCAGAGCAAAAGACAAGGGAAATCGCAACAAGAGCGATTGCGCCCAAATCTTATAAAATCTCGAATGACGGTGCAAAACACCTTCACGAATACAAGAACGGTGTTTCTAAAAAAGGAAATTATATGACGGACGGTGATTTCGCCGATTACTATAAAGCGAATCGTGAATACACCCCCGAATCGAATGCTGAACTTGATACGGTAATTTTGCTTCAAAGAATTGACCGTGCAAGGTATAAAAAAGAAAATATGAAAATGCATACGGAAAAGAACGACATCAAAGCAAAGCTCAAAGCTGAAGCAGAGCGCTCCAATCCCAAGGGCAAAAGTAAACAAATGAAAAATACTAATTCAAAAACAGGCAAAAATGTTAATGCTCTCTCTAAAAACGCAAAAATCAAAGAGGTTGCAAAAACAGCGGCAAAAACCTGGATTCCCATTGATGAGAGAAATAAAGAAAAGATTGTTGAGGGTAAAAAATCAAAATTCCCCAAAGGAATAGTACTTGCAATAGCCCTTATAACTATGTCGCTAATGCTTATAATTGGTTCAATTGTGCTTCTTGGGTCTGCTAAAAGCGAGCAGAATGAGTTGAAAGATGAAATTTCTTTGCTCGACGCAGAAATAGCGGAGCTTAAAAACGATCTTGACAAAAAGAACATTGATGCCGATATAGAAATATTTGCAAAAGAATCTCTTGGGATGATAAAACAAGAGCATGTAAATGCTGAATATATAAAAACTAATAAAACTGACGGAATGAGCAAGGACGAAGAAAACAAAATGTCCTTTGGCTTGATTCTTGACTGGATTTTTCAACTGTTTGAGTGAAAAATCATAAACTTTGCCTTCTGTGAATAATATAAAGAAGGCAGATTTCTTTCCATTTGCCACACTTGAAAAACGGTGAAGAGCAGGGCGCACCTTTAGTGTTTAAGTTGCGTCACGGAGCAAAAGCAACGGCCCATTTGCTTGAATCCGGCTCTCACCGTTTATTTTTCGTAAATGGTAAATTGTGAAAAGGAGCGTGATTGATTGAATAATGAATATATCAGCCACGAAAGATTAAAAAGAGCTACTGTAGTTTTGGTTGGAATATTGCTTGTGTTTTCCATTCTTCTTGGAAGAATATTTTGGATTCAAGCGATTGACTTTGATAAATATCTTTCAAAGGTTATTGATCAAATAACAACACAATCTTCGGTTGCCGCAGAGCGTGGAACAATTTATGATAGAAATGGCAACATTCTTGCCACAAATATTACAACCTATAGAATTTTTATTGCCCCCTCGTCGATTTTAAGCGCTCAGCTTGAAGCTGACAAGAACGGCAAAAACATAAATTACGCCGAGAAAATTTCAAGTGGACTTTCTGAAATTCTTGACGTGGAATATAGCAAGGTATATGAGCAAACTACATATACTAAATACCACGACCGCACAATCGCTAAAAACGTTAGAGATGAAAAGGCGGACGAGGTAAGAAAATTCATCACCGACAATAAACTTGAGAATATGATTCATATTCAGGCAATGAGCACAAGATATTATCCCAACTCAGAGCTTGCATCTTCAGTTTTGGGCTTTACCAATGCCGACGGTGAAGGAATTTACGGTCTTGAATCTCAATATGAAGAAATTCTTGCAGGAACTGATGGCTATTATATCACTGCACGAGATTCATATGGAAACGAAATGCCATATGAATACGAAAGCTACATTCCTGCGCAAAACGGCGGAAATCTTACAACCACAATAGATTCTTACATTCAAAAGGTGCTTGAGGAACAGCTTATTGCAACGGTTAATGAATGTGGTGCTCAAAATAGAGCATGCGGAATTGTGGTTAACGTTAAAACGGGTGCTATTCTTGCAATGGCAACTGTTCCGGGTTATGACCTTAACGATCCTTGGACATTGAATGAATACTATTCCAACTTCCTTCTTGAAGACGGTCTTATAGTAGGAACTGAAGAATACAATCAGACAAAGCAAGAGTACTTGATGGATATGTGGAGAAACAAAGCGGTTTCTGACTCATATATCCCCGGATCAACCTTTAAGGTTGTTTCTTCTTCCATGGCACTTACTGAAAATAAGGTTAAGCTTGAAAATGATGATGTCTACTGTGGCGGATTCCTTAATCTTTTCGGGCACAAAATCCACTGTCACGAAACTGATGGTCACGGACTTTTGAGCTTTGCTCAAGGCCTTGTACAGTCTTGCAACGTGTGGTTTATGACTATTGGTGAGCGACTTGGCATAACAAAATTCTTTGATTATTTTAAGTCGTTTGGCTACGGTGAAAAAACAGGCATTGACCTTCCCGGTGAAGGTAATAGTGTTATCAAGAGCCAAAACGATATGACAGAACTTGACCTTGCGATTTATGCATTCGGTCAGAACTTCAATATAACACCAATCCAACATATAATGGCTATTGCGGCTGTTGCTAATGGCGGATATTTAATAGAACCCTACCTTGTTGAACAAATTACTGATAATAACGGAAACGTAACGTATCAACACGAAACAAACGTTAAACGTCAGGTTATAAGCCAAGATGTGTGCGATAAACTCGCCGTCATTTTGGAAGAAGGTGTTTCGGGTGATGGTGGTGCGAAAAACGTTTATGTCGCAGGATATAAAATAGCGGCAAAAACAGGAACGAGTGAAAAGAAGGGAACTGAAATACGTGTTGAAAACGTTGAACCCTATATTTGCTCGTGTGTAGCATTTGCACCTGCGGACGATCCCGAAATTGCAGTTCTTATTATGGTGGATGAACCAAGCCGTGGTGTGCTTTACGGAAGCGTAATTGCGGCTCCGTATATGGGAGCGATTATGGAAAACGTTCTTCCTTATATTGGGGTTGAAAAGGACGTTTCACAGGATAACAGCGTAAAAGTTCCTTACCTTACGGGTATTCCTCTTGAAGATGCAATTCTTCAGGCAGAAAGCTATGACTATCAGGTTATAGTTAAAGGAAATGGCGACTACGTTACATCACAAGTTCCTTTGGGAAGCACGGTTATTGATAGAACAAATAAAGTTATTACGTTGTATACGGGCAATGCTCCCGAGGATTTGAGCGTCACCGTTCCCGACCTTGTTGGAAAGGGAGCTTATGCGGCAAATCAGATGCTACTGAATGCGAAGCTAAACATTTGCATAGAAGGAACTGACAACTATATGAGTGGTGCGGGTGCGATAGTAATTGCACAATCCATTCCACCGGGAACAAAGGTTTCCCCTGGTACTGTAATAACAGTAACGTTTAGATATTTAGATCCTGATGAATAGGAAAGGAAGTTAAAATATATTTTCTCTTTAGGGGGGCAGTATGAAACTTCTTGAACTATGCAGGGGCGCAAAAATAGTTTGTCCCAAACATCTTGAAAATCTTGAAATTGAGGGAATAAGCTCTCGCTCATCAGAAATCAAACAAAATTACATCTTCGTTTGCCTTAAAGGGACGAAATGTGACGGTCACTCCTATATCGACGCAGCTATTTTAAACGGTGCGTGTGCGGTGGTGATTGAAAATGAAAATTACTTGTGCGATAAAGCCATTTTGGTGAACAGCACAAGAGAGGCACTTGCAAATATGATGAACGTGTTTTGCAACGAGCCGACAAAAGAACTAAGGTTTATCGGCATAACGGGAACGAATGGTAAAACAAGCATTGCCGCTATGTTGAAAAATATATTAGACGAAATTAAACATCCAAGTGAAGTTATCGGTACTTTGAATTGTTCGTCCTTTTCTCTAAGAAACGATAACTCCACGGCAAATTTCACAACGCCCGATCCTGAGGAGCTATACCCAATGCTCCGCAGGATGTCGGACGCTGGTGTTAAAACCGTGATAATGGAAGCAAGCTCACATGCATTAAAGCTAAAAAAACTTGCTCCGATTAATTTTGAAATTGCAATTTTTACAAATTTAACCGAGGATCACCTCGATTTTCATTTGACAATGGAAGATTATTTCAATTCAAAGCTTTGCTTATTTGATAAGTGTAAGCTTGGAATAATAAATATTGATGACGAATTTGGAAAGAGAATTTCTTCTCTTGCTCCGTGTAAAATAAAAACCTGTTCAATAAGACAAAATGCCGATTATTTTGTTAAAAACATTGATAATCGACACGAGAATGGGAACGCATATCAATTGATAACGAAGAATGATGAAATTGATATTGAGTGTTCATCCATTGGAGAATTTATGATTTTGAATTCAATGCAAGCGTGCGCTTGTGCGCTTGAATTAAATATAGATAAAAACGATATACAAAGATCCTTTAAAAGCTTTAGTGGGGTCAAGGGACGTCTTGAAAAAATAGGGCTTTTTGAGGGTCGGGATTTTGCGGTTTTTATTGATTACGCACACACACCCGATGCCTTGGATAAGATTTTAAAAACATTTAAATCTTGCAAAAGGGAAGAACAAAGATTGGTTTTGCTTTTTGGTTGTGGTGGCGACAGAGATAAAGAAAAACGTGCAAAAATGGGGAAAATCGCATCAGAAAACGCAGATTTCGTGATTGTTACAAGCGATAATCCAAGAAGCGAAAATCCCAATGATATTATTAATCAAATTGTGTTTGGAATAAAAGATAAACAAAATTTTGCAATTATTCCAAACAGAAAAATGGCTATTGAATATGCAATAGCAACTGCTATGCAGGGTGACATAATTATTCTTGCAGGCAAGGGACACGAAAATTACGAAATTAATGCTTGTGGAAGAGTTCATTTTGATGAACACGAAATTCTTTTGCAGGTATATAAAAATTATTATGAAACGGAGAATGAGTTATGAAAATTAAACTTGGTCTTGGAAGACTTACTGCAGATAAGGTGGCGTCAATTTGCGACGGTACTCTTTATTCTGTTGCTTGTGAGAATAAGGTTATTTTCGAAACAGTTTGCACCGATTCTCGTGAGGCAGACAATACATCCATGTTTGTTGCAATTCGTGGAGAACGTGTTGACGGTCACTCATTTATCTCCAACGTAGTTAAGCAGGGATGCCGTTGCGTAATTGCAGAAAGATTGCCCCTTGATGTTAAGGGTGTTGCAGTAATTCTTGTTAAGGATTCTGTAAGAGCAATTCGTGACATTGCAGAATATATTAAAAGTCAGGTTGAAATTAAAACTGTTGCAGTAACCGGCTCTGTTGGTAAAACAACAACAAAAGAGTTTATTTCTGCCGTTCTTGACAGAAAATACAACCTTTACAAAACAGAGGGCAACTTCAACTCTACCATAGGTATGCCTATGAGTATGCTTGAACTTAATCAGCATCACAATGCGGCTGTTTTTGAAATGGGTATGAGTGGTCTTGGTGAAATTGAATATATGAGCGAGGCGGCAAAGCCCGACGTTGCAATTATCACAAATATTGGTTCTTCTCATCTTGAAGCTCTTGGCTCAAGAGAGAATATTCGCCGTGCAAAAATGGAAATTGCTGCAGGTCTTAAGGATGGTGGCACACTGTTCTTGAACGGTGACGAGCCCCTTCTTGTTGGACACGAAAGCGATAGATATAACGTAATCTACTTTGGTATGAAGAACGAAGAATGCGATTATTTCGCAAGCAATATCAGAAGTACTGATGGTGGAATGGTGTTTGATATGAGAACACCTGGTGGTGAATACAAGGATATTGTTATCAATATCGCAGGTTCACACAATGTTTATAATGCTATGGCTGCTTTTTCCATCGGTCTTAAGATGGAAATGACAGAAATAGACATCCGTGAAGGACTTCTTTCTTACCATGCTGCAAAAATGCGTCAGAATATCTATACAGTTGGTGGAATTACAGTTATTGAAGACTGCTACAACGCAAGTCCCGAATCAATGAACGCAGCAATTAACGTTCTTGGTGACACTGCTAAATTAAAGGGTGGCAGAATGATTGCACTTCTTGGCGATATGAGAGAGCTTGGCACAACAACTGCAGAGCTTCATGCAGGAGTTGGTTCTTATTTTGCAACAAAAAAACCAGACTACCTTTTCACATACGGTGAGCTTTCATCTGAAAACCTTGCAAACGGTGCAGTGAAGAACGGAATGAATGAAAAACATATCTTCCGAAGCCCTGTAACTGATGCAGAAGCAGTTGGTAAAAAGCTTCTTTCCGTTCTTAAAGAAGGCGATGTTCTTCTTGTAAAGGCAAGCCGTGGTCTTGCGGCAGAAAACGTTCTTAATTACGTTAAGACACAGCTCGCATAATAAAATAGAGGTAAATAAAAATGATTATAGAGTTTATTTCAGTCGCTATTGCGATATTCGTATTGACAGTTTTACTTGAAAAGCTCATAATTCCGATACTTCAAAGCCATAAGGTGGGTCAGAGAATTCTTGAAATTGGCCCCCGTTGGCACAAGAATAAAGCAGGTACACCCACAATGGGAGGCATCTGCTTTATTATGGCAATATTGGTTGTTATGGCAATTATGTCCGTTATTATTGCGGTGCAGGGTGGGGCGAAATCTCTCATTCCCTTGGCACTTGCCTTGGGACTTGCAACCTTAAACGGTATGATTGGATTTTTCGACGATTATACAAAGCTTGTTAAAAAGCAAAACGAGGGCTTTACTGCCAAACAAAAAATAGCACTTCAGTCACTTGTTGCAATTATTTATCTTGCGGCAATGGCTTTAACTGATAATATTAACACAGCGCTTCACATTCCATTAACAAGTGTTTCACTTGAACTTGGATGGTTCTATTATGTATTTGCCTTTGTGCTTATAATAGGATTTGTTAACAGCGTGAATCTTACCGACGGAATTGACGGACTTGCAAGCTCTGTTACATTGGTAGTTGGTATTTTCTTCAGTGTTGTAGCATTTGTTCTTGATATAAGAATTTTGGCTCTTTTGGGAGCATCTCTTATTGGAGCAACCGCAGGATTTTTGATGTATAATTTCTATCCTGCAAGAGTATTTATGGGTGACACCGGCTCACTTTTCCTTGGTGGACTTGTGGTAGGTGCATCATTTGTACTTGATATGCCCATGATTATTTTCCTTGTGGGTATTATCTATCTAATTGAAGCCGCTTCTGATATTATTCAGGTGGGTGTTTTCAAACTTTCAGGCAGAAAAATCAGAGTATTTAAAATGGCGCCCATTCATCATCATTTTGAAAAATGTGGATGGAGTGAAATAAAGATTGTTGCAATCTTTTCGCTTGTAACAGCAATTTTCTGCACGATTGCATTCTTTGGAATTTAATTTTTTAGGAGGTAGGGTATGGAAAACAAAAAGAAAAATGACCCTAAAACTCCCGAATCTATAAGCGTTAAAGACGTAATAAGTGAATATATGGAAAAAAGGCGTGAGAAGACCTATAAACAGGACGAAGCATTTCATAAAGCAATCACGCCCGACCATTCTCGCACAGGCGAGGACAAAAGGGAAACGATTATTTATAGAAATGGCGTAGATATGCGCTTTTTAGTCTATGTAATCGTTTTACTTTGTTTTGGGGTGGTTATGTCGTATAGTGCGACATACGTTTATGCCGAGCAAAGATTTGACGACGGTGCTTATTTTGTGGTGCGTTATTTGATTTTTGCAATAGCTGCATGTGCAATCACCATACCTTTTGTTATTTATGGTCGCCCTTGGTTTTGGAAGAGCTTTGGAACTGTAACGTATCTTGGCTCTGCATTTCTTCTTTTACTTGTATTGCTTCCAATTCCCGGTGTGAGTGCAGAATTTAACGGTGCTCAAAGATGGATTGATTTGGGATTTATAACAATTCAGCCATCAGAAATTGCCAAAACCGGTGTTGTAATGATGCTCGCTTTTTATATGTCTAAATATGATAAAAAGCTTGTTAATAACAAGGATATTAAAAGCGAGTTTAGATACGGAGTTTTCTACCCTGCGTGCATTTTTGGTATGATTTGCGTACTTGTTATGCTTGAAAAACATATTTCAGGTGTAATGATTATCGGTATGATTGGTATTGCCGTTATGTATATGGGTGGAACAAAGACCAAGTGGATTTTCATGATTCTTGGAGCAGTTGCGGTGGCAGGATGCTTATTGATTTTGGTGTCTTCATATGCTCAAGATAGAGTTTATACTTGGTTACATATAAATGAAGTTGACCCACTTGGTTCTGCTTGGCAAACACTTCAGGGGCTTTATGCAATTGGTTCGGGTGGACTGTTTGGAACAGGACTAGGCAATAGCCGACAAAAATACGGATATATTTCAGAGCCGCAAAACGACTTTATTTTTACAATTATTTGTGAAGAACTTGGCTTTTTTGGTGCAGTTCTTATTATCGGATTGTTCGTGCTTGTGGTTATTAGGGGATTTAAAATTGCCGCAAGAGCGCCCGATAAATTTTCATCCTTGCTTGTGTTTGGTTTAACCTTTAAACTTGCACTTCAGGTTGCGTTGAATATTGCGGTTGTAACAAATTCAATGCCCAATACAGGTATTTCACTCCCATTCTTTAGCTCGGGTGGAACATCACTTGCGCTTCAAATTTTTGAAATGGGCATTATTTTGTCAGTTTCAAGATTTAGCACGGTAAAGAAAAATTAATAAATCAGGAGTTTATTATGAAGGTATTAATTACAGGTGGTGGAACGGCAGGACACATCAACCCTGCTCTTGCAATTGCCGATACTATAAAAAAGAATATTCCAAGTGCAGAAATTGAATTTGTTGGCACTCCAAGGGGACTTGAAAACACTCTTGTTACTAAAGCGGGATATAAGCTTCATCACGTTAACATTATGGGAATCAGCCGCTCACTTTCTCTTAAGAACGTTAAAGCGGCAATGCTTATGATTACTTCCCAGAGCGAAGCAAAGAAAATCATTAAGGATTTTAACCCCGATATCGTTATTGGAACAGGTGGATACGTTTGCTGGCCTGCACTTAAGGTTGCCGCAAAAATGGGAATTCCCACACTTGCTCACGAATCCAATGCCCGTCCCGGTCTTGCAATCAAACAACTTCAGGGCAACCTTGATAAGATTTTGGTTAATTTTAAAGACAGTGCCAAATACATTAACAATCAAGATAAAGTTATTCACGTTGGCAACCCTTTAAGAGGGGGCTTTGGAGGTATCGATTATTCTGCGGCAAGGGAAAAACTTGGCATTAAGAATGACGAAACCTATGTTCTTGCCTTTGGTGGAAGTCTTGGCGCACAAAGAATTAATGAAACTTTGTTTGAATATATGAAAAACAGCGCTTCAAAAAATTCAAAGGTGGTTTGTCATCTTGCAACAGGTAAGAATTATTATAAGGATTTCAGTTCTAAATTTGCATCTGAAAAGCTTAATGAATGTGAAAATCTTTCCATGATGGAATATATCCACGATATGCATGTTAGAATGAGTGCGGCAGACGTTATCGTGTGCCGTGCGGGTGCTATGACAATTTCAGAACTTGCTATGATGAAAAAGGCGTGTGTTATTATTCCTTCACCCAACGTTGTTGATAACCACCAATACAAAAATGCAAAAGTGCTTGCAGATGCAAATGCGGCAGTAATGCTTGAAGAAAGTGTTCTTGATGAAAAGTCTTTTGCCGATGCAGTAAATGGTCTTATTGGAAATCCTTCGAAAAGAGAAGAACTTGGCAAAAACATTTCACAGTTTGCAAATCTTGATGCTAACAAACTCATTTTTGATGAAATAATTAAACTCACAAACAAATAATATGGAAGAAAGAAATAAAAGAAAAGAAGAGAAAATCGAACATAAACAAGCAAGTAAGGTTATATTTATCTCTTGTGTGGTTTTGGCATTTCTTCTTGCTCTTGGATTTTTAACCTCTCTTGCCTTGTTGCTTTTTCCTGTAAAGCAGATTGAGGTGGTGGGGGATAGCAGATATGCATATAGCGAAATTATTGAGGTTTCGGGAATAAGAAACGGAATGCGACTTTATTATGTGAATGGTAATAAAGCAGAGAATCGCATTTTGTCATCATTGCCATATCTTCAAAATGTTGAGGTGAAATCATATTTTCCCAATAAAGTGAAAATCTCAATAAAGGAATTTGAAGAGATTTATCTCATTCCTCATGAAAGAGGATTTTGCTATGTAAATTCTGAATTTGAAATTCTTGAGATTGTTCCGTCTGCTCCAAGCTATGAAGAATTTTCGGGCATTTGTATAAAGCTTGAAAATAAGGCAAGCGGTGAGATAGGTGACAAGAATAAAACCGAGGATGCACAAAGGGCAACGACTTTGATTGAGTACATCAAAAAATATGGCTTTTATCAATATTTGAATATTATTGATGTTGAAGAGAAATATAACAATTCATTTGTCGTTGGAAAACGCTATAAATTTATAATTGGAGCTATGGCAGACGTTGAAGATAAGATAGATGCATCATTTAAAGTGGTGCTTTCTAACGAATTTAAGCGAAATGAAAACTGTATTCTTGACAGTACGGACCCCAAAAAAGTAATTTCTCGCTATGTAAATGACGAAATTATTCGTAAAGAGTTCGATTTTTGCGAAAAATGACAAAAAAAATATAATTTTTTGATAAAAAAATAAAAAAACTCTTGCAAATATCACAAAAATGTATTATTATATATATGTATGGACGAACACTTATACACAATTGTGAAATTTGGAGGATAAATCAAATGATTTTTGAACACGATGATAGCATGAGTTCAGGCGTTAATATTAAGGTTATTGGTGTCGGCGGCGGCGGTAACAACGCAGTTAACCGAATGATCAGCACTAATATTAGAGGCGTTGAATTCATCTCTATTAACACAGACAGACAGGCTCTTAAGAGAAGCGAAGCTTCTGTTCAGCTTGTAATTGGTGAAAAGGTAACAAAGGGATTTGGCGCAGGTGCTAACCCCGTTATCGGTACTCGTTCTGCTGAAGAATCAGTGGATGAGATTAAGGCGCTTCTTTCAGGCGCAGATATGTGCTTTATTACCGCAGGTATGGGCGGTGGCACAGGTACAGGTGCAGCTCCCGTAGTTGCTCGTATCGCAAGAGAGCTCGATATCCTTACAGTAGGTATCGTTACAAAGCCCTTCGCTTTCGAAGGATCAAAGAGAATGAACCAGGCAGAAGACGGCATTGCTGCTCTTTCTTCTTACGTTGATGCTCTTGTTGTAATTCCTAACGAAAGACTTAAACAGACATCTGACACAAGAATTACTCTTGCAAATGCTTTCGAAGCAGCAGACGACGTTCTTCGTCGTGGTGTTCAGAGCATTTCTGAGCTTATTTCTGTTCCCGCATTCATCAACCTTGACTTTGCAGACGTTACTGCAATTATGAAGAATGCCGGTTATGCACACATGGGTGTTGGTAGTGCAACAGGTAAGGACAAGGCAGAGCTTGCTGCTAAGGCAGCCATCTCCAGTCCTCTTCTTGAAACAACAATTAAGGGTGCAACAGGCGTTATTATTAGTATCACTGCTTCTCCCGACGTTGGACTTCAGGATGTTGACGTTGCATCTGCTATGATTTCTGCAGAAGCAAATCCCGATGCAAACGTTATCTGGGGTGTTGCATTTGATCCCGAGCTTGAGGATGAAATGAAGATCACAATCGTTGCGACAGGTTTTGAAAAGAAGTTTGAAGAACCCGCAGCACAGCCCGCTAAAAAGATGGGTGCAACAGGCGAAATCAGAGTAGCTGCTCCCAAGAAGAAGGAAGTTGTTGAAGAAGAAAACGACGACCTTGATCTTGACGATCTCTTCTCAGTATTCAAAAAATAATTTTCTTACATAAAAAATCGCTCCTATATAGGGGCGATTTTTTTGCGTTTTCATATACTGGAAATAAAGGAGATTTGATTTATGGATAAATACAACTTTAATAATCATTTGTTAAACAATACTTGCCGTGTTCAAGATAGATGCGAGCAGAGAAGAGTTAATTGCGAAGAACATGAAGAAGATAAGATATGTAATTCTTGCGAAAACAAATGTCAAGATGAGCATGGTGGAGAAGTGTATTCTGCCAATATATCAAAAATAGCATTTGCAAATCAAAATTTTAGGGAAAGTGTTTGGACGGGCAAATATTTGCAAATGACTTTGATGTCAATTCCTTGCAGAAGTGAAATAGGCGTTGAACTCCACTCTGATACCGATCAATATATAAGAGTTGAGCATGGAATTGCATTGGCCCTTACAGGTAATAATAAGGATGCCCTTTGCAATAAATATAAATTGAACACTGGAGAAGCTATTTTTATTCCTGCAGGTGTTTGGCATAATATAATTAATATAGGAAGAAGATCGCTTAAAATTTCTTCTGTCTATGCACCACCCCATCATCCTAAGTGTACAGTAGAAAAAACTAAATAATAAAAAATCCTCTCAAAGCGAGAGGATTTTTATTATATTGAAAGCCAGTGTCCAAGTGGTGTTATATCGACGATAATTCCCGAAACAATTGAAATTGCAAGGAGTATAAGAATTATTGCAAATGTGTTTTTTTGAGGTCTATTGGTTCTAAAGAGAACGGCAATAGCAACACCGGAATTGATAAGAAGACCTGAAAGCATAGCACCTGATGAAAGTACGCCCGAAACGTATAATTCCGTAACTATTATGCTTGAAGCACAGTTTGGAACAACACCGACAATTGCAGAAAGGATGTTAGCAAGAATTGGCTTGTTTAAAATCAAATGCGCAATATTTTCTTCGCCAATAAAATGGATGATAATGTTGAGCGCAAGTGTAACAATAAGAATAAATCCGCCAACCTTGAGTGTGTGAACAAGAGCGGGTTTGATTACACTGTTGTGGCAGTGGCAATCCTCTCGCTCGCAAAATTCTTCAATTTTGCTTTCTTGATTGATAGATTTCTTTTTGTAAATTGATTTAAAGATAAGGTCAATGCCAATGCCTGCCAAAAGAGCAACGGCAAATTTTATTGCAAGTATCTTTAAAATCAAAAGTACAGGCGCATTACTTGAAATAAGAATGGGGAGCATCTCATCACTTGTGGATAAAAAAACGGCAACAAGTGTTCCGATTGAAATAACTCTTGCACTATAAAATCCTGCTGCGGCAGAAGAAAATCCGCACTGTGGCAAAAGTCCAAGAACACTTCCTAAAAGTGCGCCGTATTTGCCTGAGTGTTTAAGAATTTTTTCTGCAATGTCTTTTGAGTGATGCTCGAGATATTCCATTAACAAATAAGTTATAAACAAAAAAGGCAATAACTTAAGTGAGTCAAAAATACTATGAGTGATTATATGTATTAATTCGTGCATTTATTTTCTCCATATTTAACATTCGAAAAATAATTTTAACATAAATCTATAATTTTGTCAATAATCAAATTTTGCATGTGTGAATTTTGTTGACATTTTAAGAAAAATGTTATATAATGTGAAAGATAAATTAATGGCATACGGAGAAAATATGTTTTATTACGAATTACATTCACACACAAATGCCGCAAGTCTTTGTTCTATAGTAGAGCCGGAAGATTATGTGCAGTTTTATATTGATAAAGGTTATTCAGGAATGGTTATAACTGACCATTTTTACCACGGGAATACGTCAATAAACAGACACTTGCCTTGGCATACATTTATTGACGAGTATTGCGAGGGGTATTACAGAGCAAAAAGAGAAGGGGAAAAACACAATTTTACCGTTCTTTTTGGCTTTGAACAGAAATTTAGTGACGGAACTGATGAATATATAGTTCTTGGCATATCTCCCGAATGGTTAAAAAATCACCCTGAAATAAGAGATATGAAAAGGGTCGCTTTTTTTGAGACCATAAAAAAAGCAGGTGGATTTATTATCCAAGCTCATCCGTTTAGAGAGCGTTATTATGTTTCTGACATTCGTTTGGCTCTTGATTATGTTGACGCCATTGAGGTTTTGAATCTTGGTGACGAAGACGTTCAATCCCGCAGATCATATGAATATGCCCAAAATCTTAATTTGCCAATCACCGCAGGAACAGATATTCACGCTATCGATAATAGAAAAGAGCTTAGCGGAATTGGACTTGATAAGAGAATAGATACAATTGAAGAATTGATTGATGAAATTAAAAATCGCAGAGTGCAAATTTTGCCTGCCGATAAATTCGAGTCAATCAAAAAGCTTGACCTTGATAGAGAAATCAATCTTGACGTTTTTGCACTTGGCAAAGATGACTTGTTCATAACAAAAAATTATTTTGCAGAATAAAATACAACCACCCTTTCAAAAAGGGTGGTTTCTTCATTTTGCACAAAAAAACGGTTAAATAATGCATTTTATCCTTAAAAAACTGTGCTTTTTGACCTTTTTTCAAAAAAGTATTGCTATTTACAAAAATAAATAGTATAATTACAATAGGTGAATTTTATATATGTTCATTATAAAAACAAAAGAAGGGGATTTATTATGAAAAAAATCTTATCACTCATCCTTGTGTTAGTAATGATGCTTAGTGTGTTTGCTTCATGTCAGGGCAATACTACCACAGGCACAACAACCAATAACACAACTGTGACAACTACGGAAAAGACAGATCCCGATAACCCCAATCCTCCCACATGCAACGTTCACGTTGACGTAGATGAAAACTACGTTTGTGATAACTGTGGTGTTGAATTGGAAAAAACTCCCGACCCCGAATGCACTTCACACAAGGACGAAAATGCGGACTATGTGTGCGACAATTGTGGTGCTAAACTTGAAAAACCCGAGAATCCTCCTGTGGATGGAGAATGTACAAACCACAAGGATGCAAATACAGACTATGTTTGTGATGAGTGTGGCAAAAATATTGAAAAGCCCGAAGATCCATTCCAAAAGCCCGATCAACCCGAAAAGCCCGAAATTACCGGCTCAATTGAGGTTACAATCACGGGATATTCATTTGAAACTATCTATTGTGAATGGACTCCCATCGAAGGTGCAGATAGCTATAATGTATATTGCAATGGTACAAAGGTGGATACTGAGCTTATAAGAAACTACGGCACATATTATAGATGTGATGTTCTTGGTCTTAAGGCAGGGGAATACACAATTGACATCATTCCCGTTCAAAACAATGCGGAAGTGACAAGCGCAAAAACAAGCTTTAAAAAAGCTACTATTAATCATATTAGAGAGGGTTTTGCATTTGTAAACGGCACATCAAGTGGCGCTTATAATGACGATGGCACTCTTAAGAGCAATGCAAGAGTTCTTTATGTTACTAACACTAACAAAGACACCATTACTATGGATATTCAAATCAGCAAGTACGGTCCCGAACCCATTACAGGTCTTCAGAACATTCTTACTGCACTTAAAAAGGGCTATGAAACAAAGCCCATTTGTATTAGATTTATTGGTAATATCACCGACCCTGCAGTGCTTGACAAGGGCGACCTTCTTATCGACTGTGGAGAGGGCAAATTTACAGGTGGTATTACACTTGAAGGTGTTGGTAATGACGCAACATTCAACGGCTTTGGCTTGAGAATTAAGGGCGCATCCAATATCGAAGTTAGAAACCTCGGCTTTATGAACTGCGACTCGAACGAAGGCGACAGCATTAGCTTGCAGCAGGATAATCACCACATTTGGATACACAACTGTGACCTTTTCTACGGCGCCGCTGGTGGTGATGCAGACCAGAACAAGGGCGATGGTGCACTTGACACAAAGAAGTCTGCATACGTTACCCATTCATTTAACCATTTCTATGATACAGGTAAATCTAACCTTCAGGGAATGACAAGTGAAACAACTGAAAACTATATTACGTACCACCATAACTGGTATGACCACTCTGACTCTCGTCATCCAAGAGTGAGAACATGTACAGTTCACGTTTATAACAACTTTTATGATGGCATTTCAAAATATGCTATCGGAGCAACAATGGGATCATCCATTTTTGCAGAGAATAACTACTTCCTTAATACAAATTATTCTATGCTCATCTCTATGCAGGGCTCTGACGTGGCAGGTGATAATGAAGGCACGTTCTCAGGCGAAAACGGTGGTATTATAAAGGCATTTGGCAATATCTTTGCAGGAACAGGCAAGAGTGTTGTTACATATCAGCAAAACAATACGCAGTTCGACTGCTATCTTGCTTCAAGCAGAGATGAAAAAGTACCCTCAAGCGTTGTTACATACAAGGGTGGCACAACATATAATAACTTTGATACAAGCTCATCAATGTATGAATACAACGTTCAAACCGCAGAGCAGGCAATGGAAACTGTAAAAGAGTTTGCAGGACGTGTTCAGGGTGGTGACTTTAAGTGGACATTTACAAATGCAGATAACTCATCTTATGATATTATTCCCGCACTTAAAAATGCACTTATAAACTACAAGGGCACACTTGTTTCAACTAATGTTTCTAATGGAGCAGTTAGTGGTGGCGATAATAATGAAGGCGGAAGTGAAGGTGGCAACGAGGGTGGAAATGATACTCCTGTTGTAACCCCTACACCTGAAGGTGCAATTGTTCACAATTTCACAGAAAGCGGCAAAACATCTTCTTTCTTTACAATCAACGGTAACTTGTCATCAACTAAGGGAACAGTTGATTATAACGGTCTTACATTGACTCAGTGCTTGAAGATTGAAAGCTCCACAACAATTTCCTTTACTCTTACTGAAGAAAGAACATTAACGCTTGTGTTTGGGGCATCATCTGCAAACATTAAGGTGAATGGTGAAAAAATAACAAGCACTACTAATGTAATAACAATTACACTTGGTGCAGGAACTCACACAATAACCAAAGCGGATACAATGAATTTGTTCTATATGATAATTGAATAAATAAAAAACAAATGGGCAGTTCTTTTGAACTGCCCATTATTTTATTTGTTGAAAATATTAGCTTCTCGCTCAAAATCCCTTAAGGACTCAATGTATTTCGTTTGATTAGCGGGAAAAGCGAGCCCATGTCCTGCACCCTCAATTGTAACAAATTTTTTGGGGGCAGAGCAAGCGTTAAAGCACTCAACACTCATATAATAGGGAACAAAGTCGTCAGTATCACCGTGAATAAATACCGTTGGTGTTTTGGATTTTGCAACTGCTTCTATAGGCGTTATTTCTTCAAGATCAAATTTGCCATAAATCCTTGCACCAAGCTTGATAAATGGATACAAAAGCTTGTCGGGAAGATGCATTTCTTTAACAACCTTGCAAATAATTTCCTTTTGTGATGAATAGCTGCAATCTGCCATAACGCAAACAACGTTTTCAGGCAAATTTTCTGCCGAAGCCATCATAACTGTTGCCGCACCCATTGAAATGCCACCGATTATTATCGGTCTATTATTGCCGAACTTTTGATTGGCGAATTTAATCCATTCAAGGCAATCAAGACGTTCTTTAATGCCAAATGTACAAACACTGCCTTCGCTTAATCCTGAACCTCTGTGATCTATAAGAATTGTACTTCTGCCAAGGGCAAAGCAACGTTCAACACCCCCCGATAAATCTCGTTCTGAATTTCCGGAATAACCGTGGAATAGAAGCTCAATGGGGGAGTCGGGTGAATATTCGTAGTAATATCCCCTAAGTGTAAGACCGTCAAATGACTTGATTTCAACCGGCTCTCTATTCATAGAGCGAATACTGTCCATCCACAATTTAATTTGCGGATGAAACTTAGCATATTCTTCTCCAGGAGGCAAATCATATTCTCCTACCTTTAAAACAGATCGCTTAGGTGTTTTAAACACCTTTATAAAGCAAATATATGACGCAAGCAATATAAAGGCGCAAATAAACAAAATAAAACTGATGAAAAAAATAAATATATCCATATATTTCCCCCTAAAAATAATGTAACAATGATATTTTAGCACATTTTAAAATAAATAACAAGTAATTTTTGGTTTTTTGTGAATTTTCTTTGACTTTTTTTGCTTTTTTCTTGCATTATTAATTTATTTGTGATATAATAAAATTTAGATTTTTTTTGGTAGAGGAGGGATTGCCATGGTATTTGGAAAGTACGTTAATAAGTATTATAAAAAGCACTTTTTTGCCTTATTTTTGGGCGTTGTAGCACTTATTTCCGTTGACTATTTCCAGCTTAAAATTCCTGAATTTTATAACTATGTTGTAACAGGACTTAATAAAGGTGTGGTTGAGGTTGGCGGCGAAAAGCTTGCATTTGATCTTGATTTCTTGCTTGATAAAATTTGTGCCCCTATGATACTTACCATACTCGTTATGGCAGCGGGTAGATTTTTGTGGAGAATTTGCATGTTTGGTACTGCAATTAAGGTTGAAACCGACCTTAGAGAAAGAATGTTCGACCATTGCAAAGACCTTTCACAGCAATATTATCAGGTTAATAAGGTTGGTAATATGATGTCACTCTTTACCAACGATTTAAGCACAATAAATGAATGCTTTGGTGACGGAACACTTATGTTGGTAGACGCCTTGGCACTTACAGGTCTTGCGATATATAAAATGCAAAAGCTTGACCCCATTTTAACAATTCTTGCATTCATTCCCATGATTTTACTTTTTGCGGTGGGCACATTTGTTGGCAAGTATATGACAAGAAAATGGGAAGAAAGACAGGAAAAATATTCTCAGCTTTCTGATTTTGCTCAAGAAAACTTTTCAGGTATTGCCGTAATTAAGGCATTCGTTAAGGAATTTAAAGAACTTTGGGCTTTCAAAAAGCTTAATAAAGAGAATGAAGAGGTTAATATTGAATTCACAAAGATCTCAACTCTTTTGCACATTTCAGTAACTTTCTTCGTTAACTCCGTAATCTGTATTATTCTTGGATATGGCGGATATTTGGTTTATAGAGGCGATTTTGAGGTTGGACAACTTATCGAGTTCTATGGCTATTTCACATCAATTGTTTGGCCCGTTATGGCTCTGTCAATGCTTATTGATATGACAAGCCGTGGTAAAGCGTCACTCAAGAGAATTTCTGAGCTTCTTGATGCTAAACCCGACGTTAAGGACTCCGTATACGTTAAAACTGTTGAGAACATTAAGGGTGACATTGAATTTAGAAATCTTAACTTCACTTATCCCGACGGTGATTTTAATGTTCTTGAAAATATTAATTTTAAAATTAACGCAGGCGAAAACGTTGGTATTATCGGTAAAACGGGTTCAGGAAAAACAACCATCGTTGACCTTATTTTAAGGGTTTATAACGTTCCTGATAACTCGCTCTTTATTGACGGTATAGACGTTAATAAAATTCCGATTAAAACACTTCGTAATTTTTGCGCATACGTTCCTCAGGATAACTTCCTTTTCAGCGATACAATTGAAAATAATATTGCATTTTCACGAGATTCTTCAACCTCTGATGAGGTTATAAGGGCTGCAAAGCTTTCTGACGTGCATGAAAATATTAGCGAATTCCCATCAAAGTATGCAACAATTCTTGGTGAGCGTGGTGTTACTGTTTCCGGTGGTCAAAAGCAGCGAATTTCGATTGCTCGTGCGTTGATGAAAGAGGCATCAATTCTTATTCTTGATGACTCGGTTAGCGCAGTTGACACAAAAACTGAAAAGGTTATTATTGACAATCTTCGTGAAAACAGACGTGGCAGAACAACCATTCTTATTGCACACCGTATTTCAACTGTAGAGAAGATGGATAAGATTATCTTTGTTGACGAAGGTAAGATTGTTGCGGTTGGCACACACGAAGAATTGATTAATAATTCACCTGACTATAAGCTTATGGTCGAGCTTCAAAAACTCGAAGAAGAGAAGGAGGTATAAGGTATGAACGAATATTTTCCTCTCTTATTCGTTGGCGGAGTAGTTGGTTTATTCAGCGTAATCTTCACCATCGCTTATATTACAATTAAAAACAAAAAAGAAGAAATTGGCTTTGATAGAAATATGAAGGACTCTGAAATTATGAAGAGATTGCTTCGCTATGCTAAGCCACATACAGGGCAATTTGTTCTTGTAGGTCTTCTTATGGGATTTTCCATCGCATATAGCGTAGTATCCCCCAGATTGATGGGTATGATAATTGCATTCCTTGAAACAAAGGATTTTGAAATGAGCACTTTGCTTCTTTATATTGCTGTTTATGCATTTATTCTTATCACATCTCTTGTATTTCAGTATATTCAAGCAATTCTTTTGCAAAAAATAGGTCAAAAGATTCTTTCTGCGCTTCGTGAAGACGTTTTCACTCACATTGAAAGTCTTTCACACGCACAACTTAACCACATGCCTGTTGGTAAGCTTGTAACACGTGTTACAAATGATACAAATGCAATTTCAATGATGTTCACACAGATTCTTACAAATCTTATTAAGAACATCTTTCTTGTACTTGCAATTATAGTTGCAATGTTCTTGCTTAACTATGCGCTCACACTCATGGTGCTTTGCTTTGTTCCTTTCATCTTCTTCTTTACACTTATTTTCCGTAAATTTTCAAGAAGAGCATTTAGAAGGGTTAAAGACGGTACAACCGACATAAACACATTCCTTTCTGAAAACCTTTCAGGAATTAAGATTATTCAAATCT
Source organism: Eubacteriales bacterium (assembly GCA_045635885.1). Classification (GTDB taxonomy): domain Bacteria; phylum Bacillota; class Clostridia; order Oscillospirales; family CAG-272; genus RGIG4608. Next base: position 15,690 of record JAZTWO010000003.1, on the reverse strand, counting down.
TTAACCAAGAGGATAGAAAAAGGAAGGAGTTTATTGCCAAAAACAATAAGCTTGGAAAGGCAATGAGGGATCAGATATTCGTATTCAGTATATTCCGTCCCATCATATATATGCTCTATATTTCCAGCGTTCTTTGCTTGTTCTATTTTTCTGCAAAGGGATATATCAACAACATTGGCTTTATGGGTACGGTTATTACCGCAGACGTGCTTGTTTCGTTCTATATGTATATCCAAACTTTCTTCGATCCCATTCAAAATCTTGCAGATCAGTTTAACAGACTTCAATCTGCATTTGCTTCTGCAGAAAAGATTTTTACAATTATGGATATGAAGCCCGAGGTTGTTGATAGGGAAGGTGCAATTGAACTTGACAACGTTGAAGGTAATATTGAATTTAAGAACGTTTGGTTTGCCTATGAGGGTGAGGATTGGGTTCTTAAAGACGTTTCCTTTAAGATTAAGGCAAAGGATACCGTTGCATTTGTTGGTTCAACCGGTTCCGGTAAAACAACAATTTTGTCACTTATTTGTCGAAATTATGACATTCAAAAGGGACAAATTCTTATTGATGGAGTTGATATAAGAGATATAAAGATTTCTTCACTTCGTCGTCACTTTGGTCAAATGCTTCAGGACGTATTCCTTTTCTCGGGAACAATTCGTTCAAATATTGTACTTCGTGAAGATAGCTTTACTGATGAAGAAATTATTGCGGCTTGTAAATACGTTAATGCAGACCACTTTATTGACAAGCTTAGAGATGGGCTTGATGAAGAAGTGCGAGAGAGGGGTAATAACTTCTCTGCAGGTCAGCGTCAGCTTCTTTCATTCGCAAGAACAATTATTCATAAGCCAAGCGTTATGATTCTTGACGAGGCAACTGCGAATATCGACACCGAAACCGAGCTTCTTATTCAAGACTCGCTTGAAAAGATGATGAATATTGGAACTATGCTTATTGTTGCGCACCGTTTGTCTACAATTCAGCATGCGGATAATATTATCGTTCTTTCACACGGCGAAATTATTGAGCAGGGTAATCATTTTGAACTTCTTGCTAAACGTGGAAGATATTATGACCTCTATATGCTTCAATATCAGAAAGAGCAATTAACAAAACAATAAATTTTGGGCGATAATCGGTAGATTATCGCCTTTTTTCTTCTTGACTTTACACTAAAATAGGTATATAATAGATATACAAATATGCCTTGGAGGTAATTATGAGTTATAAGATTTTTGAATATGACCCCGCGCTTAAAGCATTTGAATCTGATATTGATCTCAGAATGCGTAATTACTACAACAAGAAAAGAGAACTTGTTGGAGAAAATGGTAAGCTTATAGATTTTGCAAACGGACATCATTATTTCGGCTTCCACAAGGTTGAAAATGGATGGATTTATCGTGAGTGGGCGCCTGCCGCACACGAGGTTTATCTTATGGGCGACTTCAATGGCTGGAATAGATGGTCACATAGACTTAATAATATCGGAAACGGTATTTTTGAAATTTTTATTTGGGGACAGGAAACTCTTTGGGACGATTGCAGAGTTAAAGCAATCGTTAAGCATTGGGATAGATATCTTGAAAGAATACCTTCTTATTGCAAGAGAGTGCTTCAAGATCCATATGATTATACATGGAGTGGTGCAATTGTTGACGAGCCCGAATATGTATGGCAGAAGAATAATTTCAAGCCCCAGAAAAAGCTCTTTATTTATGAAACACATATCGGCATGGCACAGGAAAGAGAGGGCATTGGAACATATAACGAGTTTACCGACAATATCTTGCCCCGTGTAAAAGCAGCCGGATATAATACTATTCAGATTATGGCTATTATGGAGCATCCATATTATGGCTCATTTGGTTATCAGGTTTCAAACTTCTTTGCGGCATCCTCAAAGTTTGGTAAATGCAACGATTTGAAACGCCTTATTGACACTGCTCACCAAATGGGTATTGCGGTGCTTCTTGACGTTGTTCACTCACACGCAGTTAGTAATACTAACGAGGGTATTGCAGAGTTTGACGGTACTGTTACTCAGTATTTCCATGCGGGCTCTCGCGGTGATCATCCTGCTTGGGGAACAAAGCTTTTCAATTACGATAAGCCCGAGGTTATCCACTTCCTTCTTTCAAACCTTAAGTTTTGGATGGAAGAATATCACTTTGACGGATTCCGTTTCGATGGTGTAACATCAATGCTTTACCACGATCACGGTCTTGGAACTGCATTTACTGATTATTCTAAATATTTCTCACTTAACACTGATACAGAGGCAGTTACTTATCTTCAGCTTGCAACCGAGCTTATTTATCAGGTAAATTCCAATGCAATTACTATTGCAGAGGATATGTCTGCTATGCCCGGTATGTGCTTGCCCATTGAAGATGGTGGCATTGGCTTTGATTATAGACTTGCTATGGGCTCACCAGATATGTGGATTCGTCTTACAAGAGACGTTCGTGACGAAAACTGGAGCATGTGGCACATTTGGTGCGAATTGACAGGCAGACGTCCTCACGAAAAATATATCGGATATGCAGAATCACACGACCAAGCGCTTGTTGGCGATAAGACACTTATGTTCCGCCTTTGTGATGCCAAAATGTACACCGATATGGGTACATGGTCCAATGATGCTATCGTTGAAAGAGGCATGGCGCTTCATAAGATGATTAGACTTGTTACAATGTCACTTGGTGGAGAGGGTTACCTCAACTTTATGGGTAATGAATTCGGACACCCTGAATGGATTGACTTTCCGAGAGAGGGCAATGGTTGGTCACATTTCTATTGTCGTCGTCAGTGGCATCTTGCAGACGATCCTAATCTTAAATATAGTCAGTTGCAGGCGTTTGACAGGGAAATGGTTAAGCTTGCAAAGGAATATCGTATCCATGAAAAAGAACCTCATTGGATACAGATTGATGACGATAATAAGGTTATGATGTATGAAAGAAACGGACTTATTTTCGTTTTCAACTTCCACCCCACAAATCATCATTGGGGATATTATCTCAAGCCCAAATTTAAGGGCGAATATAAGGTTGTATTCTCAACCGACCGTCACGAATTCGGTGGATGGGATAGACTTAGCGAAACACAGGTTTATTCAACTAACGAAAACCGTCAGTTCCAAATCTATCTTCCCGCAAGAACAGCAATTTGCTTTAGAAGAGTTGTTAAAAAATAAGAATAAAGAAACCGACGCTTTGGCGTCGGTTTCTTTGTTTAATCTTTATTTTCAAATTCGGTTGCCACTTCTTTAAGCAAGGCACGAATGGGAAGATGCTGAGGGCAAACCTCTTCACAAGCTCCACATTCGATGCAGGAGGTTGGAGAACCACCGTTTTTTGTTAGTGAGCGATAGTATGAGCCATAGTTCCAAGCATTCCAAACCTTTTTACCATTCATACAAGAGAAAAGGTCGGGAATTTTAATCTCCATTGGACATCCGTCAACGCAGTAACGGCAGGCGGTACATTGAATAGTTCCTTGCTCTTTAACAATTTCAAGAACCTTATAAATTGCCTCGAATTCTTCTGATGAAAGCGGTTTGAAGTCCTTCATATAGGAAATATTATCGTTCATCATTTCCATATTTCCCATACCTGAAAGAACCATAAATATTCCCTCAAAGCTTGCGGCAAAGCGAATTGCATAGCTTGCGGGAGTCATATCTCCAAGGGCAGAGAACACTTCTTTTGCTCTATCGGGGAGATTAACAAGGTGTCCGCCCTTTACGGGTTCCATAACGATAATGGGCTTGTTGTGCTTACGGCATACGTCATAGCATTTTTTGGATTCAACCGACGGATCGTCATAATCTGCATAGTTGAATTGAATTTGAACGACATCAATTTCGGGGTGGTCGCAAAGAATTTTATCAAGGAACTCCGCATTATCGTGGAAAGAGAAGCCAACGTACTTGATTTTGCCCTCCGCTTTAAGCTCCTGTGCAATTTCGTAGGCGCGGCAAGACTGATATTTATCATAATTCCCACGCAATTGAGAGTGCATAAGATAGAAGTCAAAATATTCAACCCCACACGCCTCAAGTTGACGTTCAAAGGCGGGGCGAATATCCTCTTCACAGTTGAAAAGGTGGGGAGAGAGCTTGTCGGTTAATATGTAGCTTTCTCTTGGATAGCGACTTGTAAGGCACTCTTTAAGTGCAAGCTCGCTTTTTCCGTCAATATAACCCTGTGCGGTGTCAAAATAATTAAAGCCGTTTTCTAAAAACGCATCTATCATTTTTGAAAATTCAACTGTATCAACCTCGTTGTCCTTCATTGGCAAACGCATACAGCCAAATCCAAAATTCTTTTTAACCTCTTTAAAATACATATATCTGTACTCCTTTTGTTTAGTTGATAACATTATACCATAAATTTGATTAAATTTCTATTATCAAAATGTAAAAAAATATGTTTGACAATTTGTGAAAAAAGTTGTATAATGTATTAGTTAGAAAAAAATGGAGGAAAAATAAATGATTGGTGCATTAATTTTATTTGCCGTTACATATGTATTTATTTTGGCATTTGGTAAATATCGTCCATATATAGCACTCGCCTCTGGTGTTGTTTTTATACTTACAGGCATGCTCCCATTTGGAAAAATCTTTGGCTCAATTGACTTTAACGTTCTTTTGATGATTGCGGGATCTATGGGTCTTGTTCAACTTTTTATAGACTCAAAAATGCCCGACCGTTTAGCAGAACTTATTATTGATAAGGTTAAAAACGTGCAAATGGCAGCTGTTGCTTTGGCTCTTTTTGCAGGAATTATCTCTGCTTTTGTAGATAACGTTGCAACAGTGCTTATGATTGCCCCTGTTGCTATTCAAATTTGTAAAAAGCTCAAAACAAATCCCGTGCCTTTTATTATTGCAATTGCGGTTTCATCCAATCTTCAGGGTGCGGCAACCCTTGTTGGCGACACAACTGCAATTATGCTTGGCAGTGAAGCAAAAATGAGCTTTCTTGACTTCTTCTGGTACCAGGGCAAACCAAGTATCTTTTTTGCGGTTGAGCTTGGTGCGGTGGTTTCTGCCATTATTTTGGCTTGGATATTCAGAAAGGAAAAGCAACCTATTCCCAAGCAAGAGGAAAAAACAAAAGTAGAGGATTTAGTTCCAACATGTCTTCTTCTTGTAATGCTTGCACTTCTTATTGGTGCATCCTTTGTCAATAATAAGCCCGAAATCACTAACGGCCTTATTTGTTGCGTTCTTTTTGTTATTGGTCTTGTATATAACTTTATTCGTTATAAGAGAAAAGATTTTGTTTTGGGCGCAGTTAAAGCAATCGATTTCCAAACACTTGGTCTTCTTCTTGGATTGTTCCTTATGATTGGAGGAATTAAAGAGCAGGGAGTTATTGACTCTGCTGCAAACCTTCTTGCGCAACTTGGTGGAGGTAAAGAATTTATGCTTTTCACCGTTGTTGTTTGGTTTTCTGTGGCTATTTCTGCATTCATCGACAATATTCCTTATGTTGCTACAATGCTTCCTATTATCACAGGTCTTGGAATTAACCCCACTCTTCTTTACTTTGGACTCCTTTCAGGCGCAACACTTGGTGGAAACATCACACCAATTGGTGCATCAGCAAATATCACAGGTACTGCGATTCTTCGCAAAGAGGGATATGAGGTTAAAAATAAAGACTTCTTTAAAATTGGTATTCCGTTTACATTTGCTGCGGTTATTTCTGCATACGTTTATCTTTGGATTGTTTACGGAGTACTTTGATTTGGTATTTAAGTACAAAAAGCACCCATTAAAATTGGGTGCTTTTTTTAACTTGACAAAAGGGAAATTATAGTATATAATTAACGTAGATAAATATGTCAATAAAGGAGAATATCATGAAAAAAATATTGGCTATTCTTTTGCTTTTGGTAATGGGACTCGGACTTTTCTCATGCGGTGTGCCTGTTTCAACAACAAGAATCTATGGTAGTACCATTAAAAAAACTTCTACAACTGAGAGTGTTGGTACAACGTCAACAACCCGTCCTACAACAGGTACTACAACGGGTACTTCTACTTCAACCACGGGTACAACAACTACCACAACAACTACCACAACGACCACACCCACAGGAACAACAAGTAGTACCACAACTACTACAGGTTCAATAAATCCCGATAAGCCCGTTGAAGATCCAATTATAAACCCTGATGTTGATGAGCTTACACTTTTCAATGAGTTTTTCAATCTCGATAATCATATTTCTCTTTATCTTGACATAAGCGATAAGGAGCTTAAAAAGATTCAGCAGGACTATGAAAAATATAGTTCAATGGGATCAAAATCTCCCATTTACAGAATGGCAGATTTGCATGTTTCCATTATAAAGCCAGACGGAACTCATTGGAAGTTTATTATTGAGCAGGTCGGTGTTAGAATGAAGGGTAACACTTCAAGAACTAATTTCTGGGATTCAAGTTCAGGAATGTATAATCTCATTCATTTTAAAATAAGTTTTAAAGAAACATTTGATGATGAAGAATATTATGGCAGCGATGCTATCGTGTGGTCTGATTCAAATGCAAGAAAGGCAAGAAAGAACAGAACCTTTGCCACACTTGAAAAAATTGATATGAGATGGAATAAGAATGAGGACTCTACTCATATTAGAGAACTTTATTCTTATGAGATTTATCGTGAAATGGGAGTACTTGCTCCACACACAAACCTTGCTTCAGTGGACATTGGTAACGATCACGCAGGAATTTGGTTATTCTATGAACCAATTGACGACATTTTCCTTGAAAAGAATCTTCCTGCCGAAGCACTTGGTGGGGACCTTTATAAACTCGGTTGGACAAATGAAGGCGCAACATTTACATCATTCTCATCTTATGGTGTTGAAGATGAAGATGCAGGCAAATTCTATGTTTATGACCTTAAGACAAATAAAAAGACAAGTGATCACTCATCACTTAGAAATTTGATAACCACACTCAACTCAAGCGGGTTAACAAAAGAAAAATTCGCATCAGTTGTTGACGTGGACAACTTCCTTATGTTTGCAGCGGTTTCTTATATGATGGGCAACCCCGATGACCTTAGAAATAACTATAATAACTGTTATATTTATTTCCGTGCAGATACAGGAAAGATGATTATAATTCCATATGATACAGATAGAGGTCTTGGTGTTAATAAGGACTGGAATCCCTCCGGTGACCATATGACAACCGATAGTCCATTTAGCACAAAAGCAATTGGTAATGGAAGCAACCAAAGAAATCCTCTTTTCACAAAGGGTATTTTAAATACAAGCTTCTATAGAAACGATTATATTGAAGCTCTTAAAACTGTTGCGTCAAATGATTTGTTTAAGATTTCCACATTTGAAGAATATTATCTTCGTGCGAAAAATCTTTATAAAGATGATGCTATTCCTTCAAAGAGATACGGAAATGCGTGGGATTATGATTTTTCATTCAATATAAGCAGGTCAAACGGTTCAAATATGTCATATAGTAATTATATTACTAAAAAGGCAGCAACTCTTGCAAGTTATATTAGTGGATTTACTATGGACTTGGGAACAACAACAAATCCCGATGCAGGTGATGACAACAATAATAACAACAACAATCAAGGTTCCGGATCACAGGTTGTTGTAAAAGAGTGGAATTTGTATCTTAGAGGTAACTTTAACGGTAATAACTGGTCTAACCAATCACAGTATAAATTTAAAGACCTTGGTAATGGACTTTATTCAGTTGATGTTTCTTGCAACGATTCGGTTTTCAAATTTAAGGTTTATAATGATAAGCAGAGTGGTGATGCTGCTTGGTATAATACTGTAGATGAAAGCAAAACAACCGTGTGGTTTGAATATCAGGGCGGAAATAGAAACGTTCAGGTTAAATCAGGAAGCTATACTGTTTACTTTGATACCAACACACAAACACTTTATATAGTGCAAAAATAAAAAAACAATGGCGGTCAAACGACCGCCATTTTTTATATTCTTTTTACAACAACGTTAGTGTCCTTTACAATGCAATCTGCGGGATAAACTCCACGCAATGATGTCAAGGGATAAACACTTGTGTTTTTGCCGATAACTGTTCCAGGATTTATAACGGAATTGCACCCAACGTCTGCGCCGTCAGCCAAAATGCCACCAACTTTGCGAAGCCCCGTGGGATAGTCGATATCGCCGCGAACAACAACGTTTTTGCCATCGCTTTTGAGGTTTGAGCATATAGTTCCTGCCCCCGTGTGTGCTTTGTTGCCAAGAATTGAGTCACCCACATAATTATAATGTGGAATTTGCACTTTGTTAAGAAGAATGCAGTTTTTTAATTCACTTGAATTTCCAATAACACAGTTTTCGCCTGTGATAACACCGCCTCGAATAAAGGCACCGGGACGAATTTCAGTCCCCGAACCAATAACCGTTGGGCCTTCGATAGTGGTATTAGGATAAATTTTAACGTTTTCACCAACTAAAACTCCGTCTGAAATTAAAGTGTATCCTTCAATTCCGTCTTCAATGAGTTTTTTAGCAAGGTCTTTGATTTTGGGTAGCATATCCCAAGGATATTCGCTTTTTTCAAAAAGAGAAGTGAGATAGGGAGTTACACAATCAAATAATTCGTTAGTTTTTACCTTTTTATCCAATTTTGTATCCTCCGTCAACTATTGCTTTAACAATTATATCTGCATATTCGTGACATTTTTCTTCAGTTTCACATTCGGTCATAACTCGAATAAGCGGCTCTGTTCCACTTGGACGAAGAAGAACTCTTCCGTTGCCGTCAATAAGCGCTTCAACTTCTTTAACGGCTGCAAGAACGCTTTTATCGTTCATTACTTCGTCTTTGTCAGAAACACGAACGTTAACTAAATATTGAGGATAAACCATAACGTCATCAACAAGAGAGGAAAGGGAGGATTTACTGTCGCAAATTTCTTCTGTTATCATAATGGCGGTCAAAATACCGTCACCTGTTGTAGCGTATTTTTTCAAGATGATGTGACCTGATTGCTCACCGCCCATTGAGTATCCCTTCTCCTGCATGCATTCGTAAACAAAACGGTCGCCAACCTTGGTTTGAACGCAGTTGATTCCAATTTTGTTAAGTGATGAAACAAATCCGCTGTTCGACATAACGGTTGCAACAACGGTGTTATCATTAAGCATGCCACGGGATTTAAGACGCTTTGCAAGAAGATACATAATTTTGTCGCCATCAACGATATTTCCATTTTCGTCAATAGCAAGACAACGGTCGCAGTCGCCATCAAATGCAAAGCCAACGTCAAGATGCTTTTCACGAACAAGCTTTGCAAGGTTTTCAATATGTGTTGAACCGCAATTTTTATTAACGTTCAACCCATCGGGCTCGTCACCGATAACGTAGAGTTGCGCACCAAGCGCACCGAATACCGCGCGAGCAATCGACCAAGAAGCACCGTTTGCACAGTCAAGACCTATGCGAAGCTTTTTGTATGAATTTGAAGCAACAGAGATAAGATAACCGATATATCTATTTCTGCCACTAATGTGGTCGTGAATACTACCAACCTTTTCACCAACCGCTAAAGGAAGGTCATCACCGCTTATGCCAAGCAAACTAAGATTTCCATCAAGATAAGCTTCGATAAGGGCGGTAGTTTCGTCATCAAGCTTTTCACCGTAACGGTTGATAACCTTAATCCCATTGTCATAGAAGGGATTGTGAGAAGCGGTAATCATAATTCCACAGTCGAAACCATCCATTCTTGTAACGTATGAAACGCTTGGTGTTGTTGTAACGTGGAGCATATAGGCATCTGCACCCGAGGTTGCAATACCCGATGCAATAGCATATTCAAGCATATAGCTTGAGCGACGTGTGTCCTTGCCAATTACTATTTTGGGGCGACGTGAATTTTTTTCTTCACCCTGAAGCTGAAGGGAATAGTACCAACCAAGGAATCTTCCCACCTTGTAAGCATGCATGGATGTAAGACCAACATTAGCTTCACCACGGAATCCGTCAGTACCAAAATATTTGTTTGCTAAAGGTGCAGTAATTGTTCTGCGAAGATCGATATTGTCGTGAAGAAGCTCGTCGCAAGAAACTGAGAAAATGTCTGCAATTTGCAATATCTTATCAACTTGGGGAACGGCCTGTTCCATCTCCCATTTTGATATTGATTGACGAGAAACTCCCATAAGTTCTGCGAGCTTTTCTTGGGAGATTCCCATACTGTTTCGAAGTTGAATTATCTTTTGTCCAATGGTCATAATTTTACTCCTTCGTTAAGAATTTTTGTTCTATACTCATTATACTAAATATATCTCAAAATTACAACCCCCAAAATCAACTTTTGTGTAAAAATTTTGCAACTTGTGGTTGCAAAACGCAAACAAATTGATAAAAACTCCATTTTTTGATAAAAAAACGCAAAAAAATGCCTCCAAAATGTCAACTGTAGTTGGAGAAACGAATCGAATTTTGACAATTAAAATGATTTTGCTCTCCAAAAATCAGAGAAGAACGTTCAATAATCCAAATGTTAATTTTTTGTAAATTAAAAGCTTGTTTAATTGTGTTTTTAACTAATTATTTTTTTGTGAACTTGTGCATATTTACAAATTTAGAAAAAGTTAACAAAAAAGTATTGTTTTATATATTATTAGGTGTTATAATATCCATTAAGTACTAAAGTACTTAAAAAAATCTATAGAAAGGACTTAATTTTTATGAGAAAGTTAAGCAAAATCTTGGCGCTTGCGCTTGTTTTGATGATGGCTTTTGCTGTGGTATCAGCATTTAACTTTACAACAAGTGCAGCTTCTCAGCCGGAATACCTTTACTTGACTCCTAATGCTAACTGGAAAGTAGATGGAGCACGTTTTGCAGCATATTTCTTTGGAAATGGCGAAACATGGGTTTCAATGACTTGGAATTCTAGTGTTGGTGCATACGAAGTAAAGGTTCCCACAAGCCAAACTTATCCCAATGTTATTTTCTGCCGTATGAATCCCGGTGCGACAGCGAACAACTGGAATAACAAGTGGAATCAAACGGCTGACCTTACAATTCCTACAAACGGTACAAATCACTATACCGTTAAAGAGGGAACTTGGGATAAAGGTGGCGGAACTTGGACAACAGCTAACTCTTCTTGCTCACACGTTGGTGGTGCAGCAGCTACATGTACAACAGCACAGCTTTGTACAAAGTGCGGTGAAGAGGTAGCAAGTGCTCTCGGTCACACATACAATTCATCTCACCTTTGCACAAGATGTAACGAACAGGCAACATTCACAGTTGCAGGTTCTGGTGCACACCTTGGAACAGAATGGGATACAGGTAACGTAGCAAACGATATGACATATGCTAACGGTGTATACACAAAGGTATATACAAACGTAGCAGCTGGTTCTTATCTTCTTAAGGTTGCTCGTGACCACGACTGGGGCACAGCATATCCTTCTGCGGATAAGGCATATACAGTAGCTACATCCGGTAGCACAGTAACAGTTACTCTTAAGGGTACAACAGTTACAATTACAGTTGAAGCTCCTCACGTTCACTCTTGGAGCGATGCTACATGTACAGAAGCTCCCAAGTGCTCTTGTGGTGAAACACAGGGCGAAGCTCTCGGTCACACATGGGCAGATGCAACATGCACAGTTGCTAAGACATGCTCAGTATGTGGTGCAACAGAAGGTGAAGCTCTCGGTCACAATATGGTGGCAGGCGAAGTTGTAGCTCCTACATACAAGGCAGAAGGTTACACAGTTTACACATGCTCTGCTTGTGGTGTAACAGAAAACCGTGATGTGGTTGCGGCACTTGTTCTTGCAGGTGCAGGTACAGAAGAAGATCCTTACGTTATTGACTCTCTTGAAGCACTTGTAGCATTCAGAGATAGTGTTAACGAAGGTGAAACAAAATATAATGCTAAGGGCGTATATGTAGCTCTTGGTGCAAATATCGATATGGCAAGCGTTGATTGGAGCGTTAACATTGGTGACGACTGCAACGCAACATTCGATGGTATTTTCGATGGTAAGGGTTATACATTGTACAACCTTAACGCAACAGAAACTGCTAAGAAATCTGACGGTTATGTTTGCGGTGGTTTGTTTGGTGCAATCTACGGTGATGCTGTAGTTAAGAACCTTACAATTGAAAACGTTTCTATCAACACAGGTGACTTTACAGGTAATAACGTTGCTGCAGTAGTTGGCTTCGTATATGCAGGTAAGGGAACAATAGAAAATGTAACAGTTTGTGGTAATATCGAAATTAACGCAAAAGAAATTTACGGTGTTGGTGCAATCGTTGGTTATGCATACAGTAGCAATATCACAATTAAGGATTGCAAGGTTGCTGGAGCAGATGGTTCTTATATCGTTGCATCAGCAGGCGCCGGTGCAGTTGCTGGTTATGCTAATGGCGTACACGTTGTTGACGCAGAGGTTTCCGGACTTGCTCTTTCAGGTAAAGGACTTCTTGGCGGTATCATGGGTATTACATCCGGCTCAGCAAGTGTAAACGGTGCAAGCGTATCTAACGTAACACTCACAGCAAATAGTGATCTTTGGGTTAACTCCACAGGTGTTGCTATTGGTACAATCTCAACTAACGGAGTTACAGTATCCGATGTTGTTGGTGAAAACGTAACAGGTGCTGACACAGTTGTTGGTAGCGCATATGTAGAAAAACCCACATCAGTAGTTCCTGCTATTGAAGCAAGAATTGGTGATAGATACTATGCAACACTTCAGGCAGCAATTAATGCAGCTAATGGTGAAACAGTAGTAGTTCTTAGAGACATCGTTCTCACAAAAACTATCGTTGTAGACGGTTCAACAAGAAAAGTAACTATCGACCTTAACGGTAAGACAGTTGACGCTGCATTTGATGCAGAAGTTGTTGAAGTTCTCTTGGTTAAGAACGGTGCAAACGTAACAATCACAGGTAACGGTACAATGCTCGCTACAGGTGAAGGAGAACACGTTGAAGTAATCTCTGCTATCGACGGTGCAGTTGTTACAATCGAAAACGGTACATTTGTATCTGACGGTTGCACAGCTATCTTTGCAACACGTGGCGCAACTATAACAATCAATGGTGGTCGTTATGAAGCAAAGGTATTGTACAATGGTATGGACTTCACACTCGATATTAACGAGTTAGAAGATGTTCTTGGTACAATCGTTGTTAACGGTGGTTCTTTCGTAAGATTCAACCCCGCAAAGCATAACAACGACGGTGCAAACTCCAATAAACTTGCTAATGGCTTGCATGCAATTGCAGTTGATGGTGTTTATGTAGTTGGCGCTCACTCTCATAAAGCAACAGTAACAGCTCCCACATGTACAGAAGCAGGTTACACAACATACACATGTTCTTGTGGTGACACATACAAGGATAATGAAGTAGCAGCTCTTGGTCATAAAGACGAAGATCCTCGTGACCACGAATGTGACGTTTGCGGACTTGAAGTAAGCGAATGTGTAGACAACAATAAGAATCATAAGTGTGACATCTGTAATGATACAATGTCCAAGTGTGCAGACGATGATAAGAATCACTTCTGCGATTACTGTGGCGTACAGAACTCACATTGTATGGATATCGATAGCGACCACTACTGTAACTGGTGTGGTGCAAAGGTAAGCGAACACAACTTTGTAGAAGGTAAGTGTGATGTTTGCGGAGAAGAAGATCCTAACTATGTTCCTCCTCACGTACACTCTTACGAAAAGACAGTAACAGCTCCTACATGTACAGAAGCAGGTTACACAACATACACATGTTCTTGTGGCGACACATACAAGGATAATGAAGTAGTAGCTCTTGGTCACGTTTGGGAAAATTGCGAATGTACAGTATGTAACACAGTTCTTCCTACACTTGACGTAACAGATGCATTTGGATTTACAACTGCAGACGGATTTGCAGCAGCACTTGCAAGCGGCAAACTCGGTATTGTAGGTGAATTTAGAAACAACGGTGATTCTCACCAGTTCGGCGCTGACTCAAGCATTCAGTTTGTAGTTCCTGCTAACACATCAGTAACTATCACAGGACATAGCACAAGCTATGGTATCTTTGATATCTATTTGAATGGTGAAAAGGCAGAACTTGGTAATGGTGGAATTTATAAGTTCACAGTTAAGGAAGAAACTAAGGTAGTTATCGTTCCTAATGCTGAAGCTACATACTCCAAGGCATATATCAAGGGCATCCTTCTTGAAGAGTTCATCGATAGAACAATCTCTTCTGATATTACAATCAACTTCGGTTCCGAAGGTAACTATAAGGATTCTATCGTTGATTTCTCAGGCATTCAGATCGGTGACAACGGCGGTAACAATTCTCAGGTTAAGAACGGCTCCTTCAACCTTGAACTCAAGGCAGGCGCAGTTGTAACAATTCACGGTTATTCCGGATACACATCTTATAAGCTTAACGGCGGTGACGAAATCACAGCTGAATGGCACACTTATATTGCTCTTGAAGATACTGTTCTTACAGTAACTCCTGTAAATGGCAACAACTATTTCTACTCAATTGAAGTTAAGTTCCACGAAGGTATCGAACTTGTAGAGGCTAAGAATCCTACATGTACAGAAGCAGGTCACGGCGCATACTATGCATGCTCTTGCCATGACGAAGCTCTTACAGATAAGGGTGTAGAAGAAGCTCTCGGTCATACAGCAGGTGCAGAAGCAACATGTACAACAGCACAAACATGTACTGTATGTAGCGCAGAACTCAAAGCAGCTCTCGGTCATACAGCAGGTGCAGAAGCAACATGTACAACAGCACAGACATGTACTGTATGTAGCGCAGAACTCAAGGCAGCTCTCGGTCATAGCTATTCTGAAGGTAATTGCACAGTTTGTGGCGCAATCGATCCCGATTATGTAGAACCTCAGCCTGCTAACGATAAGCTTATTAACTTTAGCACATGGGAAGAGTTCGCAAAGGGAACATATGCAGATGGTGATGTATACAAATACAATGACATCTTCACATTCATCATGGGCAAGAACTCCAGAGTAGATGGAAGCTCAAAGACTTGGGACGATTTCTCAGGTACATTGAGATTCAGCTTTGGTGGAAAGACAAATTCCGGCGTTCCCACAAAGAATGCTCTTAAGATTACAGTTGACGGTGCTTACACACTTAAGATTTGGTATGTAGCAGGCGGTGAAGCAAGATACTTCGCTCTTCTTGATGCAGAAGGTAATGTTCTTTCTGAAACAACTAAGGAAACAGCTCAAAATGTTCAGTACTATTCTGAACTTATAATTCCTGCAGCAGGTGTTTATTATCTCACAATTCCTGCAGATAACAACTACATCTTCCAGATTGAATTGGTTGAAACAACAGTAGCTCCTCACGAACATAAATACGAAGCAACAGTAACAGCTCCCACATGTACAGAAGCAGGTTACACAACATACACATGTGAATGTGGTGACACATACACAGATGATGAAGTAGAAGCACTTGGTCACACATACTTCTATATGAACTGCTATGTATGTGGCGAAGTTAACCCCTACTTCATCTACAACTTCACAACAGTAGGCGAAAACAAGCTTGTATGTAACGAATATCACCTTGTAGATACAGATACACACAAGATGCCTTACCAGTTCACACTTGTAACAATTCCTGAAGATGGAATT
>JAZTWO010000002.1:0-15004 GCA_045635885.1 Eubacteriales bacterium | reverse complement strand
AAACTACGAAAACCACTATTAACATAGTGCTTTTCTAAAATTTACTTTGCTAAACTATAGCCGTTTGATAGTGATATGGCTACATACCCAGTAGCAAATCATAGATTTTCGAATGTATGAGAAAATCGTTATGTATTGTTTGATTTCAATCAAACAATACGATTTGCGCAGATTAATTTAACTCACGCGATTAAAAGTTTTGCGGAGCTTTTTCAAAAGCGACCTTTTTTATCTTTGTAACTACTCGATAAATCCCAATTTAACAAGGGGAGAAAAATCTCCCCTTATATTATCTAATTCTTTCGCCAAGGGGTGTTTCGTTATCGAGGAAGATGACTCTAACCTGATTTTCACCAGAAGCTAAAATCATGCCATTGGACTCAATTCCGCAAAGAGTTGCGGGCTTGAGGTTTGTTACAAGAACAATCTTTTTGCCGATAAGCTGATCGGGGGTATAGAATTTTGCGATACCGGAAACTACTTGGCGCTGCTCATAGCCGAGGTCAACCTTAAGCTTAAGGAGTTTCTTTGCCTTGGGTACTGCTTCGCATTCGATAATTTTTGCAGTGCGAAGCTCAACCTTCATAAAATCTTCAATGCCGATAAGGGCAAGTCCTTCGGGCTTTTCGATTTTGGGCTCTTCAACCACGGGGGCAAATTTTACCTTTCTCTTTTCTTCAAGCTCAGCAAGTTTCTTTTCCTCATCAACACGGGCAAAGAGAACCTTTGAGTCACAAACGTTAGCTCCTGCAACGATTCCGTTGAACTTTTCAAGTGTGCCGATGCTGTCAAGATCGCTCTTATCTGTTCCAAGCTCTGCAAAAATTTCTTCACTTGTTGCAGGAGTGAACGGAGCGAGCATTACCGCACCCCAACGGATTGTTTCAAGAAGATTATAAAGAACTGTTCCAAGTCTTTCTCTCTTGCTTTCGTCCTTTGCAAGAACCCAAGGAGTTGTTTCATCTATATATTTATTCGCTCTTGACAACATTTCAAAAACAGATGAAAGTGCATCTGAAAGGTGGAAATCGTCCATATAAGCGATATAAGAGTTATATGCCTTAACGCAAGCATCCTTAAGCTCGTTATCAAGTGCTTCGGGCGATGTGGGAGCAAGAATTGCCTTATCGAAATACTTCTTTTCCATATCAAGCGTACGCTTAACAAGGTTTCCAAGATTATTTACAAGGTCTGTATTATATCTCTTAATTACTGCTTCATAAGTGATTGAGCCATCATTAGCATAGGGCATTTCAGAAAGTGCATAGTAGCGAACTGCATCAACGCTAAATTCGTCTGCAAGCTCGTCCGCATAAATTACATTGCCCTTGGATTTTGACATTTTGTCCATACCAAAATTGAACCAAGGATGTCCAAATACCTTTTTGGGAAGCGGAATGTCAAGCGCCATAAGGAAGATGGGCCAATAAATTGTGTGGAAACGAAGAATATCCTTGCCGATAACGTGAACGTCGCAGGGCCAGTATTTCTTAAAATGTTCGCTCTGCTCGTCAAATGACTTATCGGGGTCAAAGCCGATGGCTGTGATATAGTTTGAAAGCGCATCAAGCCAAACGTACGTTACGTGCTTTGTGTCAAAATCAACGGGAACTCCCCAAGAAAAAGAAGTACGGGAAACGCAAAGGTCCTGAAGACCGCCCTCTGCCTTTAAGAAGTTATTAACCATTTCCTTCTTTCTTGATTCGGGCTGAATGAATTCGGGATTTGCCTCGATATGCGCAAGGAGCTTGTCTGCATATTTGCTCATCTTGAAGAAATATGCTTCCTCCTCTGCTCTCTTTACTTCACGTCCACAGTCGGGGCATTTGCCACCCTCTGCCTGTGTTTCGGTGAAGAAGGACTCACAGGGGGTGCAATACCAACCCTCATATTTGCCCTTATATATATCGCCCTTATCATAAAATTTCTTGAACATTTTCTGAACGGCGAGTTCATGATAATCGTCAGTTGTGCGAATAAAGTAGTCATAGGATGAGTTCATCTTATCCCAAACGCCCTTGATTTCGCCTGCAACACCGTCAACGTATGCCTTGGGTGTTATACCTGCTTCTTTTGCAAGGTCCTCAATCTTCTGACCGTGCTCGTCAGTACCTGTGCAGAAGAACACGTCAAATCCACGAGCTCTTTTATAACGAGCAACGGCATCGGTCATAATAACCTCATATGTGTTGCCAAAATGTGGTTTGCGAGATGCATACGCAATCGCAGTTGTAATGTAATATGGTTGTTTTGTCATATTTATCTCCTTCTTCTTTGCGAATGGGCAAAGAAATTGTATTTCGTAATAAATAATTTAGTTTTTATTCCAAAGTCGCATAATTTCATCAACGACAAGACGTGTTGCAAACTCAATTGAATCCGCCTCAATTGTACAAGCCGCCGCCTTTACATGTCCACCACCCGAAAAATGCTTTGCCACAACTGAAACGTCAAACGAACAGGATGAACGAAGCGATATTCTGAATGAACGGTGTGCGGTTGATTGGCGAACACTCATAGCAATTTTTACCCCGTCAACTGCTCTTGCAACGTCAACAAGAGTTTCAAGATGCTCGTCTTCAAGCTCAAGCTCCTTTTTTAGTTCGTATGGGAACAAAACTGCCGCAATTTTGCGATTGTTGAAAAATTTTATATTTTGAAAGCCCGCAGACTCTGCCGCAAGCATTTTTTCACTTTTACAATCAAAAAGTCTGTGGTTTATCTCTGCAGTGTCAACACCAACTTTGATAAGCTCTGCCGCACAAAGATGAGTGTGGGCAGAAACGTTTGAATACTTAAAGCAACCTGTGTCGGAGCTGAGTGCCGCATAAATAAGGTCATAAGCATCTCTTGGAATAGCATCAAGTTCTCCCATTTCAACAAGCTTTTGGGCTATTTCAAAAACAATTTCGCCACTTGCTGCATAATCAGAACGAATGTAATTATCTGCATATCTTGTTCCATTCTCATGGTGGTCAATCATAAGGTCAATTTTATCCTCAAAAAGTTTTTGAAGATTGCCAAGCTGGGCAGGACTTGCCGTATCAACGGTTATTACTCTTTGAAATTCAAAGTTCCCGTCCAAATTGTCAAACCTTGCGCTTTTTTGATGCTTGTCCGTTAAAAACGCAAGTCGGGACGGAATTTCGCTTTCACAAGTGCAAAGCACCTTTGTTCCCATTGCCTCAAGAACAAGCTTTAGTGCGTATGATGCCCCAATAGCGTCAGCATCGGGTCGCACATGAAAGATTATGAGTGTGTTCTTTTTCTCTGCAAAAAATTTACACACCTCATCAAGTGTATATTCCTTATAATTTCGCATTACTGTTCACCGGATTCCTCTTCTTCAAAGTCCTCGGAAAAAGTGATGCTATTAAGCAATTTTGAAATGTGCGCACCGTGTGCCACACTATCGTCAAGTATAAAAGTAAGCTCGGGGGTGATTCTTAAATTCAATCTTTGCGCAATTTGGCTTCTGATATAGCCGGATGCCGCCTTTAATCCCTTTGCAACTTCCTTTTTGTCGCCCATGAGTGAGCTATAATATATTTTTGCATATTTGAGGTCGGGTGTTACGTCAACAGCTGTTACACTAACAAATGCGCCACTAACTCTTGGATCTTTTACATCTCTCAAAATGGATGCAAGCTCCTTTTGAACCTCATCATTGATTCTTCCTCTACGATAATTTGCCATATTTTCACCTTCCTTCGTCGCTATTTGGCATATTTTAGCCCCAATTAGCGCAATTTTACATAATAATTCATATTAGTATAACATAAATAAAGTAATTTATCAATAGTTGATTGCGCTTTTTTGAGAAAAGTTTTCAAATTTTGATTTGTAGGGGAGATTGAACACGCAAGCTCTTGCCTCCCTCTGACGAGGGAGGTGGCGCAGTACTCACGAGCTTGCTCGTTAGTTCAGGCGACGGAGGGAGAGAACCTTATTTTAAGTAACTTTTCGTTAAGAACTCTCCCTCAGTCACCTTACGGTGCCACGCTAACGCGCCAGTCCCTTTTGTCTGCGTTGCAGACATTTCCCCACACTGTGGGGAATCACCCTCGACAGAGGGAGCCGAGTGTTTGTGCAAATTCTAACCTACCGATAAATCCCAATTTAGCGCAAAAAAACAGCGCAGAAAACTGCGCTGTTTAAATTGTTTATTCATTTTTATTCGGGTTTGTAACCCCAAACAATTGTGCGGTTATAGTATTTGTTCCACTCAGCATTCCATCCGCTTGGTTGTGAAGACGCTTCACAGTAAATTGTGAGTTTATCGCAATATCCGAATGCCCAACTACCAACACTCGTCACAGAGTCGGGAATTACTATACTCGTAAGAGATGAGCAAAAAATGAATGACATACTGCCAATACTCGTCACAGAGTCGGGGATTATTATACTTATTAATGCAGAGCAAGAACCGAATGCATTAACACCAATACTCGTCACAGAGTCAGGTATATTTACGCTTGTAAGCGATGTACAATTAGAGAATGCACTTTCACCAATACTCATCACGGAGTTCCCTATTGTTAGGCTAGTGAGCGAGGTGCAATTACTGAATGCTTCTTTACCAATACTCGTCACAGAGTTAGGTATATCTATACTTGTGAGCAATGTGCAATTAGAGAATGCATAGTCGCCAATACTTGTCACATAAGCTGGGATAGTTACACTTGTTATTTTATAATTTTTAAATGCATTTTTCCAGATAGCATATTCTTTTCCAGAGTCATATTTAGGCAAGGTTATTGTGGCTTCGTTACCAAAATATTTAACAAGATATACATTTGCTCCGTCATCAAAGAACACGTAATCGCCAACATATCTAATAGCTGATTTTGATTCATCATTAATAATATGCTTTGCATAATAGCCAATCCTTCCACAATCTTCAGAACCTACAACTATATTCAATGATGATTTATTGCAAACCTCTATAAGTGAAATACAATTTAAAAATGCAAATTCACCAATGCTCGTCGTGGATTTGGGGATTGTTATACTTGTAAGCAAGGTACAATTAAAGAATGCACGTGCACCAATACTTCTCACGGATTTGCCCATTATCACACTCTTGAGCGAGTCGCAACCAGAAAATGCATAACTACCAATACTCGTTACAGAGTCGGGAATTTCTATGCTTGTAAGTGACGAGCAACCAGAAAATGCATAACTACCAATACTTGTAACAGAATTGCCAATTGTTATACTAGTAAGTAAGGAGTAACCAGAGAAA
The DNA here is from genome assembly GCA_045635885.1 of Eubacteriales bacterium. Taxonomy (GTDB): domain Bacteria; phylum Bacillota; class Clostridia; order Oscillospirales; family CAG-272; genus RGIG4608. The sequence continues at coordinate 9,759 of JAZTWO010000002.1, read as the reverse complement.
GCATTATTTCCAATACTAGTCACGGAATCCGGAATTATGACAGATGTCACAAGTTCACCATTAAAATACAAATTTTTGGCATAGTTCATTATAGGATCGTTAAAAATAATTCCAATCCAACTATCAACTTCTCCGATATAATATACATCGGTAAGTGAGGTACAATTATAAAATGCATTTTGATCAATTCTCGTCACGGAGTCGGGAATTGTTATGCTTATGAGGGAAGTACAACCATAGAATGTACCCATCTCAATACTCGTCACAGAATCGGGTATTTCAATACTTGTAAGCGCCTCGCAATTTTGGAATGCACCACCACTAATACTCGTAACGGAATTGGGGATTTCTATGTATGTGAGTGATGTGCAACGTTCGAAAGCATTATTACCAATACTCGTCACAGAGTTAGGGATACTTATAGTTGTAAGTGAGAAGCAATCCGAAAATGCACGGCCAATAATACTCGTTAACTGACTATTTTCGCCAAATGTTACACTTGTGAGAGATGTACAACCAGAGAATGCAGATCCAATTTTCGTTACAGAGTCGGGAATTGTTATGCTTGTAAGCGAGGTGCAATGAGAAAATGAGGAATCACTAATGTACATCACGGAATTACCCATGGTTACGCTTTCAAGCGATGAACAATATCCGAATGCGTAATTTCCAATACTTGTCACAGAGTCAGGAATTGTTATGCTTGTGAGTGCAATACAATTATAGAATGCTTTTTCATAAATCTCCTTAACAGGCAAGCCGTTATATGTAGCAGGAATAACGATATTAGTATCTGTACAAGTACCGATGCCCGTTACAACACACCCCCAAGAATAAACTGCAAAGGAAAGCCCTTGTGAACCGGTGGGATTAATAGAAACTGTAGTAATAACATAGCCGCAAACGGTGCACTCTTTGTGCTTTGAACCATATTCAGTTTTAGTTGCCTCTTTATCAATTATCCAATCACTCTCGATATGATGGATAGGAAGTCCCTCTGTTTCACCACAAACCAAGCAAGTTTTGGGTGTTGTGCAGGTTGCTTCACTGAAGTTATGTCCAAGTGCTTCGCCCTCTTTAAGTCCACACACTGTGCAGGTTTTTGCTGTTGTACAGGTAGCCTCTTGCCATATGTGCGTATGGTTAGTATCAAACGTGAAGTCGATTTCAACTGTGTCAAGATAATAGAGTGCGCTTCCCCTTCTATATTTTCCAAACTCACCGTTATTTGCTTTAACAGTAATGATAAGTGTATCACTGAACACCTTGGGTGCGCCAAGCTTATATACGATTACTCCGTTCTTGATTTCGCAATATTCACCGCTTGCAAGACTTAAAGTAACTGTATACTTACCTCTTTCATTCAATGAAAGTTCATCGGTTTTAATAACCATATTTACAAGGTCATAGTATTTTACGTTAAGAATATCGTTTGCTGCGATATCGAATGAACCGAGAATTTCAATTGCATCATAATATGTTTCATAGCCAAAATAGAGCTTTTCATAGCCATATTTTTGCAAGGGCTTCTTTACTTCGGCAACGTCTGCGTCTCCCTCGTTTTTAACGAGCTTATAGAATGCGCTAATATCAAGGTATACGCCTGTTTCAAGATATGCGCCGGAAATATCGCTAACGCTATCAAGCATACCGGAAATGTCGGAATATGCGCCGAGCTCCGCTCTAACGCCCGCTTTAATCCATTTTTCAAGACCTGAAATATTAACGTATGCTTCAACCGCCAAGCCCGCCTTTACCTCGGCAAAACCGAGAATTTCAAGTTCGTTTTCAGTTACCGAACCGCCCGAAATTTGTGAATAGGGTTGAACGTAGCTATGGTTAAGTCGCATACCGTAAACACTTGTTTGAGCAAAGCTGCAAGAATAGTTCATTATTGCACGCACGTCAAAGGAAATTGCAAATCCAAGGTCAAGATTTACACTTACAGGACCAAATACGGGGATTTTTACTCCGCCAAGCTTAATTGTTGTGCCAATATCAGAACCATTTGCCTCAAGCAATTTGTTTATGTCTGCACAAACTCTTTCCCAGTCAGAGCAGTAAAGAGTTTCAATATAATAGCCCTTGAAATCGTCTGCAAGGTCCTCACCGCCCTCAGGTCTGCAATGAGTACATTTCTTATTTGCACTCTGCGCTTCAGTTGCAGAAATGGTTTTAAATTCAGTATCTTCGTCGGCTCTTGTTACCTCAATACAGCAAGCAAGGTGCGCTTCACCTGTAGCAAGGTTCATAACGTACTGTGCATCGTTAACTAAAGTGTCGGCATCAACGGTAATTCCAAATTCAAAGCCGATATTATCAGTTTGGGTCATCGCAACGTCAAAGCGCTCGATTTTAATTCCCTTCCAGCTTGTATTGATTTCGTATTTAACGTCAATTTTGAATTGACTTTCAATTTCAAAGGTGAAATCAATTGTGAGAGTGCCAACGTCGTTGCCACTTGAATTCTTAATTGAAAGTGTAATGTCGCCCGCTATGGTAGTATAAAGCGAATTTCCGCTAAAGTTTACTGTGGGGCGCAAAGAAATACTGTTGAGGAATGCATTGGTGTCCATAAGCTCGGGTGAATAGCAATCCTTTGCTTTAAGATAGCTATTTGATGAGATATGCACTGCGCTTAAGAACTCAACAAAATCTTCGTTTGCGTAAAGTGAGTTTACAAGGTCTGCTTTGAGCTGCTCAATGTTAACTTCAACTCCGTCAAGGTTTACATCCTCGTTATACGCAATATCAAATTGGTTGAATATTGTTTCAATGGCAGGCTCTGCAAGCTTAACCATATATCTGCCATCTGCAAGAGGATAGGTTGCTTCAACTACACCAAAATAGCATTCTGTGTCGCTATTAATATCGTAAATTGAGCTTACCTCGCCAATGCAAAGAAGCTGTCCCTTTGAAATGCCATCAATTTTTCCTACGGTGAGGTAGAGGTATCCGCCATCTGCGCTTATTTGATATGGATAATAGCCACCGTTGGCATTTTCAAGCGCCTTCAAAAATACTGCGCTATCGCTATATTCATAGGCATTTTCGTGATTAGGGTCATCAACAACCGTAAAGGAAAGTTCATTTCCCTTGTAATCGGCAAGCTTTACTCCGCCTGTGAGTTTTACCAGATAGGTTGTGTCATATTCATATTCACCTGAAACACTTACCGTCCAAACATTGCCGGAATCGTTTGAAAGAACGTATTCCTTTGCAACGTCGGGGGCGCTTTCGTACTCAGAACCGTTGAAATATGCATCAATAATCTTAAGATTATTTCTAATGTGTTCTTCGCCCTCTGATGAAGTTACTTTGAATGTGAACGTAGGTTCAACATCGAAAATTTCAACGCATCCAACATAATCTTCAATTCTTTCATCATTGGCAAGAGTTACAACATCACGACAAGCTTCGCATTCGTAAGCGACGGTTTCGCCATCCGCCGAAATTTCAACGTAGCTATGTCCCTTTGCGTTCACAGAATATCTATGAAGCTCGCCACAACGCACACAGGTGCTTTCATAAACACCACGATTTGTGCAGTCCTCAACAACCAAGGCAACTGCATCGCTATATGCGTGTCCAAGCGCATTTGTAAAGTCATCTACATAGTTGCTTTCACAATGCTTACACGTGTATTCGGTGTAACCCATATCCGTACAGGTGGGGGCAACAACCTCAACAACCTTGGGCTTGTGCTTTTTGTTTCCACACGAGGCAAAAACCATAGTCAAGCATAAAAGAATCAATAAAATTGATATAATTCTTTTCATAATCCTTCTCCTTAAAAAGTAGTTAACATAATTTTAGCACACATTAATGCAATTTGCAATGGTTTTTATAAAATAGTTACAAATATCAAAAAAGCACCCACAAAAGTGGGTGCTGAGGATTTACTTTTTCTTAACGGGAATCCAAATTTCGCCCTCGGTTTCGGAAATGTAAAATTCGAGATTATAGTTTCCTGCAAGTTCATATTCGGTGGAATTGGGAACCCACTGTGTCCAAATTTGCGTATTCACAGCTTGAAGCGCCTCGGGACATTCACCTTGATATGAGAAAACTGCCCAAGTTCCAGCCGGAATTGTCTTTGTTTCGCAACCATTTGGCACGTCATTCCAAGGAAAATAAAGGTCCGCGATAAGATAATCAAACTCCTTGCCGTCACTGTCAATGCACACGCCAAACATACCTCTTATAATTTCGCCACCGCCTGTTGCATAATGCTCGGACCAAAATTTTGGAATTTCAACATAAGATGTTTCTGCGTTGAATTTTTGGCATTTGCCCATAACGGTAAAATCGGATTTTTCAACAATTTTGTAATTCATAAAGTTACCACCTTCCAATTTTAATTCAATAACAAGAGGAACAAAGCTTTTGATTTTTGACCCCTTCTCTTTTGCCAATGAGGGAGAAATTCCGTGAAATTTTGTAAACGCTCTTGCAAAGCTATCAGGGGAATCGTATCCATATTTCAGTGCGACGTCAATCACCTTAATATTGGAGCAGGACAATTCTTCACCCGCAAGTGACAGGCGTCGATTTCTTATGTATTCACCAACGGTAAAACCACAGGTTGCATTGAATACCCTTTGAAAATAAAATGGCGAAAGATAAGCTCTTGCCGCAATTTTTGAAATTTCAAGCTCATCACACAAATTTTCTTCGATATAGTCAATCGCGTTTTGCAACCCGAACTTCAATTCTTTCATAAAATCACTTCCCTTCATCTGCAGAAAGCATTATATCACAAAAATCAAAATCCCTCCCGACTTTTTGTGCTTTGTTGGAAGGGATTTTGATATTTAACTATGTTTTACTGTGCCGCGTCAACGATTGCGTTGAACTTTTCTGCAACAAGGGACGCACCGCCAATAAGACCGCCGTCAACGTTTACTTTAGAAAGAAGCTCTGCCGCATTCTTATCGTTCATAGAGCCACCGTATTGAATGATGAGCTCTTCTGCAACTTCTCTGCCATAAAGGTCTGCAACAACGTCACGGATTACACCGCAAGTTTCGTCTGCCTGCTCGGGAGTAGCTGTAAGACCTGTACCGATTGCCCAAACGGGTTCGTATGCGATAATAACGTTCTTAAGCTCTTCTGCAGAGATACCTGCAAGGTCGAGCTTTGTCTGCATACCAACAACCTCGTTTGTAATGCCTGCAAGTCTTTCTTCTTTAACTTCACCAAGGCAAAGAAGAACCTTAAGACCAGCTGCAAGAGCCGCCTTTGTACGAAGGTTTACTGTGTGGTCTGTTTCGCCGAAATACTGACGTCTTTCAGAGTGACCGATAATTACATATTCAACACCAATTTCCTTAAGCATTTTAGCAGAAATTTCACCTGTGAACGCACCCTTTTCTTCAAAGTGAACGTTCTGTGCGCCAATCTTAATGTTGGAGCCCTTAGCTGCTTCCATAGCTGCGCCAATTGTTACAAAGGGAGCGCAAAAGATGATGTCGCAATTATTTTTGCCCTCTACCATGGGCTTAATTTCGTTGATAAATGCGGTAGCTTCAGAAGGTGTGAAATTCATCTTCCAGTTACCTGCGATAACGTATCTTCTCATTTTTATTTTCTCCTTTAGCATAACTTTGCAGTGCTACAAGCGTAGCACTGCAAAAATATTTGTCAATTATTTATCCTCAAGACAAGCGATACCGGGAAGCTCAAGACCCTCAAGGAATTCAAGAGATGCACCGCCACCTGTAGAGATATGTGTGATCTTGGAAGCAAATCCAAGTGTTTCGCAAGCCGCTGCAGAGTCGCCACCGCCCACGATTGTTGTTGCGCTGGACTGTGCAAGTGCATCAGCCATTGCGATTGTACCCTTTGCAAGTGTGGGGTTTTCAAATACGCCCATAGGACCGTTCCAAACTACTGTCTTAGCATCAAGAACTGCCTGTGAGTAGAGTGCCTGTGTCTTTGCGCCAATGTCAACACCCTCACGGTCTGCAGGCATAGCATTTGCTTCAACCTCAAGTGTTTCAACGGGAGCATCAATGGGATTGGGGAATTCTGCGATTGTTACAACGTCAACGGGGAGAAGGAGCTTAACGCCATTTGCTTCTGCCTTTGCCATCATATCCTTGCAGTAGTCAATCTTTGTTTCGTCAAGAAGTGATGTGCCAACACCGTAGCCCTGAGCTGCGAGGAATGTATATGCCATACCACCACCGATAATAAGTGTGTCAACCTTTGTAAGAAGATTGTTGATAACGTTGAGCTTATCTGCAACCTTAGCACCGCCAAGGATAGCAACGAAGGGTCTTTCAGGAGTTGTGAGTGCCTTACCCATAACGCCGATTTCCTTCTGAATAAGGTAACCGCAAACTGCGGGAACGTTGCCGTACATAGCAACACCTGCTGTTGTAGCATGCGCTCTGTGAGCTGTACCGAAAGCATCATTTACATAGATGTCGCAGTATTTTGCAAGTTCTTTAGCAAAATCTTCGCCATTCTTTTCTTCTCTTGCGTCGAAACGAACGTTTTCAAGAAGAACTGCTTCACCATTCTTAAGCGCAGCAACCTTTGCCTGTGCGTCTGCACCGATAATATCCTCTGCAAATGTTACCTTGCCGCCAAGGTATTCGTTAAGGCGAGCCGCAACGGGAGCAAGAGTGAGCTTCTTCTTGTCATCCTTAAGCGCTTTTGCAATAAGCTCTGCCTTTGCTGCTTCTCTTTCGTTTTCAGGAAGCTCTTCAACCTTTTTCTTTTCTTTCTTTGTAAGGCCGAAACCTTCTGTAAGGATGTTGTGGGGCTTGCCCATGTGAGAACAAAGAACAACCCTTGCACCCTTGTTAAGCAAATATTTGATTGTGGGGAGAGCCTCAACGATTCTCTTATCGCTTGTGATCACTCCGTCTTTAAGAGGAACGTTAAAATCGCATCTAACAAGCACTCTCGCGCCTTCTACAATTTCAATATCCTCAATGGATTTCTTGTTGTAAGTCATAGTAATTTTATCCTTTCATTACATATTAGGGCAGGTATTTTATTTTGCCCAATCTTTACCATTTATTAATATATCATACTTTTGTCAAATTATCAATAGTTTTATGAAAATTTGTGAAATTTTTGGCAAAACATAAAAAAGGAGAGCCGAAACTCTCCTTTGAATAGTTTATCTTGCGTTATTTGCGGCTTCTGACACAACGTCCATAAAACCTGTGATCTGGATTGAACAACCAGCAGCAAGGAGGTCAGCGTCTGTAGAGATGTAGTGGTTATTTACTAATGTTGTTTCCATAGCTGCAACTTCTGCACCTGTCATACCAACGATGTGAGCAGAGAACGCTGCGGACTGAAGGTACCAAGCAAGAACAATACCATCGCCGTTGTTATCAATACCATAACGATCCATCATATGATTTTCTTTAAGCTCTCTATTTGTTCCGTTATAAATTGTGTTTGATACATTTCCATCTTCATCAACATAAATTTGAGGTTGAGCAGCATCGTTGAGTGTTGCAACAATCTTACCATTAACAACTACAACAGTTGCAAAATCAATATTCATCTTAACTCTAGATTCATACACGTCAAAATTCGAACCATTATCGTTACTGTTAGCGGCAAGACCAAGTGCAAAGTTATCAACAGCAGCAAAATGAACCGACTGATCGTCGTTGCACGCCTTTACTACTGCGTTAATAAATTCAGTAATCTGAATTGTGCATCCTGCAGAAAGAAGAGCATCATCTGCTGAAATATAGTAATTATTTACAAATTGAGTTTGCATAGTTGAAACTTCTTCAACTGTCATACCAACTACATAATTTTCAAATGCCTGTGCTTGTTCAAACCATTCTTTAACTATACCGTCGCCATTGTTATCCATGTTAATGCCCCACTTGGACATAGCGTAATCATAGCCAAGCTCTGCTTTTGTTTGGAAGTTTGTGAACATTATTTCTTCATTATCATAATCAATGTTATATCCGTTATATATTGCGTCAATTTTACAAGAAACGATTTTGCCTTCGGCATCAAGAACAACTGCCGCAAAAGTCATAGTCAAGCGAGAAGATGTAGCGCTGTCAAGTACAACACCCATACCGAGTGTGAAGTCGCCAACGGGATCTGTTGATCCACCGTTGTCATTTGTTGTGGGGGTTGTAGTTGGAGTTGTTGTGGGTATTGTAGGGGTTGTTGTAGGTGTTGTGTGTGTAGGTGTTACATTTGTTGTAGGTGTTGTGGTGGTTGTTGTCTTTTTAACAATAGAAAGTTCATATTCGCAACCAACGAACATCATCATGCTCATCAAAATGACAAGCGAAATAATAGCCAATAAATATTTTTTCATAAAAATACCTTTCTCCGTTTTTCCTCGGCAGGATTATGAATTCATTATACACCTATTTATTAGAAAATTCAAGTGGTTTAAGCAAAAAAAGGAGAGCCGAAGCTCCCCTTTAATTTGTTTATCTTGAATTTGCAATGGATTTTACTGCAACCTCTTTCAATCCTGTGATTTGGATTGTACATCCTGCATTAAGAAGTTCATCTTCTGCGGAAATAATGTATCCGTTTGATGTTGTTTGTGTGGGCATTGCTATAATTTGATTAGCAGTTAAGCCAACAACGTATGAAGAGAATGCTGCGGACTGAAGGTACCATTCAAGAACGATTCCGTCACCATTTTGGTCCATAAATGAACCATAAATAGACATCTTATAGTCTTCTTTAAGTTCTCTCTTTGTCTTTACAATTCCATCACCCTTACCAACGGAAACATTATATACATCTCCATATTCATCAATGGTTGCTTGAGGTTGCGCACCGTCAACAATAAGGGCAAGAGTTTTGCCATCTGTAGCTGAAGTTACACTTGCGGCAAAATCAACATTCATTCTAACAGTTGCGGTATAATAGTCATAATCAAAATAAGAACCATTATCTTGACTAGTGATAGCAAGACCAACGGTGAAGTCGCTTCCTGTTGCAAAAGTAAATGCTTGCTCATCATTGCATGCCTTTACTACTGCATCTCTGAATTCAGTAACCTGAATTGTGCATCCTGCAGAAAGAAGGTCATTATCTGCTGAAATATAGAGGTTATTTACAAATTGTGTTTGCATAGTAGCAACTTCGTTTACTGTCTTACCAACAACATATTGTTCAAATGCCTGTGCTTGTGCAAACCATTCTTTAACAATACCGTCATTGTTGTTATCTGTACCATAAACAGACATACGGTAATCATAACCAAGCTCTGCTTTTGTTTTGAAGTTTGTGAAATAAACTTCTTCTTTGTCATAGTCAATGGTAAATTTATTTTGCACCATATCAATTCTACAAGACACAATTTTGCCATCTGCATCAAGAACAACCGCAGCTATTGTCATGTTGAATTGTGAGTTTGTAAAGCTATCAAATGTTACACCCAAGCCAAGTGTATATTCCATTTCGGCAAAGGTTTCTTCGTTAACTTTTCTGCCACAAACTGTGCATTCTGTGTGACGAATACCGTCTTCTGTTTTTGTGGGTCTTTTATCAACAATCCATTCGCCTTCGATACAATATTCTTCAGAAAGCTTGGGGGTTTCTGCAATTCTCATAAAGCCACAATCGGAGCAATATTGAATTTCAAGACCTACTTCTGCGCAAGTGGGATTTCTTAATGTTGAAAATAATTCCCATTCGTGACCAAGAGTTTCAACTCTACCGTCAGTATATGTAATAACTGTGTTACCGTCTGCGTCGATTACGATTGAGGCAATGCCAACACCTGTGTCACCCTTGTCG
>JAZTWO010000001.1:0-54500 GCA_045635885.1 Eubacteriales bacterium | reverse complement strand
TTATTTTATGCGCGCCAGCGGGAACGATTTACGCAGATTAATTTAACTCCCACGTTTAAAAGTTTTGCGTGCGGGGTTCCCCGAAGCGACATTTATGAGCTTTGGGGGTTCGCGCGATGCTTTTTCAAAAGCGACCTTTTTATCTTTGTAACTACTCGATAAATCCCAATTCATCAAAAAAAGAGCAAACCGAAGTTTGCTCTTTTTTTAGTGTTTATTTTGTGCGTCGATATATCCTTCAGTTAGGATATAGACTGCGAGGACGCCCATTGAAGAAACGAGGGCGAGGAGTTTTTCGGTAGTGATTTCGTCAAGCCCGAACAAAACACACAGTGAGCAGACAAAAGCACCAAGTGCCACCCAAAATTTTCTGCTTGAAAGTTTTCGTTTAAAGTTATTCATATTCTTGTACCCATTTCCATTTCAAGCACCGTTATCCTCTTTTCGTGCTCCGAAAGCTCCGTGTAAAAATGTGCGTTTTTGTCGGATTGACGTTCCATTGTTTCTTTTAACTGAAGCACTGCACTTTCAAGCTTTGCAAGGGTTGAATTCACCTTTACAACAATGCTCATCACACCGATAAAGGCACTGACCATTGCAAATATTCCAACTGCAATTTCCCACGTCATATTATTCCTTTCCAAGCGTTTTTTCTTTATTCCAACTTTATTTTAGCATAATTTTAACATCAATGCCCGACAGTTTTGTGTCAAAATGAAGTTTTTTTAATTATTTTATTGACATTTTATTTTTCTTGTGATATACTAATTCTTGATATGAAACGCCCTGACGGGAAGGAGTAGTTTTGCATAAGTCCAAAGAGAGCAAACGGTTGGTGTGAGTTTGTGGCAGAGCAAGGTGAAGTAGTCCCCGAGCGGTTTTTGTGAAACGGCTTTTTAACAAAAGAAAGTAGCAAAAAACGGTAATCTCCGTTATGGATTTTGAGTGCGCATTCTTTTTTGAATGCGAAATCAGGTGGTACCACGTTCCCACGTCCTGATGTCAGGATGGGGGATTTTTTGTTTTTTGATAAAATTTATTTACATACTTTAAGAAAGCGAGGTTCAAAAAATGAACAGCTATAACGAGCTTCCAAAGACATATTCGCCCTCTGAATTTGAGGACAGAATATATCAAACTTGGTGCGAAAAAGGTTATTTCACACCCGACAAAAATAACACTAATCCTTCTTTTTCAATCGTAATTCCCCCACCAAACGTTACAGGTCAGCTCCACATGGGTCACGCCCTTGACGAAACTCTTCAGGACATTCTTGTTCGTTACAAGAGAATGCAAGGCTTTAACACCCTTTGGGTTCCCGGTACTGACCACGCAGGTATTGCAACTCAAATCAAGGTTGAAGAGCGTCTTCGTGTTGACGAAGGACTTTCAAGATATGACCTTGGCAGAGAAAAATTCCTTGAACGTGTTTGGGGTTGGAAGGATACTTACGAAACAAGAATTACAAGTCAGCTTAAAAAACTCGGCGCTTCTTGTGACTGGTCCCGTCAAAGATTTACTATGGACGAGGGTTGCTCACACGCAGTTCGTGAGGTTTTTGTAAACCTTTATAACAAGGGCCTTATCTACCGTGGTTACAGAATTATCAACTGGTGTCCTCGTTGCCTCACTGCTCTTTCAGATGCAGAGGTTGAATACAAGGATATGCCCGGCAACTTCTGGCACATCAAATATCCCATCAAGGGCGAGGACGGATACGTTGAGGTTGCTACAACTCGTCCTGAAACAATGTTCGGTGACACTGCGGTTGCGGTTAACCCCGATGACGAAAATACAAAGCACCTTATCGGCAAAACTCTTATTTTGCCCATTGTTAACCGTGAAATCCCCGTAATCGCAGACGATTATGTTGAAATAGGTTTTGGTACAGGTTGCGTTAAAATTACTCCTGCGCACGACCCCAACGACTTCCTTGTTGGTCAGCGCCACGACCTTGAGCAGATTAAGGTTATGAATGACGATGCCACAATGAACTCATATGCAGGCAAATATGAGGGTATGGATCGCTATGCTTGCAGAAAGGCACTTGTTGCCGATCTTGAAGCAGAGGGATATCTTGTTAAAACAGTTCCTCACGATCACAACGTTGGTGTTTGCTACCGTTGCGGCACGGTTGTTGAACCCATGACAAGTGACCAGTGGTTCGTTAAGATGAAGCCCCTTGCTCAGCCCGCAATTGAAGCGGTTGAAAGTGGTGACATCAACTTTATTCCCGAAAGATTCTCAAAGAATTACTTCAACTGGATGAACAACATCCTTGACTGGTGTATCTCCCGTCAGCTTTGGTGGGGACACAGAATTCCTGCATTCTATTGTGACGATTGCGGTGAAATGACCGTTTCTAAAGAGGATATTACAGTTTGTCCCAAGTGCGGCAAGCCCGTTCATCAGGATGAAGACGTTCTTGACACTTGGTTCTCTTCTGCATTGTGGCCCTTCTCTACACTCGGTTGGCCCGAAAGCACAGAGGATCTTGCTAAATACTACCCCACAAGTGTTCTTGTTACAGGTTATGACATCATCACATTCTGGGTTTCTCGTATGATTTTCTCAGGTCTTGAGCATATGGGTCAAAAGCCCTTCTCTACCGTATTCATTCACGGTCTTGTTAGAGATGCTCAGGGCAGAAAAATGTCCAAATCACTTGGTAATGGTATCGATCCCCTTGAAATTATTGACAAATACGGTGCAGACGCACTTCGTTTTGCTCTTGCAACAGGCAACTCACCAGGAAACGATATGAGATTCTCTGACGAAAAGATTGAAGCGGCAAGAAACTTTGCTAACAAGCTTTGGAATGCTTCTCGTTTCGTTAGAATGAACCTCACAATCGATGAAATCAATCTCCCTGAAGAATCCAAGCTCGCTATTGAGGACAAGTGGATTCTTGACAAGTTCAACGAGCTTACAAAGAGCGTTGTTAACAACCTTGATAACTTTGAAGTTGGCGTTGCTCTTGCAGAAATTTACTCATTTACATGGGATATCTTCTGCGACTGGTACATTGAGCTTGCAAAAGCAAGATTTAATGAAAAGGATACCGAAGAAAACCTTGTTTGTCAAAATGTTATCGCTTATGTTCTTAATGGAACTCTTAAGCTCCTTCACCCCTTTATGCCCTTTATTACAGAGGAAATTTATCAGTCACTTCCCCACGCAAAAGATAGCATTATGATTGACACTTATCCCGAGTACGATCCTTCACTTTGCTACTCTGACGACGCAGAAAAGATGACAAAGATTATCGACGCCATTACTGCAATTCGTACAAGAAGAAGTGAAATGAACGTTCCCCCTTCAAAAAAGGCAAAGGTATTTATCGAAACAAAATACACCGACATTTTCGGTGCTTCAAGCGAAGCTTTCTTTGTTCGTCTTGCATCTGCGAGTGAGCTTTGCGTTGCAGAAAAATTCGGCGACGAAGTAAGTGCTGATAACTCCGTTCAGATTATCACAGACTCTGCTACAATTTATCTCCCCTTGTCCGATATCATTGACTTTGAAAAGGAAAAGGCAAGACTTGAGGCAGAAAAGAAACGTCTTGAAGGCGAAATTGACAGAATTGTTAAAAAGCTTTCAAATGAGGGCTTTGTTGCCAAAGCTCCTGCGGCAGTTGTTGAGGGCGAAAAGGCAAAAATGGCTAAGTATCAAGAAAATCTTGACGGCGTTATTGCTGCTCTTTCAAAACTTAACTAATAAAAACTCATTATCCAAGCCCCGCGGGGCTTGGATAAATTATTACTTACTATGAAAGACAAAATTCTAAACAACGGTATATATATTTCATACAAACAGCTTATTGTTTTTTTGAACGAGAGAAAGGCTGTTTTGCTTGGTTATAATCTTCACTTGACCAAAACTGAACACGTAATTTTGAAAATCCTAATTCAAGAAGTGCAAAAGCCCCTTTCACCAGAGCTAATAATTGAAAAATCTTGCCTTGATTTGAACAAAGAAAACGTTGTTTTTCACATTTCAAGCATAAATAGAAAGGCAAAAATCATTTCAAATCGCATTTTAATAAAAAATTTTTCAAAAAACGGATATTTTTTGAATGAAGAAATGTAAAAATTATTGACAAGTTTTATATGTTATGATATAATACAAACGTAAATTGTGTAAATTTTTATTCGTACTTTGATTTGTTATTTTAGTCGTTTATATACAGAAAGGATTTAAGATGGAAATTGCAATTATAGCTCACGACATGAAAAAAGAACTTATGACACAATTCTGTATCGCTTATTGCGGTATTCTCAGCAAACACAACCTTTGTGCAACGAGCATTACTGCAAAGTACATCTCTGACGCTACAGGTCTTAAAATTGAAAAATTGCTCACTGGTGAGCACGGTGGCGAGCAGCAAATTACTTCTCGTCTTGCTTATAACGAAATCGACCTTCTCTTGAATTTTAGAGATACTCGTTCCTCCTCTTCATATAACGAAGAAGAAGCTGAAATGATGAGAATGTGCGACCTTCACAATATCCCCGTTGCAACTAATATCGCAACTGCGGAAATTCTTGTTCAGGCACTTGACCGCGGAGACCTTAACTGGCGTGAGGTTTATAACCCCCGTTCAGAGTATAACAGAAAGAGAAACGGCATTGTTTAATAATTTATATATGCATGGGACACGTTCCTCTGCAACTCTTGTTCAGAGAGAGGATGATTTGCTGCGACATCCTTCAAGAGAGCAGTTGTAATACCACCCTTGCGTCACGTTGAATATCATTTTGAAGTTAAAACTTCGGGTGGAACCGTGCGTAATTTTAGTTTATCGCACCCCGAATGGCTTTTGCCATTTGGGGTGTTTTTTGTTTTGTTAATAATTTTATTTTATATCAGGAGAACTTGTTATGAAAATCAAACTTTTTGATCTTGAACTCTCTTTTGACGAACCCATCACAGTTTATGATGCGGCTCGTTCTGCAGAGAAAATTGATCGCAGTGTAATCGCTGCTAAGGTTAACGGCAACGTTGTTGCTCTTAACTACCTTATCGAAAATGACTCTGAGGTTGAGCTTCTTACATTTGCTCATGCAGATGGCAAGCACGTTTTCAATCATACAGCAAGCCACATTCTTGCGCAGGCAGTTAAGCGCCTCTATCCCGAAACAAAGCTTACAATAGGCCCTGCAATTGAAAACGGTTTCTATTATGACTTTGATTCCGAAATTTCCTTCTCCCCCGACATTCTTGCAAAGCTTGAAGCGGAAATGAAGAAAATTGTTAAAGAAAATCTTCTTATTACAAGAAGCGAGTTGCCCCGTGCAGAAGCAATCGCTCTTATGAATGAAAAGAACGAGCCATACAAGGTTCAGCTTATTGAAGAGCTTCCTGAGGATGCGGTTATCAGCTTCTATACACAGGGCGAATTCACAGACCTTTGCGCAGGTCCTCACCTCTTCTCTACAGGTGCTGTAAAAGCAATTAAGCTCACACAATGCACAGGCGCTTATTGGAAGGGCGACCAGAAGAATAAGATGCTTCAAAGAGTTTATGGCGTTGCATTCCCCTCTAAAGACGAGCTTAACGCATACATCACAATGCTTGAAGAAGCAAGAAAACGTGACCACAACAAGATTGGACGTGAGCTTGAATATTTCACCACAGTTGACTCCATCGGTCAGGGATTGCCAATTATTCTTCCCAAGGGCTCAAAGGTAATTCAGACACTTCAAAGATGGATTGAAGACGAAGAACAAAGACGTGGTTACCTTCTTACAAAGACACCCCTTATGGCAAAGCGTGACCTTTATAGAATTTCCGGTCACTGGGATCACTATCGTGACGGTATGTTCATTCTTGGCGACCCCGATGACGAAACAAAGGAATGCTTCGCTCTTCGTCCCATGACTTGCCCATTCCAGTATCAAGTATTCCTTAACAAAAAGAGATCTTACCGTGACCTCCCCATGCGTCTTGGGGAAACATCAACTCTCTTTAGAAACGAAGATAGCGGTGAAATGCACGGTCTTATTCGTGTTCGTCAGTTCACAATTTCTGAAGGACACCTTGTTATCCGTCCTGAACAGCTTGAAGAAGAATTCAAGGGTTGTCTTGACCTTGCGCTCTATTGCCTTGAAACTCTCGGTCTTCTTGAGGACTGCACATTCCGTTTCTCACAGTGGGATCCCAAGCGTACTGATAAGTATGAGGGCACTGCAGAACAGTGGGAAGAAGCACAGGCAATTATGGAAAAGCTTCTTGATGCAAACCTTGGTCGCGAAAACTATGTAATAGGTATCGACGAGGCGGCATTCTACGGTCCCAAGCTCGACATTCAGTGCAAGAACGTTTTCGGCAAGGAAGACACAATCGTTACAATTCAGGTTGATATGCTTCTTGCGAAGAAGTTCGGTATGGAATACGTTGACTCTGACAATACACTTAAAACACCTTATATCATTCACAGAACTTCTATGGGCTGCTATGAAAGAACTCTTGCGCTCCTTCTTGAAAAGTACGCAGGTGCGCTCCCCACTTGGATGGCTCCCGTTCAGGTTAAGATGCTTCCCATGGGTGATGCTCAGGTTGAATATTGCGATGAGCTTTCAAGAAAGCTTACAGCTCTCGGCATTAGAAACGAGGTTGATAGAAGAAACGAAACCATCGGCTATAAGATTAGAAATGCTCAGCAGGAAAAGGTTCCCTATATGCTCGTTGTGGGCGGTAAGGAGCTTGAAGCAGGCACAGTTGCAGTTCGTTCTCGTAAGGACGGCGATATCGGCACAATGACCGCCGACGAATTCATCTTGAAGATCGCAAAGGAAATTGCGGATAAGGTTAGATAATAAAAAATCAAGGACACTCGAATTTCGAGTGTCCTTTTTTTAATTCAATCAAACGATTTCTCAATAACTATTAAATATGCTTCAATATAGGGTGTAGGAGAATCTGAATACAATTTAACTTCTCCATAAACGGTTATTTTTTGATAATTAGCATCGAGCATGATTATTTCATCTGTATCATCAACAAGTCTATAGAAAACATATATATTATTGTCCATATTAAAATCAAATTTATTGCTTCCAGTAGATTGATATGTGTATAATTGCATATTTGATAAATAATTACTACTAATAACTAACTGCTCACTAATTTTAACATATTTTCCCTCATATTTAGTAGGATTTGCAAGAATTAACTTAATGGAAACCTCTTCGGGATTAATATATTTATCAGAAGCATTCAAACTCCAATTTTCAGGTTCTATTCCCCATTCGAAGTCTTCCATCAAACTCGAGCAAGAGTACTCCATACCAAGCTTATTATATGCATATCTAAATGTTCCGTCCATTTCAGGATAAATCCTTATTAAGATATATGCAACTTTTGTTACAGTTCCACCGTAACTATTGAAATATGAATATTTCATTTTAATGTGATATCTAAAATATTCATCCGAATCAAGAATTTCTTTGCTAATAATGTTAAGTGAACTGGAATTACTTACTTTCTCTAATAAAACAGATTTTGCACAATCATATGAAATATTATCTGCTTTTTTCTTCAATAACTGATATCTATATTCATCAGAATTTTCATCTATAGAATTGCAAAGGCTACATATTCCGTCAGTAAATCTATGATTATCGGGATTCACAACGATAGAACGAGTTGATTTGTTGCCACAAAAACATATACTTTCTTCTTCACCTTCGGTTGAACAAGTTGACTCTATAACAACCACCCATTCACCATATGTATGAGGTTTTTTATCTATTGTTTCGGTTTGATTTTTACCACAAGAACATGTTCTCTCCATTTGTCCAACAGTCGAACAAGTTGCTTCTAAAACAACACTCCATTCGCCCCAATTATGTCCAAGTGCCGCAACTGTTTCCTGCGCTACAAGAACCTTATTACATACGGAACAGTGTTTGCCCTCTGTAAGTCCTGTCACTTCACAAGTGGGAGCAACTGCAGCATCAACCACTTCTTTGTGTCCAAGTGCAGCTACTGTTTCCTGCGCCACAAGAATTTTGTCGCATACGGAACAACGCTTGCCTTCTGCCAAACCTGTTGCTTCACAAGTGGGAGCTACTGCAGAACTAATTGCTTCAGTATGATCAAGTTCATCAATTCTTTGTTGCGGAATAATAATTTTATTACAAACCAAACAATGTGAACCTTCAGTAAATCCAACTTTCTCACAAGTAGGTTCTTCCGCTTTGTCAATGGTTTCAGTATGTCCAGTTGCAGGAATAGCTATTTGAGCTATCAAAATTTCACCACAATTTGAGCAATGTGAACCTTCAGTAAATCCAATTTCCTCACAAGTAGGTTCTACTGCCTTGTCAATAGCACTTTTGTGTCCAGTTTCAGGAATAACTTTTTGTGCCACCAAAACTTCACCGCAATCAGAGCAATGTTTACCCTCAGTAAGTCCTGTTTCTTCACAAGTGGGTGCTACTGCTACATCAATAGTCACATCGTGCTTGTGTCGAAACAAAAAGACACTAGCAATTAGCAAAACTATAACAACACCCACAATTAACACTTTTTTGTTCATAATTCATTCTCCTTTCCACAACAACAAAAAGTGCGGCTACCGAAGTAACCGCACAAAAACGCAAACTCCGATAGTCGCCAAACTAATCCTTGCAAAATGAGTATAACTTTACACACAAACAAAGTAGGAATTTGCATTTTATCAAATTCATATTATTTGTGTGCGACAAAAAGGATATACCTATCCTATAAAAAAAGACAGTTATACCTATTTTGCAGTATTTGATTAGTTTGGCATATTCATTGTAGCACATTTTGTCAAACTTTGTCAATAGATTTTAGCAATTTAGTTTTTCGCGTGCGCACGGAGTTGCTACCCTACGGAGTTGGTGCTAACAGAGTGTACCAAATTGGGGTTTAGCGGAGAGAAGATAATTGAAGTAAATACCCTCTCCGTCAACCTTCGGTTGCCACCTCTCCCTAAGTGAGAGGCTCTTTATCTCAAGCATTTGCTGATTCAAGGCTCGCCCTATGGGAGAGCTCCGCATTAGCGGTGAGAGGGATGTTATCATAAACTAACTTTCCAACAAATCAAAATTTGAAAGTTCTCAAACAAAAAACAGCAGGATTTCCCTGCTGTTTTTATCTATAATTAAATTCCTAAAATGCCTTTAATGAATATGTAAATACCGATACAAACGAGTATCACACCGCCAAAAGCGGTTGCCTTGCTTGAAAGCATATTGCCGAATTTCTTGCCTACCCACACGCCCATCATACAAATAATAAACGTTACAATGGCAATTACAAGTGCGCAAACAAATGCTTCAATAAAATTATATTTTCCAATGTCAAGTCCAACCGTAAGCGCATCGATTGACGTTGCTATTCCCTGCAATATTAGTCCCCAAAATCCAACTGAACAATCCTCACACTCGCAATGCTTGTGAAGTCCTTCCCAAATCATTTTGCCGCCAATATATCCAAGCAATGCAAGGGCAATATAGGGAATGAATTTTGCAAATCCGTTAAAATATTCAAGAATGGTATGCACCGCCACCCAACCAATAAGTGGCATAAGCGCCTGGAAGAATGCAAAAACACCTGCGATTTTGCACATTCTGCCAACTTTCATTCTGTTTTCATTCATTCCGTTTGCCAAGGACACGGAAAAAGCATCCATTGCAAGTCCCAAACCGAACATTATGCTAACAACAAAAAATTTAAAATCCATTATTTTTCTCCGTTATAAAAATTCCAAGCTTGAGCTTGGGACAAGGTGCATTATATCACAAATCATTAACTTTGTCAAGGTAAAAAAATCGGGCTTTTGCCCGATTTTTATTTGCTTATTTTTCTAAATAGTAAATTACAATATAGTTTGCGTCGTTGTTATAGGTCGAAAGCACTTCTCCCTCATAAAGCTCGTCAAGAACAGTATAAGTTCCGTCCGCATGGATTGTAATCGCAAAAACTGCGGTTTCTGCACCAACGGGATAGTAAATCAAATCGCTATATTTAACTGAAAAACCGTTCTCATCTTTGATTACTGTAGCAACGTTGAGCTTATCTCTATTCCCTGCCTTGATTGATGCAACAACTTCGTCAATAGAAATAAATCTGCTCTTTTCTTCGTCGGTGAAGTTATAAATCACGTCTTTATAGGTCAAAGCAAGACGTTTTTTGCCCAAACCCCTGTAACTGTTGCCCTCAATTGTTTCGCCATTTTCAAGTGTGATTGTAAACGAAGTGTAATTTATGCTTGTGTGCGAATAGGTGTACGTTCCGTAAAGCGTTTCGCCCTCATTTGTTGTAAACACAACTTTACCGTCCTTTGAAAAGGAAATTCCAATATTGGGGTTCTCTGCCCCAGCGAATGGGTAGGCGTTTGAAGCATCAGAAAAACCAAGGTTTTTGGTCACGCCATTCATAAATACCATGTCTTTTTTGTAACTGTAAAAATGCCAATCCTCTTTATAAGGAGTGCAACGGCATCCTGTCATAACTGTTAAAGCAAGTGTTGTTAAAATCAAAAGTAAGCCAATTCTTGCAATTTTCATAATTTATCTCCTCAAAAAAATACTATACTCTTATAATATCATATTTTTTGCAAAAAAGCAACCATTAAACCAAAAACTAATTAACAAAAATAGAATATTTTTCGCAAAAGCCCTTGACAAATGCACAAAAATAGGATATAATAATTGGGCGTGAACGAGATGGAAGCGGCAGTTCACCAAGTGCTTTGGAGAAGTACTCAAGAGGCCGAAGAGGCGCCCCTGCTAAGGGTGTAGGCCGGATATACCCGGCGCGAGAGTTCAAATCTCTCCTTCTCCGCCAAATTTTTTAAGGCTCAAACCTTTGATTTTCAAGGGTTTGAGTTATTTTTTTAATTTTATTAACAGTGTTATCCCTTGTAAAATCCCTTATTGACTTTATACTCTCTCATACACAAACAACACAAGCACCAAGCGAACTGCTTGGTGCTTTTTTGTTAGAACACAACTTTTTGAGATTTATCTTTCACCGCCCTATAATATTGCTACTAGGAGGTGATAGTATGCCATTCAAGTAGTAGAACAAAAAACATTAGATGGTCAAACAATTTAAAATTATGAGCCACTTTCAAAACTGCATATAATAAAAAAACAAAACAAATGGAAACATTTGCTTTGAGTTCAACTCAAATTGAGTTGTCTTACCAGGAACACAAACACAGCAACGCATTGTGTGGTAAACACGGTGCATATCAATTAATTATTTAAAAGGAAGTACACACATTATGAATAAAACATTTATCAATAATCATCGTAAAGAAATATTAAAAACAGCCAAAGCACATACGTTTCCCTATTATCGTTATACACGAGAGGAAATCAACTCACTTAACGTTGTAAATCTTGTTGAGTTGTGCGTTTACCTATTTGAAAACAAACTAACCTACACAGCTGGTAGATTGGTGTTGCGTTATCATCCACACGTTATTGTGTACGCTGAAGGTTTTTATGATACTAAAACTCACAAGTGCCACAATGCAATTAATGGTTTGAAATTATTCTTTAGTTTGGATTTTCTTCAAGCGTGCTATATCATCAAAAGTTTTTTTGAGAGTGAAGCTATTTTAGATGTAGGTACATATATCACAAACAAATATCCATTAGCAAAAACATCAAGTCTTTCAGGAGATTACACTCTTAACTATGTACTACGCAATAACCTTTTAGATTACAAAGACAATAACTCTCTCAAGATGGTTTTTAGCGTTCTTCACAACCGTATGTGTATAGATCGTGAAACCATTAAAAAATTTCTTAAAACCAAGAAGCTTATTGTTAATGGTAGCTTTGACCTTTTGTTCTTAGAGTACGAAGATAATGATGTTATTGCAATTACAAGTAAGCTACAGCATCAACATCATTTAGCTACTGAAATCCTAACAACCAAACGCAACACTACGTTTACTTGGGATGATAGCTCAAGTCTTTATTATCATAACGTTTATGTCTTTGAAGATGTTTATCAAATTATGAGCTATTTAACACTAATCAACAAAGGTCTTGTTCCAGCACTTGAAGAAAATAGCGTAATGCTATCGCTCAATAGCGTAGGGTTTGAAGCACTTGAAACCTTTTTAGATAAGCACAATGAGGTTAAGCACATCTATGCATGTCTATCAAATACAAGTGCTTCTATTGATAGCATTAACAACATTCCATTTGACAAAGAAAAGATTACTAATATGCAATATATACTCAAAGAGTATACTAAAGCCAATAGCTATGTTGCAAATTGGGGTGGTTTGCTCCAAGCAGAAACGAAAAAACAAGCTCCGACAGTTTAAAGTTATAAGTTCAAGAGAAAACATATAGAATAAGAATATATAACATAATTGTTATAGTAAGGTCAAGAACTTGACAGGTGGCACACTATATTATTCTTTTACTTTCTTTCATTTTTTCCTTTCTTTTATTCCTAACATTTTTCTAGTCTTTGTATAGTGTGTCGTCCCCTGAAGGGGGGAATACAAAAAACAGGGCGGTTTGAGTGAAAATTCAAGCCGTCCTATTTACATTTTGCAGATTTTGTGATATAATAAAGGCGGTTAGGAAACTAATCGATAAACTTGAATTTGACGAAAGGAGTTATCTCATGAGCAATATAATCGAACAACTAACAGATAGTGAGTTTCTTTACCTCCAGCCGTGGTTTTACAATAATAAATTGGCTTTAAGATGTGAGTTGGGAATTGGCGAAGATGATTACATGGAGAATGCTTTCTCCAGAGCTATACAAATTGCAAATGTTTTGTTTGCAAACAGAAAAATTGATGTAGCGTTTTTTCATCAATATTTTGATTCCGATGGCTCCGTGCAGGTTGCTGGAGATTTTACATTGAAGATTGCTGAAAAAGTTAACCTCAACAAAAATTTACTTATTGCTGTGGGTGATATTGATGATGATATATCTGCTGTAATAAGATGCATTTCATACGATATTGATTTCACTACCCTGGAAAGCATCTTGAAAAGTCAAATATATTGCCAAGTCAATCCGTTGGTAAGCTTTGTTTCTCTGGAAAACCAGTGCATTTTTTCCGTTTACGATGATAGAGGCTGCGATATAGTGTTGTTCAGCAATGAAAAATATAAAGAGTTTTACATAAAATTGGAGAAATATTTCTTGGATTATGACCGAGAAAAAATGAGAGAGACATTTGAGTCGATATAACTTTTGTCAATTAGATAAATTCCAATTTGACGAGCAGAATAATACAGTAAACAGATAGCCACGGCTTCAACAAAAGCCGTGGCTTTTCTTTGTTATACATCCAAACATCTTTATTCCTGGCTTTAATAACAAAAAACATAGATAGGAAATTATTGCCTCGCGCGAGGTAATAATTTCCTATTATTTTATTTTGTCGCTTTTTGTTATATTATCCATCCTTTTTTACTAGAGTGATTATATAGGCGTATGGATTTACGCAGTTTCGACAGGATAAGAACAAAGCACGTTAAAGAACTAGAAAGGATAATTAATTATGAAACTTTGGACAAAAGAACTTGAGCAGAGAGCGGAACAATTCCCACTCGGGTCACAAGATGGCAAGGGACTGGATGCAACTGTATTTGTAAAGTTCTATAACCCCTACGGATCAGGTTCGTGGCTTATCACGGAATCAGAAAAGCAAGAAGATGGTGACTATTTGCTTTTCGGCTATTGCCACATCTTCGAGTGGGAATGGGGTTATGTGTTGCTCAGCGAAATTATGAACACCAAAGTGAATGTGTTCGGATGCCAGTTACCACTCGAGCGAGATTTGTACATAGACGATAACGCAACGGTGCGAACACTCGCAAGATTTGAATAAGGCAATTTTGCCTTGTTCCTGGCAATCATACTTGTTTTTTGAAAATCAAAAAACAAGTATGTACCCCTGGTTGATACTTTTCAAAAAGTATATTGAAAAGTATCAAAACTGAAAATGAGATTTTTTTGCTTGAACGGATAATTCAAGCAAATATACATCTCATTTTTGAGGGAAGAAACGGCGTGAGCCGTCTCTTCCCGAATAAAAGTTCCATATTTGACGTTTGCCAAATTGGAGCAACGCGGGATTTTTGCTAAAAAATCCAACATTTTTTTGATGGGTTGTGCCTACTTTCCCATAAAAGTTTAGGTTTTAGTCTTAACGAAATTTCAACGCTAATGGGGGGGAGAATACTGTGGGCAGAAAGCACAAGAACATCAAAATACAACTCAATCAAAAGCTGGATAGTCTTTTGAGGATTGGGCAAAAGAAACAAAAGGAAGCCATCGGTTCTCCTCATTACAACCCGAACAGAAGCGAAGGAGTTCACAGCATCCAAACAGCTCAAACCTATAGGCAGGTAATCAACGATTTTGGTTCTTTTCTCAAAAATGAGGGTATAAAGGATATTTCGCAAATTGACAGTCAAGTTGTAGGCAAGTATATGGAAACCAAGAAAGGACAGTCTAAATGGACTACAGCTAAAATCTGCAGCGGACTAAACAAAGTGCTAGAAACAAACTATACTCCCAAAGATTTCGGGATAGGCAATAGAAAGGAAAGCGAAATCATACATAATAGACGCATTTTATTAGCCCATTCCGATGCAGACAAGGAGAGCAATCAAGACGCTTTGTGGTTTGCTTCCTGCACAGGTGCAAGGCGTGAAACACTTATGAGCGTTACCGCAAATAACGCAATAAGAAATGACGATGGGCAAGTCATTGGCTTTCGCTTCGAAGGGTGTAAAGGGGGTAAAACAGGCTGTGCGTTGGTGCTTCCAAGTGAGCGTGAAAAAATGACCAGCTTTGTTGACAATAAGATTGCAACAGGCGGTCAGAACGCACACCTCATATCACATTGTTCGAAGAACTGTAATCCCCATTATGAACGTGGAAATTACGCACAATCGTTATATACCAGCCTTAAAGAAGCTAAGGACAATGGGATTGATCTATACGATGGCAGGAGAGGTTTGTTCATCGATCAACACAAATACGAACAGGCAATTTCTCACCCACGATATTCTGCTCCGACTGTGCGTGGCTATGATACTTCCGTGCTTGCCGAAGTTTCGCAAAATATTTTTCATGTAAGGATTTCTATAACGCTACTTTATATGGATAAGGGTGCAAAATAGTGTACTGCCCTATTTATCAGGCAATATACATTTTGAAGTTAAACTGCATCAATCCTATTATCACAAAATATTTTGTAAATGTCAAAAAATATCGCTAATTCTTTGTCAATAAAGGATTTGCTCACTATAATAGCTATGTAAGATTTTGTATAGTTGACATTAAAATATAAGTTTTATTATGCATTAGAATACATGTAGATATACTAAAAACTTACCACTAAATAATTACAAACGAAAGGACGTGTTTAACAATGACAAACAACGCTATTACTCGTGAATCATTCCCTATCCTCATCAGCGTTAAAGAAGCATCAAAAATAGGACTTACAAGAAATGCTTTCTATTCTATATCTCATAAATACTCATATTTGTGTGTAGAAATAGGCGGTCGCGTATTCTTACGCAGAGATGAACTTTTTGAATGGCTAGACCTTGGCGGAGATAAAAAGCTTAAAAGAAAGGAGATTGCATAATGGCTACAACTAAAAAAAGAGTTTCCAATGGAATGGGAAGTATTAGAAAAAAGCAAAATGGCAGTTATGAGGTACGATATACAGAGGGCTTCGATGCTATAACTGGCAAGCAAATTCAACGTAGCAAGAGCTTCAAAACCGAAAAAGAAGCTAACGCATTCAGAATTAAAACACTTAACCAAATCAATGAGGGTACATATGTATATCCCAATCAAATGCCCTTTTCCGATTTGGCTGATTTATATTTGCGACTTTATACAGCAAATCTTAAACCTTTAACAAAAAGCTCCTATGAGGATCGTTTAAGATTACATATCATCCCTGCAATTGGCGAAGTAAAATTATGCAAACTCACCCCCATAATGGTGCAAGAGTTTATAGATGGTCTTTCTAACGAAACAACAAAACGCAAAGCACTTGCTCCAAAAACCATCAAATGTATTCACGGAGTTTTGCACAAAATCCTCAACAAAGCTGTATCGTTGGGATATATACCCAAAAACCCTGCAGATGATTGCAGTTTACCAATGGTTGTTGCTCCTGATATTGAGCCTTTTAGCGAAGATAAAACAATAGATTTTTTGAAAGCTATAAAAAAGGATAAGTACGAAAAAGTGTATTTCATGGGTATGTTTACAGGAATGCGTCAAAGTGAAATCCTAGGGCTTACCTGGGATTGCATAGATTGGAATAACAACATCATAACTGTTAAACAACAGCTTATAAGAAACAAGAAAAGCCAATATGATAAAAGCAAAGCCAATAGTGAAAGATATAGAATGATTAGAGTTAAAAACAATAAAACAAGATATATCTGCGTTGAAAATGAAATTATGAATGTTTTGCGTTCACGCTATCAAGAGCAAATGATTGATAAAGAGCGTGCTTGTGATTTGTGGGAAGAGCCATTCCCCAACCTCATTTTTGAAAACGAGTTTGGAAAGAACCTCGCTCATGCAACTGTCCGTAAACACTTCAAAAAAATAGTTGCAGAAATTGGATTGCCCGAAGAACGCTTTCACAATATGCGTCATAATTATACTGTTATCGCAATCGAAAGTGGTGATGATGTTAATACCGTTCAGCAAAATCTTGGTCACGCTACATCTAATTTCACATTGAAAGTATATGACCACGTAACTGCCAAACGAAAAACCGAAAGTGCTAAAAGAATGGACAACCATATCAAAAACCTTAAAGAACAAATGGGATAAAACAAGACCGCACTCATCTATTGAGATGAGTGCGGTCTTTCTTTTTTGCTTTTGAAAATCCCATATAAAATCCCTTACGTTTTTCAAATCAAATAAGATAAATAATACAAATATGATAAAAATCAATGTAAAAGCGTCCATTTTTGCCAATTTTCTTAATAAATATAACACTTAAGACAGATATACCACAATTCAAATCTCTCCTTCTCCGCCAACGAAAAGGACACCGAGTGGTGTCCTTTTTTCGTTGGTGGGAGAGATTTGAGTTCGTAAGAGCGACAACAGAAAGCGGTGGGCAATAATTCCCACCGCTTATATCATAGCTTTATATAATTTCTTATCCGCAATAGCATAACGATACTTATTCAAAAATCTATGGTTTTATATAAAGTATTTAGTTTAGTATGTTGTTGTACAATATATACTTTATCATTCTCTAAACAAATATATTTATTCAGCCAATTGACAAATCCTGACGTCTCTAAACTTATGCACTTTCTACCGTCTATAATCACATAATATTCATCATCGACATTTGAAGAACCAAGCCAATCGCAAAATTGTTGTCCATAGACTTCTAATTTGTCGTAAATATACTCAGGGATAGAAATTATATCTACATCCTCTGTATTATCGAAGTATAAAACATTTGCAAACATATAATCCACCCCAAGAAACTCAACATCACAAAACACGTTAATGGGTTCGGGAGTAGGTTGGGCGACGGTGCAGGCGTATTCTTCGCCATAGATTTGGAAATTTATTGTTTTTGTGCTATGGGAGAGGGTATCAATTTGTTTGGGAATGAAATTTTGCGATTTTTGAGATTTGAAAATGGCTT
Organism: Eubacteriales bacterium; assembly: GCA_045635885.1. GTDB lineage: Bacteria > Bacillota > Clostridia > Oscillospirales > CAG-272 > RGIG4608. Next base: position 36,820 of record JAZTWO010000001.1, on the reverse strand, counting down.
CTTTTGCCGTCCAAATTTCAATTAGGTGCGCTTCCCTTTCTTCAGTTGGCACTAAATTGAATTTTTCAAGCTCCTGTTCGTTCATCATATATTCCGCCATTCGATTGGAGCGAGGCGAATGCACTCGCTCAACGTCAATGCCAATCGGAGTTTGCGAAACCGCCACCGCCAATGCGTCATCACTGTGGGAGAGGGAAATTTCAAGCCCATCAATCGTCCATGCACCGCAATCGAGCTTTGCAAAATTAAGATTTTGCTCGTCGATGCCCAAAGTATGCTTTAGGGCGTAGCACAGGAGCTTCCAAACGAAATATTTTTCTCTTTTAACACGTTCATTTGACACTTTTTCAATTTCATTCATTCTCTCTTGGCAACAAAGATTGCCAATTGGCAAATCCTTTGGCAAGGCGGCTATATAAACGTTTGTCAAGGCGGCTCACTCCCTTCTTTAAAATTACACCTTAATAATATCACATTTTTCCCACTTTTTCAATAGCAATCAAAAAAACACCCCTGCAGAATTTTTTCTGCAGGGGATAATTTTGTTTAGTCAAACGTTATTGCGTAATCAAAGCTACTGTCCGCACCGTATGGAACGAAAGTAAATCTAACTTGATAATCACTATATCCGTTATCTTTTGCAAACGCTTCGACGTCGGCAATGCTAAATGCATAAGCCACAAGTCCTTCAATTTCGGTAAATTTAATGCTTTCGATAATAACCTCGTCACCATTACTTAAAATAAGACTTACATATTTGCTGAACTGAACCTTATCCCAGTTATAGTAACCAACAACATAGTTTTCGTTATTACCGTAAGAAGCAGTCATATCTTCCATTATGATTGAACCGCTTGCGCCGTTGTCATTTTCAAGTCCACAACGACAGCAATAATAGATATTTCCGTCATACCACCAATCGTGATCATAAGGGCTATAAGTATATGTTTCTGTCATATTTCCACAGAAAGGACAACCATATCCATATTCACCAACCTGTGTACAAGTAGCATCCTTAATGGAAATATAGTGACCGTAATGGCAATTTTCATATGTTCTAACATAATCTTTACCATCGCTATCGGAATACTTTTCAGTTCTTGTGCAAGGACCGCTGAAATCATAGGTATAATCGTATCTAGTCCAATAATCAGTATATGTATATGTTCTCAAGTTATAAATAGTAAATGTATATCCTTGATATATAACATATGCTTGTTCAGTTGTATAGTTATCTCCATCAGAAGAAGAATATGTGGTAGTTACCTTTTTGCCGGGGTTGCCGAAGGTTCCTGTGTAAGATTCTTCTTCACGAAGATACTCTGACCAATATTCACTATCGTCTGCATAAATATAACGATAGTATTCACGGCTGCAGTATCTATTACCGTCTGCATCAGTGTCATACTCTTCAATACGTTCATAATATTTGTCATGACCGTTATTCAAAGTATTGGAAACAAATCTTTCATACTTTTCAAGATAACCGTTTGCATCATAATACCAGTTTTCGTAATAGTAGCTTCCGCAATCGGCACAATCCAATTTTATATTACCGTTTGCGCTTGTGTTAACGTAATTATGATATGATGCAACACTATTTGTTTTGATTGTTATTTCATACAAACAAGTATCAGTTGCCTCGTCATAACCAAACTGCCATGTTCTGTATTGATATGCATTGCAGCTGTTTTCATCCTTTAACCAATATTCTGCATATCTGATTTTGAATGCACAAGCTGCGCTTGCAGGGTCGGTTACTGCGCAAACGTACATATATGAATTCCAATAGAAATCCCTATACTCTATAGATGGTTGTGAACCTGTGAGGTAATCTTTTACCCACATATCGCAATCCCTTGTGCCAAAGTCACAAAGTGTATGCTCAAATGACAAGGATGATTGTCTGCCGCAAGGACACTCTTTATAGATCACATAGCCGCCGCATACACTACCAAGAGAGGCAAGGTCGATGCGCTCTTTTTCAAACTCACTGCAACCATATGTGTTGTAAGTGCCACTATATCCACAATCCTTGCACAAATAATGAACGTAAACACCGTCATTACACGTTGTGCCATCCTTCATAAATTCAAAGGTATATTCATAATTGTGGTCTGAATCTTCTTCTTCATATTCGCCACTGAATATGAGTTCACCGTTTTTGCTAACTGTGAACGTGTGATAACTGATTAACGTGCAACCGTCTTTAACCTTATAATATGTGTCATCAGTTCTCATACCGCAGCTTGAACAATATCTTGTTTCAACAAACATAAGCTGGTTGCCTTCATAATATTCTTCGTGCGTTGTATATCCGCAATGGCTAAAATATGGATTTTCAAAAATTTCACCACAAGCACAGCTATAGTAACTTATATAACCAGAGCAAGCACCGTATTCCGCTTGAAGATCAATATATTTATTAACCCTATAGTGCTCATAACTTACATAGCAATTGCTAACCGTACCGCAACCGAGACATGCTGAAATTATACGAATACCGTCTTTGCAGGTGCTTGACGTTTCAAGCAAGGTTGCTATTGTTGTGTATCCACCATACCAATAATCTCCACCTGCACATTTAAATTCATTTGCAGGCAAAATGGTGAATTTAACCTTTGATTTGTCTTGATACTCAGATGTACTAAAGCCAATTGCATAGGTTACGCCTGCATACAATTTTGCACTATTTTCATGATTATGGTTGCTATTGCCATCATAAAACTCATATTCATATACAAGCTTATCTCCAACGAGCTTATAAAGATTTGTATAGCTGTTTGTTGAATAAGCAAGTTTTTCGAAATAATAGTTGCCCGTTTCTTCGGGGGTGAAATAATAATATACATAGCCATTTTTTGCACTTGACTTATCAATTGTAAATTCAATTATTTCATTTGTTCTTGTTTCACCGCAGAGGTTACAAGTTGCAACAACAATTTCTTTGCCGTCAACAATTTCCCAATTATAGCTTGAGAACTGATGTCTTGCCGCTTCAATTGTGTTTTCCACCTCGAAAATCACTTCACCGTTAAGTGTCATTGTGCACTGTTTATCTATAATTTGAACACAACCTGATTGCTGAGTGGAGGAATAGAGTCTTACAGTCAAGCCGCAATTAGCCCATTCATAAATCACCGCTCCGTTTTCTTGCTTTTCGGTGTAATTTCCATACGGATAAAATTCAAAATTATATCCGCAAGGACACATTTGCAAATAGAAATGATCGTTATTACAGCAAGTGAGCTTATCGCTCAAATCAATACTTTTAGTATAGTGACCGCCGCCACCATAGTTATATGAATCAAAATAGTCACAATCCTTGCATTTTTGAATTTCTATATAACCGTTTTGACAGTTGTTGCCAATTGCCACATAGCTATATTCATAATCATGCTCGGTGTATGTATTCTCTCTTTGATAATTAACTATTTCTTGACCGTTAATTGTAAGAATGATTTTTATTGTACCGGTATATTGACACTTATCATTCTTTGCGCTTTGATGAACATATTCCTGCTTTATTGCGCCACAGGTTGTACATTCATAAACCTCAAGACCTTCCGCATTGGTCTCTACATACTGCCAAGTGCAAGCATCAAGCTGATAATCACTATATCCAAGTATTTCATTGCACGCAGCACACGCACTTGCGGTAATTTGTCCGCCACACATTCCATATTGTGAAAGAGGAATGATAACTGGTGTAGTATAATAACCGTGTCCGCCATTATTATTTATGTCTTTATATCCGCATTTTACACAAGTTTGTACTTGGTAATATCCGTCTGAACAATGATAACCCTTGGTTATATATTCATAATTGCCGTATAGCATACTATTTCCGTAATAATCGTGGCTTGTGCTTGTATTACTTTGGCTAAATTCAAACACACAATCGTTACCCGCATAAATATATGCGCTCATATATGTTGTTCTAACGCAACCGTCAACAAATTCCCATTCTTCAGTTACAAATCTAAGCTTGCAATCTAAACAGGTCTGAGTTGCAATTTCAACTTCAACACCGTCTCTTATAACAGTTTCAACTGTTGGACTAGTTCCGTCATCAAACCAAGGACACTCGATGTTACCGTCACTTGAATTCAAAGCGAGTTTGCAGATAGCACAACGGGTAATTGCCATAAATCCGCCACAGCCACCAAGCTCTGCAAGGTCTATAACAACGTTTTCTTCATAGTGTCCTGTTTCCATGAATTCATAAACCAAGCCACATTGTGTGCAGGTTTGAATTACTTTATATGGCTCGGAGCAATCTGTACCTGTTAATTCATAGGTTGTTTCAAAGCTATGCTCTTCAAAATAGTATGCTTCGTTGCCGGTATGGTCAAAATTAAATATAAGGTCACTTCCCTTATAAATTAACGTGTTTTCAGTGCGTGCATATGTACAAGATGTAAGAGACTCAACCTTATTAATTTGAACAACGGTTATACCGCAATCGGCACAAGTGGATGTGATTTGATATCCAATAACCTTGCCATTTTCGTCGGTGATGTCCTCTTTAACCTCGTTTGTAAAATTGCAAACAAAATTGTATTCATTTAAATAAACCATCTCACCGCAATAGGAGCAAACACTTCCTTCAACTGTGCCACCACACAAGCCATATTGGCTCAAATCAATAGTTTGGTACTGTGAACCCATATGGTAATAAACAGTTGTTTCATATGAAAAATCGCATTTTGTGCACTCATAAATAGCTTTAACACCGTCTTCACAAGTGTCGCCCAAAAGTTCGTATGTGTTTTTAGTATTGTGCTCATCATAAGTTTTTGACGTTTGAACACTCGCAATAACCTTACCGTTGCAGCTCAAAGTTAAAGTTGCATCAAGACTATATTCGCAAGAGTTAATTCTGTCTTCAATAAGGTCAATTGTAAATTCAAGTGAACAATCGGAGCATTTAACTGTGCCAACCTTGTGTTCAACACCATTTTCGTCAACAACAATGCTGAATTCGGGTTCAACGTTAAAGTTGACGTTGCACAACATATCCTTAAATTTGGTGATTGATGCGTATTCGCCACATCCGTTGCAATATGCAACCGTAACTGTGCCACCGCAAGCACCAAATGTTGAAAGGTCTACGCTTTCAATTGTGGGTGTTTGGTGTCTTCTGTATGAGTCATAACCGTAAAGGTCTTCAATAATAACGGTGTCACCGAATTTTATGTCAACCCAATACTCTTCTGCCTCAACACAATCATTGCTTATGAAATTAACAATTATCTCTAATGTCAAATCGCATCTTGAACAACCGTATACAATCCTGCCCTCTGAATCAGTAGTGTTATAATATATTTCATAATAAGAGCAGGTTGACGCCATATTAATCAACTCTTCAATATCAATGTGCTTTTCTTGACCGCAAAGGCAGGTTTCGTAATCAAAGCTCCAATTACAACCACCAAAATCTGCCATATTCAAGGTTTCGGTGTGGAATTCTGTATGGTCGCAGATGATTTCTTCAATGCCACAATATTGGCAGAAGCCATCAACGTAGATGTGAACCTTGGTTGCGGGAACTGAAACCACCTTTGTTTCGCCACATACACAATATGATGTGCTTTCGCCCTCAACTGTGCAAGTTGGCTCTTTTGTGATAGTATCGTTTTCAAAAACATGCTTGCTATAGTCGGATTTTTCACCACATACACATTCGTGCCAATGCTCGCCATCTTTATTTGTCCATTCAGAAGAGAATTTGTGGTTGACTGTTCCAACTTCAACTGTCTTTGTGTCAACAAATTCAAATCCGTTATAAGAAACTGTTGCTGTATATGTTGTTTTTACATAGTCGCAACAAGCAAGTGCCTCAACTTCCACCTCAACTGTGGGGTTAAGAACAACTGTGTGTGTGCTGTCATTAGCGCAAGTAATTGAAAGCACAACGTTGCTATAATCATTTGACCACACCCAATCAATTTGAGTATATGCGTGTCCCAAAGCGTTAACCTTTGTGCCATAGGAGTGTCCACAATCGTTACATGTGTATGTGGAATATCCACCGTCTGTGCAGGTTGCGTCGCTATGAGCATAAGTATAATCGTGGCCATCTGCCTTTGTATAGCTTACATATTCCTGATAGTGACAACGAACGCACACGTTCAATTCGTATCCATCCTTTGTGCAGCTTCCCTGCTGTGTATACGTTACAAAGCTATGCTTGTAAATTGCGCATCTTTCTTCAGGTGTAAGTCTTGTTACTGTGTAATATGAGAAGTGGTTTGTTTTGAAGGTTACGTATCCGTTATTATAAACCGCTTCAATTGACTGAAGGTCACCGTTTTTGTCGATGTACCAAACCGCAATGCTATCAACGTCATCTCCATCCTGCAGTTCATAGGGGAGTGAGATTGTTACAAAGCTTTCACCAAATTTATCATAGGTTTTAACACCGTCTGTGATAGAAAAATCATAAATCGGACTGTTGCCAACCTGCTCAAGCTCCTTTTCGCTTAAGCCAAGACCGTTCTTTTCGGCTTCAGTAAGCTTGCCTGCAGAAATTACAACGTTATTATCGCCCATAAGGTCGATTATACCGCTATCAAGACTGATGCTTGTATCATTAAGCTGAATTTCTTTATCAGCAAGGTCGCTTGGCTTTGTTGAGTTGGTTGATTCGCCTGTGTAAACAACAACTGTTTTTTGTTCGCCACAAATTGAACATTCATCAACTCTTTCGTTGCCAACAACTGTTCCCAAAATCCAAGAGTGACCTGTGGAGTTCGCTTCGATTACCTCTTCTTCGGTTTTACCGCAAGCGCAGGTTAAAATCTTAAGACCTTCTTCTGTACAGGTGGGATATTTATCAACACTTGCAACAAATGTGTGGCGATATTGTGTTTCGCCAACTATTTCTGCGCCACATCCCTCTCTGTCACAGATATAAACCAATGCATATTCGCATCCGTTAATCTGTCTTTCAACTGGAGTTACACCCTCAATATTATGTTCAAGCTTATCTCCAATTGTTTCTGTATATGTGTCACCGCACGCGCATTTATAAGTTGCAGATGCAGGTGAGTCACAAGTTGCGGCAGTTTCTGATTCAAGCACATAGCTATGTCCAAGAGCTGTGCCGCTTGTAAACGTTTCGCTTTCACTAACATCACCGCAATTACATGTGTAGTAATACGTTTCTGCCTCGTTACAAGAAGCGGTGTTCTTAAGAGTGGAATTATTCATTATTTGCTCTGAATAATCGTGCTGGGTAACATTCGCTTTTCCGCAGACGTCACAATTGTGGTTATCGTCATCACTGCTATCTACGCAATCATTAAGAACTGCGCCGCATCCGTAGTCACAAATGTGGTCTGTATCGGTTGCAGAGTCGGAATGCTCGCCCATATCAGTTTTGCCACAATCGTTGTCGCAAGAGTGGTCATGGTCTTCGTCCTTGTGTCCCAAGGGGTCGCCACTTGTTGCGCCACACTCAAAGCAAGTTTTGGGAGTTTCACATGTTGCGTCAATATAATCATGTTCGCTCACGTTTTCTTTTCCGCAAATATCGCAGGTATGGTCGCCATCATTAATTGCATCTGCGCAATTTTTAAGCACCGCACCGCATCCGTAGTCACAAACGTGGTCGGAGTCAGTATTTGAATCGGAATGCTCGCCCATATTGTTCTTGCCACATTCGTTATCGCAAACGTGGTCGTGGTTTTCGTCCTTGTGTCCCAAGGGGTCGCCACTTGTTGCTCCACATTCGGTACAGGTTGATGGCACTTCACAACTTGCGTCTGCATAGCTATGTGTTGTGATTTCTTCTTTTGCACAAACGTCGCACTTATGGTCGCCGTCATTTTCTTTATCGGCACAAGCTTCCAAAACTGCATCGCATCCGTAGTCACAAACGTGGTCTGTGTCGGTTGCTGAGTCGGAATGCTCGCCCATATCATTCTTGCCACATTCGTTATCGCAAACGTGGTCAAAATTTGCATCTTTATGTCCCAATGCTTCGCCAACTGTTTCGCCACAGTTTTTACAGGTTTGTGGCAAAGTGCAGGTTGCATTTGCCCAATCGTGACCAAGAGCTGCAATTACCTCGCTCTCGGTTTCGCCACATTCGGCACACTTGCGCTCTTTAACGCCCTCTGCAACACAATTTGCATCAGTTACTATAGAATACTCGCCCCATTGGTGCTCGCATTCTCTATTACCCAAGATAAGCACCAAAGCAATAACAGCAACAATAGCAACCAATGCTATAGTTCCTATCAATATCGCCTTTTTGGATTTAGGTGACTTGGGGGTCGGGGTGGGTTCTTGAGATGATTGTTCTGTTACAACTTCGTTCTCTAAAACCTCTTGTTCAATGGTGTTTTCGTTTAAGTTTTTCTCGTCCATTGTCTTTTCTCCTTTCGAAAGCATTATAATTAACATTGTTAATAATAATATTATATAGATTATACTACTAAAATCATTACTTGTCAAGGGATAAAAAAACGAAGCAGAAAAACTGCTTCGTTTTATTTTTATTTAGACCAATATACTCCGTTTGTATCAAGTGTCGCTGAGCTTGATGAAGCAGAAGAAATATTTGCGCTACTGCTTCCAAGATACACAACGTATGCGCTCATACCTATTGGCATTTTAACTGTGAGAGCATTATCGACCACAAGATATCCCCCTGCAGACAATGAAATTGATGATTTTATAGTTCTGCCCGTGGTGTTACCGTCGGTCATTTCGTTTGTCATAGCACCTGTTGGGCTCATTGCAAGAACTCTGCCGCCTGTGTGGTTATAACCGCCCTCGGAGTCGATTGCGGAGTTGCCTCTTGAGGTACTGATTACCACCGTTTCGCCACCCGAAAAGGCAATTGAACCCTTTGAAGTTCTGCTGTTTGAGTCGATACCGTCGCCACCTGCGTAAATATACACACGTCCGCCACTGATTGTAAACGCAGCACCACTTGTTGCAGTTGCGTTCATACCGTCATCAGTTGTTACAACTGAAAGTGAGCCTCCAGAAACCGTTACATAAACGCCTTCAACACCTTCATATGCCTTTTTAATATCAACGTTGCCGCCCTTAATATAGAGGTTGCCATCTGCGTGGATGCCGTCATCATTGCTTGAAATTACAACATTTCCGCCCGAAATGCTAACGTGACCTGTGGGATTTTCACCGTTTTCAAGTGTGCCACCGTCATTATTTGCGTGAATTGCGTCATCATATGACTCGATATTTACATTGCCCGAATTGATAAGGATTTCGTTAGCGGCTTTGATGCCCTTTGTTGAGTATTCGCCCTTATCCTTATTACCCTCTTGCATTCCACCCATACCACCGGGATATGAGCTTGTGCCATAATTTGTCCAGTCGATACTCAATGAGCTATTTCTGTTGGTAAGCTTCAGGGTATCATATGCATCATTAATGGACTTTTCTGTTGAACAAGCATAATAATTATCTGCCTGACCCTGCTCTTGAGTGGAGTCATACATATAAACACTAATCTTATCATAGCCCGAAAGCTTTTCGAATGAATAGTAGTAATATGATGAGCTACCTGGGCGTCCGCCACCAGCAGTTTCATAATTATTGCTTACGTTAACCCACTTATATTCGTTAGTTTGGCTATTGCGATAAAGAACTGAATATTTATAGGCATTGGTTATTGTTCTTAAATAGAGTTTTTCTTTTGATACAACTGTAACGTCCTCTGAATACTGTGAATATCTGTCAGTATAGATGCCCACAAATGCTTCGGTTGTTGCAGAATTTTCAACAACAACGTTATAGGATGAATCAAGTCCGTCACATGCGGCATAAATGAAATGTGTGCCACCCGAAATATAGATGCTTCCCTTTTGGTTGCCTGTTGTTGTGTTCAAATGGCTATTTGTCGTTTTAATGCAATCGCCATTTTTTGAAATAAGAACGGTATTTGCATCAAGCATTTCAACACCGTCATTACCTTTGAGTGCATTTGTCTTACAAATGATGCTCAAAGTAAGGTTTTTAACCTGAAGGTCATCTTTTGTATAGATACCACCGTTGTTTTTAGAGATGATTTCAAGCTCGCCCTTGCCTGCAATTTCAAGGTCAACCTCAGAAGAAATTGCATATTCGCCTTCAAGAAATTCACGATTATCGTAAATATAGTTCTTATATCCGTTTTTCGCCTTAACTTCAACCTCGCTACCACTATAGGCAACAATGGGTGTGCCTGAATTGGTAAGAAGTGTAAAACCGTGCATTTCAAGATAGAATTTATAGTTATCGCCTGTGTCGATAACTATATTACCCTTTAGTGTGCCCGAAATTGCATAAACCGTGTCAGCACTAACCCTTGTAAACGTAAGAGTGTTGCCGTCAAAGGTATAGCAAGCAGGTGTTCCTGAAATGCAAGTGATTGAAACTGGAGTTTCAACAATTTGATCGGGAATTTCAGTATTCACCGGGGGAGTTGTGGGTGTGGTTGCCGTGGGCGTATTTCCACCTGAATTTGTATTTTTTGAACCACCACAAGCAGATAAAACTGACAATGTCATAGATAAAATCAAAAGCAAAATCAGAATGTTTTTAGTATTGAGCTTCATGCTTACCTCCATCTATTTTTATATAATTTAAGTATAACAAAAACAAATATAACTGTCAAGCATTTTGCCGATAATTTAGTTATATTTTAGTTTGCCCCACCATATAATTTAGCAAAAAAGCAAAGGAGCAAATTATGAATTCTTTTCAACACGAACTTGGTTATTTTTCGCAAATGCCCCTCTCTGACAAGCATTTGTCCTCGGAGCTTAGCTCCGATTTTACTCTTCCCGATTACAAAAGCGAGATAAGGCGACTTTTATCCACAACTGCCACGGTTATTCCACCCTCGGAATATTTTGGCAACGGCGGTGCGCAGCTTGACGGTGACGTGCTTTACAAAATCCTTTATCTTGGCGCAGACGGTGAGCTTTATTCTGTGACTCTTAGCGATAAATATAGCTTTAAAATCCCCCTTGAATTCGGTTTTCACAACGTCAATCCCGAGGAGATGACTCTTTTTTCTTCAGTTGATGCAGAAAGCGTTAACGCAAGAGTATTAGGACCGAGAAAGCTCAACATTAGGGCAAAATTAACCTCGCATGCGCTCGCACTTTCGCCCGAGCTTCGTACCCCAAATTTAGTTGGTGCGCACAATTCTGCTAAATTGCAAAATTTTACCCTTGACACCGATTGTATCAACATTAAAAAATGCAAAAGTGAGACAGAAATTATCAGCGACTTTATTCCGATAAATTCCCCATCAGAAAGCACAAGAATTGTCAACTCTTCAACCAACGTTGCCTTTAGTGAATGCGTTTGCGGTGAGGACAAAATTAACGTTAGAGGCGAAATTATTATCAAGCTTTTATATTGCGACGATACCCAAAGCGTTATGCCAATTGCAGCTTCACATAAAATTCCTTTTACAAAAAGTATTCCCTGCGAGGGTGTGAAAAATTCCTTTGAGGCATCAAGCTTTGGCATTATCACCGATGAGCAACTCGACGTTGCGGAAAACGGTGTTGGAATTGAGCTTTCGCTTTCCATTTACGCACACGCACAGGCAAATGACAGGGTTTCTTATATTGCAGATTCCTACTCAACCGAAAAGCACACTAATACTTCATATTCTTCACTAAACGTTATAAATTCCCTTCGTTGTACAAACGGAAATCTGACTCAAAACGATAGATTTTCGCTTGAAAATATTAATATGCCAAGGGATGCAAAAATTGTGGACGTTGCTTCCAACGCAACCGTTGAAGAGCTGAATTGCGAAAACGGTAGAATTTTTGTTAAGGGCAGATGTGACCACCAACTTATTTATCATCACGATGGCGAATTTGCCTGCAAGGATTTGCGAACTCCCTTTAAATATGAGGTGGATTGCAAGGGCGACTTTACCCACGATTCGCCAATCAAGTGGGATGCAAGAGTTGGTGTGCCCGTTTCAAAGGCAAGATGTGACGTGGAGCATTTGTATCTTGATTGCGAGCTTACATTTGATATTTGCATTAGAAACGAGCAAGACATTGAGCTTCTTTCTGAAATGTCGTTTGGCGAAAGCAGGAACAATGCCGGTAACGAGCTTGTTTTGTGCTATCCCGACCGTGATGCTACCCTTTGGAGCATTGCAAAGTACTATGGCACGGAAATTGAAAAAATCAAAAAACGCAACTCCCTGCCCGATGGCGACGGAGCAATCAAACGAAGATTTTTAGTTGTTTAATTGATTTTGCATACAAAAATAACCGCAGATGAAATACATCTGCGGTTATTTTTTATTTGTTATTCATTTTGCTTTTTCTAAGTCTTTGGCAATACTGGGTGCAAAGCTTATCGGTACACTCAGAGCATTTAAGTGCCATATTTGACTGTTCCCAAAATCTTTCGGGGTGGAGATAAATCATAATTTCCCAAATTACAAGGTCGACAAGTGAGAGAATGAAAAGCGTCCAACCGAAAAAGCTGCCAGCAAAAATCATTGGTGAGAACATCATAAAGTGGTCCCAGTTGAAAATGCGACAAGTTGTGCAACATTTGTTTCCAAGAATAAGGCGGAAGGGACACCAAATAAGTACGCAAATAAGGTCACAAACGTAAAAGGCAACACTAATAAGCAAAATAATTCTGTTATCTATAATATTGAACAATCTTAATGCACCAATAACTGCAATTAAGGTAGCCCAAAGAGCCATTACCCTGCCTGCAGCCTTGTTTGTTTTCTTAACATATGCTTTCAACCTCTCTTTGTCACGAAGCTTATCAATGGCAGGACGGAACTTTTCTTTAAAGAATTTTTGTGAGCCGAGTGCTATGTTATTAACGGGAAAAAGTTGGGTTATCATATCAAAAATCCAAACAAGCCAAAGAATGTGGAAAATTGAAAAGCTCTTAAAGAAATTCCAACCATTCACCACATCAAGTTGCTTGGGTGCGAATATGTATATCAAAATGCTTGCGATTAATATAGCACTTCTTAAAATCAATTTTGTAAAATATATTTTTCTAATTTTGGACATTTTATTCCCCCTTTAAAACATAACAAATTAATTATACTACAAAATTATTAATTTTTCAATATTTTTTTATGAATTTAAGTGAAACGCAAAAAGAAAAAGGGGTGTTTACCCCTTTTTTCTAATGAATTTCTATTCATAATCAACAACGTCTGTCCATGAAAGAAGGAATTCTCTTTCTTCTTCATTACCCTTAACAGACTGAGATGCGGCAACAATTGGCATCCACTTTTGAACGTATTGCTTTGCTGTATCGCTCTTTTTGCAGAAAATATTAAGGTACATTTCTGCTCCCTCTTTATCACCGTTAAGGCAGAAAAGAAGATATGTGCGTGCAACGTCTGCAGAGGCATTTCCCTGTGTTGCGTGTGACCAGTCAAGAATATAGGGTGTTCCGTCCTCTGAAATAATAATGTTAGAGGGGTTGAAATCTCCGTGGCAAACCTTATTGTGCTTTGGCATACCCTCAAGACGAGTGTGAAGCTCATATCTTGTGGTTGCGTCAAGCGTGGTTTGTGAAATTTTTCTGTTCATTTTATCCTTGAGCTTTGTAAGGAGAGGACTTCTCTTTTCGTGAACAAGCATTTGAAGGTCAACCAAAAGCTCGATATATTCTTCCTTCTTTTCGGGATTTTCTTCCATAAGGGTAGAAAGTGGCTTGCCCTCGATATATTCATTAACAATCGCCCACTTGTCGTCAATCATATTAACGCCAACGAGTTTAGGAATGTTAAGTCCTGTTTCTTCAATTCTTGCCTGATTAAGTGCTTCGTTAAGAATATCCGCCTTGGAATAATTCTCATCAAACACCTTAACAACTTTATCACCGTCACGGTAGATAACCTTATTTCTTCTTGTTGCAATAATATTGTTTGTCATAATTTTCTCCTCACTTTCCGTAATAAGCATTGAGATACATCTGCTTCAATTCACTCATAAGGGGATAACGGGGGTTTGCACCTGTACACTGGTCGTCAAATGCCTGCTCAACCATGTCGTCAAGGCGGTTAAGGAAGTCTTGTTCGTCAACTCCGTAATCCTTGATTGTTTCCTTAATTCCAACTCTTGCCTTAAGATCATTGATTGCCTTGATAAGATTTTCAAGCTTTTCTTCATCAGTTGTGCCACCAAGACCGAGATAGTCTGCAATTTCTGCATATCTTGCAAGTGTGTGGGGGTGGTCATACTGTGAGAATGTACCCATCTTTACAGGTGTTTCGCTTGCATTGAAACGAATTACCTCTTCAATCATAAGCGCATTTGCAACGCCGTGGGGGAGATGGTGGAGTGCACCGAGCTTGTGTGCCATTGAGTGACAAATTCCAAGGAATGCATTTGCAAATGCCATACCTGCCATGGTTGCCGCATTTGCCATCTTTTCACGAGCTAAAACATCACTTTGACCGTTATCATAAGCTCTGGGAAGATATTCAAAAATCATTTTGAGTGAACGAAGTGCCAAACCGTCAGTATAGTCGGTTGCAAGCATTGCCGCATACGCCTCAACTGCGTGTGTTACTGCGTCAATACCTGATGCGGCAGTAAGTCCGCGGGGTGCAGACATATGGAAATCTGTGTCAATAATTGCCATATGAGGAAGAAGCTCATAGTCGGCAAGAGGATATTTAACACCTGTCTTTTCGTCGGTAATTACCGCAAAGGGGGTTACCTCAGAGCCCGTACCTGCAGAGGTGGGAACGGCGATAAAGTACGCCTTTTCACCCATCTTGGGGAATGTGTAAATTCTCTTGCGAATATCAATAAAGCGCATTGCCATATCCATAAAGTCCGCTTCTGGATGTTCATAAAGCACCCACATAATTTTTGCCGCGTCCATAGCAGATCCGCCACCAAGCGCAATAATTGTGTCGGGCTTGAATGCGCTCATCTGCTTTGCACCATACATTGCGTTTGCAAGTGTGGGGTCGGGCTGAACGTTCCAGAATGTTGTATATTGAATTCCCATTTCATCAAGCTTGTCGGTAATGGGCTTGGTAAATCCGTTTTCATAAAGGAATGTATCAGTTACGATAAATGCCTTTTTAGCATTTCTTACTGTTTTAAGCTCGTCAAGAGCAACAGGAAGACAACCCTTCTTTATATAAACCTTTTGAGGTGTTCTAAACCAAAGCATATTTTCTCTTCTTTCTGCCACTGTTTTGATATTTAAAAGGTGCTTTACGCCAACGTTTTCGCTAACACTATTGCCACCCCATGAGCCGCATCCAAGTGTGAGAGAGGGAGCGAGCTTGAAGTTATAAAGGTCGCCAATGCCACCGTGGGATGAGGGTGTGTTAACAAGAATTCTACAGGTCTTCATTCTTGAAGCAAATTTAGAGAGCTTTTCTCTTTCTGTAATCTCGTTAAGATATATAGAGGATGTGTGTCCCATGCCACCGTCAAAAACAAGGTGATCTGCCTTGTCAAGCGCTTCATCAAATGTGCTTGCTTTGTACATTGCAAGAACAGGAGAAAGCTTTTCGTGTGCAAATTCTTCAGAAAGTTCAACACTTTCAACCTCACCGATGAGGATTTTTGTGCTTTCAGGAACTTCAACTCCTGCAAGAGAAGCAATTTTGTGCGCCTTTTGACCTACAATTTTAGCATTGAGCGCACCATTGATAATGATTGTTTTTCTAACCTTTTCAATTTCTTCTTCATTCAAGAAATAGCAACCACGAGTTGCAAATTCTGCCTTAACCTCATCATAAATGCTATCAAGCACGATAACGGACTGCTCTGAAGCGCAAATCATACCATTGTCAAATGTTTTAGAGTGAATGATTGAGTTAACAGCCAAAAGAATATTTGCGCTATCATCAATAATGGCAGGGGTATTACCTGCGCCAACACCAAGTGCGGGCTTGCCACTTGAATAAGCCGCCTTTACCATTCCAGGACCACCTGTTGCAAGAATGATGTCCGCTTCTTTCATAATCATATTTGTCATATCGAGTGAAGGAACGTCTATCCAGTCAATGATGTTTTCGGGTGCACCTGCCTCAACTGCCGCCTCAAGAATGAGTTTTGCAGCCGCAATTGTGGAGTTTTTTGCCTTGGGGTGAGGGCTTATGATGATTGCATTTCTTGTTTTGAGAGCAAGAAGGCACTTGAAAATAGCGGTTGAAGTGGGGTTGGTTGTGGGAATAACTGCCGCAATAACACCGATTGGCTCTGCAATCTTTTGAATTCCAAAAGCCTTGTCCTCTTCAATAACACCGCAAGTTTTTGTGTCCTTGTATGCGTTGTAAATATATTCTGCGGCATAGTGATTTTTGATTACTTTGTCTTCAACTATACCCATGCCTGTTTCTTCAACGGCAAGCTTTGCAAGAGATATTCTTGCCTTGTCGGCAGCGGATGCGGCTGCAAGGAAAATTTTATCAACCTGCTCCTGTGTATAGGTTGCAAAAATGGACTGCGCCTTTCGTGTGCGTGCAATTGCACGTTCAAGACTTTCAACGTCCTCAACTATTTCATAGATTTTTGTTTCCATTTATATGTCCTCCTGACAGAAAAAACTGTTTAATTTTTAACCAAATTGATATAGAAAGCGAAAAAAATTAGTCGCCCAAAATCGACACAAACACTTGTATTTACTCGCTTTTTACCACTTTGTTAAAACTTTAACACATTTCTGTTTGTTTGTCAAGACGCTTTCGTGCAGATTGTTAATTTTTTGTCACACTCAATGATTATGAACAACTCCACATTCACTATTTTGTGCATTTTGCATACTCATTTAATTAAAAATGCGACCACCCCAAAGGACGGTCGCATAGTAATTATTTATTTCTGTTATAAATTATATAAAGTCCGTTAAGCACCATATCAGAATCGAGTGTGATTTTGTGTTTACAATGCGGAATTATTGCGCTTGAGTAGCCACCTGTTGCAAAAACGGGAAGCTCAGCACCAAATTCCTGACAAAATCTATCAACCATTCCGTCAATCATTGCGGCATTTCCAAACACTGCACCACTTTTCATACATTCCACAGTGTTTGTGCCAATCGCCTTTTGTGGCGCATCAAGACTGAACTGCGGAAGTTGTGCCGTGCCCGAAGACAAAGCACGCATACCCATCATAACTCCGGGCATAATTGAAACGCCTATAAATGCCCCTTCTTCGTTCACAACCATCATTTTGGTAGCCGTGCCCATATCCACAATAAGTGACGGACAACCGTGCAAATATCGTGCGGCAACGCAAGCGCAAATTAAATCTGCACCAACACTTGATGGGTCATCACATGCAATGCCAATTCCTATATCGATTTTGGTCGAAACTGAAAGCGCATCAACAGAATAAAGTTCCTTTAAAACAGATGTCATAACTGCCGAAAGCTGAGGTACTACTGAAGAAATAATCGCACCCTCTACACAATCCTTACCTACTCCCTTTAAACCAAGCATTTGAGAAATGATTGTTTCATATTCCTGCACGGTCTTTGTTGCGTCAGTAGAAATGCGAGTTACAAATTGCAATTTTTCGTTCGAAAAGCCACCAATCGCAATATCGGTGTTACCAATATCAACTGCAAGAATCATATTGATATTTTATTTTGAGAAAAATTCGTTAACGTCATCTGCAAGCTTATCGGGGCAATCCACCATGGGTGAGTGTCCACAATTGGGATAAGGAAGCAAAACTGCAAGGTGTGAAAGCGCATTGTAGTTATCCATTACCATATATTCGGGAACAACAACGTCCTTTTCTGCCATTGTAAGCGCAACGGGACATTTGATGTTATGGATACTTCCGTCGCCCTTACCATAAGCAGTATATTCATCTGACATATTGAGGTTTGCAAGTGCCCAGTCAAGATCAACAAGGTTTCTCTGCTTCAAGGTTTCTTTCATCCAAACGTCATTCTGCTCTTTTGTGGGCTTATTTACTGTGTAAATTGTAGCATCCCAAATAGCTGTCATCATTGCAAAGTCGCCCTTTTCAAAGCAAGCGAGCGCAGGGGCAACTTGAATTGGATCCTTTGCCATATCTTCTTTAGAGGCATAGGGTTTGCCTGTAGATTTGTAATTTTCCTTTTGATATACGGGATAGCCCTTATGTCCTGCACCCTCAATATCAAAGAATTTTCTAATCTTTTCGGGATATTTTGCGCAAAGCTTAAGTGAAACACCACCACCGTTAGACCAACCAACAAGGTAAACAGGACCAAGTTCAAGTGCGTCGATAAAGAGAGCAACGTCATCTGCAAGCTCCTCAAGTGTGTCAAATCTCTCGTTATAGCTACTGTCACCAAAGCCACGAAGGTCAACTGCTATGCATCTATACTTACCTTGAAGTCTTGAAATGAGTGGCTCATAGTGAACGGATGAGGACATGTTTCCATGCACCATGAGTACAACTTCGCCCTCTCCCTGATCAAGATAAGCAAGAGTTTCTTTTCCAATGGATATATATTTCTTTTCCATAAGTAATCTCCTTAAATTTGTACCGGCTCGTCATCAAGATTTACAAATCCGAGTGTGAGTGAGAGGAAGGAGTTTGCATCCTCATACATACTTGCATGTCCTGAGCCGTTGATTGTTACATAGTTGCTTCCCTTTATTCTTTCGTGAAGCAAAATCTGCTCGGTTGGTGGAACAAGTCCATCTTCAGAGCTTGAAATTATAAGTGTGGGGCAAGTGATTTCGCAAAGTCTATCCATATAGTTATAGTCCCTTGAGCTATCGGTCAAGCGAATGAGTGCTTCAAGCACTGCAGGGTTTGAAAAATATGGAATGAGTGTTCCCTCTCTTCTGTCCATCCAATCTGCCATATTTTCATAGAACTGAGTGGAATAGATCACGGGGATTGTTGTTAAGTAATATGCCTCTCCATTCCCTGTCTTTGCAACTGCGTTCCAACCGTCACCAATTTTGCGAAGCCAATCACTCGTTCTGCCGCAAGTGTTTGCAAGAACAAGTCTGCGAACTCTTTGTGGGTGATTTACCGCATACTGAATAGCCACCTCGCCACCATAGGAAATGCCCATAATACTAACCTTTTCATAGGGCAAAATATCAAGCAGCGCATCAAGCAATCGAACTTGAATTTCGTGTGTATAGCTTTCTATCATACGGGAGGACTGACCTTGGTCAAGAAAGTCGACCAAAATTGCCACGTTGTTTTTTGAAAGGTTTTTGAGCATCGGCTTCCAAGAATTTGTAGACATCATTATTCCATTGAGAATAAGGAGTGGCTCACCGTGGTCACCGTGTACTTCATAATAAACCTTATATCCTTCAAAATCGAAAAATGCCATAATTTTTCCTCAATTAGCCGGCAATAATGCCAAGAGCGATTGCCTGCTTTGTAAGATCTTCTCTAAAATCAGGATGTGCAACGGAAATGATGAGCTTTGCTCTTTCTTCCATAGCAGTACCACGAAGGCAAACTGCACCGTATTCGGTTACAAGCCAGTCGATATCGTTTCTTGAAAGAGAAACTGCCGCACCCTGCTTAAGAAGAGGAACAATCTTTGATGTTTCAATTCTTTCGCCTGTTGCCTTATCCTTAACCATTGCTGTGGAGTAAAGTGCGATAATGGACTTACCGTTCTTTGACTTCTGCGCACCAATTGCTGTATCTGCCTGTCCGCCTGTTCCTGAGAACTGAACGTGACCAATGGATTCAGAGCAGCACTGACCAAAGAGGTCGATTTCGATTGTAGAGTTAATAGAAACCTGATTATCGTTCATTGAAATTGTATGGGGGTCGTTTACATAGGCACCGTCCATAATGCAAACTGAGGGGTTATCGTCGATGAAATCGTAAAGCTCCTTTGTTCCCATTGCAAATGCCGCAACCATTTTGCCCTTGTGTGTCTGCTTATTCTTACCTGTAATTACGCCTGCCTTTGCAAGCTTAACCATACCGGATGTAAGCATTTCTGTGTGAACACCAAGGTCCTTTTTATCCATAAGAGAAGCTGCAACGGCATTGGGAATACCACCGATACCAAGCTGAATGCAGTCACCGTCATTAATCATACCTGCAATTGTTTTACCAATAATAAGGTCCTTTTCGTTGGGCTCTGCATCTGCAATTTCGGGCATTGGGTAGTCAACCTCAACAACGTAGTCAACGTCGTTAAGGTGGAGCTGAACGTCACCAAATGTTCTTGGTGCATTGGGGTTGATTTCAAGAATAACTGTTTTCGCCTCTTTAATCATTGCCATTTCATAAGTGTTTGACAAGGAGAGGGACACATATCCGTGTTTATCGGGCATTGAAGCGATACCAACGTAGATGTCGGGCTTGCGATAGCAAAGACGCTTAAAGGAAGCAAGGTGCAAATGGTTGAAAATAAAGCTTACGTTACCGTTTGCGTGTGCTTTTCTAAGCACGGGAGTATAGAACCATCCTTCAGTTCTGAATGAATCCTTATAAGCGGGATTTGTCATAAATTCATAAGCACCCATAGGAAGACAGTTGCTTACCATAACGTTTTTAACGTCGCCTGCAATTGTGTGAAGATTTGTCATAAATTCTCTACCCTCTGCAGAGCCAAGACCTGTTACAATGTAGTCACCTGACTTAACACAAGAGAGTGCTTCTGTAATAGATACATATTTTGCCATAGTTTTTCTCCTTTTTATAGTTATTTTTATTATCTATTTAAATCGCTTTTGCGAATTGATTTCAAATTTAAGATGTTTTATGTGTTTTTTTTGTGAAGCTTTAAGGGGTTGCCCCCGCCCTTGCGGGCGGGAGCATATTAGTTTTTTTAAAAAATTATTTGTTTAATTACTGATTAAGAAGAGCTCTGTAGTCTTCGATAGACATAAGTCCGTGAACTGTTGTGCTTGTTGCTGCGTGATGAGCTGTTGCGCCTTCGGGAAGGTTATAAGAGTCAAATACCCATGTAAGAGCGAAGGACTGAACACCACTTCTCATACCGTTTGCAAAGCTGAGAACGTCTGCCATTGCGATCTTGTATTCTTCAGATTCAAGAATGTAGATAAGGTTTGCACGAGAAAGTGCCTTGCCTGATTTTTCAAGCTGTTCCATTGCCTGGCAGAAAAGGTCGCCTGCAATGTAACCTGCAAGTGCATAAGAGTCATAGCTCATTGCAAATGCTGTGGGATCCTTAATGCTTACTGCATAGTCATAAATGTTGTTAGCAACTACCCAGTATTCTTCTGTAAAGCCTGCTACACCTGCACCACCGTTGTTAAGACCGAATGCTGCATACATCTTGTAAAGTGCAGAGCTTTCATCCTTAAATACATATTCTGTAGAAGAGATGTCAAGCCAAGCCTGAGCAAAGATATTCATTGTTGTGAAAATATCGTAGTACTGTTCCTGAAGAATATTGTTTGCGTTGAATGTTGCTGCAGAAGAGTTATTGTAAGATGTAAGAACGTTGCACTTGTAGTCAACGTTTGCCATTGTTGTAAGAGCTGTGAGATAATCTGCACCGATTACTGTGAGAAGTACTACATCACAACCTGCTGCCTTAAGAGCATTAACTGCTGCAGAATAGTCAGATGTGTTAACTTCCTGAATAAGAACGTTGTTCTTCTTGTCTGCAGGAAGGTTGTTCATTTCGTCCTTAATACCTGCAAGAAGGCTCTGAGATGCTTCGTTAGAGTTAGCGATAACGCCTACCTTTGTTGCTGCAAGACCGCCCTTATCTGCAGGAGCGAAAGCACGAAGGATAAGCATTCTACCCTCTGTCTTGTTAAGAGGCTGAACGGGAACGATACCCTTTTCACCAAGTGTAGCTGCGTTTTCGTTAAGAAGCTCTTCATTACCTGCTGCTGCATAGATCATGGGAACTTCTTCATCGATAAGTGTTTCAAGTGTTACGTCAACTGCATAAGAACCAAAGTGACCAACGATTGCGAATACTTCATCTTCGTGAATAAGCTTTTCAAGAAGTGTTGTGGAGTTTTCTGCAAGACCGCCATCATCATAGTGCTTAAGCTTAATGGATCTACCATTGTAGCCGCCTGCCTTGTTGTAAGCTTCGAAAGCTGCCTGAAGACCAAGGTTGAAGGGTGCACCAATAGCTGCAAGTGCGCCTGTTGTACCTGCTGTGTTACCTACCCAAATAGTATCGTCTGTGATACCAAGAAGGTCATCGGGCTCGTCAGTTACGATATCGTCGATATCGTCGATATCTCCGCCACTATTACCGCCGCCACATGCAGCGAGAACACCGAGGGAGAGCACAAGTGCGAGTGTCAACGCAAGAAGTTTTGTGAATGTGTTTTTCATAAGTATTCTCCTTATTTTTTTATTACATCACCGAATTAACGGTGTAATGTTTATTTTTATTTTCCGCCAAGATATGCGGAGATGAGGCGCTCGTCTTTTGCAAGCTCCTCTGCCTTGCCGTGCATACTGATCTTTCCAAGTTCAAGAACGTATGCATAATCGGCAATTTTAAGTGTTGAAAGAGCATTCTGCTCTACAATAAGAATAGTTGTTCCCTCTTCTTTAATCTTAACAAGTGTATTGAAAATATCCTTGATAAGCAAGGGCGCAAGTCCCAATGAAGGTTCGTCCAAAATAAGAAGCTTGGGTGAGCCCATAAGCGCACGTCCAATGGCAAGCATTTGCTGTTCACCACCCGAAAGTGTTGAAGACTGCTGCTTCGCTCTCTCTTTAAGTCTTGGAAAAAGAGTGTAAACTCTTTCAAAGTTCTTTTCAAGCTCCTCTTTAGACTTGATTTTATAAGCA
Source organism: Eubacteriales bacterium (assembly GCA_045635885.1). Taxonomy (GTDB): domain Bacteria; phylum Bacillota; class Clostridia; order Oscillospirales; family CAG-272; genus RGIG4608. The sequence continues at coordinate 14,090 of JAZTWO010000001.1, read as the reverse complement.
CCAACACGAAGATTTTCTTCAACGGTAAGACCAATAAGAACGTGGCGTCCCTCCGGGGACTGCATAATTCCCATTTGGGCAATTTTGTGTGCGGATTTGCCGCTAATCTTTTTACCGTCAAAAATAATTTCGCCTGCGCTTGGCTTCAAAAGTCCTGAAATAACCTTAAGTGTGGATGTTTTTCCCGCACCATTTGCGCCTAAAATCGCAACAATCTGTCCCTCTTCAACGCTAAGGTCAATTCCCTTGATTGCGGCAATGGGGCCGTAATTAAGCTTAACATTCGATAATTTAAGAATTTCGCTCATCTTACTCCTCCTCTGCAACACCAAGATATGCCTCTTGAACTGCTCTGTTTTTCTGAATTTCTTCGGTTGTGCCAATTCCAAGCATCTGACCAAAGCTGATAGCGCAAACTGTGTCACAAACGTTCATAACAAGTCCCATATCGTGTTCAACAAGAAGGATTGTTACGCCAAATTCGTCACGAATTCTGCGAATTGTTTTTGTAAGCTCTGCAGTTTCACTATCATTAAGACCTGCCGCGGGCTCATCCATAATGATGAGCTTTGCATCTGCCATCAAGGCACGGGCAATCTCAACCTTTTTAAGAATACCGTAAGGAAGACCCATTGCATACCAGTTTGCGTAATTTTCAAGCTCCATAAACTTAAGAATTCTCATTGCCTTTGCACGAAGCAACTTTTCCTCTTTTTTGAGTGAACGTGCGCCGATAACGTGGCCAAAAAATCCTGTTTTATAGCTTCTGGTACTTGCAACAAGAAGGTTTTCAATAACGGAAATTTCTTTTACAAGCTCAATGTTCTGGAACGTTCTTCCAATACCCTGCAAAATAATGTCATGAACCTTGAATGAGCGAAGGTCAACAACCTCGCCATATTTGTTTTCAAAGTACATATCACCGCCCGTTGCGTCATAAAAACGGGTAATGCAGTTGAACACTGTTGTCTTACCTGCACCGTTAGGGCCGATAAGTCCGAAAATTTCGCCTTTTTTAACGTCAAAGCTAAGATTTTCAACTGCTTTAAGACCACCAAAGTACATTCTAAGGTTTCTAACCTCCAAAAGAACTCCCTCCGGCAATGTGTCTTGGTTGTTAATTCTGTGCTTTGCTTTAGAAAGCTTTCTTTCGTTTTTGATAATTCTATCTTGAATTTTTGATTTTTCTTTGTAGAACTGTGCGGTGTATTTTGCCTCAAGCTTATTCTTCAAATCAAAATATTCATTTTCAAGTGCGGCTCTCTTGCGGTTATAGGGCACAACGTAAGTTGGATGCTTTTTAGCAAGGAAGCGCATCTTTTTCTTTTCAAGAGAAGCAATGTATTTATTTCTCTTGTTATTAAGCTTTTCAATTTTCTTCTCTTCTTTTACAAGAACGAAGCCAAAAGCTTCTCCTTTTTTAACCTGCTTGAAAATCTTGCGTGCAGATGCGTGCTTAATGGCTCTATGCTTCATATATGCCTTAACGTCATATTTTTGAAGTCTTTCTTCAAGCACATTTTGAGCATATTCCTCTTTATCGCAAGCTTCAAATGCAAGTTTTGAAAGTTTTTTGTTGCCCTTTATAAGAAAGGCATTGAGTTTTTTGTCAAGTTTTTCGTCGTATTTCTCTTTAAGAGAGGCAAGTTCCTCTCTATCAAAGTCAAGATAACGGCGAAGTTTTATAACTCTTTTTTGATCAAGAGAGTGTTTTTTAGCCCAAATCTTTGCCATAAATACCCTCCTTAATCTTCTTATACCATTTCTTAATCTTCAATTTAAGCTCTGCCAAAAGCTGTGCAAGACCGCCCGGGAAGAACATTACAACAACAATAACAAGCGCACCTGAAATAAATGTGATAAATTCAGGATTTTCTGCAAAGAAGTCAATATCCTGCAAAATTGCCGTTTGCATACCGTACATTACAAACGAACCAAATACCGCACCCCAAATGGATTTAAAGCCACCGATAATTACCGCCGCAAGAATATTGAGCGAGGTAATAAGCGCATAATATCCACTTCCGTTTGATGCCTGAATGGAACGAATTGTAATCATAATCATTACGCCTGAAAGAGATGCGTACATTGTACAAATTACAAACGCAAGCAATCTATATTTGATAAGACTGATTCCCATTGCCTGAGCAGCTGCGGTGCTGTTTTTCATAGCAAGCATTGCTCTACCAGTGGGACTATTGATGATGTTATGCGTTACTATCATTATAATAACAAGCACAACGGACACAATATAAAGTGAATGCTGTTTTTTAATAAGAGTTCCGAAAAGCTCGAAGTTTTTAACCTTAATCTTATCCTCAACAACCATATAAACGTTACGGAGAATCTCAGACAAGCCAAGTGTTAAAATTACAAGATAAATTCCTTCAATTCGAAGTGAAATAAAGCCAACAACAACACCAATGATTGCAGCTACCACAAGGGCTACGAGAATTGCTATGGGCAATGAAAGCCCCGCTTCGTTCATAACGTAATGAACCGCATAAGAGCCAATTCCTATAAAACCGCCCGTTCCGAGAGATGCAAGTCCGGAATAACCCATAAGCAAGCAGAAGCCGATTGCGGCAATTGCAAATGAGAATGAAATTGCCAAGCTTGACTGAAGTGAATATGGAATGATTTCAGGAATAACCTTGTTTACCGCAAGATAAGTTACGATACAACAAATAATACCAAAGAAAATATAGTGGTAAACCGGGTTAAAAAACACCGTTTTGAGTACCTTTGTAAATGTATCTTGCTTTTGAGTTTCTTTGCCGAGTAAGGAGTAATTTTTACTTAAATATTTATTCATATTCTTCATATCATTACACCTTCTTTGCTATTTTTTTGCCGAAAATACCCTGTGGCTTGAAGAAAATGATAACAAGTGCTATCGCATAAACGACAACCATTGACCATCCTGTAAGCTCGGGTTTTCCCATTGAGTTAACTACATACTGAACAAGGTTGTTTGCAAGCGGAATCATAAGCGCCGCAATTACGGGACCGTGGAAGGTAGAAAATCCACCCAAAATGCCCGCAAGGAATGCAAACACCTGATAGTTTGTCATAAAGTAGATATTTACACTATTACCTGATGATGCGTTGATTGTTGCCGCCAAAGCTCCAAGCGCACCTGCAAGTCCCCAAGAAATAGCAGTAACCACATGTGTGTTAATGCCCATCATACCCGCAACATATTCGTTAGAGGCGGTTGCTCGCACTGAAAGTCCCCATTTTGAGAATCTTAAAAGCACAAATATAACTGCAATTACTATAATTGTCATTGCCATGCATACTAATGCGTTTTTAGGGAAGGATACATTACCGTCTGATACGTCAAAGGAGATAAGTCCCTTAACAAAGGGAGTAAATCCGGGTGTTGTAATACCAAAAACCAATGGTGTTGCACCTACTACTATGGAAATAAGTCCCATTGTAATAATCTGCTTACCAAGTGCATTAACATATCTGCCTCGTCTGAATATGCCCACGTCAACTATAACGGCTATTGCCATGGCTACAAGCATACCAACGGGTAATGCAAGCCAAATGGAAAGTCCCCTTGAAGTCATTACACTTGAAACTGCATATGCACCGAATGCAGAAATTACACCCTGCGCAAAGTTGGTTGTGTATGACGTTTTGAATATAAGGGTAATAGCCAATGTAACAAGGGCGGTAACACACATAGGAATTATTGATCCAAATAATGTGCTAAGAAAATATGCCATAAATTATCCCCACTGAATGATATTTGCTGCCCATGTGTAACCGATACCTGCGGCAATCATGCACACTGTTGAGCCATCTTTAACCTTGCCCTCTTTAAGTGCAAGCTCAAGTGAGAGAATCTGGTCGATCTGACCGATATGACCGTAATCTTCAAGATAAATTGACTGATCTTCACGAAGACCAAGGTCTGCAAGCATTGCCTTATGACCACTTCTCTTAATGTGAAGAATGTCAAGGTAATCAATATCTGCTCTTGTCTTGCCGGACTTGCGAAGAGCTTCATCAATGCAGTGATACCAGTTAGGCATTGACACTGTGTTAAGAAGTCCCTTCATCTTGGGGGAGTCCATAAGACGAAGCATTCCAAATTCTTTATAATTTTCAGGAGTTACGGGTTCGTTGATACCGCCAACCTTTGAACCACATGTGTGAACAACGCTACCGTCGCTCATAAGATGTGTGCCAAGAAGCAAGTTCTTGCCGTAATTCTTCTTAAGAAGGATTGCGCCACCACCTGCACCAAGGTTGAACATAAAGGAAACGCCACTATCTGTGTAATCAAGGAAGTCACAGTTACGGTAACCACCGCAAACAAGAACTGTATTGATTTCATCATCTGCAATAAGCATATCCTTTGCAAGCTTCATAGCAGAAACTGCTGTGCAGCAACGGTTTTGAACGTCGATACCCCATGCGTTCTTTGCGCCGATTCTATCCTGAACGTAGCATGCGCTTGTTGTAAGGGGATATTCCTTCCACTCTTCTGTGATACAAAGAATAGCATCGATTTCAAGGGGATCAACTCCACAATTTTCAAGGCATTTAAGAGCTGCCAAAGCACCCATTTCCTGTGTGCCGTCGCACGCTTCATCACTTGGCATATATTTCTGATTAATACCGAGCTTATCTCTAACTGCGTCCTCACTCCAAACGCCGCCTGTTGCGTCGGAAATTTCTTTTGCAGTCATTATCTTTTTGGGCAAATATGTTCCAATGCCCACAATTCCTACGTTTACCATATTTTTTCTCCTTTTTTGGAAATTAGAGTCTCATACCGCCGTTAACGGAGAGAACGTGACCTGTTACATAAGATGAGTCATCACTTGCAAGGAAGAGTGCTGCCTTTGCGATTTCTTCGGGCTGACCAAGTCTGCCAAGCATTGTAAGACCTGCAAATTTTTGAAGAAGCTCTTCTGGAACTGTCTTCATCATATCTGTCATAATGTAACCGGGAGCGATTGCGTTGCATCTAACGGGAACACCCTTGCGTGCAAATTCCTTTGCCCATGTCTTTGTAAGACCGATTACGCCCGCCTTTGATGCTGCGTAGTTCGCCTGACCAATGTTACCGTATTCACCAACAACGGATGAAATATTGATGATTGAACCACCACCGATTTCTTCCATATAAGGACCTACGTATCTTGTAAGATTGAATACGCCCTTGAGGTTAATGTCGATAACAAGATCCCACTGGTCATCTGTCATCTTTCTTGTCATTGCGTCACGAGTGATACCTGCGTTGTTAACAAGAATGTCAATTTTGCCATACTTCTCTTTTACATATTCAAAGAAATTCTTGCAAGCTTCGCCATCTGTAACGTTGAGCTGATAATATTCAACGTTTTCGTTTTCATAGGTAAGGGGCATCATGTCAACTGCAATAACCTTTGCGCCCTCTTTAGCAAATGTTTGAGCCATTTCGCCGCCAAGACCCTTTGCACCACCTGTTACGATAGCAACTTTGTTTTCCAATCTCATAGTTTTAAATCCTTTCATATATTAAATATTTTTAAGAACTACTGCAGTACCCATACCGCCACCGATACAAAGAGATGCAACACCATAGGTTTTGCCACTTCTCTTCAATTCGTGTGCAAGGGTTACGATAATTCTATTTCCTGATGCGCCTACGGGGTGACCAAGTGCAATTGCGCCACCGTTTACGTTGCAACGGGAAACAATATATTCGGGCTCTACTCCGTGTCCTTCAGAAAGAAGCTTTACCACACCGAGTGACTGAGCCGCAAATGCTTCGTTAAGCTCGAAAAGTTCAATTTCGTCAAGCTTCATCTTAGCATTCTTAAGTGCGTTTGTTACCGCAGGAACAGGACCAAGTCCCATTACGTCGGGTTCAACGCCACCCTGACCTACTGCCACGATTTCTGCCATGGGTGTAAGTCCGTATTTTTCAACTGCCTCTTCACTTGCAAGCACGCAGAAGGACGCACCGTCATTAATTCCGGATGCATTACCTGCAGTTACTGTTCCGTCGGGCTTGAATGCGGGACGAAGTGTTGCAAGCTTTTCAAGTGTAGTTGTGCGATTGATGTATTCGTCGGCATCAAATACGATTTCTTTTCTGCCAACCTTTACTGTAAGAGGAACGATTTCATCAACGAACTTGCCTGCATCCTGTGCGGCAATTGCCTTTGCCTGTGAGTTGATTGCAAATTCGTCTTGCATTTCTCTTGTAATTCCATATCTTTCAGCAACATTTTCTGCAGTAATGCCCATGTGCATATTTCCAAAGGCATCCGTCAAGGAGTCGATGAGCATGTGGTCAACAAGCTTCATTTCACCCATCTTATTTCCGCTTCTAACCTTGCCGGGAACAAGATAGGGCGCACCACTCATTACCTCTGTGCCGCCTGCTGCTATTAAATCTGCACTGCCTGCCTTGATTGCTGTGTATGCGTTCATTACGGATTTCATTCCGCTTCCACATACCATATTAAGTGAATATGCAGGAATTTCAACAGGTACTCCTGCACCAATTGCTACCTGACGTGCAGGACCCTGCTTAACTCCAGCAGGAAGAACGTTACCTACAATAACTTCATCAAGCCACGCAGGATCTACCTTGCCTGCCTCGAGCGTTGCACGAAGCACGTCTGCACCAAGCTTTGTGGGGGAAACGTCTTTAAGTGTACCAAGCATTGTGCCAATTGCACTTCTCTTTGCACTTACTAAATATACCTTACTCATTGTGACTATTCCTTTCATATTATAATTAGCCTTCCCATCGAGGGGAAGGGGGACCGCTTTAGCGGTGGATGAGGGGAACGAAGTCTGTGCAGACTATCGACTCTCTCATTCACCTTAAATCATCCCAAGTCAATCCCAAATGTGTGAGAATATCATCGCACACATCATTAAAATTTTTGTTTATACTTTTGTTTGTGTATCTCAACACTCTTATACCAAGCTTTGAAAGTTCAAAATCTCTCTCGCTATCCTTTTCGTTATGCTCGGGCATATCGTGTTGACGTCCGTCGATTTCAATTACAATATTTTTGCTTGCAATATAAAAATCGACGATAAAATTACCAATATTTTTTTGCCTGTTTACCGTGCACGGCAATTTTTTAAGAAAATCGTACCACAAATGCTTTTCTTCGGGTGTCATTTCTTTTCTTAATTGCTGTGCTAACGGAACGTAGTTTTTATTATGATAAATTGCCATAATATCTTTGTGTTAAGTGTTTATATTTGCGGAGAAAACCCATCGTGCAACACAAATGGCGTTCCCCTCATCCACCGCTAAAGCGGTCCCCCTTCCCCTCGATGGGAAGGCTAATTTAAAGCAACTTATTAAGGTTCTTAAATACTGCTTCTGCGTCTGCTACGATACCGAGGTTAGCAACCTTAAAGATGGGTGCGTTCTTATCGGTATTAACCGCAACGATGAATTCGGATTCTTCCATACCTGCAAGGTGCTGGATTGCGCCGCTGATACCGAAAGCAAGGTATGCTTCGGGACGAACGGTCTTACCTGTTTGACCTACCTGACGTGCGTGGTCAAGAAGTCCTGCGTCAACAAGTGTACGGGATGCAGAAACTGTTCCGTGAAGCTTTGAAGCAAGCTCGTGTGCAGAATCAATATTCTTAACACCACGTCCGCAAGAAACGAGGATTTTAGCATCTTCGATATTAGCTTCTGCCTTTTCTGCCTTAACTTCTTCGATAACAGTTACTGCAAACTTGGATGTATCCCATTCAAAACTTTCAACAACAACTTCGCCAACTCTTGCAGCATCTGATTCGAGCTTTTTCATAACACCGGGACGAACTGTGCTCATCTGAGGGCGACTATCGGGACAGATAATTGTTGCAAACAAGTTACCGCCAAAGGCAGGTCTTGTCATAAAGAGGTTGCCCTCTTCGTCCATTTCGAGCTTTGTGCAGTCTGCTGTAAGACCTGTCTTAAGGCGAGCAGAAAGACGGGGAGCAAGATCACGACCAATGCTTGTAGCACCAAAGAGGATTACATTGGGTTCGTATTTTCTTGCAATATGTGTGATTGCCTGAGCGTATGGCTCAGTAACAAATTTTTCAAGATTAGGATCGTCAACAACATAAACACCGTCAGCACCATGTGCGATAAGTGTTTGTGCCTTATCCTTTACATTGTGTCCAAGAAGGACTGCATTTACTTTTTCGCCTGTTTTTTCTGCAAGCTCACGTGCAACACCAAGAAGTTCAAGAGCAACGTTTTGAATTTCACCGTCACGCTGTTCGCAGAATACCCAAATATTCTTTGCCATAATATGCTTTCCTCCTTTTCTTATATAAGATGACGCTCTTTGAGTGCGTCCACAATCGCCTTTGCAGCGCTTTCGGGGTCAAGCTCAAGAGTTTCAATTGTTTTGTCGAACTGTTTTGTTGCTGTAGACTTAACCTTTGTGGGAGAACCACCAAGACCAATGTCCTCTTTGTTAAGCTCAAGGTCTGCAAATGTGATAATGCCAATTTCCTTTTCGTCCTGTGCAACGATATCCCAAACGTTCATATATCTGGGCTTTGCAAGTGTTGAAAGGATTGTGATAAGGCAAGGACCTGCAACCTTAAGTGTCTGATATCTATCTTCAAATTCTCTCTTTACGATAAGAGCGCCACACTCGTTGCAATAATCAACTGCAGCGGCATATGTGATTTGAGGAATGCCAAGATGTTCTGCAATCTGAGGTCCAACCTGAGCTGTGTCACCGTCGATTGCCTGACGTCCGCAGAATACAACGTCTGCGCCAAGCTTTTTGATAGCTGCGGCGATAATTGTGGATGTTGCAAGTGTATCAGAACCTGCAAACGCACGGTCTGTAAGAAGGAACGCTTCATCAGCGCCCATAGCAAGTGCTTCACGCAATGCCTTTTCTGCCTGTGCAGGACCCATTGTGATAACTGTTACTGTTGCGCCTGTCTTCTCTTTGAGAGTGAGAGCCGCCTCAATTGCAGTCTTATCATCGGGGTTGATGATACTTGGAACACCGTCACGCTTAAGTGTATTTGTTACGGGGTCGATTTTAATTTCAGTTGTATTTGGAACTTGTTTGATACAAACTATAATTTTCATTTCGCTATACCTCACTTTCTAAGGAGCGCACCGGAGATAACCATTCTCTGAACCTCGCTCGTTCCTTCGTAAATTTCGGTAATCTTTGCATCACGCATCATTCTTTCAACAGGATATTCACGTGTATATCCGTATCCACCGTGAAGCTGAACTGCCTTTGTTGTAACGTCCATAGCTGTTTCTGCACAGTAAAGCTTTGCCTGTGCCGCTGCCACGGATACTGTGGGAAGCTTGTTCTGCTTTGCATTAACTGCCGCATATACAAGACCACGTGCCGCTGCGCATCTTGTTGCCATATCTGCAAGCTGGAACTGTGTATTCTGGAATGCAGAAATGCTTCTGCCAAACTGCTTTCTTGACTTAACGTATGCAATTGTGGAGTCAAGTGCGCCCTCTGCAATACCAAGTGCCTGTGCAGCGATACCGATACGTCCGCCGTCAAGTGTCTTCATTGCAATTTTAAAGCCCTCTCCACGTTTACCAAGAAGGTTTTCTTTGGGTACCTTTACGTTATCAAAGATAAGCTCGCATGTGGATGAACCTCGAATACCCATCTTCTTTTCTTTTTTACCCACAGAGAAGCCCTCGAATGCAGATTCAACGATGAATGCGCTCATTTCAGGTCCCTTGGGTGTTTTTCCTGTGATGGCGATGATGATATATGTAGAAGCATAACCTGCATTTGTGATGAAGATTTTGCTTCCGTTAAGCAAATAGTGGTCGTCCATTTCAACGGCTACTGTCTGCTGGTTTGCAGCATCAGTACCTGCATTGGGCTCGGTAAGACCAAAAGCACCAATTTTTCTACCGGTTGCAAGGTCGGGAAGGTATTTTCTTCTCTGCTCCTCGTTACCGTATTCAAGAATGGGAGCTACGCAAAGAGATGTGTGAGCAGAAAGAATTACTCCTGTTGTGCCACAATGCTTTGAAAGTTCCTCAACTGCATAGATGTACATGTTATAGTCACCACCTGCGCCCTCGTATTCACGGGGAACGATGATGCCCATAAGTCCCATCTTTGCCATTTTTTCTACAGTTTCAGAAGGAAAACGCTCAAGCTCGTCAACCTCTTGTGCAAGGGGCTTAACTTCTGTTTCAGCGAAATCCTTAATCATCTGTTCAAACAGAATTGATTTGTAATTTGCCATTTTTTATTCCTCCTTGGAAGAACGTGCGGTTCTTCCCTATTTGTATTTGAATTTTCCTTACCGCTGGGGAAGGCTAACACTAACCGTTGAACTTAACAGTTGCCATACCGGAGATAACTACCTTACCGTCCTGATTGTAGCAAGTTGTGTTGAGCTTAACAATGTGCTTATCCTCACGAATTTCAGCAATTTCGCATTCTGCTGTGATTGTGTCACCAAGGAACACGGGAGCTGTGAATTTGAGTTCCTGACCAAGATAAATTGTGCCTGGGCCGGGGAGCTTGTTTGCAAGAACTGCAGAGATAAGTCCACTTGTCAAAATACCGTGAACAATTCTTCTGCCAAAGATTGTTGTTTTTGCATATTCCTCATCAAGATGGATAGGGTTTGTGTCAAGGCTTACCTCGGCAAAAGCTCTAAGATCTGCATCGGCAAATGTTTTTTGTACGGACGCTTTTTGTCCTACGTAAAGTTCGTTGAATGTCATAAAAAATTCCTCCAAATTTGAAAAATATGAACAATATTCATATTTGTTTAATAATATTATATATAATTTTATTGATTTTGTCAATATGCTACGGAAGATTTCTACACATTCGCATATGATTTGGTGAAAAATAGACAAAAAAATCCTCAAAAAACTATTGCAAATAACGATAAAAAATGTTATAATATCCCCACAAATAGAAAAAAAGGAAAATTAAAATGGATAAATACAATGCAAAAGGCATTAATTTGCCTAAGACTAAGCTCGGTTTGGCTAAAATGAACAAATTGCTTGATGCCGCCGAGGAATTATTCACAAAAAACGGTTTCCATGAAACCTCGATATCCGATATATGCAAAAAAGCGGACACTGCCGTTGGCACTTTCTACATATATTTTGAAACAAAAACCGACGTTTACCGCTATTTGATGTGGAAGTATCAAAGGGAAATTAAGTCCCTTCTTGCCGAGAGTATTCAGGGTTGCAACACACGTTATGAGCAGGAGCGTGAGGGTATAAAATGCTTTATCAAATTTGCCGTTAACAACCCCAATATTTACAACGTTATTTGGGGCTCACTCGCAATTGACAAAAAGCTTTTTGTGGACTATTATTCGTCCTTTGCAGAAAGCTATACAAATGCGCTTGTGCAAAGCTCAAACGAGGTTCAAGCACCAGACCCGACAACAGTTGCTTATATGCTTATGGGTATATCCAATTTTGTTGGTCTTCGTGCCATTTTTGAGGATATGAATAACGAGGATATTGACCGCATTATCGAGGAAACAATTATGCCCGTTCTTTCAAACGGAATTTTTAAAAATTGTGAAAAATAAACAAAAAGCAGGGGGATTTTGGCTCTCCCTGCTCATTTTTTTGTTTTATGTGTAAATTTAACAATTTTCAAAATAAAATTGTTGACTTTTTGGGTGATTTTGGGTATAATTATTATTGGTATAAACTTGCGATATGGGCAAGTGTTTCTACAACCGCCGCAAATGGTTGACTACCTTTTTTATAAAGTTAGTCGCCTTTTTTTGTCCTCGTTTCCACTTCAAATTTTGATTTATAGGGGAGATGAGGAGAAACTCCCTCCACAAAGGTAGCTCTCACATAAGCGAGTGAGGAAGTTTTCTCATTTACTTAAAACTAACTTTTCAAAGAATAAAATCACCAAATTAATGATAAAATTTAGTATAAAGGAGATAAAAATATGAAGTTATACATTGACAATCACGTTGTCGAGCCGAAGCCCGACCAATCGTTATTTGATATAATTAAGGAGCTTGGCTACATTAAAGGCAAACTTTCAACCGACCCGATTGTTGCTAAACTTGCAGGTCGTGTTTTCACACTTAATTACATTCCCCTTCGCTCAAAGGACATCAATCCCGACAGAGCGAGCATTAGAAACGCAGTTGAGGCAAGTGGAGGTCACATTCGTCTTTACAGATACAACGATCCCATGGGACGTGAAGCATACGTTAGAACTGCGCAATTCATTATTTTCTTGGCTTTTGAGCGACTTTACAAGGGCGCAGTTGCAAAAATGAGCTGCACACTTGGAAACTCCATTTATTTCAATGTTTGCGAAACTGAAAACTTTTCAACCGAGGACCTTGCAAACGAGGTGCAAAGAATAGTTGACGAGGACATTCCCCTTCTCCGTCGCAGAATTCCAATTGATGACGCAATTGAACATTACAAGCTCACAGGTCAGGATGACAAAACTCGCCTGCTTAAATACCGTGGAAAAACATATTTTACAGTTTATGAGCATGGCAATTTTGCCGACTATTTCTATGGCGAAATGGCACCTTCAACATCCTTCCTTCGTTCTTGGAGCATAGTTGATGCGAAAAATGGATTTATTTTCGTGCTTCCCGACCAGAAAAATCCCGACAGAGTTTCAGTTTACCGTGAAATGCCCAACTTCTTTAACGTTTATGCCGAGGGCGAACGTTGGAGCGAGCTTATGGGTTGTGAAACGGTTGCGGATCTTAACGAGCTTACAGAAAACGGCAAAATTCGTGAGCTTATTCGTGTTAACGAGGCACTTCACGAAAAGAAATTCTCTCAAATTGCCGATATGATTTGCGAGCGTGGTTCAAAGGCAGTTATGCTTGCAGGACCAAGCTCATCAGGTAAAACAACAAGTGCAAATCGTCTTGCCACACAGCTTCGTGTTCACGGAAAAGCTCCCATTTTGATGAGTCTTGACGATTACTATATCGACAGGGATAAAATCGCTCCCGGTCCCGACGGAAAGCTCGACCTTGAGCATATCAACACAATTGACACCGAGCTTTTCGGTAAAAATCTTCGTGATTTGTTAGAAGGAAAAGAAGTTGAAATTCCTACGTTCAGCTTTAAGCTTGGCAAGAGAGTTTGGGTTGGTCACAAGATGCAATTGAAAGAAAATTCCGTTATTATTGTTGAGGGTATTCATGGTCTTAACCCCGTTCTTATCCCAGATGACCTTGATCCAAAGCTTGTTTTCAGACTTTTTGTAAGTCCCCTTCTCCCACTCAACTTTGACTATCACAACAGAATTCCCACAAGCACACTCCGACTTCTCAGAAGAACGGTGCGTGACTTTGAAAGCCGTGGCGCTTCTGTTCAAAGAACACTTGATATGTGGGATTCGGTAAGACGTGGCGAGGAAAAATGGATTTTCCCATATCAAGAAAATGCCGATGTTATTTTCAACAGCTCAACACTTTATGAGCTTGCGGTGATTAAGAAATATATCTTCCCCTTGCTTTTGCAGGTTGAACCAAGTGACGAATGCTATGAGCAGGTTCGTGCTATGGTCGGACTTCTCAATTACATTCGTGAAGCCGACGTCGAGGATGAAATCCCACCAACAAGCATTGTTCGTGAATTTATTGGTGGAAATAGCTTTTACAGATAATTGAATAAGAAAAAAGCACTCACAAAAGTGGGTGCTTTGCATTATTTATCTTCTTTTTTGGATTTTGTTTTGTCTTGCTGGGATTTATAATAATCAGTTTCCCTATACTTTTCTATCATTGCTCGCTTTTTCAATTCGAGTTTAATTATGGATGCCTTGATTGAATCGTTTTTAACGTCATCATCATCAAGGAATATTGGATTCCCTAACGGAGCATGATTAGATCTTATTTGAAGATTTGGGGAATTACTATTATTATCATCATTATGATTATTATTGTTGCTATTCATATATTTCTCCTTAATACGTTAAATTGGGATTTATCGGGGAGAAGTTAGTTAAGAAAAGATTTTCGCTTTTTTTGAAAAAAAGCTTGCAAAAAACTTTTATGACGCTTTCGCCAAAGATTTCGCGCAAATTGTATTGTTTGATTGAAATCAAACAATACAT